>NZ_CP084098.1:3035775-3642930 GCF_036345015.1 Cyanobacterium sp. Dongsha4 | reverse complement strand
TTCTCCCCAAGTATGACAACCTTTAAGAGAAGGTACACTTGCACACCAAACATCATCCTCTTGCCACACTAAAACTTTAATTTTCATAACTACTGAATTTTAATTGTATATTCTTCATCCTATCATGAATAAACCACCTCGATCGCAACGAAAACATACACCCAAAGCCAAAAATCAAGGGCTTTATACCAGAGCAATTAAACAATCTTTTGTCAAATTAAATCCTAAAATTGCCATCAAAAATCCCGTCATGTTTCTTGTCTGGATTGGCACAATTATCACCTTTTTAGTAACAATAAATCCTAGTCTTTTTGGTGATTTTAATGACTCTAATCAAAGACTTTTTAACGGTTTAATAACTCTTATTTTATTCTCAACTGTCTTATTTGCTAATTTTGCAGAAGCGGTGGCAGAAGGTAGGGGTAAAGCTCAAGCGGATGCTCTCCGTGCTACTAAAAGCGATACGATCGCCCGTCTCATTCTTCCTAATGGCTTAATTAAAGAGGTTAATTCTACCAGTTTAAAACGAGATGACCAAATAAAGGTCATTGCGGGGGATATAATTCCTACCGATGGTGAGGTCATCGGTGGCATGGCTTCGGTGGATGAATCCGCTATTACAGGGGAATCTGCTCCTGTTTTAAAGCAACCGGGTACGGATATTGCTAGTTCGGTGACTGGTGGTACTCGTATTATTTCTGATGAGCTAGTTATAAGGGTTACGGCTGATCCGGGTAAGGGTTTTATCGATCGCATGATCAATTTGGTCGAAGGGGCGCAAAGAAGCAAAACCCCCAATGAAATAGCTTTAACGGTACTTTTAGCGGTTTTGACGCAGGTTTTCTTAATCGTTATCGCTACTATGCCTCCCATCGCTAATTATGTGAATAATCCTGTTAGTATTGCTGTGTTGATTTCTCTGTTAGTTGCTCTCATTCCCACTACTATCGGTGGTTTACTGAGTGCGATCGGCATTGCAGGAATGGATCGAGTTTCTCAATTTAATGTCATTGCTACTTCCGGCAGAGCCGTGGAAGCCTGTGGGGATATTAATACTCTAGTATTAGACAAAACAGGTACTATTACATTAGGTAATCGTTTAGCAGAGGAGTTTATCCCTGTCAATGGTCATACTTTGGCCGAAGTAGCGAATATTGCTTTGATTTCCAGTCTTTTTGACGAGACCCCCGAAGGAAGATCGATCGTTGATTTAGCTCAACAATTAGGCTCTCAAGTTGATTTTGATATTAATACGGCTACAGGCATTGAATTTTCTGCTCGTACTCGTATGAGTGGTACAGATTTAGACACTGGTATCGAAATTCGTAAAGGTGCAGTGGATGCCATCAAAGGTTTTGTGCGTTCCAGAGGTGGTAATGTTTCCAATGATCTCGATCGCACCTACGAAAAAGTATCCCGTTTAGGTGGTACTCCTCTGGCCGTCTGTCAGGGTAGTGATATTTTCGGCGTAATTTATCTTAAAGATATTATTAAACCCGGTATCCGAGAACGTTTTGACCAAATGCGTCGCATGGGTATTCGTACTATTATGTTAACAGGGGATAATCAAATTACTGCATCTGTCATTGCCCAAGAAGCAGGAGTAGATGACTTTATTGCTGAAGCTACTCCCGAAGACAAAATCGAAGTAATCCGCCGTGAACAAGCAGAAGGTAAACTGGTGGCTATGACGGGAGATGGTACAAATGATGCTCCAGCCCTTGCTCAAGCTAACGTGGGTGTTGCTATGAACTCTGGCACACAAGCCGCCAAAGAAGCCGCTAACATGGTGGATTTAGATTCCGATCCCACTAAGTTAATTGATATTGTCACCATCGGTAAACAGTTACTTATCACTCGTGGTGCTTTAACTACATTTTCGATCGCCAATGACGTTGCCAAGTACTTTGCCATTATCCCCGCAATTTTTGCTAGTACGGGAATTGGGGCATTAAATATTATGGATTTAAGTAGTACTCAATCCGCTATTTTATCGGCTTTAATTTACAATGCTTTGATTATTCCTGCGTTAATTCCCATTGCACTCAAGGGTGTTAAATTTCGAGCTTTGACTGCTGATCAATTATTGCAACGAAATATCTTAATCTATGGTTTAGGTGGTGTAATTGCCCCTTTTATTGCCATTAAAGTTATTGACATGATGGTTAGTGCTGTAGGTTTGGCTTAATCTCACGCCTCGATGAGCAAAGGTGAAAAGTCTCTAAAAGAGTGCAAAGGTTGTTTTATCTATTTCTGATTTCTGTTACTTACGGTTTTTAAGATTATGAAAAGTAGATTTTTTTCTGATAAGTTATCTGTTTATTTGTTCTCGATTTTAGTGGTTAATATATTGATTTCACCTCTAGTTTATGCCAATACAAATCAGGTTTTTTCTAAGGGACAATCCTATGCTTTAGGACTATTAGGATTAGTGACAATTAGTTTATTTATTTACCTTTTTGTCGTTATTTTTCAACCCGAAAAGTTTTAATTTTGTTTCGTTTCTTTCTTCTTTGTGTTTTTGCAAGATCAAAATATACCATTTTTTTAACGGAGAATAACTACAATGCTTTCTATTAACGATTTTACTAAAGCCATTCGTGCAACTCTTATTTTATGGTTAATCACAGCAATTATGTATCCTTTATTTATTTTACTTTTTGGACAAATATTTATCCCTTTTCAAGCTAATGGCAGTTTAATTAAAGATAATCAAAATAATATTATTGGTTCTAGTTTAATTGGGCAACCCTTCAAATCTGATCAGTATTTCTGGAGTCGTCCTAGTGTTATTAACTACAGTACAGGTGATGATGCTGGTGATACGGGGGTATCTGGTGCAAGTAATTTAGCCCCTAGTAATCCTGAACTAATGGAATTTATTACTGCCCAAGTTGATGTGTTAAATTCAGCTAAGATTAATCCTACTATTGATCTAGTTTACACTTCAGGCTCTGGTTTAGATCCCCATATTACCCCTGAATCTGCTTTAAATCAAGTTGAAAGAGTTGCGATCGCACGAAATCTTGAACCCAATAAGCTACAAGACTTAGTTAAAAGCCATACGGAAGAACGATTTTTAGGTATTTTTGGCGAACCTAGAGTAAATGTACTAAAACTTAATCTAGCTCTTGATAACCTTTAACACTTCTTTGTGACTTTGTGTCTTTGCGAGAAAAAAATGAACCAAAAGCTAGGTAAGCATAAAATATTTATAGGTATGGCTCCGGGAGTTGGCAAAACCTATAAAATGTTACAGGAAGCTAAAAGTCTTAAACAACAAGGTATTGACGTAGTTATCGGACTTTTAGAAACCCACAACCGTCAAGAGACTTTATTACAAGCTAAAGGTTTGGAAGTTATACCCCGTCAGTCTATTAATCAAGGTAGTCAAACTTTAACGGAAATGGATACCGAGGGGATTATAAATAGAAATCCCCAATTGGTTTTAATTGACGAATTAGCCCATACTAATATTCCTAACTCTCGTTATCTAAAGCGTTATCAAGATGTGGAGGAAATTCTCAAAGCTGGAATTGATGTCTATTCTACAGTCAATATTCAACATTTAGAAAGTCTCAATGATCTTGTGGCTAAAATTACGGGCGTAGTAGTTCGAGAACGTATTCCAGATCGCATTTTAGAAGAAGCTGATCAAGTAGTCGTTATTGATGTTACCCCAGAAACTCTCGAAGAACGCCTATTAACCGGTAAAATTTATGCTAGTAACAAAATTGAGCAATCTTTACAAAATTTCTTCCAACGTAAAAATTTAATCGCCTTGAGAGAGTTAGCATTGCGAGAAGTGGCTGACACAGTGGAGGAAGAAGCCCAAGAGTCTTTTTCTGCAACTGAATCATACCCCATTCAAGAAAGAGTTTTAGTTTGCGTTTCTACTTATCCTAATTCCTTACGCTTATTACGACGGGGTGCTAGATTGGCTAATTATATGAATGCCCCTCTTTTTGTTTTATTTGTTAAAAATCCTGATCATTTTCTCTCTAAAACAGAAGCCTTACACATCGAAACTTGTCAACAACTTTGCCGAGATTTTGAAGGTACTTTCTTGCGTATAGAAGATTATAACGTGCCAAGTGCGATCGCATTTATTGCTGAAAAGGAAAAAATTACCCAAATCGTCATTGGTGAAAGTCAACAGTCTGTGTGGAAAAGTTTACTTAGAGGCTCTTTTACTCGAAAATTGATGAGATTAATCTGGAAAAAACAAATTGATTTACATATTATTGCCACTAATCATTGAAGTTTTAATTAATTAAATGGGAGTTTTACGTCAACAAAATAAGTAATTTCCCTTAAAAAGAATTTTCTACTATTAAATCCTCCAAGGGAATTTGTCCGGGTTTAGGCCAGGGTTCTTTAATTTTTTTCCCAATTGCTACCATAGGACCAATAACATAATCTTCTGGCAAATTGACTAACTCCGCCACTTTCTCAATGTCAAAGCCAATCATCGGACAAGAATCATAACCCATGTCTTTTGCCGCTAACATTAAATTTTGCATTGCCATACCGATGGAGCGTTGGGCTTCGTCTCTCTGTAACCATTCTCTACCTTCATGGAAAGGTGCAATCCAGTTAACCAATAAATCCGCTACCTCTTGAGGGGCATTTTGCCAATAGCGAGAAGGATTTTTTTGCCATGCTTTTACGTCGGCAGTAAATAGAATCAAAAGAGAGGCATCAGTCATTTGAGCTTGATTGTTACCATATTCTTGACGAATTTTTTGTCTTAATTGGGGATCTCGGAGAATTACAAAACGCCAATGTTGAATATTAAAACTGGTTGGGGCTTGGATTGTTGCCTCTAGCAGTTGTTTTTCTTCTTCTGGGGTAATTTTGTGATTAGGATCAAAGGCTTTAACGGAGCGACGTTGATAGATTGCTTCTAATGTATTCATTGGATTCTTAATTCTCCTTTTTGAAAGTCATTGGATGGAAATATTCTAGGCTAGATCAAATAATAAAATTTCTGTATTATCTTCAGTAGCTATAAAGTCTAATTTCTTTTCTTGAGTGATAGCAACACCATCACCAACATTAACGATATGACCGTTAATTTTTCCTGAACCTCTAACTATTTGTAACCATAAAGAGCGATTTTCAGGAATATTATGCTTAATTTCTTCATTTTTGCCCAAAAGCGTCACATAAAGACTAGCATCTTGGTGAATTTTGACAGATCCTTCTCTACCATCTTCAGAAGCAATTAGTCTTAATTTTCCTTGTTTTTCATCATGGGCAAAGTATTTTTGTTCATAACTGGGGTCAACTCCTATTTGATTTGGTTGAATCCAAATTTGCAGTAGATGGACTGTTTCTTGAGATGAGGGATTAAATTCACTATGGGCGATTCCTCTACCTGCAGACATTCTTTGCACATCACCGGGGCGAATAATTGAACCATTACCGATACTGTCTTTATGTTCTAATTCTCCCTCTAAAACATAGGTAATTATTTCCATGTTTTGATGACTATGGGTGTTAAAGCCTTGAGTGGGTGAAATTTTGTCTTCATTGATTACTCGTAAACTGGCAAAACCCATGTAATTAGGATCATAGTAACTACCAAAAGAAAAAGTATGTTTACTGTCAAGCCATCCTAAATAGGCTTTTCCTCTTTCTTCACTTGGGCGAATAGTAATCATGGTTGTAATCGTTTTTTTCCCATTTGTTTTCTTATCTTCTATGATACTTCTCTATTTTTTGGTTGACAATGTATATTATATTTAACTGATTGTTGAATAAAAGTTGACAAATGGATAAATTTAATCAGATTAGAGGTTTTGTGTTAGTGGTGGAGTCGGGTAGTTTTGCTCAGGCTTCTCGCATTTTGGGTATATCTCGTTCGGCAGTGAATAAGTTGGTTTTTAATTTGGAGACTTATTTAGGGGTGCAGTTATTACACCGCAATACTCGTAATGTCACTCCTACTCAAACGGGTTTAGCTTTTTATGAACGTTGCACGGGAATTTTAGCGGATTTAGAGGAAGCAGAAATTGCGGTTACTAATTTACAGCAACGTCCCCAAGGTAAATTGAGGATTAATGCTCCCATGACTTTTGGCACAATTAATTTAGGAGATACGATCGCATCTTTTATGGCAGAATATCCTCTCTTAAAAGTGGAACTTAGTTTAGATGATCGTTTTGTTGATCCCATTGCCGAAGGTTATGATATGGTAATTAGAATTACCGATAAAATAGAGTCCTCTAGCTTAATAGTTCATCAATTAGCTGAGATTGAGTTAATTTTATGTGCTTCGGAAGGATATATCCAAAATTATGGTGAACCAAATTCCCCTGAAGAATTAGAGAATCATTTTTGTTTACAATATGGTTATTTTAATTCCTCTCATCTATGGAGATTAACAAAAGGAGATGAAGAAAAAATCATCAAAATTAAAAGTCGATTATGTTCTAATAACGGGGAAATTCTCGCCAAAGGTGCGATCGCAGATTTAGGTATAACAATATTGCCAAGATTTATTATCGAATCTTATCTTCAAGAAGGGAAATTAAGAAGAATCCTACCCGATTACTCTCCTAAAACCCTAAGTTTATTTGCACTTTATCCTATCAATCGACATCTATCGAACAAAATTAGATTGCTAACAGATTTTCTCAAAAACTCTTTAAAAATTCCTTCACATCTTCAACAGATTTAGCCATTAAAGGATAATTAAGGGAAGGGCGCTTAATCACTACCAGAGGAATATTTAATTCTTCTGCTAACTGGTATTTTATATCTTCTCCTCCTGCTTTTCCTCCTGCTTTGGTAACTACCATCTCAATACCCCATAATTGCCACAAGGCTTTTTCTAATTCTAAACTCAGAGGAGGACGAATAGCGATGATGCGATCGCATCCAAAACCAGCTTTTTCAGCCAATGCCAAAGAAGATTGATAGGGAAGAATACGGGCATAAAATTGAGCTTGATGATGATATGAATTAAATAAGTGTAGATATTTCGCTCCTATAGTTAAGAGAACTTTTTTTTGCTTTAAAATCAAATTATCTGATAATAAAGACTGTAAATCTGGATAATAAAAAATATTATTGTGATTATTAGTAGTTACCGTTTCCCTTTCATAACGAAGATAAGGTAAACATAAGCCCTGAGAAGATGTGACTAAGTGGATTATATTTTGGGAAACCTCAAGAGCAAAGGGATGAGAAGCATCGATAATAGCAAAGACTTGCCAAACAGAAATAAAATCCCTCATCTGTGCCACAGATAACTTAGTAACAACAACTTGAATATCATTAATATTCTCATATAACTTACAAGCAGAATCAGTCGTGACTGTCACCACAAAATCCTGCTTTAAATCAGACAATAAACGAGCAATAATTGCACTTTCAGATGTGCCACCAATTAACCAAATCATTAATTACCTGAGAATGAATAATAGGCAGGAGTTAGGGGTTAGGGGATTAGAAGAAACTAATTCTTAAAGTGCTGAAGTTACTAATTACTAATGGTTTATTACCTTTGCCCTTTGCCCTTTTAACTTTGCCCTTTTCTACCTTTTCTAATTAACCTTAAACTTAGCCACATCAGACTCAAGTTTCTGAGCAACAGCCTGTAATTGAACGAAAGATTGGGATAATTGAGTTACCGAGGAATTAGTTTTTTCGGCTACTTTTGCCACATCTCCCATTGTAATACTAACTTCTTCCGAGTTTTCAGACTGTTCAAAAGCGGCGGCGGCGATCGCTTCTACTAATTCGTTAATCTGTACAGTAGCGGCGGTAATTTGGTTAAGACTTTGGCGGGTTTCCTCTACTAATTTACTACCCTCGACAACTAATTCATTGCCCTCTTCCATGGAAGTTACCACCACTTTAGTTTCTGAAAGAATATCCGTCACTAACTTTTCAATGTCAGCCGTTGCCTGAGCAGACTGAGTTGCTAAAGCCCGAACCTCATCAGCAATTACCGCAAAGCCCTGTCCTTGCTCTCCAGCCCGTGCGGCTTCAATGGATGCTTTCAAAGCCAAAAGGTGAGTTTGAGCGGCAAATCTGCCAATCAGAGATACGAAATTGGAAATATTTTCGGTAGTATCCCCTAGCTTTTTAACCTGCTCTGCGGCTTGTTGTACGGTAACACGAATGTCCATAATTGAACGCACCGTTTTATTCATGGCGGAATCTCCTACAGCAACGCTTTCTTGAGCTTTGATTAGGGCTTCTTCTGCTTGTTCTGCACTTTCTGCCACAATTTTACTAGAACGGCTCATGGCATTTACTGTTTGTAAGGCTTGAGCAATATTTTCTACCTGTTCAGCAATTTCTAAGCGTAGAATTTCAATGTCACTTTCATTGTTACTGGTGGTTTGGGCTACTTCTAAAGCCGCATTTTGTACTTGAGATACAATTTGTCTTAAACTTTCAATGGTTGCGTTATAAGAGTCAGCAATCGTACCGATTTCATCTTCTGTAACAGTAGCACGAATAGTTAAATCCCCTTTAGAAACAGGATCAACTTGCATTAATAGTTCTAACGCTCTTTGTTGTAATAGCTCTTTTGCTTGTCTTTGTTCTTGTTCTGCTTGTAGCTGTAAATCAATTAATTTTACCCTTTCTAAAGCTAGTCCTACTTGAGTGGCAACTTGAGTCATAAAATCAATTTCTGATAGTTCCCATTCTCTTATGTTTGAGCATTGGTGACAAATTAATAAACCAATTAATTTACGGTTAACGATAATGGGGGCGACTAAGTTGGCTTTTACCTCAAAAGGTTCTAATTGTTTGAGGTGACATAAAGTTAATCCTGCATTATAAATATCTGGGGTTGCTTGAACCCTGCCCTGCAAGTATTTTTCTACATATTCTTCTTCAAAGCAGGGATCATGAATTTTTGCTCCGAGGGCTTGGGGATAACCTTCTGCTACAGATTCAGCAATAATTGTACCTTGCCATTTTTCATCAAATTCATAAACAATAGTGCGATCGCATCTTAACACCTTACGAGTCTCTAAAACTGCTGTATCCATAACCTCCTGCGGACTTAAACCCTCCGCTAAATTAAGGGTTATTTCTTTGAGTTGTTCTGCTCGGGTTGCCGAGGTCATTTGGGCTTTTAAGATATTAACCCGGTCTAAAATTACCCCGTATCGTAAAGCAATTTGACTGAGGAAAGAAATTTCTTTTTCTTGCCATTGATGATGTTGACGACAATGATGGGCAATAAATAAAGCAAATAGTTGTCCTTGACTGATGATAGGAATAACTAAATTGGATTTGATTTGTAAGCGGTGCATTAAGGCTTCATGTTCGGGGGCAAATCCTGCGGTATAAACATTTTCTGTTGCCACTACTCTACCATTAATATAGGCTTCTCTTAAGGATAGGGGAATACAGGGATCATTTAACTGCTCACTTAAAGCACTGGGTAAATCTTGATCTCCCGCTTCATTGCTAATGTAACCACTCCAATTAGGCTTAAAGCGATAGATAACAAGACGATCAACTTCTAAAATTTCTTTAGCTTTTGGTAAACTGCGATCGAACACCTGATTAATATCATCTTCATCAACTACCCTCGCCCCTGTAATTTCTTGGAATAAACTAGCTTTTTCCGCATCTAGTAATAATAACGACTCATTACTTTCAATATTTTCTGCGAGTAAATTAAAGGTATCCGCTAAATTACCAATTTCATCCTGCCCAATAATATTTGCCCTTACCCGATAGTTACCCTCCGCAAATTGAGCGGTAGTTTTCTGTAATTGTTCCAAACGATTTGCGATCGCTCTTCCTAAAATAATGATTAGAATAAAATTAAGAATTAATACAATTAGTGCCGTTTGTCCCTGAGTTTTTAAACTACTCGCAATAATTTGGTTAAGTGCTTTTTCTGGAGTACCACGCACCAAAATAGCCACAGTTTCTCCCGCCTTATTTTGAATAGCTTGGGCGCTAAAAGTATAAGTTTCTCCCCCCACTTGATCCCTTAAATAAACTGCTTCATTGGGAGTTTTTAATGCTAATTCCAATAACTTTTGACTTGCAATTTGTTCATCTATTGTTTGTTCATCAGTAGTAGCTGAACTAGCTAAAGAAATATTATCTTCAGAATTAACTTGATAAACAGCACTATATCCGCCCTTAAACTCATTAATGGTGTCAAAAACGATGGAATATTTACCATTAACTACGTCTCCTGATACCAAAACCCCAATTACCTGATTAGGATTATTCGGATTCACAACAGGAGTAAAAGTATAACGAATAACTGCGTCTTGATTGGGAGTGAGACGGGGTAATAAGGGGGGATTCTCTTTTCGTAAATCCTCCCAAGAAACTATTTCCGTTGTTTTAATCTGTTGAGGATTATTAAGAACCTGAGAAACTAAGCCATTGGGATCAAAAACTTCCCCTGTTCGATTATTGTTCGCATTAACAATTATTTTTTTATCTACACCTACCAATGTAGCATACTCAATATTACGAGCAGTAATTTCGTTTTGAAGAATTTGTTTAACTAAACTTTGTTGAGCAGAAGTCAAACTATTACCATTAGCACGAGTTAAGGCCGCATTGATAATTGCAACGTTATCTGATTGTCCCCGAAAACCGAAGCCCATCTGATTAATTTTAATATCATAGTTAATCTTGGTAGCTTCTAACTCAGAATTGGATTGATTAATAAGTTGCTCTCTACCCCCTGAAATGATTTCTAATACTCCCACCCCTAAAAGTACAGCAAAAGAAAGAGCTTGAGCTCCTACTACCACGAATAATTGCTTTTTACGAATAGATAAATCATAAAACCATTTCACCACAGGGGAGATAGGTTTCACAGGGGGAATTTTGGGATTTTTTGTGACATAAACAGGAGGAGTATTTTCTTTTTCCTGAGTTGTGGATTGTAAACTTGGTTTTTCTGGTGCTTGAGTCATGGCAAGTAATAAGTAATGAGTAATGAGCCTCTGACGAGGCAGGGAACAGGCAACAGGCAAAAGGGAACAGGCAACAGGGGTAATACTAGCTTCGCAGAATAAGCTCAGAAACAGCCTTACAGTGACGCTTTCAGCTTCTAACTATAAGTTTTAGTTTCAGCAAGAGTAATAAGTAATGTAGAAAATAGGTTTCAGGTTTCAGGTGTTAGATGTTAGAAAATTTCTGAATTTTTAATTCTCCCTACTCCCCACTCCCCTACTTTTATAAAACCCCGAACTCCGAACTCCTAACCCCGAACCCCTAACTCACTTTAAACTTACTAATAGTCTCTTGTAAACTATCAGCAACTTTTTGTAACTTTTTGAAACTACGAGCAACTTGAGTCACTGCATTAGAGGTGTCATTGGAAATCCCTGCTACTTCTGCCATAGTTTCGGTAATGGATTCAGAGGTTTGAGACTGTTCTGCCGCCGAAGCTGCGATCGCAGTTACCAGTTGACTAATTAAAGCAGATGCCGCCGTAATATCGTTCAGACTTTGACGGGTTTCTTCCACCAGTTTTGTTCCTTCAACTACCTGCTCAGTACCAGTTTCCATCGCTTTTACTACTTCGTTGGTTTCTTCTTGAATTTCCGCAACCACCTTTTCAATTTCCGCCGTCGCTTCAGCAGACTGACGAGCAAGGGAACGAACCTCTTCGGCTACCACCGCAAAACCTCGTCCTTCTTCCCCTGCGTGTGCCGCCTCAATAGAAGCATTCAACGCTAATAGGTTGGTTTGATCCGCAAAACTACTAATCAGGTTAACAACCTTAGAAATTTTTTGGGTTGACTCCCCTAGTCTTTTTACTTTTTTCGCTGTTTCTGCAACGGTTTCTCTAATCGCCAAAATACCGTCCACTGTTCGGTTCATGGCAACTTCCCCTTCTTCTACACTGCGGTTAGCCTGTTTAACTGCTTCTTCTGCTTGTTCCGCATTATCTAATACTGTACGGGCTGAAAAAGCCAAAATCTGAATTTTTTCTAAAGCAACATTAATATCATCCGCCTGACGAATTACCTCTTGTGCCAGATTTTCTACATAGTTGTTCTGCTCCGTAACAACCTGATTAACTGCTCTTGTACCCCCTTGTACCTGAGTTACAATTTTTCTTAAACTCTCAATGGTGGCATTATAAGAGTCAGCAATAGTACCAATTTCATCCTCTGTCACCGTTGCCCGAATGGTTAAATCTCCCTGAGAAACGGGATCAACCTGCATTAATAATTCTAATGCTCTTTGTTGCATGGTTTCCCGTGCTTTTCTTTGTTCTAACTCAGATTCTTGTTGTTTATATAAAAGCCTGATTCTTTCTAACGCAGGACCTATTTGGGTGGCTAATTGAGACAGGAAATTACATTCAGAAGGAGTCCATTGACGAGGTGCATCACATTGATGGGCAATTAATAAGCCTAGCAGTTCACCGTCCACAATAATGGGGGTAACTAAATTGGCTTTTACTTCAAAAGGTTCTAGCTGTTGAATATGGCAACTGGTTAAACCCGCAGTATAAATGTTGTTAGTAGCTTGAACTCTACCTTGTTGATATTTCTCAACGTATTTATCAGCGAAACAAGGATCTTTTATTTTTGCTCCCAGCGCCTTGGGATATTTAGGATCAACAGATTCAACAATAACTGTACCTTTCCAATCTTCATCAAAGGTGTAAATAATGACTCGACTGGCGTTTAAGGCTTCTCGACCCATATTTGTTGCCACTTCAAATACCTTATCCTGATTTAAGGCTTCGGCTACTTTGAAGGTAATATCTTTTAACTGCTGAGATAATAAACTATCTAATTGCTGAGATTCTAATAAAATAACCCGTTGTAAAGCAGGCCCCATCTGAGTTGCTGTTTGTCCAAAGAAGTCCACTTCCTGAGATGTCCAATTTCTGGGACTTGAACATTGATGAGCAATTAACAAGCCAAGGAGTTTATTATCAACAATAATTGGGGCAACTAAATTAGCTTTAACTGCAAAAGGTTCTAACTGTCGGAGGTGGCAGTCTGTGAGTCCTGCTTTGTAAATATCTGGAGTTGCTTGAACTCTGCCTTGTAAATATTTATCAACGTATTTATCTTCAAAACAAGGATCATGAATTTTTGCCCCTAATGATTGAGGGTATTTAGAGTCAACAGACTCAGCAATAATTGTTCCCTGCCAATTATCATCAAAACTATAGACAATGACGCGATCGCTCTGTAGTGCTTGACGAATCTCTCTAACAGCAATGTCAAAAACTTCATTAACATTAAAAGCCTTTGTCATCTCTAGGGTAATATTCTTGAGTAGATTAGACTGACTGGCTAAAAGTTGTTGTTCTACGAGTAGGTTTTTCAACTGATAGGTCATATCATTAACGCTATTACCCAATTGGGCAATCTCGTCACTTCCTTTAATATCTAATGATGCGTCTAAGTCTCCCTCTGCAATCTGTTTAATAGTTTTTGAGGTTTTTTCAATGGGATTAACAACCAATCCTGCTACGGTATAGGCAATATAACCAACTACTCCCCCTGAAACGAGAATCCCTAAAAAGATAAAGGTTGTAATCCGATTAACCGGGGCAAGAACAACACTCGTATCTCCTGCTAAAATCAGCCCCCAATTCAAAGGATTAGCTTCTAAATCCACATTGATAGGAGTATAGGTTACTACTTGATTGGTTTTTGTAATTTGATTTCGATCTTCGACGGTGTTGCCTTGATTAGATGAATCTTGCCATCTTAATTTAGGAAATACTTGATCTACGGATTTCACAGAATCGATGGTACTTTCTTTTTCTGTAGTGTTTCTTCCCGTTGTGGAAACGTTAGTTGAGTAAATAGTATCAGAAGATACAAATATTTGATTATTGCCGTCCACAAGATAGATATTTTCTCCGCTATCTTCGTAGGTTTCAGTTTTAGCAATCAATTTTTGTAATTCTTGCACAGGGATTCTCGCCCTTAGATAACCTGTGATTTCATTGGTATTTAGGTCTAAAAGGGCGGAGGCAAAATAAATTCCATAATTACCATCCCACTCAGAAATAATTGGTTCACTGACAACTGTTCCTTTTGCCTGTTTTGCTCGTTGAATATAAGTTCTCTGGCTATGATTGGGCATAAAAAGCCCATTGCTTTCTGCTAGTGGGTCAACATTTGCGTCAAAAACTGCAATACTATCAAAATATCTATATAATCTTTTAAATTCGTTTAACTGTTTTTGTAATCTGGCTTTATCTTTTTGTTGATAGGAAGACAATTCTGGTATTACTTGCGCCATACCCTGAACTTGGGCAAAACGGTCACTAATGATTAAATTGACATCCTTACTAATTATTTGAGCTTCTTCTTCCTGTACGCTTTCTATTTCTGCACGAAAAGATTGGCTTGTGGTTATCCCAATAATACTACCTACGACTATAATCGGTGTTAAACCTAATGCGATCGCGATCGAGGAAGTTTTAAACCTAAGATTTTTGCTTTGCCACCATTGAATTAAACTTTGGGAAGACTGACTATTTTTCGGGCGGTTTGGTGGTTGTTTTTGTATCGATGGTGAGGGGGATAATTCTTGATTTTGATTAGCTTTTTTTTGCTCTTGACGATCGGATTGGGGGGAAGTTTGAGTCATGGAACTTTCCTCAGATAGTTTACTAATAGTGGTGATTTCTAAGTGTTATTACTTATGGATATAAAGACAATAAAGCACCTATTCGTATAGGTTTTAGATGTTTGCATATTTCCTTTTCATTTTAGCTCAATAGTTGTGGATCTCAATATATACTTTCACAAAGGATAAATATTAGACAACCACAACAGGTATCGGGTTTAGGGTGTTGGGGTATTAGGGGCTTAGGGAGAAACAAGTAATGAGTTCGGAGTTCGGAGTTACCTGAGTTCGGAGTTCGGAGTTCGGAGTTCGGAGTTAAAAGTAATAATTATTCACAAAAAAGCTGAATAAATTGATTTTAAATGAGTTTTTCCTAAATTTAATAGTTTTTTATTCCAAAATTGGCTCGATGATAACTCGAGGGCGCTTTATTTTTCGATACTTTTTTCATCGAACTCAGGTGGAGTTCGGTATTCGGTGTTAAGTTAAGAGTTAGAAGTTATTAATTTCAACTATTTACCTTCGCCTCTTACCCCTTGTCCCTTAGCCCTTTGTTTGTCTAGGTTAACTAATACCCAAATAAGCGGCGACCAAAAATAAAGCGTCAGTAAAAATAGTACTCAAAACGGCACTGGCAAAAACTATATGATGAGTCTTTTTCTTGACCAATCCCCATAAACTAATGCCCAAAAGGGTGTTCGCTAATAAAATTGCCCAACTGATACCCCAAACAGTTTGAACTTGCGCGATCGCACCTTGTAAAAGAGGTTTAACTAGGGTAGGATCAGTTACCATCAACTCTTTCCAGTAGGGAATTAACCCATCAATATAAAAATATAAATCAGTAATAGCAGTACCAATTAAAGAACCAAGGTAAAAATAATTACCTATTAATCCCCACCCCTTACGAATTCCCCATATAGCGAAAGGTAAACCGATTGCCTCAATAGGAATATGAACAGAAGGATAATATCTTAACCATCCCCAATAAATTGAACCACAGAACCAACTCCAACTAAAACCCCAGAGTAAATCTCCCCAGATGTAAGTTTCAGGTTGTTTACGCCAGTGAAAACTTAAAGCAACCCACACAAAAGTTAACAATAAACTCAACCAAGGAAAAATCCTTACTAAAGGAGCTTGGAAAAACACAGGAATAGAAACGAGAAAAGCCGATGAAGAAAAAAGAAGAATCCTTTTGCGCTTTTCTTTGTCCCACCACCAACCCACGAGAAAATCAAAGATAATTTCCCCTACAGATGGTAATAAGGTGCTTAATTGAGATAACAAGGTATGATTTAACAAAATTGCTTATAATTTCTTTACTTATCTTTACTTAATCTTAAAATATTTTCAGAAAAAAAATCCAAATTTGATTTTTAACTAATATCCCTAACATTTTCATATCCCCCCTATGGGTATATTGTTATCATAGTAATATTTCATATGAAAGTCAATAAAAAACTTTTGATTTGAGTGGCACAGTATGGGGAAAGGGTTATGAGTTTGGAGTTAGTGTTAATTAAAGACTTTTGCCCTTGTATTCTTTTAAGGGGAGACACAGAGGGGTTTGCCTTTTGCCCCTTGCCCCTTTTTACTTTGCCCTTTTCCTATTTAAAGAGCCAAAATGATCCAATATAAATTGAGGAAATAATTAATTGTACTGTCATTATTGGTAATCCATATTTTAAGAAAGTGTGAAAAGAAATTATCTTTCCATGTTGTTCTGCAATTCCCGCCGCCACAATATTAGAAGAAGCACCAACTAAAGTGCCATTTCCTCCCAAAGTTGCTCCAAACATCATGGCATAAAATAAAGGTAAAACTTCAGGGGGTAGTTGTCCTGTATAATTAGGATCAAGAATTGATGAGTCAACTAAATTAACATTAACTAAATATTCTTTTAGTAAAGGTACCATCGCAACCACTAACGGAATATTGGGGACAACGCTCGATAGTATGCCCACCACAAAAACTAATAGTATAGAACCAACAAAAATATTTTTTCCCAAAACTAATGCTAATATTCCTGATAAATGACTTACCACCCCTGTTTTTTCTAAACTACCGATTAAAACAAAAATGGACATAAAGAAAATAAGGGTACTCCAATCTACATCTCTGAGAATATTATGAACTGTGTCAATTTTACTGTGATGGGCTAATAGTAACGCCAAAGTTGCCCCTAGTAGTGCCACAGAAGCGGGGGAAATGGGTATAGCCAGAGAATCGCCGATAACAAAGAATGTGAGCACAAAAACCATGATTAAAGCCCCAAGGATTAACATTCTGGGATGATTAACTTGAGGGTGGGGTAAATCTTCTAGGTGGGTGAATTTTGTATTCCAAATTTTGCGGAATAAGATGGGAGCAACTATGGCCACACTGACAACAGCAATAATACCTCCGAGGGTTAACTTTTGTAGATATTCGAGAAATGTCATATTTATAGCATCTCCCACAATAAAAGTAGCTGGATCTCCTACTAAGGTAATTAGACCTGCACTATTAGCTACAAATACCATAAGAATTAATAGAGGAACAAAATTAACACCAATTTCTTCTGCTAGGGGAGGAATTAAAGGAGCTAAAAGCATAACGGTTGTGGCGTTTGGAAGCACTGCACAAATGGGGGTAGTTATGCCGATGATTCCTAGTATGAGGACTTTTCCTCTACCTTTAGCAATAATTACCATTTTAGTGGCAATATATTCGAAAATTTTGGTCGGTTCAAATGACCTAATTAATACCATTACACCAAAAAATAAAACTAATGTTGCATGGCTTTTACTGATAAATTCAACGGCTTCTGTAAGAGTAATTGTATGGGTGAAAATCAGAATTAATGCTCCTAATAAAGCTGCGATCGTCAAATGCAATTTTTCTGACATAATCAGAATAATAACAATAACAAAAACTGAGGCGGAAATAATACTAGAAAGTTCGCTCATGTTTGATATTTATGTTTATTCAGAGAATTAGGTTTTGATGAAGAAATAAAATACAGTTTGAGAGTAGATAAGTAGATAATGACCAGTAAATAAAAGCTCGGTTTTTCTCGATCGAAACTTTATTTTTTAAAATGAAAATCAATTATTCAGCTTAATTAAAATTTGATAAACTCAAAAAATATTTAATATTGATCTTATGAAAGAGGTGTTTTTTAACAAATTAAAACTTATTAAAACGGGCAAAAAGCATCAAAAAGAGATACTATTAAGTAGCTCAAATTAAATAAGCAAAAGTTTGTATTTGCTCTTTGAGGGATTTCAAATTTTTTAAAGATAAGTCACAACAAACCCTTTACTATTTCACATTTAACTAATCAGAATCAATCACAAATTCTATTTAATATATTTCACACTCATAATCTGAATTGCTCCAAATTCAAAAAGGATTATTTTATAGATGAAGAGTTTTGTCAATTAGGAATACCTAAATGAATTGGAGGTTTTTACAAATACCTATTCTTTAGTCTCCTCTCAATGCCTACGAGGTTAGCTGACGGACGAGAACTGAGAGATGTTCTTTTCTGGAAATACTCCAAAAATAAGCCCCTAAATTGGTTCCCCCGCTTCCTAATAATAATTGGGAATTAATTAGTATTAAGGAACTAGGCTGACTAACTCTTATAATTAGCTATAGCCCTGATTATAGCTTAAGATTTTTGATTTGGCTCAAAGAAAATTCTCCTAAAATTTTGCTCTAATTGCACTGTTTTTCTAACTAACCTGAATTTGAGATAAGCAAATACAACCCGAAACCTAAAACCTGTACTTATTTGATATTTCTAAGCCAAACTGATGTTTATTAATTGGTTTCCACCGTCAGGATTTGCGGAGGAGTAGCATCAGGGGGATAAAGAAAGTCTATGGATACTAACTTTTGTCCTTGAGGAGGTATTGTCACTGTTACTAAATTTTCTCCTTTTTGTCCACGATTCTGCACTAAATGAAAATAACGCCAACGGGGTATATTTTGATCATCATTATATTTAACTTGTACTAATCCTCGGAAAAAGACTTGATTTGGTGGGTTTTCAAAAAAATTAATTTCTGGAGTCTCTTGCTTAAGAGGAGTAGAAAAAGCAATATTAACAGTCTTACTTTCATTGTTAGGATTAAACAGAGGCAAAGTCAAACTATACTCGACACCGTAATTTCCATGGGCGCTATAGGCGGTATCTGGGTATCTCACAGCTAAAGGTGCAGTTTGTACTTGATTAAGTCCAAAAGTTCCTCCTACTAAAGTGCTTAAGCCATAGGAAAAAGCCTTTCCTGATTCGGGAATAGTCAAAATTGTGCTATTAACAGAGTCAACTAAATCTGTTTTCCATTGATTACCAATAGATACTCCTGCTACCCTGCCATAAATCCTTTTTCCAGTCGCATCGGGAGGAGTTGGTGCTAAATCTCTGGGGGCGGATAATTCCCCGTTACTTAATAAATCTTGCCATTGAGATAAACTAGGGGGATTATTTTCTTCATCTCGATACATAGCTAAACTAGCTACATAGACTTCTCCATCACTTAATAATCTCATATAAGTTGAACGCCCGTTAATTTTTGGTTCAAGGGTTTGTACTGGAATAGGGGCATTTAACAACATTTTGCTTTCCCCTGCTTTTAAGGTAATTTGAGCAGGAAAAATATCTTGGCGTTTTTCTTGTAATATTTCCCCCATTACTCTACTACCTGGCCCTGCGTAAGTGTTGCTGCTTTCCACCAGAGAAGGTTGTTTAATGAAAGGGGCATCCGGTTGGCTTAAATAACTCGCTCCCTGCAAAATATCGATGGTAACTGTTTTGTTGGTGGGATTTTGAAGAATTATACCTAAATAAAGAGTTCTAGTGTCATTTTCGTCAACTGCCTTGGCAACATGATGAGCAAAAATATCGAATCTTCCTTGTAAGGGATAGTTTAAATGGGCTTTAGGGGTATTTTTATTGTCGGGAGGAAAAGTAGAAAGTAGAATTCCCTCTCCTACAATTAATTCGGGGCTATTACTGTTAAATACGGGTATTTGGTTTAATTCCCCTGTGAGGGGGCGAATTGTGTTATTTTCTTCAGTGACTATGGCAGGGGTATTATTTTGAGCGAGAATAATAGAAGGTGATGGTTGATTGAAGAAGAATGATATTAGCTCTAACATAAATTAATTCTTAATAAATAATTGTTATGAATAGACTCGTTCAACTAAGATAGGTTTCTCAACAAGTTAAATAATCTGTTGATGTTACCATAAAATTTTAAATAATTATTATCAATCATTATCATGAATAGTAAAGATTTAGCTAGATATATAGAGCAAAGTCAAGGAATATCAAAACCTTGGTTGTTAATACAGTTAAGACTCAAAAAATTGGAAGAAAGTAAGGAATCTCTTTCGGAAACGGAATATATCAATCAATTAATGGACATTCATCAAGATTTAATGAAGTTGGGGGAATGGTGGATAGGCAGAGAGAATGAGGTGTTTGGCAGTTCTCTGTAATATTTTTTTAAAATAGATAATAATTTTTGAAATATAGTTGAAAATGAAGAACTTGAGCTAAGGTGATAGTTAGGATACATTAGCCCCTGAAAAAGTTATGTGTATTTGTGTTAATTGTTTGTATGTCGATCGCTGTAATACTTATTATGCGGTAGAAGCTCAACATCAACAACCCCATTTGACGGAAAGTCCCGATTTTGAACCCGTTGAACCTTCTATAAACGTTAATATTCGTCCTCAACAAGATTATATTGAGATGGAATGGGATGTGGTAGGATGTGCAAGTTTTACTGAGGATATGGGCAGATGGGCAAGATTACGCCCCGGAGAGGCTATTCCCACTTAAGTTTTATCAAAAACAGAATACTATCTTATTTCTCTCCAATAGGTGATGATGTGCTATCTTGAACCCCGATAAATTCTTTCTGCTTGTTCTTGACTGAGGCGGTTAGAGCGAGGTAGGTTGGGGGTTTCATTGTTTTGAGTATGGGTGATAGTGTTGGCTATTTGGTGATTAGTAATGCTGTGATTATTATTATCTTCCTCGATACCATAAGTTCGACAACCTTCTGCTTGAGAGACAGAACAACTAGGGTGTAAATTATAGATATATTCTGGTTCTTGTGAGTTGTTTCTTTGTTCTAAGGTGACAAAATCATGAACTACAGGATCATAGGTTAATACTTCTCCTCTTTCAATGTTATAAACCCATCCATGAAGAGATAATTTGCCTTGGTGTAGTCTGCTACGAACAATGGGATAAGTGCTAAGATTTTCTAGTTGAGTTAAGACGTTTTCCGCAACGGTAATTCTTAATAAATTCTCTTCGGGAACATGAGTATAGTTCTCTTTTATCAGGCGGCGGGTGGCTTCTGCTTGTTTTAACCACTCGTAAACTAAGGGCATATCTTCTGCTAATTTGGACATTTTTAATAATCCTTTCATCGCTCCACAGTGGGAATGACCACAGACGATCACTTGTTCTATTCCCAAAGCTGCGATCGCATATTCTACGGCCGCTCCTTCTCCGCCATTTGTAGCTCCAAAGGGGGGAATAATATTACCTGCATTACGAATAACAAATAATTCCCCGACATTGGCTTGAGTGATTAAATTTGGGTCAATACGAGAATCAGAGCAAGTTATAAATAAGATACGGGGCTTTTGTCCGTGAGATAAACTTTCAAATAAATCCTGATGACTTTTAAAATAACCTGCTTGGAATCGGTGTAATCCTTCGATAAGTTTTTTCATAACTATAGCTTGATGTCTCGTCTAAGCAGATAATTATACTAAGTGGAGGTACTCAAATCAAGGGAGAAAAAAATTAAATTTTCGTTGCTAATACAACACTATAATCCGAAACCTCATGATAGCCTAGATGAAATAAAAGTAAGACTAATAGCAAAGATAATTATGACTGAATTTAAAGATTTTGATCAGCAATTATTAACACAAATTAAAATTCTTTTAGAAAGATTAGACAAAAAGTCAGAAAATAGAAAAAAATTACAAAATATACTCAAAATACTAAAAAATCAAGATAGTTTTCAAGATAAAGAAGCAAATTATTTAGAAAATGTTAATCAGAAAAAAAATGATAATCAAAAATATTTTAATCTAAAAATTAAACCTTTATTAGATGTTTTATATACCCCTGAAATTAGTGAGAGTTTACTGAAAATAATTTACAGTTTGATAGAGGATAAATTTGCTGAGTCTTTGACGATTAATTGGCATAAATGGAGTGAAAACAATGTACAGTTAATCACTTATGGGGATACGATAAAAGATAGTAAATCTTCGGAAAAACCTTTAGTTACTCTGGCTAATTTTTTAGAGAATTATCTTCAAGATACTATTACAGGAGTTCATATTTTACCATTTAATCCCTATAGTTCTGATGATGGTTTTGCTGTTATTGACTATTTACAAGTGGACGAAAAATTAGGAAATTGGGATGATATAAATGCGATCGCACTTCAATTTAATTTAATGATCGATTTAGTGATTAATCACGTTTCAAGCCAACATCAATGGTTTAAAAATTTTCAAGAAGGGAAAGAGCCTGAATGTAACTATTTTATAACTGTTGATCCTGATACTGACTTATCATCTGTTGTTCGTCCTCGTAGTACGCCATTGCTAACTAAAGTAGAAACCAAGACAGGAGAAAAATATGTTTGGAGTACCTTTAGTGCTGATCAAATAGATGTTAATTTTGCCAATCCTGATGTATTACTTGAATATATCAAAATCATTATTTTTTATATTGAACTCGGCATTAAATATATTCGTCTTGATGCAGTGGGATTTCTTTGGAAAAAAATTGGCACAACTTGCATTCACCTTCCTGAAACTCATACCATAATTCGCCTGATTCGGGAAATTTGTCAAATGCTAGATCCCACTATTGCTATTATTACAGAAACAAATGTTCCTAACTGGGAAAATTTGAGCTATTTTGGTAATGGCAATGAAGCCCACATGATTTATAATTTTAGTTTGCCTCCCCTATTATTAAATGCTTTAATACAAGGAAGATCAGACCATCTCAAAACATGGATGATGAGAATGCCCCCTGCCCCTAAAGGATGTGCGTATTTCAACTTTACGGCTTCCCATGATGGCATTGGTTTACGCCCGGCAGAAGGGTTATTAAGAGAGGAAGAATATCAAACCTTATTGACAAAAATGCAGGAATTTGGCGGAAAAATCAGCTATCGTCAACAACCTGATGGCAGTGAATCCCCCTATGAAATAAATATTTCTTGGTTTTCTGCCATGAAAGGTACTATGGAAGGGGAAGATCAATGGCAGATAGAAAGGTTTTTATGTTCTCAGACTATCATGTTAGCTTTGGAAGGGATTCCAGCGTTTTATATTCATAGTTTGTTAGCAACAAGCAATAATGAGGAGAATGTGGTCAAAACAGGGCAAAATCGAGCTATTAATCGTCATAAGTGGGATTATCAAGAGTTAAAAGCCCAATTAGAAAATCCTCAATCTGACCAAAGTATTGTTTTAAATAAATTATCTCGTTTAATCAAGATTCGTCGTCAACAACCTGCCTTTCACCCCAATGCAACCCAATATACTTTACATCCCTTAAATCGGGCATTGTTTACATTCTGGAGACAAAGTAGCGATCGCTCTCAGAGTATTTTCTGTATTCACAATCTCAGCAAACAACGACAAAATCTAATTCTATCTCAACTTAACCTGATTGATACGGAAAAATGGTTCGACTTAATTAGTCATAGTGCGATCGACAATATCCATGATAAATATACTTTACAACCTTATCAGTGTCTTTGGATTACTAATTTTAAGATCTCGTGAGTTCGGAGTTAAACTTAATATATTTTGGCATATATTTTGACAAAAATAGTTAATAATTAGAAATATCAGTCATGTATAAAAGTAATAATTTATGGTATTTTAATTCTGATGAAAATATCCCTAATGACTTTTTTATTCAAGTAAATAATATTGTTAATAATCAACAACAAAATCAACTAAAAGATTTTAAAGTTTTAGCTTTATTATTGTGGAAAAGAAATATTTGTACTAAACAAGATTTAGAACATTTTTTTAATCCTCAATGTATTTACAATAATAATTCTATCTTTGCACAAGAAATTGACGTTGCTGTTACTAGATTAATTGAAGGAAGTGAGAAACAAGAAAAAATTGCTATTTGGGGTGATTATTCTTGCGATAGTATCATTACAACTGCCATCCTATATACAGGATTAAAGAATATTTTTAAAGAAGAAAATAATCAATTATCCTACTATTTTCCTTCAAGAAATTTACCTAAATTTGGATTAAATTGTCCAGAGATTAAAAACTTAGCAGATGATGGTTATAAATTAATTATTTGTGCTGGAATGGGAAGTAAAAATTATCAAGAAATTGAGTATGCTAATAGTCTAGGTATGGATATTATTATCGTTGAAAATACTTTTTTATCTGTAGATAAACCTCTTGTTTGTGCATGGCTTAACCCTCATATTTTACAAAAAAATCATCCTGATTATTCTTTATCTGAAGGTGCTTTTGGCGTAGCCGCACATTCCGTGATCGCATTTTTTCTTATTAAAAAGTTATTCTCTCGTTTGTCTGAAAATATTAACTTAGATAATTTGTTCTTGTTAATTGCTTTAGACTTATTACAAGGAAAACATAATTTATGGGGAAATAATCGATATTTACTTCTAAAAGGAATAAAGATGTTAAAAAAAGAGCATAATTTGGGAACACAACTTTTAATAGAAGTATGCAAAAAAAATGGTTATTATCCTTTAAATACTTATCAAGGAATAAGTGAAAAATTTAATACTTTAATAGGAATGTATAGTAATCCTAAAGATATAATTAATGTTATCACTAATAAAGATCAAAATAAAAATTCAGTCTATATAAACAAAATTGAAAAAGCATACTTCAGTTATCAAGACTTAAATTATACATATTTACAGTATATACATAAACAAGTTGATTCGCTGGATTTAAGTAATCACAAATATTTAATTTTTAAAGGTAATCAATGGAATGTAAATATTATCAATCTAGTTGCAAAAAATACTTATAATTTATATAAATTACCTATTATAATTTTGTCTAATTATGGTCAAGATAATATGTTTTATGGCTTTATTTATGGCTTTATTGTTGAGTATTGGGAGCAAGTATTTAGTCAAAAAGATTGGATTATCGACTATAAATTATCTTCAGATGGTTTAAGTTTTTTTATATTAGAAGAAAACATTACAATTTTAACCGAGTTGATTAGCCAAAAGATTAATAATGATATTTATCAGAATTCACACACGATTAATATAGACCTAGTTTTAACTATATTTGATTTGAATAATATTTTATTTCAACAAATAGGAATTATTGAGCCTTATTCAATAAATAATCCTCCTGTGAAAATAATGCTTAAAAATTGTAATGTTAACGGCTTATTTGAGAAAAAATATGATAAGTTTAAAGGCAAAAGTCAGAATTATACTAGAGATTTAACTTTAGAGTTTTGGATAGAAGATGATAGTTGTGATATTCCGTTTAAAGCTATCTGGTGGGGAGCAAAAAAAGATAATCTTGAGGAAGATAAAACTTATGATATTATCGGCACTATTGAGTATCAATATCGCTTCAAAAGCACTGAGAAAATTTATTATTTAAGAATTATTGATTTAAAACCAAGTAATTTTAGTAATATATTTTATGCAGAAAATAGTTATATTTCTATTCTTGATTATAGACAAGCAAAAAAAACCAATGAATTAGCAAATATTAATGGGAAAATTATAGATAAATGCCCCATTAAATGGTCAGAAATTAATCGTAGTTATCAGGATGTAATCACCAAAGGTGCGGTTACGTCGAAAGCACAATTTACAGTTTCGCCTAAGTTTTCTAAAGGTAGTTTAATTCTAGCTTATAATCATTCATCAGAAAAAGAATCAGAAGAATTATGGCATCAATTTCTGAACATTATTAAACTATCCCTACAAGAGAAAAAAAGCGTTAAGAAAGAGTCTTTATTAGAGACATTATGTATCAGTGATTTATCCTTAAATAAAATTTGTCATATTTTGCCTTTAATTGGTGTCAATTTTCGGATTCAGCAAGAAGAAATTATATTCAGCAAAGTGCAAGAAACTTTTCCTCCTGAAAATTATTTAGAGGCAAAGCAAAATTTTCAAGATATAATTAGTCAAGAATATTTACAAAAAGAGTATTTTTACAAAGTTAAAGTAGAAAAAATAAAGGAATATTTAGATTTTCAGAAACATATTTAATTAGGACTAAAGAGAGATTTAACTAATATTTTAGTTTTTTCGTCTAAAGTTTGCCAGTTTAACTGTCCATCCTCTTCAAAAAGAGTTTTATCAGTTGTTACAGGTTGAGTAATATTTTCTGAATAGTTGTTGAAACAAACTTGAAAACATAGTTCCCAAACATTTTTTTTTTCCGTTTTGTTTTCTTTTTTAATGGCAACAATATAACTGGGAAAAGGTTCATTGATTTCTTCATAACTAACATCATAATTAGATAATTCCGACTCCTTACGAATATTATCCAAGAGACGAATAAAAATTGGTTGCATTAATACTTGTGCTAATTCATATTCTTGAGCATTTTTAAATTTGGGTTCAATCATGGATTTCTTTTTGATATTTAATACTTTTATATATTAGTTAGTTTGATAAACTATTTTATAAATAATTCTGCTTATGGTTAGTATTTTTTGAACATTATTAATATTATTTTTCAATCTTCGATATTTTTCTTTAATTTTTTTGATTTCCAAAGCTGTTGTTAGAATAGATAAGGAAACCTCTTTGATAATTAAAGGTAAGTTTTTATTGATATAAACTAGCCTAGTATTCAGAGTATTTAAGTATTTTTTTATTCTGATAATTTGCCATAATAAATAAAGATTAATTATAAAAATAAATATATTAAAAGATAGTATAAAAATTAAAGACATTAACTACTTATATTTAAGTTTAAAAAATAAAATTGTACCTGACAAAATTAAGGTAACAATATTCGTAACTAACACAGGAATATCCATGATAAACAATCCATAAATAATCCATAAAACAACCCCTAAACAAAAGCAAAGAAACATTGCTAAAGATATATCTTTTGCGGATTTACTTCTCCAAGTTTTAATCGCTTGGGGCAGAAAAGAAATAGTGGTTAAACTACCAGCAGTCAAACCTATAATTGTTATCCATTCCATATATTTTTATCAGACATTAGTTATTTATAAATGAAGTTATTGTACAGTAGTTATGATCAACATATTTCTCAAAAAAGGTTTCAGGTTGCAGGTGTGAGGTTATTGCGGGGGGAGAAACGAGTTAAGAGTTAAGAGATTAGAAGAAACTAATTCTTAAAGTGCGGAAGTTACTAATTACTAATGGTTTATTACCTTTGCCCCTTGCCCTTTGCCCTTTTAACTTTGCCCCTTGCCCTATCTTCACCTACATACATATTCAGTAAATTTTAATTACAATTTGATATTTTTCAATGACAAACGAGGATCATCTTGACTAATTGAGCGAATTTTTTCATAATATTCTTTTTCCTGATCAGAAATATTTTTAGGAGTTGCGATCGCAATTTTCACTAATAAATCACCATTACCACCTTTAGGATTACTCCAACCCTTGCCTCTAAGACGTAAAGACTGCCCGTGACGAATACCTGCAGGAATTTTAACCATAACTTCCCCTTCAGGAGTTGGCACATTAACCTCTCCTCCTAAAACAGCCTCATAAGGAGTAATTGGCACTTCACACACTAATTTATCATCCTCAAAAGAGAAAAAATCGTGAGGTTTTAACTCAACCTTTAAATATAAATCTCCTTTATGATTACTAATAGGGTTAATTTGTCCTTTTCCTTTTAATCTGACTTTTGTGCCATTTTTTGCCCCCGCAGGAATTTTGACAGTAACGATTTCTGAGCCTAAATCTAATTTTGTTTGCACTCCATGATAGGCTTGATAATAGGTGAGACTAATGCTTTTTTCAATATCATTTCCTCTCCCTTGACTAGCAGTTGCACCAGTATTAAAACCGCCAAAATCTCCGAAACCAGTAGTTTGAGTGCGTGTATTACCAAAAGGTCTTCCTAATAAGTCAGCAATAAACTCATCAAAACTATTATACTTACCAAAATCAAAATCCATGTCATTAGAGCTTCTTGTTTGATAGGTATTGCCCCAATTCGCTGTATTTCTAGTTGTAGTTCTTTGCCCCATAGGTCTGCCATAACGGATAAATTGGTCATATTTTTTCCGCTTTTCCGTATCTCCTAAAACCTCATAAGCCTCGCTAATTTCCTTAAATTTTTCCTCTGCCGCTTTGTTATCAGGATTTCTGTCAGGATGATATTTAACGGCTAATTTACGAAATGCTTTTTTTATCTCCTCTCCAGAGGCTTTTTTATCTACTCCTAACACTGAATAATAATCTTTGAATTCCATTCCTTGCATACTTGATTTTTTCTTCTCAGGTTAAAATAATATTCTATACTTTGATCACAAATAACATAAAGTTACTATTTCTTGTAAAAAATTCGGGGATAGTTGAAAAGATGTAGTGATTGAAAAAGTTAAGTGGGATGATGTCCGAAATCAAAAACAACTATTTGCAAGAAAGCACTAAGTTTTTATCTACAAATCAAAACACTATTTTAGTTTCTATCTATCAATTTTATTCATAATCGAGAAAATGGCAATAAAAGAAAAAGAAGTTTTATTAGGAAAATCTTTATCAGAATTAACTGCATGGGTGGAAAATCAGGGGCAACCTGCCTATCGTGGCAAACAACTTTATCAATGGCTATATGAAAAAGGTGCAACATCTTTAATGGATATAACCGTTTTTCCGAAACAGTGGCGAGAAAATCAGGCAGAAAATATCATCGGACGTTCACAGATTCATTATTGTAGCACAGCAAGTGATCGCACTCGTAAATATTTATTAAAATTAGCCGATGGTTTAATTATTGAAACCGTAGGGATTCCCACAGACAAAAGATTAACGGTGTGTGTTTCTTCTCAGGTGGGGTGCGTCATGGCTTGTGATTTTTGTGCCACAGGAAAAGGAGGTTTTACTCGCAATCTTTACGCCCATGAAATTATTGATCAAATTTTGACAGTACAAAATGATTTTGGTGAAAGAGTCTCTAATGTGGTATTTATGGGTATGGGTGAACCTTTACTTAATTTACCCCAAGTGGTGAAAGCCATAAAATCTATCAATGAAGATGTAGGAATCGGGGCGCGATCGCTTACAATATCTACAGTAGGTTTGCCGAATAAAATCCTTGAGTTAGCCCAACACAAATTACAAATTACTTTTGCCGTTAGCCTCCACGCCTCTAATCAGGTAGTGAGAGAAAAACTGATTCCCAGTGCCAATCATTACCCCCTAGAGCAACTTTTAGCCGATTGTCGAGAGTATGTCAAAATGACGGGTAGAAGGGTAACTTTTGAGTATATTTTACTTTCTGAAGTTAATGACTTACCCCAACACGCCCAAGAATTAGCTCAACATCTTCATGGTTTTCAGACTCACGTTAATCTCATTCCCTATAATCCTATCTCAGAAGCCGATTATCAACGTCCTTCTCCTGAAAGGGTAAATCAGTTCAAAAAGTTATTACAACAGGAAAAAATCGCCGTCAGTGTGCGTTATTCTCGTGGTTTGGATGCCGATGCCGCTTGTGGGCAATTACGAGCAAGTAAAATGACATAAAAATGCTAAGATGCGATCGCTTCTCTGAATCAATAAAACATTTCCAAGAATACCCTAAGATTGATAGATACATAGATAAAAAAATAATATAATCATCCTAGGATTGAGACTTTGCAAAGATTTCTGGAATTTGACAAAAGCGGAGTAAACCCAAAATTAGCTATTGTGAAGGTTGAACAATGTTCAACCCCTGTAATTTGTCTAAAGTCAAAATTTTGATGGAATAACTGAGGTTAGAAAAATGTTTGTGTCAAATGGTAGAAAATAAAAGCACATATCCAAGCATAAACCAGAGAAAAAAGCAAAGAAAATAAAGTAAAAATTGTCGATTTAGACTCTGCTTTAATGGTGGCAACGGTGGATAAACAAGGAGTATATAATAAGCAAAAGACACAAAAAGAAACTGCCGCCGCAGGAGTGATAGTTAGGGCAATATGTTGAGTTAATGCCGATGAACTTAACGCATAAATTGTAGCAAATGAACCCACAACGATTTCTTTAGCAATAAAGCCAAAAATTAAAGATAAAGTTAAATAAGGATCAATGCCAATTGGTTGCATAATAGGTTGTAATAAAATTCCCAGTTGCCCTCCCCAAGTCTCTAATCCTGTACTTTTTTCAGGAAAATAAGTTAAAAACCATACCGCCACACATCCGATGATAATAAAATTAGTTGCTCTTCTCAGAAATTCTTTTACTTCTCCCCATCCTCTTAAAAGCACTTGTTTTACAGTGGGTAATCTATAGGGTGGGAGTTCAATAATAAAAGGTTCTTGACTTTGAAATTCTTTGGTTTTACTAAATACAAAAGCGACAAAAAAACTAGCAATAAAACTTAGTAAATAGAGAGAAAAAAGAATAATCGGGCCTAAATTGGGAGGGAAAATAGCGGCAATAATAAAAACAAATACTGCTAGTCTTGCAGAACAAAGAGCAAAGGGTATAATTAACATAGATAACCAACGCATAGGTTGCGATCGAATTACTCTTGTACCCATTAAAGCAGGAACATTACAGCCAAATCCCATCATTTGCATGACAAAAGCCCTGCCATCTAGCCCTACTTTTTCCATTAAAGCATCCATCAGGTAAGCCGATCGAGCTAAATAACCACTATCCTCTACCGCCGCCATTACAAAGAAAAAGATAACGATTAAAGGTACAAAAGAAGCGACAGTTGCTACACCTAACCAAACCCCGTTAAGGAGGAAATTTTGCACTATTTCGGGCAGTGGTTGAATAGTTGGCTCGATAATTTGCCCACCAATCCAATCGGTGATATTTCCCATAACGTCTTGAGAAGGTAAACCGAGATACCAAATTAGAAAGAATATTCCTAACATGGAGATAAAAAAAAGTGGTATTCCGAAAATAGGATGAAGTAAAATGCGATCGAGTTTATCAGTAATCGTTTTAATTTCTTCAGGGGGTATTTTGACGGTTTTCTCCAAAATCGAGTTAATTTCTGTCTCTGTTACAGGATTGGAGGAAAGAAAATCATGAATATCTTTGAGAATGAAAGAATCTTCTTGGGTAGATAGTGCCTTTTCCATGCCTTTAATGGCTTGGGTAAAACCTTTACCATATTTGGCACTAATTAAAAAACAAGGTATCTCTAAAATCTCTTGCAGTTGATGGTGATTTATTTCTACTCCATAGCGTTTGGCTTCGTCTGCCATATTTAACATAACGACGCAAGGTAATCCCAACCTTTTCATCTCTAATATTAATCTTAAAGTGCGATCGATTTGAGTAGCGTTGATAATAATAATAGCTAAATCGAGGGGAAAAGTTTCCAAAAACCTCTGCACCACCTTTTCATCATCAGAAAAGCCATTAAAATCATAAATACCGGGTAAATCTACCACTTCCACTGCTTCATTATTAAGGTGAATTTCTGCCTGTAATAAATCCACAGTTATACCAGACCAATTGCCTACAGAAGCATTACTCCCCGTTAAGCGATTAAAAAAAGTTGATTTTCCAGTATTTGGTTGCCCAATGACGGCAATGCGTTTTTGAGAATTTGGTAAAACTTTCGTGGTAGCAGAATGACAGGACATAAGTAAAATTAAGAATTAAGAAAATAGGTTTAAAACTTCGGGTAACAGCTTCTACTCTATAAATTCAAGGTTTATTTTCTACGGGTATTTTTTCTGACAACTCTTTTGCTTTTTTTGCGAGAAACAGATTTTTTTCTTTGACGAGATTTCCATTTACTACCAATATCATCGGCTAAGTAATGACTCATCGCCCCTAACTCTAAACCTATAAATAATGATAATACTTCTTGCCAATAGTTATTTTTCAACACTCTGTAACTGTTAAATATGAATTTCTGCCAATGCCATCCAAAACCAAATATTAACTGTGCGATCGCAACTCCTAAAATTGCTAGTATGAATAATATCAAACTCAAATAAATTAATCGAATAAGAGTACCTAATAAGAAACCATGAGAAAAAATAGAACGATGCTTTAAAGTTTTTTGATAGGGTAGCCAAATAAAGCGAAAGAAACGCCAACGTTGAAATTGTATCGAATAAATATCCAAATCAGGACCAAACATCAAACCACTAAAGACAAACCCAAAACCCCCCAAAGTAGTTAATAATAAGGATTTAGTGACAATAAAAAAGAGGATGATAACAAGAGGTAAACAAAACCAAGTAATTTGATCGTGAATTTTTCCCGAAGGCATTGCATTTTTTTTAAAGACTAGCTATAATATATAAATGTGAGTTAAGGGCGATTAGCTCAGCGGTAGAGCGCCTGCCTTACAAGCAGGATGCCACTGGTTCAAATCCAGTATCGCCCATATCTTTAGTCAAATTCCAATATACTCGTTTACTTGGTTGTTTGTAAATCCTTATTACTGAGAGTGTAGTCAGTTTCTATATTTTTAGATAGACATCATCAAGGCAAGTAGTTAGGGGTTGCAGAAGGCAAACTTATAGGAAAAAGTAAACTACCCCAATCTCCTAACACCTGAAACCTGAAACCTTACCTTACCCGATATTCTTAAACCTGAAGTTGATTAGTGACTTCCGTACTTTAAGAATTTGTTTCACCCTAATCCCCTAACACTCTAACACCTTAATCTCCCAACAATTTTTCTGTCGAACTGAGATGTAATGTTTTTAAATAGCTACTTTAAATGGCTACCTCAAAAGCGACTCCTTCCAAACGAAAATCACTACGATAATTAGCTAAAATGTTGTCTTTCTCTGCTTCTAATGCAAATAAATAAGTACCAGGTAGCTTCAAACTTTGAAAACGGTAAACATCCTCACCGATACCTGCATCTGCACCGTAAACATAGAAAGCCACTCCTTCTTCTTTGAAGTTTTGATGATTTTGGCGAATGGATACGCTTTCGGATTCGGTAGCAAATAAATAAGTACCCGGGGTGTCTGTATTTTGAAAACGATTAATGCGAACTAACCCGTCAGATGCAGAGGTGGCAACTTTAAATGCTTGTCCTTCTTCTATAAAATTAGGATAGCGCGATCGAATCTGTTGGGCTTCTTGTTCTTGAGCATAAAGATAAGTTCCTGCAACATCCCGATTTTGAAAACGAATAATAGGAGTATTAAGCAAAGAGTCTGTTTCTGTTAACACCCCCTGAGTATCAATATAGCCAGATTCCACACTACCTATATCAACTCTACCGTTATTAATGCGAGGATTACCTAATTGATCGATTGGATTAGGAGAGAAAAACTGTTGTAATTCGATAATATTATTATTTCCTGCATTTATGGCAGGACTATTATCAGCAGGAATATAAGCGATTGTATCTTCATTTTGTTGGAAAGGTACTAAGATTGGATTGTCATTGTTATCGAATAAAATACCGTTTTGCAAGAGATTTCCATTTTCATCAATATTGCTGACAAAACCAATAAATATATTATCATTAACATTATTTAAAATTCCATTTGCAGTATTAATGCCAATTAGATTAGATCTCGTACTGCGATCAAAAAAACCATCTAAATCATTAGGGCTACCCGGGTTAGTAACTGGTACAAGAATTGTCTCTATTACTTCTTCCTGAAATGTTCTTACCTCATTAATATTTAAAACATCCGTGGCAGTATTATTTCCATAAACAAAAAACACTTGCTCTTTATTGTCATCATCAACTCTTAAACGATTATCAAAAGTGGAAAATTCAAAACTTCCGCTAGTGTCAATCAAAAATACGTCCTGATCAAATGTCACATTAGAGCTAACAATGCTATCTTCGGAGATAATTAAAACTTTCTCTGTTTCACCTTGATCATTGGTAATTTCTTCAAAACGACTATTTAAAGGTATATTCTCGTTAAAATTTTTCCGATAGGCAAAGGTGAAATTATTATCGACATTGAAAACAAGGTTATCATCTTCACTATTAAATCTTTGATTGAAAAAGTTATCTTCATCTAAGCCAAAATAGTTATTAAAAACGAAAACAATATTACCCTCCTCATCAAAAACGACATTATCTAAATTAATCTGGTTTGTAATATCTTGTAGATTCTGTTGAGCAAATGGATCTGGATTTTCAAAAAAGACCTTTCCATTGTAAAAATCAAATTGTAAATTAGTATTAATAGGATTTCCATTTTCATCACTAAAAATAGGATTGCGATTACGGTCAAAAAAGTTTGCCGTGCGATTGAAAAAAACAGATGTAGTTGTTATTTCCTCTTCAATCAAAGTTTTCGGCTTATTAGCTAAAACAATACTATTCACTAAAGTCGTATTGGCGTTGATTGTATCAGAAAAAATACCTCCACCAACTTGACCTGTATTATCAACTATAGTGGAGTTGATAACTGTTGCTCTTGATTGATTATAAATTCCGCCTCCAGCATCGAAACCACCATCATTTTCAGCAATAGTACTATTAATAACTAATAAAGTTGCATTGGTAAAATTATAAATACCAGCACCAGCACCAGCTATATCGGTGGGAGTTCCAGAGGTGATAAAATTGCGAATAATAGAACTATTTTTGACGGTCATTGTACCGTTATTATAAAGTCCCCCCCCTGAACCAGTGTCAATTATATCGACATCGATAATAGGTTCTCCGTTATCATCTAGGATAGGATTTCCATTTTCATCTAATCTTTCTGTAACAATTTCTTGAAAACCAGGTTCAGAGTTATTGGTTTTAATTAAAGAGTTATTAATTTCAATAATCCCGTCATTATAAATTCCTCCCCCTTGCCCTTCGGTTTTGTTATTCGCCACAACGACATTGTTAAGGATTGCTCTTGCTCCAGTATTGACATAAAGTCCTGCACCATTGGGGAGTGTATCTATATTACCAATACTAATAATACCTTCTTCTACGGAAATTAATGTTTGATTAATAAGTAATCCATCTTGAATGGTCAAATTTTCCAGTGTTAAATTAGCACCAGATTCAACTTCAAAAATGCGATCTCCCACGGTGAATAAGTTACTGGGTAAATTTGGATTTGGATTATCTTCTCCTCCTGAAGAAAAGGCTTCAAAAGTGTTTTTTAAACCTTCTGCACTAATTACAATCCGATTACTGTCTTCAGGCAATAAGTTTTGTGGATTGATATTATCTGGATTTAAGCTACTCGGTGGATGATCAGGATTAATTTTTGCACCTATTATGCTTACTCTTCCTGCTATGTCTAAATCTCCAGTTGTTTTTCTACTTTCTTTAAGAGTATCTAAATCAAGAGTTGTTTCGTCAGTGGTAGGAGGTTGAATGGTATTTTTGACATCCAAATTAAAGGTAATGGGTTCGGAGTCAGCAAATTGCTCAATATCATTGAGTAATTCTGGAACTATGTAAATAGTATATTCTTTGGTATTGTCTCTATTTGCTATCAAGATAGCATCTCTCAAAGATAAGCCAGAGCCGCTAAAACTACCGTCGTTTTCATCTTGGGTAGTTGTTACAAATAAAACTTCTCTATTGCTTAAATTAAATGTGGTAGTCATAATTTTACCTCTTTTTTAAATGATGTGAATTAGAATTTATAAGTTTAATGAAATTTTTTAAGCTACTTCAAAAGCAACTCCTTCTAAACGGAAATTATCAAAATTAGCAAGTATATTATTCTTTTCTTGTTCTTTTACATAAATGTAAGTTCCGGGGACATCTAAATTTTGTAAGCGGAAAATATCTGTTCCTTTATTGGCATCTGCACCATAGACATAAAATGCGATTCCTTCTTCTATAAAAGTATTAGAGTAGTTTTGTAAAACACTTTGTCTTTCTTGTTCCCCTACATATAGATATGTTCCGGGTTGGTTCTGATTCTGAAAACGATAAATGGTTATTAAGTCGTCTTCGGGGTTAAATGCGACCCGAAATGCCTCTCCTTCTTCTCGAAAGATAGGATGATTAGTTCTCACATTTTGAGCTTCGGCTTCTCCGACAAAAAGATAAGTTCCTTGTACTTGGGTATTCTGAAAACGAATAATGGGGTTAGTCAATCCTGGAGTGATAGTTTCGCTATTAATTCCAGAATCTTCGTTAAATTCGTAGCTACCTAAATCCACAACACCATCATTTATTCTAGGTTCTCCTCTTTGGTCTGTGTTACCGAAATAGTTACTTAAATCTCTAATTCTAGTAACGGCGTTATTTCCTGCATTAATAGCCGGGCTACCTGCTTCGAGAGGGTGAACTAATATTTTCGATGCTCCGTCTGTGGTGGTAAATTCGCTTGGTAAATCACCTAATTGGGGGTCTATAGGTTGGGTAACTGTTCCCACCTGATTATTATTTTGACCATTAACCAGAGTTCCTCGTGCTGATGTACCAATTAAGTTATAGGAACTTTGAAGATTAAAATTACCATTTATGTCTTCACTGTTTGTATTTTCCGCAACAATACTATTACGAAGGATGGTATTTACTGTGGCAGTTCCATCTTGGGGATTACCTGAAAAGATACCAGCACCCGTAGAACCGCTATTACGTGCGATCGTACTATTGATGATAGTTGTACTTTCTCCTTGCGCCCAAAGACCTCCACCAATCAAACTGGTATTGTTAGAAATGGTACCATTAATAATGGTCATTTCCCCACCAACATCATTAAAAATTCCTCCTCCTCCTAAAAGGGTTTCTTGGTTAATGGTATTACTGGTAGAGTTAAAGGTAATGCTACTGCGGTTAATAATCGCCCTTCCTCCTTCGCCATTATAAATGCCTCCGCCGTTACCCACTGAAAAATTTAGTAGGATGACAGAATCATTTATTTCTAATAAACCACTGTTGGCAATACCCCCACCTTTTCCATTAATTCTATTATTAGCAATAATTACGTTTTCTAGGGTCGCCTTTCCTGACGATTGAATATTGATAGCTCCACCATCCAGATTAACCCCTAAATTATCAAGATTGGTATCTAACTGACTATTTGTTGCTACATTGGCATCTTGGAGGGTGAAATTGGCAATATTTAGATTTCCTGTACCTGAAACGTTAAAGATGCGATCGCCTAAAAAACTGGCAGAAATAATTGTATTACCTGCACTAGCACCGATAATAGAAATACTACTATTAATATCAAGAGAACCATCTTCAGTAATAGTTAGATTATAAGTACCATTAGGGACGTTAATGATGTATTCCCGTCGTGGATCTGCATTTGCCTGAATAATAGCATCTCTTAATGACAAACCATTGGCGGCACTACCATCATTTTGATCCTCAGTGGTGGTTACGTTTAATGTTACCTGAGCGGAAAAATCTTCTGGATTCATCTTCTCCTCACCTAAATTAAATTAATTTTTACTAAAGTCACCATTAAATATAATCTATTACTTAAGTAATATCAATATAGTTTATGTTATTGCTCTCTGCTATGGGAATTTTAACAAAAAAAATTGGGGTTCTAAATAATTTTTTCTCGATTTATTTTCTTTTCTATTTGCCCTTTATTCTTGATTAATATCTCTTTCAAAAAAAAATTTGTTACTTATCCTAAGCATTATTACTTATTTTATTTTCTAGGTTTGCTTATATATTAAGCAATATTAATTTGCATTAATTTATGTTAATTTTTTGGGGGAATAATATTTAGTTTGAGGGGATTTTTTTCTCATTAATTGAGACTATTTTTAAGTTTTGTAAAGAAAGTCTTAATAAAATTAAATAAAGTTTGTTGATTCTAAGAACCATCGAGTATCCTTAGTATTGTGAGGGGATCAATGTTAGATAAGGGCTTTTAGACTAATTATTTATCAAAATTTTTTCCTTTGCAAATTAATAAGATTATATTTTCAGAATTATTAGGGCATAAAATACTAATTATCTTATTTAATACCGTATATTTTATTATGATTAATTACTTTATAAAAAATAACTTATCTTGCAGAACAAATACTAATTATCAACGGTATAGAGAAATAATTGGTATCAGTCAACTACCTTGATAATTTTTGTCATCTGAAATCAAAACAATTTGCTGATAAAAATAAAAAATAATTAGGAAAAAAATTAGTTTAACTGCTCAACTAACGGATTCTCGGCACATTTAATCATACTGAAAATTATTGGAGGTCAAGGTCATGTCGAGAAGAAAGAAAAAATTTGCCTGTGGTCATAGCGGTTACGGCAAAGTTTGTCATAGATGTGAACAAAAACATTCTTTTAGGGAACAGAAAAGAAGAGAAAAAAATGCTTGGCAGGAGACTTTTTGTAATGATCCTATCGATTTAAGTTCGTTGCCTAAAAATGTAGTGTTAAAGGCTCGACAGATAATAAAGCATATTCAAAATCAAACTTGCTATACAAATTTTAGGGGAAAAAGACTGAGACACGATCGCTTCATTATCAGTATTCCCGTCACAAGAAATTATCGCCTTATTTGTAGGGATTATGGTAGTTTTGTAGCTCCAGAGGCTGTAGTTTCCCATGAAGATTATAATGTTTGTAAACCGGGGAGATGATTGATAAGTAACCTCTTTTTGGCTTAAGAATGAGGAGGTTTCAGGTGTCAGGTAGCAGGTGTCAGGTGAACTAAGATTCCTATCCCGACTCCCTACTCAGGTTGATTAGTACAAAACTTCGGTTAAAGATATTTTTTCAACAATAAAGATAGCTTTTCCTTGGTAGCTTCTGGGGCATTGTTTAAGGGAGTAATAATAGCATCCTTTAAGGCTGAATGGGCTTTACTAACAAAGGGGTTTTCTGCGATGAGTTTCACTGTTTCCCTAATCACTTTTTGGGCATTGACAGCGTTTTGATGCAGATTTTGAATAACTGTTTCAACGGTGACATGATCATGTTCAGGATTCCAGCAGTCGTAGTCTGTGACAAGGGCGAGGGTAGCATAAGCAATTTCGGCTTCTCTGGCTAATTTTGCTTCGGTTAAATTTGTCATGCCAATAATACTTGCCCCCCAACTACGATACAAGTGAGATTCAGCAATGGTAGAAAATGCAGGGCCTTCCATACAAATGTATGTTCCTCCCTGATGTAATTCAATATCTTCTAAGTTCAGATTAGTGATAGCTTTGGCTAAAATTTCTCCTAATTGCAAGCAGGTGGGATGTCCAAAAGCAACATGAGCAACAATTCCTTCTCCGAAAAAAGTGGCAGGACGGTTTTTGGTGCGATCGATAAATTGATCTGGTATAACTAAATCTAGGGGTTTAATTTCTTTTTGTAGTGAACCCACCGCAGAAGCAGAAATGATATACTCTACCCCTAACTGTTTAAGGGCATAAATGTTAGCTTGAAAAGGCAATTCTGAGGGTAAAAGATGATGATTTCTACCGTGACGGGGTAAAAATGCCACTTTCTCACCATCTAGTGCGCCTGTAATGAGATTATCGGAAGTTTTACCAAAGGGAGTTTCAATGGTTATTTCTTCGATGTTTTGTAGGGCTTCCATCTTATATAAACCACTGCCCCCAATAATGCCTATTTTAATCGCTTCCATGTTTTTGATTGTTTATTTGTTTGTAAGGTATCTTTAATATTCAGTTTAACGAAATGATTGTCAGAAGGTTATTAATATTTAAGGTTTTCATTTAAGGCTTTCTCAATTCTCAATTTTCACTTTAAATTTAATTCATAATGGGTTTTTAGTGGGTTTTCCTACTTCACGAGGATATTTTTTCGGGGTATTGGTTATTTTTTTGATATAAACATTATTACGAGTATAGTTATTGATAGGAGTATTTTTGTTAATAATTTCGATTAACTCTCCTCCTAATTTATAGGCAACTTTTGCTATTTTTCCTTGTTCTTGTTGTTCAATATTTCCTCTATATAAAATTGCAATTCCACCTTGTTTTAATAATGGTAAAGTATATTCTAAGCAAACAGATATTTCTGCAACAGCTCTAATTAGGGCAAAATCATACTTGTTTCTGTGGTTTATATCTCGTCCAATTATTTCTGCTCTGTTAATTAAAGTAATAATATTTTCTATATTTAATATTTGTTTTGTTTCATCAATAAAATTAACTTTTTTGGCGATCGAATCCATTAAGATAAATTCAGACTCAGGAAATGCGATCGCACAGGGTAATCCAGGAAAACCGCCACCAGTACCAATATCAACGACTTTTTTATTCTTTAAATCATAATCAATAATTGGGGCTAAAGAGTCCCATAAATTTTTTTCCCAAAATTCTTCCACAGTAGTAATACGGGTTAAATTTAAGTATTTATTCTTGATCAAAATGTGATTATATAATTCTTGCCATTTTTCTAATATTGAAGGAGAAGGAGTCCAATTAAGAGTTTTTTGCCATAATTCTAAATGATGAGGTAATATTTGTTTTTCTTCCATTGTTAATGATTAAGTTAGGTTATTGCCATAATTATTTTAAAGCCTAATTTATTAGATTAATTTTCAAAATAAAAATACTTCCTTTTCCAACAAAACTTTCAACGGTTAAAGATGCTTGGTGTTTCTTGGCAATGGCAGAGGCGATCGCCAATCCTAATCCTGTACCTCCTGTTTTACGATTGCGATCGCTGTCCACACGATAAAAACGTTCAAAAATACGAGTTTGTTGATCATTCGAGATACCTATTCCTGTATCTTGAACTTTGATAATAGCTTTTTTCTGGTTATTATTTAAACTAATATTAACTTTTCCGCTCTTGGGAGTATATTGAAGGGCATTGGCGATTAAGTTAGCGACTAGGCGATAAAGTTCCGACTCGTTACCGAGGGTATAAATTTCTCGATCGCAAACATCGCTAGTTAAGTCAATATTTTTACTCACGGCTAATTCCAAAAATTCTTCCGTTAAATCGTTAATTAAGTCATTTAAGCAACAGGGTTGAAACTGTTTTTGAGAGGAATTTTGTTCGAGACTGGTTAGTAGAAGCAAGTCAGTAATTAAATTGCTTAGTCTTCTCCCTTGTCGTTCAATGGTGTTGAGTAAAGTTTGGGTATTTTCTTGGCTATTTTCCAAACGGTTGACTGCTTCTACGGTAGCTAAAAGACTGGTAAGGGGAGTTTTTAATTCATGGGACACATTAGCGGTAAACTGTTGTTGTTGTTGATAAGATTCATAAATTGGTTGCATAGCTAATCCAGAAAGCCCCCAACTGGAAATCGCCACTAAGGTTAAAGCTATAGGAAATCCCATTAAGAGAATTAATTGTATTTGTTTAATTTCTCCGTCAAAAACCCTTAAATTTCTGCCAATTTGTAGATAACCCCAAGATGCAGGGGGATGAGAATGATTTGGTTGATTATGGCTGTTACCACTATGCAACATTATAGAAAATTGCAGATAACGAGTACCATTAGGAAGATTGACTATTTGCCAACTATCAGATTCGAGACGGGAAGACAGTTGGGAGGGTTGATGGGGAGAAAAAGCCAATAAATTCTGATGATGATCAAACAAACGTAGATAATAGGTGGTGCGATCGCTGATTCCAATAGTGTGACGTTGAATTAGGGAAGAATTATTGCTACAGGGCTGATTTACGAGACAAAGTTCGGGAAAAATTGTCTTTAAAACCTGAGTAGGATTACCAGAAGTCGGTAACATCGGTTCTAAACTATCATGAAGCGTACCTGCGATCGACTCCATTTCTTGTTTAATTGCCCACCATTTAGATTCGACGAGGGAACGATAAACCCCTATACTCAGTAAACTAAGAATAAAAGCCATCACCGAAGCATACCAAAAGGCTAAACGAATACGACTATGACGGAATAGTTGACGGGTATTCATCTAATATTAATTAAGCCACTTGTAAAGGCTTTACAGGAAGTATTCTCGGTTCAGGAAGGGGTTGTTTTTCCTCAATGAGCATTTCTACTAAATTATCAATTACTTCTTGTCCATTTTTCGCTGCTTCCTCATAAGTTTTTCCATGAGTGTGAAATTCTTGCCATGGAAACTCAGGTAAGTGAACTAAGAAAAGCTGATCTTCTTGTGACCATTGAATTACCATACTATATTTATAAGTCATTATTTACCCTCCTCTATGTCTTTTAATTCTCTTATTTTTTTTTGCATTGCTCTTTTTTCATCTTGACTACTTCATTAAACCACCATTTATCTATATTTTGACATTTTGACACAAGAACTATTAAAGCGATAACCTTGACCTTTGATGGTTTCAATGGGACAATCACAACCATAATTAGCTAATTTACGCCGTAGTAAACGCATTTGAGCCGCTACAACGTTGCTTACGGCTTCTGAGTCAAAATCCCACAGTTGATCTCTGATTTTACTTCCTGAGATGATGCGATCGCAATTCTGCATTAAATAAGCGAAAATTTGAAACTCTTTAACGGTTAAAGGAATGATTTGGGAAGGTTCAACAACGGTATAAATTAAGGAATTATTGCCATAATCGAGGGTAAAATTGCCTACAGTTAAATTAGCAGGAGAAAAAAGGGGCGATCGCCTCTGTAATGCTCTCAATCTTGCTAACAATTCATCCATAATAAAAGGCTTAACCAAATAATCATCTGCACCACTATCCAAGCCAGTAACACGGGATTGGGCATCCCCTAAAGCAGTTAACATCAGTACAGGTAAAGGATTTTTTTGTCGTCTAAGTCTTTGGCATAACTCAATCCCTGATAAATGAGGCACAAGCCAATCAAAAATAGCTACGGAATAATCTGCCCATGAATTTTGAATGTAATCCCAAGCTGATTTACCATCCGTTACCCAATCAACAATATATTTTTCATTGACTAAAACTTGTTTAATAGCTAATCCTAAATCTTCTTCATCTTCTACTAATAAAATTCGCATAGTTTCAGGTAATTAAGTTAATGATGATCTTGATATTAAACTGTTTTTTGTCAAAAGACAAAAATTTCTTGATAAAATGATAATCAAAATAAAGTTTGGAGAAAAAATTAATGCCAAAAATAAAATTAGAAGCTCAACTGTCAAAAGAAGATTTACTACAAGCAGTAGAACAATTAACTAATACTGAAATGGAAGAATTTATGCTAAACATAATAGCATTTAGAGCAAAAAAATTGACCAATCATTTATCGAATAAAGAAACCGAATTACTATTAAATATTAATGAAGTTTTAAGTAAAGACATACAAGACAAGTATCAATTACTAATAACAAAAAGACAAAAAGAAGAATTAAATAACAATGAATATGAGGAGTTATTAACATTAACAGAATTGATAGAAAACCACCAAAATCAACGCCTAAAATATTTAGTAGAATTATCTAATTTACGAGGATGTTCTTTAGAAAAGTTAATGGATGAATTAGAAATCAAACCTACTGACAATGAGTAATTATAAATTAACAGAAGATCTGAAAAATATAGTTAGATTAAGGGCTAAAAACTGTTGCGAATATTGTTTATCTCAAGAGCAGTTTGCTACTCAAAGATTTTCTATTGAACATATTTTTCCTGTTAGCAAAGGAGGTAAAACAACTTTAGAAAATTTAGCTTTAGCTTGTCAAGGTTGCAATAATTATAAATATAATAAAACAGATGAATATGAGGAATTAAGTGGTCAAATAGTTACTTTATTTAACCCTAGAAAAGATAATTGGGAAGCTCATTTTCAATGGAATAATAATTATGATTTAATCATTGGCATCACTGCAAAAGGTAGAGTTTCAGTCAAAGTTTTACGTTTAAATAGAGACGGATTAGTCAATTTACGTCGAATTTTGTATCCTATCGGCAAACATCCCCCTAATATCTAAAAGCTCATTTCATCTCAATTTCATCTTAGTCATGTTAAAGTTGAAAACAATACCATATTTTTATATTTCCATTTTAAAAATAATGCTTATTTCCCATAACAATTTTAAACACAATCTCAAACAAAATAAACTTACAAAAACCCTTAAAATAGCATCAACTTTATTTTTTATAATCGCATTTATTTCGATTATTCAAATCATTCAAAAAGAGAGAAAATTAGACATAAATTACCCTTTGGTATCGGAATTACCACAACTGGCAATGTCAGGAGGTGATCCCTATATTAGAGCCTTAATGCTAACCATTTCTGCCAGTGAATCGAATCATAAAAATTCTTATTTTCTTTTGTATGGTGGAGATCATGTTCATAATTTAGAACAACATCCCAACCAATGTATTCCTATTAAAACAAGAGTTAATCAGGGAAAATGTAGCACAGCAGCAGGTCGTTATCAATTTTTAAATTTTACTTGGCAAGAAAAAGCGTCTAAATATCATCCTGCACCCCAAAAAAGTAATCATGGTATTAGCTATAGTTTTGAGCCAGAATATCAAGATGCAGTAGTTTATAAATGGCTCAAAGATCATCATCAATGGAATATTGATATATTAACTTTACTGAAACAAGATCGAGTAGAAGAAGTATTGAAAGAATTATCCGGGGTATGGACAAGTTTAGGGGGAGGAATAGAGGATAATTCCATGACACCTTATTTACCTCAACTTTATCGTTATTTTTTAGCCCAAGAATTGAAAAACCAGAAAAGATAATACGAGGGAGAAATAAACAAAATTAATGGTGATTATGATGATTCAGAGGTGCAGACTCCTGCTGTTCAACATTTAATCGCATCAAACTCATATCTTGTTTTCCATAAGTAATTAACCCCATAGTAATCTGTCCGAAAGCAAAGATTCCCATAGAAACTAAACCGATGGAAAAAACACCCATAGGCACTAAACCGATCGAAACTACACCATGAGGAATCGCACCGATGGAAATTAAGCCGTGAGGTGAAATACCGATGCAAAAGATACCGTCATGGGGTGCAATACCGATTTGAATTAGTTTTTTGTCTTTTAAGGCTAATCTCATTTAAAATTGACCAAATAATTCAGAATAGCAAAAATATAGACATTGAATGATTTTCATGTCAAAAGACAAAGTGTCAAAATTTCAAGATTAGATGAGTACGGTGAGATTTCTCTGAGTTTGCTCTTTGAACGATAAAATAAAGAAATAGTCAGGAAAATTTAGAGGATTAAATAGGAGGCTCAAAAGGATGACTCAAGCCATAATAAACGAAGAATTAATCATGAAAAAATTTCGTCAACTATCTCCAGAAAAACAGCAAGAATTACTGAATTTTGCTGAATTTTTAGAGTATAAGAACAAAAAATCAACAATGAATAAAGAGAATGAAAATATCAATCATGAATCTTTAGAAATTTGGGAAATTGCCGAAAAAATTAGTCAACAAATACCTGATCAGGAATGGCAAAAATTACCGACTGATTTATCGAAGAATTTAGATCATTATTTATCTGGATCAGACAAGATATAAGAATGAAAAAAGTATTTGCTGACACTGGTTATTGGATTGCTTTACTCAATCCTTATGATGATTTACATAATCAAGTGAAAAAACTATCTCAATCATTGAAATCTGTTACTATTGTCACCACTAAAATGGTATTAGCTGAGTTATTAAATGAATTTTCTAAAAGAGGTGAAAATTTCCGTAAAATCACAACTCAATTTATTGAACAACTTGCTCAGAAATCTAATATTATAATAGTTGCCCAAAATGATCAACAGTTTCAAGATGGTTTGGAATTATATAAACAACGTCCTGATAAACAATGGAGTTTAACTGATTGTGTTTCTTTTATCATTATGAAAGAAATGGATATATCTGAGGCTCTAGCTTATGATAAACATTTTGAACAAGCTGGTTTTATTGCTCTTTTAAGAAATAATTGATCATAAAAGCTCATTTCATCTAAATTTCATCTCACTTGTGACAAACTATGAAGACAATTTATCGAACTCAAGTGAGGAGTTACCATGAAATCATTATCACTAATAAGTATTTTAAGCCTTAGTTTAATTTTCAGCACTCCAAGTATATCTTATGCTCATGTCGGACATGGAGATGATTTTCAGGCAACAGGAGGCATTGAGAAAGTAGAAGTAAAACCCGAAACCGATAGCTTATTAGGCATTGAAGTCACACCCATTGAACAAGCATCCGGCGATAGTGTAGGGGTGATGATTCCCGTTACTGCTTTAGTGGATGCAGACGGTAAACAATTAGTTTTTGTGCAGTATGACAATTTTTATGAACCAGTAGAAGTAACCACTGGTGTAACAGAAGGGGATTTTATTCAAGTAACCAAAGAATTATCCATCGGGGAAAAATTAGTCACTCAGGGTAGTTTATCCCTTTATGCAGAATCCCGTAAAACTCAAAGTGCAGATAGCACCGAAACAACTTCTAATACTGAGGAAACAACTACCAGTAAGCCAATAATTACCGATAATACTACCCACGCACAAGCTGATCAACAGGGAATACCCCATAGTCATGATAAAGACGGAAATCTCGTGAATTCTGGAGAAAATAGCGAAAAATCCGCAGGATTTCCCATTTTTAAAACATTAATCGCCATTGGTGGCTTAGGTATAGCTGGATTAATCGGTTTATTTACCATTTCTGCTTTTACAGGTGATGGAAATAAAAAAAAATCTAATAGTCAATATAATTACACTTCCGAAGAATAAATTGGTTTGTGGTAAGCCTTTTAAGGCTTATATACGTCCATGAAAATAAGGGCTAAAGCCCTCACTACGAACCTATATTAATATTTTTTAGCAATGCTCAACTCATTACTCAATCAAATACTGAAAAATTCGATCGCCCAAAGATGGTTTATCGTTATCGCCGCCATTTTTGTTACTATCTGGGGGGTGATTAGTGTAACTCAAATGCCCTTAGATGTTTTTCCCCAGTTTGCCCCTCCTCAAGTAGATATTCAAACCGAAGCTGTTGGACTTGCACCGGAAGAAGTAGAAGCTCAAATTACTGTACCCATTGAAAGTGCGGTAAATGGTTTACCCGGTGTTACTACGGTGCGATCGTCCTCTAAGGTGGGATTATCGATGGTACAAGTTGTATTTGACCAAGATGCGGATATTTATAAAGCGAGACAAGCGGTAACGGAAAGATTGCAACAGGTAACAAGTCAATTACCTGAAGGCACTCATACCCCAGAAATTTCGCCTTTAGTGTCTCCATTGGGGACTATTTTACAATACGCTTTTACGGTTAATGGTGAAGGGCAAACATCATTAATGGATTTACGCCGTTTAGTGGAAACTACCCTCAGCAATCAAATTTTATCTGTAGCAGGAGTTTCTCAAGTTACCATTTATGGTGGTGATGAAAGACAAGAGCAAGTTTTAGTTAATCCTGATAAATTAAAATCTCTCAATGTTTCCCTCAATGAGGTGACTCAAGCCACAAGGGGAGCAAATTCTAACGCCCCCGGTGGTTTTTTAATTGGTGGTGGGCAAGAATTGTTAATTAGAGGTATTGGGCAGATTAAATCTATTGAAGATTTACAGCAGTCAGTAGTGAAAGTGCAAGGGGATAAGCCCATTTTGCTGAAAGATGTGGCGGAGGTGAAAACTGCTTCGGCTTTAAAACGGGGGGATGCTAGTTTTAATGGGCAACCTGCGGTGGTATTGATGATTAACAAGCAACCTGATGTGGATACCCCCACTGTGACGAAGGGAGTAGAAAGGGTAATTGAGTCTTTACAAGGCACTTTTCCTGCGGATGTGCAGATAGCTAGAACTTTTCGCCAAGCAAATTTCATTGATTCTGCTATTCGTAATGTTAGTGGTTCGTTACTTCAGGGGATTATTATTGTTTCTGTGGTAATGCTTTTATTTTTGATGAATTGGCGCACGGCAATTATTACCCTCAGCGCGATTCCTTTATCTCTTTTGATTGGCTTAATGTTGATGAAAGCCTTTGGTTTAGGGATTAATACCATGACTTTAGGGGGTTTGGTAGTTGCGATCGGATCTGTGGTAGATGATTCCATTGTAGATATGGAAAATTGCTATCGTGGGTTAAGGAAAAATCAGGCTATCGGTGCGCCGAAACATCCTTTTCAAGTGGTTTATGATACCTCTGTTGCTGTACGATTGGCGGTAATTTTTTCGACGGTAATTATTATCGTGGTATTTGCCCCTATTTTCAGTTTAACGGGGGTAGAAGGGCGTATTTTTGCCCCGATGGGTTTTGCTTATCTCTTATCCATTGTGGCTTCTACGATGGTGGCGATGACTCTTTCTCCTGCTTTATGTACCATTTTATTAGCTAACCAAAGGCTACCTCAAGAGGGTACTTTTATCTCCCGTTTAGCGGAAAGACTTTATCGCCCTTTATTAAATATTGCCCTCCAAGCACCTAAATTAATTTTGAGCGTTGCTTTGGCTTCTTTGGTGGCAACTATTGCGATCGCACCTTCTTTGGGAAGGGTATTTTTACCTGAATTTCAAGAAAAATCGATGGTTAACTCTATGGTGTTATTCCCCGGAGTTTCCCTTGACATGACGAATCGAGCAGGAATGGCACTTTCTAAATCACTAGAAGGGAATCCATTATATGAGTGGGTACAAGTAAGGGCTGGAAGGGCACCGGGGGATGCGGATGGTGCGGGAGTAAATATGGCTCACGTTGACGTAGAATTAAGCGATTTAGCCTTAAAAAATAGAGAAGCAAGTGTACAACAGTTACGGGAGGAATTTCTCAAGTTGCCCGGTGTTGCCCCTAATATTGGTGGTTTTATCTCCCATCGTATGGATGAAGTCTTATCAGGAGTCAGAAGTGCGATCGCCGTTAAAATTTTTGGCTCGGATTTGGTAGAATTGCGTAAAATTGGTGAACAAGTCAGAGATGCGATCGCACCCATCGAAGGAGTAGTGGATTTACAACTAGAACCTCAATTACCTATTCGTCAAGTCCAAATTAATTATGACAGAATAGCGGCGGCTAATTATGGTTTAACCATGTCGGCAATTTCGGAAGTGGTAGAAACGGCTTTAAATGGTCAAATTGTCTCTCAAGTCCCCGAAAATCAGCAATTAGTTAATATTATGGTAGGTTTACCCGAATCTGCTCGGAATAACTTAGACGCTATTGGCTCAATTCCCATTAAAACCCCGACAGGGGATATGATACCCTTGCAAACCGTTGCGAAAGTAGAATATGGCATGGGTGCGAATGTGGTTAACCGGGAAGATGTCTCTCGTTTAATTGTGGTTTCTACCAACGTCGCCGAGCGTGATTTAGGTAGTGTTGTCGGTGATATTCAAAAGGCTATCCGAGAAAAAGTCCAATTACCTAACGGTTATTTTATCCAATATGGTGGACAATTTGAAGCGGAACAAAATGCCACTAATAACTTACTCCTTTATAGTATTCTGGCGGCGGTAGTTATTATGATTCTCATGTTTTTCTCTGTGAAATCTTTACCTGCTACCATTGCCATTATGATAAACCTACCTTTAGCTTTAGTGGGGGGTATCGTTTCCATTATGTTAACAGGAGGGGTAATTTCGATCGCATCTCTAATCGGTTTTATTACCCTTTTTGGGGTAGCGGTACGGAATGGCTTACTATTGGTGGATAACTATAATCAAAAATTTAGCCAAGATATTCCTGTGAAAGTGGTAGTGTATAAAGGCTCTTTAGAAAGGGTAAACGCTATTTTAATGACGGCTTTAACCTCGGCTTTGGGGATGTTGCCTTTAGCCATGGCTAGTGGTGCAGGTAATGAAATACTACAACCTTTGGCGATCGTCGTTTTGGGGGGGTTATTTACTTCTACAGCCTTAACTTTATTGGTGATACCAGCCCTTTATGCCCAATTTGGTAAGTGGTTAGTGCCGAAATCAAGAGAAAATGAAGGGAAAATCAATGATTTTGTTCAAAAAAAAGCCAGAATAGCTGTTAATTAAAAATTTTATAGGATGGGTATGGGTATTGCCCATCAATTTTCATGAATTTCAATCTGGTTCATTCATTAAGAAAAATTGTGAAATAAAAGAATAGCTTGAGTGCGATCGCATACTCCTAATTTTTGAATCATAAAATGAGTATGTACTCTAACCGTACCAGAAGTAATGTAAAGCATTTTGGCAATTTCTTGATTCGATTTTCCTTGTGCCATCAATTCGAGAATTCTGTTTTGTCAGTAGTGTTCCATCCCCAAAAAACATCGCTATAAGCATCAAAAATAACAGATAATTCATCTTCAATCGCAGAATCATATCTGAAAAAATCGGCTGTATGCCAATAAACTGTTGTTCCTTTAACTTTTTTAAGGCGTTCTAAATTTTCGTCTGTTGGTTTAAGAATAAATTTGTTCATTTTAGGTAAATATACTAACTTTAATTATGAATATTAAAAGTGGAAATAAAGATAATAAAAATGGTCAAAGATCAATTTTTGATATTAATTTCAGAACGAAATAAAAGGAAACTAATTAGATAACGAGAAAAAGTCCACTGACGATAAACTTCCAACTGTTCAGCAACACGATCTAATTCTTGTTTTACCATCATCAACTGATTTTCTTGTTTTTGCATAGATAGACTATTTTCTAAGTGTGTTTCTTGTTCTTTTATTCTTACTATTACATCTAAAATTCTTTCTTGTTCTAGTTTATATTTACGATTAATATTAATTTGATTAATCCTAATATTTTCTCTTAATTTTACCTTCTCTTCACTTAATTGATTAGACAAATCTAAATACTTTTTATCGATTTTTTCTTGAAGATAGAAAGGTAATATTCTAGGAACATTATTTCTGGCGTTTGCTTCCACTTGTTGTCGCCAATTAACCAAATTAGAAGCCCTTACTTCCCCTATTCCGTTAATATTTCTAGCACGATAATAACTAATATCACAAACTCGAACAATACCTGCATTATTCAATCTTTGTAAGAATCTTTGACCAATACCCTCCACCGAATCAGGATTAATAGGTTGATTAAGTTCACGATTAATAAAATCATTTTGTATTCTTTTCAACTCTTGACTAATTTCTTGATTTTTATTATTTTGTAACTGACTCAATTCTCTTTCTATATTAGAAATTCTTTGTTCTAAAGGTTTATTTACTCGGATAATTTCATCTTCTTCTTGATTTGATAATTGTCTTTGTTTTTGCTGTTGTTCTATTAATTTTTGACTAACATTATCTTTCTCACCTTCTATAGCTTTTGTTATCTTGATTCGTTCTTTTTGTAATTCTTTTTTTCTACTATTAAGTTGTTTTTTTACTGTATAATTAACTGATTTTATAAACCTGATATAAACCAAGGATATAACTATAAAAATACTAATAAAAGTGTAAATAAAAGCAAACGCTGTTTGTGTAGTAATAATGATAATAGAACTGACAAAGAGAAAAGTAAAAGTCAACCTTTCTTTTTTAAAATTTTCTCTAGTAATAATTGATTTTTTTTCTAATGCGTCCAAAGCCATTTTAGCATTTTGATAACGCAAACTTGGATTAGGTTCAACCATTCTTTCTAACCAGTTGACAAAATGAACACCCACATTAGGCATCTTTTTATCAAACATCACCCTATTACTTGAAAGATCCATTAAACTGCCTACATCTCCTGATTTAGTATTAGTAATTAAACAAATTAAAGTCATACCAACACTGTATAAATCAGAGGCTTCGGTTAATTGTTGATTATGCAATTGTTCAGGAGGCATAAATCCAAAAGTACCTCCCATCATCGTACTTAATGCCATTGTTTGATGACCAATTTTCGCTAAACCAAAATCTACTAAATAGATTTCTTTGTTTTGATCCATTAAAACATTTTCTGGTTTTATATCACGGTGAAAAATAGGGGGTAATCTTTCTTGTAAATAAACTAGAATGTCGAGGAGTTGTTTAGCAATATTCGTTACTTCTTCTAAACTTAAAGTAGTAAAACTAGATAATGGTTGAGCGGATTTATATTCCTGAACTAAACATAATCCTTCTTCGGAGTCAAATTGGCTAATATAGCGAGGAATACCAGAATGATTTAACTCTCTTAAAACTTCTATTTCTCTTTCAATTTCTTTATAGCTATCCCAATTGTTTGTGGTAGCAAAGCGAAATTGTTTAATCACAACGGATTGCTGAGTTTTTAAATCAATAGCTTGGTAAGTAATTCTTCCCCCTTGAAGATTATGATTTAATTGTTTAATTAGTTTATAACCAAAAGGATTAAAGTCTGGTAAGTTATTCATTTTAACCTATTGTTTTTTTATTAACTTAATTAGTATTTTTAGGGATTTTTTCTCGCTGTTATAAAACTTCAGATATTTGAGATCCTTATAAGTTATTTAACAATATATTTTGTATTTTTAAAGATTAAATAATTAATGGTACGGTGATCTATTTGACGTAAGCGATTTTTACCTCTTTCTATTTCCAAATCAATGGCACTGCTTCTACCCATTTCATTATTAATTTCTAATAAATAACCAATTAAAGTTCTTTCCTCTCCCTTGTTTAAATCTTTACTAATTGTCTTCAAATTTTTCTCAATATCTTCATAACTAAGGGGATTTCCCTCTTCGTCTTTAATGGCAGTTAATAGCTTATTTTTAATATCGGCTGGTTTAACTTGTTTATTGAAGTTAACAGTAAATATTTGTTGTCCTATATTCGTTAAAATATTGTTGATTTCTGTGCGATTAATATATTTTTCTGTTTGATATTGACTAGCTGAATACATTTCTAAAACTAAATCTTTATCAATATTTGATTCTACTCCCTTATCACTAACAACTTTAATGGTTTTAGGGTTAACTTTAACTACTTTATAGTATTGAATTTCTGCTAAATGCTCCCCTACTTTAATTTTCTCAACATCGAGATTTCCTTTCCGTGTAATTGCAGGTTTGATAATTGGTTTTTGAGATACATTTTGTTCTGTCATGGTTAATTTCTCCAGTAAATTTTATGTTTTTCGTTTCTATATATTTATCCAGTTATTTTGGTTAAATTATGCAGTAGTAGGAAAAAAATATTTTTGTCTTAACAATTTGCAATATAATGTCCTATTTTTTTGTTTTATGATACAAATAATGACAACACTAAATGAAAGTCATGTCCTACAACTTTAGTCTATCAACCTTAGAGAAGGAATTAGAAGCTATTTGCATTCCCCGTCATCCCGTCTGGAATAATTGGGGTTATCACAAAGTACAGGAATATATTGAAACAAAATTAAACGCCTGTGGAAAAGTTGAAAAGCATATTTTTCCTAGTATGGAAATGGAAGGCTGTAACCTAATCCTTAAACTCGAAGGCAATAGTCCCCAATTAGCTCCGATTCTCATTGGTGCCCACTATGACGGTGTACCAGATACTGCGGCAGCAGATGATAACGGCACGGCGGTGGTGGCTTTACTTCAACTGGCGGAAATATTTGCCCAACAATCTTTAAATCACTCTCTGTGGTTAGTGGCATTTGATCAGGAAGAATGGGGCATGAGAGGAAGTAAGGCTTTAGCACGACAGTTAAAACAGCAAAAACAACCTTTGAAGTTAATGATTTCATTGGAAATGTTAGGTTTTACCAGTGAGGTTCAAAATTATCCTCAACCTGAGATGTATCATTTATTTGGTAGTAAAGGTGATTATTTAGCCCTCGTTGCTAATCAGGAAATATACTTACTGGTACAGGAGATGAATAAAATTTTTAGTCGTCATTTACCGACAAGGTTTCTCTGTGTGCCTGATAGGGGGGCTAGTTTTCCTGAAATAACTTTGAGTGATCATTCTCCCTTCTGGGAATGTGGTTATGACGGCTTATTGTTGACCGATACTGCGTTTTTGCGAAACCCTAACTATCATAAACATAGCGACACTATTGCTAGTCTGGATTTAGACTTTTTTGCCAAAGTGGTGGAAGGATTGATTTTAGTGACAAAACATTTAACACACAGTTAATTAATCGATTTGGAAGGATTGGGAGAAATTATTTTTGCTCATTGTTGCATAAATGATCAGTTTGAATTGGATAAATAAATAGAACCAAAATAACACACCAATTTAACCATAAAATTGCAATCAGGACATAAGATATGAGACGACTCAGCTTTTATTTTTCAATTATTCTTCATTCGGGGCTTGTTGCCTGTAGTGGATTGGTGGGCGGAGATCCAATAGTGATAGAATATTGTACAGAAATAGGTAATAGTAAATCTGTTTGCAGTTGTGCCGCCAAAAAGTTGAAGGCGAATGCCGAACAAGATGTATATAGCAACTACATTGAGATTCTTAATAACACGAAGAACCTTTCCGAAGAGCATAATTTTGAGCAAGAAGCAGAGAATGTTGATGATCTTTCTGGGGCTATTGGTATTTTAGTAAAAGGCACTACGCTCATCTTTAGTGCTGGAGAGGAAGCTGGATTAAATTGGATTGAAACACAAAGAAGAAAATCGGCAATTATCCAGGGAAAGAGTCAGATGTGAAAATGCCTTTTCAGGAGTTTCAGCGATACAATGCAGTATCGTCAACTTATAGAAATAGAAAAGCGGAGTTTGATGATAAATTAATGGTGACAGGGTGTGGATTATGGAATTTCTACTTAGAAGTAGCATAAAATAAAATCAGGAAGGGGAAAGATATTATCAATTTTATTCAATATTTGGAATTAAAACTTCATCCCTTTATTTCGCAACAACTCTATTAAAGTTGTGCCTATTGTGTATGAGATTATCAAAGTAATGAAAAAAATTATTATTGTCGGTAGTGGTATTGTAGGAAGTGCGATCGCATATGAGCTTAGTAATAATTCTGAATTTGATATAACCTTAATCGATGAAAAAAATCCCGGCACGGGGGCAACAGGGGCGGCTTTAGGAATCTTAATGGCAATTATTAGTCTTAAAACGAAAGGGAGAGCGTGGAAGTTAAGGGAATTAAGTCTTAAGCGATATAAAACTTTGATTTCTGAATTGGAAAATTTCACAGGTTTATCAATTCCCCATAATTCACAGGGTATTGTCAAGTTATTATTTACAGAGGATGAACTTCAAAGATATGGAAAATTAGCTCAATTTAGGGCTTCTCAGGGCTATAAATTGGATATTTGGGATCAATCTTTATTAAAATTTCATTGTCCAGAAATTGACACTTCTTCGATAGTTGGGGCTGTGTATTCCCCTGATGATTGGCAGGTTAGTCCGACATTTTTAACTAAAGCCCTTGTTAAAGGTGCATCGATGAAAGGAGTTAAATGTATTTTCGGAGAGAAAGTTAAGGGTTTGAATATCTGTTCGGAAAATCATACTGAAGTTATTTTAGAAAATCAATCTTTATCTGCAGATATAGTAATTATAGCAACGGGTTTAGGTACTTCTTCTCTATTAGAATCACTGCATATACCCATCGAAATTAAACCAGTATTAGGACAAGCATTGTTAGTAAAATATGACCAATGGCAAAGTAAAGATGGTTTTAATCCAGTAATTACAGGAAATGATATTCATATCGCCCCTATGGGTAATCATGAGTTTTGGTTAGGGGCAACCGTTGAATTTCCCGATAGTCAGGGGAAAGTCATTGCAAAAGACCAATTATTAAAGAATTTACGCTCAGATGCGATCGCATTTTGTCCCAGTTTAGCTCAAGCTCCCATCATGTTATCATGGACAGGGAAAAGACCACGTCCCGAGGGGAAATCTGCACCTATAATTGAAAAACTAGAACCCTATAATAATATTATCCTAGCAACGGGACATTATCGTAATGGTGTTTTACTAGCTCCCGCCACAGCTTCAATAATCAAGGACATGATAACTTAGAAAGTCGATCCATTCCAGCCCCATAAATATCCTTTTGCGTCGGCAAATTCGATATATATACGATTTTTAGACACACCTAAATTATTATTTATAATGTTGCAAAAATCTTCGCTCATTGTCTTAGTTTGACTAGAACTCATTGTACCAACACTTTTAATTTCTAAATAGCAAACAGGGTCAAAAGTACCTGCGAAACTCATGGGTAAATCAGATTCAAATATTGTCATTACATAAGATTCTGGCTTACCTAAATGTTTGGCTAATTTACTGGATAAATTCTTCAATAAATCTTTGACTTTTTCTTGATCAGGATTGGCTATAGATGTTTGAACTTTGATTAAAGGCATAATTATTATTGATCATTATAAGTAATGGTTTATCAGAATATATATTAACTGGCTTTACGCACTTATTTAATGATTACCTCTCGCCTACCCTCGGCGACACAGATTTTTCATCAAATCCTAATTAATTGAATAAATTAAGGGGAAAATGCCCATAAGTACCAATAATTTCTTCATTGAAATCGGCAAAAATAGTAATCAAAACTCCTCGATAATCTCCTGAATAATCGCTAATATGATAAGATTTTCTTTCGGTACTAAACTTTAAATAAACGGGTTTATTTTCTGTGCTTTTTTCTATGTCTATATTTTCTTCATAGCCTAGGGCTTTCAAATAATTTTTTAGAGTATTAAAGGCTTCGAGAGAATTAGACGCACAAATGCCAAAATTTTGCTCATCAGAAAGATTGACAATTAGTTTTATACTTGATTCTAATTCTTGTTTTTCTTGTTCTGATTTAATGGTTTTTAATTGTAAGCAACTATAACTTTTTAGTAAAGCTAGGGCTTGGTTTGTTTTGTCATTCATTATTAATTTAAAGAATATTATTAATTGATTAAAGAGTAAATTTATTATTATTTCTAACCCATAAATTTTATATCGAATTGAGTTTATTTACTCAAGGGTAGAGAAAAACGGAAAATAGTACCTTTGTTTAATTCACTTTTTACTTCTATTTTCCCTCCTTGTAATTCTACCAGTTTCTTAGAAATAGCTAGACCAATACCACTACCTCCAGAATAACTCGAACGAGAGCGATCGCCTCTCCAAAATCTTTCAAAAACATGGGGTAAATCTTCTTGAGGAATACCAACACCTGTATCAATCACTTCTAACCACAGATAAGAGACTTTTTCTACCACCTTAATCTTTATCTCTCCTGTTTCCGTATGTCTGATGGCATTACCAATAAGGTTAACTAAAATTTGTTCAGTGCGATCGAGATCTGCTATAACTAAAGGCAAACTTTCAGGGGAATCAAGGCTTAAAGTAGGCCCTTCTTCTAGTAATTGGTCAGAAAATCGAGAAATTAAATTTTTTAATAAAGGAAGTAAATTGACAGATTTTGAATTAATAGGCAGATAACCAGCTTCTGCTTTTGATAATTCCTGTAAATCGTGGGTTAAACGTTCTAATCGCTTAGTTTCTTTCACTAAATTAGCATATAATTGAAGAGAAGGTTCTATTTCTCCTCCTGCTAACTCCTCCAAATATCCTCTAACCACTGTTAAAGGGGTGCGTAACTCATGGGTTAAATCACTAACTAAATCCCGTCGCCGACTTTCTACATCTTCTAAGCAACTGGCCATACGATTAAAACTGATACTAAGTTGATTTAACTCTAAAATATCGCTTTCGGGCATTCTTTCCTTTAAATTCCCTGCCGCAAACTGTTGGGTAATTTCCTTCATTTGCTGTAAAGGCTTCATAATACGACGACTGAGACAGTAACTCAAAAATCCAGCACTGCCACCACCCACAATAAAAGACCAAAATGTGCTACGATTCCAAGCAGTTTGGAAACCATCAATTAAATAGGTTCTAGCGGATCTAAATGTGATAAAACCCCTTCTTTCCAACTGTTCTAGCCGTAGTATAAAAAATTGAGGGGAAGATACTTTGGCGATACAGACAAATGTACTCAACCCTACCATCATCACCGCTAAGTGAGACAGAAGCAATCGGGTATTAAGACTCATTTTTGGTTTAGGTAGCTTCATGATAGGATATTGGGGAGTAGGGAGTGGCGAGTGAGGAGTGGGGAGAAAATTAATTCTTCATTCTCCTGACACCTGACACCTGAAACCGACTCATTGTTAATTGTTAGTTATTAATTGCTTTATGGCTCGAACACCATCAGTTATGTTACCATTAGGTACGATCGCACCTGATTTTAGTTTACTCGATACGGTATCAGGGAAAATAATTTCTCTGAGAGATTTTCAGGGATGCAAGGGGTTGTTGGTGATGTTTATTTGTCAACATTGTCCATTTGTGAAACACATTGAGCAAGAATTAGCCAAAATTGGTCATGACTATGGTAATCAAAATTTAGGCATTGTGGCAATTAGTAGTAACGATGCAGAAAATTACCCTGATGATTCCCCTGAAAATTTAAAGCAAATGGCAGAGAAACTCGGCTTTAATTTTCCTTTTTGCTATGATGAAACCCAAGAGGTAGCAAAAGCCTACCAAGCGGCTTGTACCCCTGATTTTTATTTATTTGATGACGATTTTAAGTTAGTATATAGAGGACAATTAGATGATAGTCGTCCTAGTTTAGATATACCTGTAACAGGAAAAGATTTACGAGATGCGATCGCATCTTTATTAGTAGGTAAGCCCATTAATCCTGATCAAAAACCGAGTCTTGGTTGTAATATCAAATGGAAAAGCTAAAATCTATTAGAAATTAAAAATTAATAATTTAGCTTAGAGAATATTTATGAGTCAGAATATATCTGCAACAGAAGCTGATTGGCAGAGAGAAAAAATAGAAAATCGGATCAGACTTTAAGAGTTCTTGTCCTCTTTCAGTTATTTGTAAATGTCCATACCTAGGATAGTCAACTAACTTTGCTTTTTTAAGGTAAGTCTTTGCCCAACCCACTCTGTTACTAAAAACAGACTGTCTGCCACTAGGTAACTTTAAGTCTAGTTGTTCGTTACTAAGCCCTAATTTATTTTCTAATGTTTGTCTGACTTCTGATAATTTATATTCACTTCCGTCAGCAACAATAGTTAATATGGGCAACATCAAAGACTGATATGAGGGGATTGAAGGTAAAGATTCTGACATTATCCTTTTCTTAGATTATTTAGTACAAGTTGTACTTCTTGACTTTTAGTTTCTATGAATTGTATCAGTTCTTCAGGGGTTCGATCGTCCTCCTCTACTTTTATATTTGGATTGACGGCTTTGAGATCATAGTTTTTCTGTTCTATTTCCTCACGGGTAACAGTCCAACTTCTCTCACTGTCTTGTCTATCAGGGAGTAACTCTAAAAATTCCTCAAAGTGTTTAGAGGTTAGGGGTTGACGTTTAGTAACTTTCACCTCAGATAAGTCATAATACCAAATTTTCTCAGTGGGTTTACCTTTGGTGAAAAATAGAATATTGGCTTTAACTCCCCCTCCAGCCGCCGCAAATGTCCCCGCAGGAAGGCTGATAATACACCATAAATCACAATCATTGAGTAGTTTCTTCTTGGTTTGCACAAAGGCGGTTTCATTGGTGCGGAATAATACCCCTTCATCTAACACGACTCCGCATCTACCGTTATGATTGAGACTGTCAATTAAGTGTTGTAAAAAAAGAACTTGAGTGGCACTGGTTTTATAACTAAACTTTGCCTGTACTTCTTTATGTTCTTTACCACCAAAGGGCGGATTAGTGAGGATAACATCAAATAATTGAGGGGCATTTTTAAACAAGTCGCCATAGACGGCACTACCTGTTAAGGTGTTACCATGCCATAGGTTCGGTTGATCAATACCGTGTAACATAAGGTTCGCTAAGGCGATGGGATAAATCAGGTTTTCTTTTTCTCTACCGTAAAAGGTTTGATGTTTAAGCGTCTCTAATTGTTCGGCGGTGATGTCATCCCCTAATTGATTGCTAATATGTTCGTAGGTTTGAGCAAGGAAGCCTCCTGTACCACTGGCTGGATCATAGACGGTTTCTCCTATTTGGGGATCAATGGTAGTGACAATCGCCCTTATGACTTCTCTAGGAGTGAAGAATTGCCCACCATCATTATTTTTCTCCCCCATTTTCAACAGTAATCCTTCATATACTTGGGATATGGGGAAGATGTGGGTATCGTCAACGTTGCGGATTTCGTGGACTTTATCCAAAACATCTAGTAAGTTACGCTCACTATCAATTCTTACTTTATCGGTAGCGGAGAGAACTTCGCTGATAATTTTTTGTCTAGGAGTGGCTTTCGGTTGATCTTTTAAGGTTTTGAGGGTGGGTAACAAACCAAAGGGTTTACCGTCATTGTCGTAACCGCCGTTAACGAAGTTCATAAAATCCCCTAAGTTGCCACTCATGGTTAACTCTAGCCGTTTTGTGCCGTTAGGAGATGCCCAATCTTGCCAACGATAAGGGTATTTAAGGGAGTAATGAAAGTCTAAGCCTAATACTTCCATGCCTTCGGCTTCTTGTTGTTCGATGTCATCAAGGATACGCAAAAATAACAACCATGTTAATTCGGGAACGTATTGTAAGGCACTGGTACAGTTCGATCGCCTCATAATGTCACAGATACCTTTAATATAGCTGTTGAGGCTTTGTTGGGTGTTAAATTGTTTGATGTTATTTTTAGTCATAGTTCAAGATATTATCAGTAATGTATAGCAGAAAATTGAAATAAGAGTTTATTTTTTCTTTCTTATTTCACTAAAAGCTGTTTTTTTGAAATAAAACTAAAATTCAAGAATGTTTTATTAAAAATGTGAGTTAAACTGAATACAGCCATCAGTTATTTTACCTGAACGAGATGAGACTAGATAGAGTTACTTTTAATCCTAAACAGATGAATGGCCAACCTTGCATCCGTAACTTACGCTTAACGGTAAAACGGGTTATTGAGTTATTAGCTACTTATCCCGATCGCACGGAGTTGTTTCAAGAATTTCCAGAATTGCAAGAAGAAGACATCCAACAGGCATTAATTTTCGCTTCCAGTTATTTTGAAGATCGAGTTATTGAGTTAGGCAATGAAGATAAAGTTATTGCTTGATCAAGGGTTGCCCCGTTCGTCGGCTCAGATGTTATCACAGAGAGGAATTGATACTATTCATGTGGCAGACATCGGCTATTCTACCGCAGAAGATGAGGAAATTTTGGCAAGAGCAAAACAAGAAAAACGAACTGTTGTCACTCTCGATGCTGATTTTCATACTTTATTAGCTCTTAGTCAAGCTACTTCTCCTTCAGTAATTCGTATTCGCATTGAAAGATTAAAGGCGGTTGCGATGAGTGAATTATTATTATCTATTTTGCCTCAATGTCAGGATGATTTATTGAAAGGGGCAGTGGTTACAGTTGACGCGAACCGTATTCGTTTGCGTTTACTTCCCCTTTTGTGACATTTAAGGGGTAGCAAATTCATAAACGGGTGTTTAAATATATTTCTGCGGTGGCTTATTATCCCAGATTATTTGTTGTATTTTCTCAACAGTTTCAGGGCTAAATAATCGCTCTCCTGTTTCTTGGCAAATTCTAGCGGGGACATTTTCAAAGATATAGATTTTTCCCTCTAGTTCAAGGGTATAGGTAACGAGGGCATTAGTAAATGTTTCTTGGGGATAAGGTTTATTCATTGATATTTCTCCTAATTTTATGATTCCCCCCTAAAGGCACGTCTTAATAAGGCGGATGGTAGTTGATTAACTGTCTCTAACTGCTCTTGTAATGCCTGTTTCAGTTTCTCACATTCTCTCATCTTTTCGTTAAGCTCGATCGCAATCTCTCTCTGTCTTTCTAATGATGGGATTAATAATATTAAGTTACCAATGTCTTTAGAGTTGATCGAAGATTGTCCAATAGCTCTCTTTGCGACTGACTGAATTTGTTTACGAATATTGAAACTATTGATCTGTTGTGCAATAAAAAGAGAATTAACAGATTGAGATAATCTTAGACGTATCAACATATTTTCATAAACATAATTACTTAAATCATATTGAATATATGCACACTTACCAACAAGTTCATGGCTATTAACTCGACTAATAAGAAGATCTCCTTCTTGTAAACAATATTTATTCAATTCATCTTTCGTTAAAGTTATTTTTGCTATTTCAGACATTGTTAAATGCCATGAATTATTCTGAATGTTATACATTCTCAGAAAAGGATAACCACTACCATAGAAATCCGCAGTTTTATAAATTCCGTTTTGAATAGATGTTAATATATCTTTAAATTTAACTTGCTTCCAAGATTTAGCCTCTTCACTGTGGAAGTGCGATCGCAGATAAGCAGAGGGTAAAGCTAAAGCCGATTCTAATTTAACCCATTGCCAACCATCAGGCAAATTGTGCTTATTTCTAGTCATTTTTAATTAAATCAGTAATTAAGTCTAATTGTTCATTAAAATTTAATTGTTTAAATTCATTAATAATATTTTTATAAATCACATCATTCATCAAATTAACTCTCCATTAATTTATTAATATTTTTGGATAAAAGAATCAAATAATTTTCTTAAATAATGATCATTATCTAAAGATTGAGCAAACTCGATCGCACCTTCAATAGCATCTAAAGAAAGACTAGGATAAGAAGCAATTAATTGTTCTTTAGTTTGTCCAGAAGCCAAATTTTCTAATACTGATTCGACAGATATTCTAGTACCTTTAATGCAAAGTTCACCCCCTAGAATATCATCATTTTGACTAATAAAATCATTATTGATAATAGTATTTTTATTAAACTTTTCCGTTTTATTTTTTAGATATAATATTAAATCTAACTGGTCATCAAAATCTAGTTGATTAACTTCTTCAATTACTTTTTTTAACATTAAACTGGTCATAATTTTTTCCTCTTATGTTATTAATAAAACATCTGTTCTAATGGTAGCACGATCGCCCATCCGACAAAATTCCTCCCTTATTAAGGGGGGTTAGGGGGGATCAAATCATGCCGCAAATAACCTCATTTTAGTGTCTAATAATAACTCTTTAGGATCGCCAAACTCTTTTAAAGCACCGATTCCCCCTGCTTTTTTCACCATTGGTAACTGAAATAATTTAGGGTTTTCTAGCTCTTCCGTACCATTTTGAGCAAATTGAGCTGTAATGGCTTTTATAGTCGCTCCGGTGGCTTCTGGCATCATTTCTAACCATTTTTCTTGCTTATACTCAAAGGCTTCTGCCCGTTGTTTTCGGGTGCGTAACTGAATACCATAACCCAATTCCCCTAGAATATCAAACAAATCATAGTCTTCCAACTCCGATACTGCTCTTAACACTAGAGGCGATCGCCCCCCATCAGGTAAAATACTCATTAACTGATTACGGGTATTAGGCTTAATCCAAATCTCTCGAAATAGAGCGATATTCGACACCTCCTCCATTAACCGTTTCCCTAACCTTTCTCGGTATTCCTCCACACTCACCGGAATCGTCTCACCATTTACCATCGTTAAAATAGACTTTTGCCCTGCACTAATGCGTACATCAAAACCTTCCACAGTAATAATTTTTTGAGATTCCACATTATAACTACCGCCCTTCTCCTTAACTTTATTGCCTGTCTTATCATCCTTACGGGGTGATAACTTAGTCAAAAACTCCACCCCAAATAAACGAGTAGCATTGGTATAGTCATAAACTCGAAACATCAACTTACCCGAAGGCGGATGTAACCTTGTACCCCTACCAATCATCTGATAAAAAGTGAGGGGCGATCGCATATAACGAAAGAAAACGATATTTTCCAACGGAGGTACATCCACCCCAGTCGTCAACAAATCAACCGTAGTAGCGATAAAATGACTTCTCGAAGACTCCTTTAAATCAGGTAAATAATCATTACCAGAACTTTTTGCAGTGCATTTAAAAGCATAATCAGGCAAAGGCTGACGGTTATTTTGACCACACCAATCCACATAAATATTATTCATGGTAATAGCCACCTCATCAGCGTGTTTATCACTGACACAGAAGATAACAGTTTTTTGCTCAGGTTTGCCCCTTTGTACTAAAGCCGAGAATAAGTCTTGGCACATCACTAAAACTCGATCTGGAAGCTCTATGCGACGCTCATAGCTAGTACACTCATAACGCTCTCGAATCTCCTCCTCAGTGACGGGTTGCCCTGTAATACTATCCACTGGATTTCGTGCCAAAATCTCCTCAATAGTAATCCCAGTATGATCTAAATTGATATTACGAGGGTGAATAGAACAAACCGCTAAATAACCATCCTCAATACCTTGCCCAATATCATACTCATAAACAGGCTCACCAAAATAACGGACATTATCCGCCGTAATCTGTAAATCTTCCCTCACTTCGGGAGTGTCTTCGGTAGTCTCTAACTTGCGAGGAGTAGCAGTTAAACCAATTTGCACCGCAGAAGGATTACGAGTTAAAACTAATGACCATTTACCCCACGCAGATCTATGACACTCATCTATAATAAACAGAAGAAAAGCATAAGTATTTATTTCAAAGGCATCGTGACAGTAGTGATATTTTAGAAAAAACGGCTATCACTTATTTGATTAAGCATAATCAAAAGATACCTACTCAACCTGAACAAAGGGATAAATTTGACAAACTTTACCGCAAGACGGAGATACAAATAGAGAGACTGGAAAAGCAGATTGAAGCCAGATTACCTAAAGGTAGAAATTTAAGTGATCAACAATGGTTAAATACTCTTATCACTGCGTCTCAAAATGTACCTAAAGATGAAAATGAAGCCAAGTTATGGCAGAAGTATCTTCTCACCGATAGTAAGTCTTTACCTTATCCTGTTAGCTATGAAACTAATGAGAATCTTGTTTGGAGTCTTGATAATCAAGGGCGTATCTGTGTTCGGTTTAATGGACTAAGTAAATTAACTTTTAAGGTTTATTGCGATAACAGACAGTTACATTATTTCCAACAGTTTCTTCAGGATCAAACTATCAAGAAGAGTGGTAAGAATAGGCATTCTAGCGGTTTGTTCCTAGTTGCAGATGAGTTTAATTCTCGGTGCGATCAAAAGTAATAGTGTAGAGGAGGCTAAAGCTATCGATAAACAGATAGTTGCAGATGAGTTTACTTCTCGATGCGATTGTATATAATGGGTTTAAGTGGATTGAAAGGAGCAACTGATTCGTAATTATGACATTTAATTTGTTAACGATTATTCAGCGACAGCAATTTGTTAAGGCGACAGTTAATTCGTTAAGATGACAACAATTTGTTAACGATGACAGATAAGCTGTTACTCGACATTTTCGGAATGGCTCGGGGCGGATTTGAACCGCCGACCTTGGGCTTATGAGTCCCCTGCTCTAACCAACTGAGCTACCAAGCCTTAAAACTCACGCTTATATATTATAACTTCCTCTTTATGATTTTTCAAGATCTAAATCTGTTTTTTTGGGGAGTGTCAAAAACAAACTCCCCTTTATAATTCTATAATTCCAAAATCTGCTTGGTGAAAGTCATACTTTCTCTATAAAGAGCATCTTTTCCCCAACGTTGTAATTCTTTACTTAAAAGGTTTTCTGTTTCTTGATCTGCTAGAGATGTTACCTGTTGTACACGACAAGATTGAGCCCCTCCTCCTGCCTCCATGCGCATACATCCAGTAGTTTCAGAACATAAAACAGTACAACAATCCGCATTAAGATTAGTAGAAGTCAATTTGAGACTGATTAAATCCCCTAAAATTTCCCCCCAATCCCCGACAGGAATACCAGCCAATTCAGCTTTGATAATTTTTCCTTCAGGATTAGTTAAAGTAACTTTATGAATGTCATAATCTCCTTTTTCCCTTTCACAACTTTTTGGTTGCCAATTTAAACGACTGGCTAACCAACCTAAAAACATTAGGGCTTGATTGGGATTGCCTTTTTCATAATCAATCGTAACTTGATCTACTTCCCATATAGAGCTACGTCTTTCAGGAGGATCAAATGCTTCTGCGGTTAACTCTTGCCATGATGCCAGTCTTGCCCAATTAATATCACTTAAAGGAATATCTCTTTCTAATAATTGTCCTATTTTGAGTAATTCAATTTCTGGTTGAGCAAATATACTGGAGTCAACTATGATGCGATCGCACTCTTTAGTTAATCTTTGAAATAGGGAGTATTCTTCGTCAATACCAGCCTTCCACCAGATAAACTTTGGTAAATCAGGAATCATTAATTCAGAAATCATACCGCCAATACGTTCAAAGGCAGAAGACACCCCCGTAATAGTAATATATTCACAACAAATTAAACTATTTTCTGATCTTTTGTTTACAGGGCAATAAGCGGAAACTTGGGCTTTAACTCCTTTATCTTCACCCGTTGTGGGAATAAGAGTAATGATACGACAAGGATTAGTAGATGCGATCGCATCTGCAATACCAGCCCCCTCCATATCAGGAGAATATTGTTTAACAGCAGTAGCTTCAGTGATATTAACTTTTCCCTCCGCAGACTTTGCCTTAAATTCCTCTTGTAATCTATTCATGAGATCAGAAGAAGAAATCCCCGTAACCTCAAAATTATAGGCTTTTTGAGACGCTTTAATTGCCGAAGTAGTGCGAGGTCCTGCAATACCATCAATAGGACCGGTATAAAATCCCAAAGCAGAAAGTAATGGTTGAATAGCATCAGGTTCATAAACCAAAATACTAAAAGTAGAAGCCCTAGTAGCCGCTAAACCATCACCGCTACCACTATACATTTGCCAAATTTGTCTTAATTCATTATCGATGTAGTCTAAGCTAACATCTTTCGGTGCTTGTAAAGAAACTAAAGGAGTAGTCATAGTTTTAAGGTAATAATTATTGATTAATTAGGTTAAGAAAAGTAACGATTAGGGAGTCAGAAGCATGGGGATGATAGGAAAGATAACCTAACACTTCAAGCCTGATACATACTTCTCAATGGTTTATTCTTAATTCTCAATTCTTTAAAGTCTTCGCCACCTTCTACCATCACGGTTTAGTAAAAATTCTGCCTCTGCTGGTTGCCATGTACCTGCCTCATAAAAAGGTATAGAATTAGGATCAGCAGGAGCATCCCAAGCAGTTAAAGCAGGTGTAACCACTCGCCATGCCTCCTCCACTTCATCGGCACGGGTGAATAAAGTTTGGTCTCCCAACATACAATCAAGCAGTAAACGATGATAAGCATCAGCAGTTGCCATACCAAAAGAAGAACCATAACTAAAATCCATATCCACCGTGCGGGTGCGTAACTCTGCCCCTAACATTTTTGCCTCAAACCTTAAAGAAATACCCTCATTGGGTTGAATTCTCAAAGCTAATATATTCGGGTTTGTTTGCTGTGCGGCCGATTGGAAAATAGTTAAAGGGACATTTTTAAATTGAATCGCAATTTCAGAAACCTTTTTCGGTAATCTCTTACCAGTGCGTAAATAAAATGGCACACCCTGCCAACGCCAATTATCCACCATTAATTTTAAAGCAACAAAAGTAGGGGTTGTTGATAAGGGATTAACGTCTTTTTCTTCCCTATAACCCGGTACTGGTTTTCCCTTCATCCATCCTGCTGTATATTGTCCCCTAATAGCACTTTTTTCTAGGTTTTTAATATCAGCTAAGTGAGTACCTTGTAATACTTTTACTTTTTCGCCCCTAATACTATCAGCACTAATGCCACTAGGTGCTTCCATTGCTGTTAAACAAAATAGCTGTAACAGATGATTTTGCACCATATCTCTTAATGCCCCAGCAGTTTCATAGTATCCTGCCCTTTCTTCCACCCCCACTGTTTCAGCTACGGTAATTTGAATATTGTCAATATAGTTACGATTCCATAAAGGTTCAAAAATAGCATTAGCAAAGCGGAAAACTAATAAATTCTGTACCGTTTCCTTTCCTAAATAATGGTCAATACGATATACTTGCTCTTCCTTGCAAACATTTTGGACAATGCGATTAAGTACCTGAGCACTGCTTAAATCTTTTCCAAAGGGTTTTTCTATGACTAAACGATGCTTTAAAGGCTCACTTAACATTTTAGCCGCACCTAATTGCTTGATAGCGGCAGGAAAAAACTTGGGAGACACTGCTAAATAAAAAACACGGTTTCCTCTTGTACCTCTTTTGCCGTCTAATTCTCCAAGAAAAGTTTTTAATTTTTGGTAACTTTCTCCCTCATCCATATTCCCCGCACAGTAGTAAAGCCCTTGGGCAAAATCTTCCCATAATTCTTCTTTACCTATGCCATCGGAAAATTCTTCTATACCTTGGCGCATTTGTTGACGGAAATAGTCGTGACTCCATTCCCTTCTTGCTACCCCTACTATGGTCATTTCGGCTGGTAGTCTGCCCTCTTTTTTCAGTTGATATAAGGCTGGAACAAGTTTCCGTTGGGTGAGATCCCCAGATGCTCCAAATATGACTAATATTAAAGGTTCTGGGGTTTTTGCCTGTTTTAACCCCACCCTTAAAGGATTTTCTTGTAATGTCAGCATTCCATTTCTAATTGTGAACAACCACTTTCATTCTAGTTATTCTCATCAGATATGATTTATTTTCTTCTGATGGTTAAAGTTTTGTAAATTTAATCAATCTTATACTTTGGGAAGGTAGGTTTCAGGTTTCAGGTTTCAGGTGTTAGGAGTTAAGAGTTAGAAGTTAGAAGTTATTAATTATAAATCTGATAAATGACGATTAATTTGTCACCAAAATTAGTAATGCAAAATCAGTCTTAAATGGCTACAATGAAGAGCAGAAAAGATTTATAGCCAGTGACACTAATTCGTCATCACGTCATTTAATTTGGCACTGTAAAATATTCATTAAATTATAAAGAGTAAGCATAATTCATGACAAATTTAACTCCTAGTTCTAGTTTTAGTTTGGCGGTACATTTAGAATTATTAAACCGTGCTGGTGCATTGGCAAGAGTGACAGAGGCGATCGCATCTGTGGGGGGAAGTTTAGGCAATATCACCCTGATAGAGAGAAATTTACAAACGGTAAAAAGAGAGTTGCAGATTGACGCTTCTAGTAATGACCACGCTGAAAAAATCCTTAATGCGATTAAATCCTTAGAGGAAGTGACAATATTATCGGTGTGCGATCGCACCTTTGAACTGCATAAGGGGGGTAAAATCCGTATTGAAAACCGTATTGAGATTAAAAACTCCTCTGATTTAGCGATGGCTTATACTCCGGGGGTTGGTAGAATTTGTAAGGCGATTGCGGAAAAACCCGAAGAAGTCTTTTCTTTGACGATTAAAAGTAACAGCATCGCTATCGTTACCGATGGTAGTGCGGTTTTAGGTTTAGGTAATTTAGGGGCGGAGGCGGCTTTACCCGTCATGGAAGGTAAGGCGATGTTATTTAAAGGTTTTGCGGATATTGACGCATTTCCCATCTGTTTAGCTACTCAGGATGTGGAAGAAATTATCTCCATTGTCAAAAATATTATTCCCGTATTCGGGGGGGTGAATTTAGAGGATATAGCTGCGCCTCGTTGTTTTGAAATCGAAAAAAGATTGCAGGAAGAATTAGACGTTCCTATTTTTCACGATGACCAACATGGTACGGCTATAGTAACTATGGCGGCGTTAATTAATGCCCTCAAATTAGTCGGGAAAGAAATTGATAAAATTCGAGTTGTCATCAACGGTGCAGGGGCGGCAGGAGTTGCGATCGCCCGTTTGTTAAATCAAGCCCATTGTTATAATATTACACTTTGTGACTCGAAGGGTATTATCAGTAAAGATCGGGAAAATCTCAATGCAGAAAAGCAATTGTTAGCGGTGGAAAAGGGAGGCACTTTAGGGGATGCGTTAGTTGATGCGGATGTGTTTATCGGAGTTAGCGCCCCCAATATTTTAACCCCTGATATGGTGAAAACTATGGCAAAAGATCCCATTGTCTTTGCGATGGCGAATCCCATTCCCGAAATTCAACCCGAATTAATCAAAGATATAGCCGCCGTTGTTGCTACTGGTAGAAGCGATTACCCCAATCAAATCAATAATGTTTTAGCTTTCCCCGGTATCTTCCGAGGTGCATTGGATTGTCGTGCTACTAGCCTCACCACCGAAATGTATCTTCAAGCCGCAGGTGCGATCGCATCTTTGGTATCTACGGATGAATTAAACAAAGAACACATAGTACCTTCTGTATTTGATCCCAGAGTTGCCACAGTGGTTGCGGAGGCAGTGAAGAAAGCCGCAAGGGAAGCAGGAGTAGCAAGAATTTAGAACATAGAAAAGTTTGTTATGAAAGCCCTGAATTAAAATTAGGGCTAAAATCTCGTTATTTGAAAATAGAAAGGAATTGGCAAGAATTGCAGTGGGTAATGGGGGTTTGAGAAAATTTTTGCGAATATTAAAATCGAAATCTATTTTGCATCGGTACTTATTTTATCTTCGCACACATCCCCTACTACTATTTTATTTTCTTCATTTAAGTATAATTAGCCGATAAAAACTTGTTGAAAATATTGTCTAATCATTGAAAGTATAGGGTTTTTATCATCTTTATTTTTTAGTAAACCCATCTCTTTTAATTGTTGATGACAACTATTAATTATATCTTGACGTTGAGTTAATTCTTGAATTATTTGCTCTCCTAAAAAGGGATATTCTTTGATAAAGTGATCAAAATTATCTTTTTTAATCAGCAATAATCTTGTTTTTTGATTAGCCTTCATAGTGGTGGGATAAGGAATATTTAAAAGTAAAGGTAATTCTCCAAAATATTGTCCTTCCCGAAAATAAAATATAGTTTTTTCTGTTGTATTTGTCTCTAAAATTGCTTCAACTTCTCCTAGTAAAACAAGAGCGAAAAAATCACCGTATTCTCCTTGCTTAATTAATATTTCTTCTGGTTGTAAATATTTCTGATAACCCATTTCTATTAAGTGAATTAATTGTAAATCATTAAAATCATGAAATAGGGAGATTTGCTTTAATAATTCTCTCAGTGATTTATCTTTCTGTGAGGCTTGAGAAAAGTTAATATTTCTATTTTCTTTTGAGTTAACATTATGTAACCACACATCCCTTTGAGGAAAAGGAATATCAATTTTATTTTGTTTAAAATTATATTCAATGATATAGAGTAATGAGCTTTTTATGAAAGGTTTAAGGTTAATTTTTTCTACCCATATCCACAGCACAAAATTAAGAGAATTATCACCAAAACCAAGAAAAATAACTTGAGGGGGAGGATTTGATAATATTTGTTTTACCGTTAATGCTGACTGCAATAAAACATCAGTTACTAATAATAAATCACTACCATAGGCAACTCCTATTTCAACCTCAATTCTGCCGTGACAATTATCATAATTCCAGTTAATAACAGTATTATTTGTTAATTCTGTATTCGGTACAATTAATTCTGAACCATCTATCATATTAATAACTGTACAACGAATAGATATTTCTCGAATATAACCTAATTTTCCTTGAAATTCGATTAAGTCTCCTACCTTTAATTTTCCTTCTCCTAATAGTGTAAAACCACTGATTAAATTACGGGTTAAATCTTGAAAACCAAAACCAATACCAACTCCTAAACCACCAACTATTACAGCTAAAGAGGTTAAATTTATTCCCATTCCTTGAATAACAATTATATAACCCATAGTTGCCACTGCAAAAGCAATAAATGTGGAAATGGCTTCTCTATTACCGTCACTTATCTTTAGAGTTAAAAGTATCTTATTTTTGAGTATTTTTTTACTAAATTTAGCAATAAAACTAACAATTAATAGTAATAATATAACTTGTAAAATCCACCATAAAGAAATACCTTTTGTGCTTACATAAAATAGTGGGGTTGTAAAGACATTCGTTAGCCCTTCAAGCATATATTTATTATTTTTTAATCAAAAAGGAGAGGGGAAATATAGAGATAATAATGCCCTAACTTAGCCTTAAAATAGCTTTTTCCAGTTACATTAGGGGTAATCCAGTTACAAAACAAATTGAGAGGCTTGGGGCATGAATTTATTTTGAGTAGCAGTGGCATCATATCATGAAACATTCTTGAGTGAACCAATTAAATGAAGATATTAATTTTAGGGTTTTGGGTCTTCTCCTTCTCTTAGGTTAATCATTTTTTGTATCTTCTCAACAGAATTTTCCCTAAAAAAATGGATCTTCAGAGTATGAGTATGACAAACTTTTATAAAATAATTAATACAAACTTTAACTAACAAGGGTTTGATTTACTCAACCCAACAATGCAATTCTTATAAATTAACAGTTTTAATTCAACCTAAAACCTGCCACCTGATACCTGATACCTTTTCTATAGGGTTGTGGTTGATTCTTTTACTGTTGCCTATTTATTTCTTAACTTCAGCAAGAAGTCTAATATTTATTTATATGCTTTAACGCATTGTTCCACTAAAGGTGCAACTTGATCAATATCTTTCCAACCAAGAATTTGAGTTTCTTTTTTCTCTAAATTTTTGTAGCTACGGAAAAATTCAGCGATTTCCTCTAAACGATGAGGGGCAATATCTTTTAAAGATTTAACATGATCATAGCGAGGATCTTCGGCGGGTACACATAAAATCTTCTCATCGCGATCGCCTCCATCAATCATTTCTAACATACAAACAGGACGAGCGGCAATAACACAACCAGGGAAAGTAGGTTCATCCATCATTACCATACCATCAAGAGGATCACCATCATCTGCTAAAGTGTTAGGTACAAAACCATAATCATAGGGATATTTGACCGAGGAGAATAAAACTCTATCTAGGATAAAAGCATTCATATCCTTATCAAATTCATATTTATTTTTGCTACCGCCGGGGATTTCGATTAAAACATTGATAATACCCTGTTTAGGTTGAGCAGGAATGCGAGATAAATCCATTTTCAATATTGTCCTTATTTATAGTTAATCAATACGGTTAATATTTAACCATAAAACGAAATTAAGAATTAACAATTTAGAATCAACAAATTTCCCCACTACCCAAATAGCTAAAATCTAACTCCAAGAAAAAGCCGATGGTATTAACAAAAAGTCCTGCCAGTGAAGCAATAGAGCAATTGATAGAATTAGCCCAAACAGGAGAAATTGATCCCTGGGATGTCAAAGTAATTGAAATTATTGACCGTTTTTTAGCCGAATTAGGAATCCATAATAGCGACAACCTATCGGTGCAGGAAACTGATTTATCTCAATCAGGGCAGGTGATGCTATGGGCATCAAAATTAGTCTTATTAAAAGCCGAAACCCTTGCCAGAATAAGTGAATTAAATCCAGAAGACGAGGAATCTGCAGAAACAGAAATAGAAGATAATCGAGCATTAGAAACAAGACGCTATCAAATTAATGAACTAGACAAAAAAATTAAAAGAAGAACATCTGCTCTACCTGTTGCCAAAAGAAAAGTGACTCTGGGGGAATTCATAGCCCAACTTCAGGCAATAGAAAAGGAATTACAAGGGAAAAATAAGACCATAGACCATAATTTGCCTTTAAATAAAACAAAAAGAGGCTATACCCGTAAACAAGCCCTCAAAACAATTACTGATTTAGCTCATAACGAAAACTTGACTGAATTAGCCGAACAAATCAATAATTTCCTTCGAGATAATCTAATTACTGTTAATGAGAATAAAATCAAATTAGAACAACTGATCAGCCATTGGCAAAGTCATAAACAAGAAATAAAATCCGATAAAGTCGGGGTTTTTTGGGCGTTATTATTGCTTTCCTCTCAATCAAAGGTTGAATTACATCAACAAGAATTTTATCAAGATATTGATGTTTATATTATTTAACAATCTTTTAAATTTAGATAAAGTAAATCCTATCAACCTGAGTTCGGCATAAATAAAGTTTTTCTAATTATGGCAGGGAAAAGTAGTTATGTATTTGAAGGAGAAGATTTTAAAGGAAAAGGAAGTGAATGGAAAAAAAGAGTGGATTATCAAGAAAATCAATGGGTAATAGATGTGCCTTGTGTGAGAAAACAATTATCAAATCCGACTTTTGGGGAGTTAAATTTGTTATTTTTTCAAAAAAGTAATAGTAGTTGTTATTTATTGATGGATTTAAGTAGTATATCGTTGAGAAGAGTAGAAATATGACGGATATGGTCTGCACACAATATTATTGAAAAGTTTTGGAAAACTTTAAAATCGGTACTAAAAATTGCGGAGATGAAATTAAGGAAACAGGGAATTTATATAGGATTATTAATTAAAGTAATAATGTATTTAATACTGTTATCAATGCAGTTTATGCCTAGTTTAGGTCGTTTATCATTGACGCAAATAATGAGAAAAATAGAATCAACAACTAACTTACCCAATGTAATTAAAGAGCATTTTAAGCCCGATTTTCTGGGGATTTCAGCTATGGCATAGCTTTTCAGGGTTTTTGGAATTATCAGTTAGATAAAAATATTAACTCAAATCAAACAAAAAATAATTATTCCCCATTAACTAATTCGATTAAAGATTAATATTATGATTCTAATTCTAAACTAATTGTAGCTACCTACATCAACTAAATTGATTAATCAATCAGATTAAGTAAATTTCATTTGTTACAGTACAAACGTTTCTTAAAAAAATCCCCTCTTCACTTGACAACCATATCGCTATTTAGTAATATAAAAACATGGTGATAAATAAATCATCTAATTTGTACCTAGACAATCAAATAAGAAATCATAAGCACATGACAACAACCATACAACGCCAACAATTATCTGTTTGGGAGCAGTTTTGTCTGTGGATCACATCTACCAACAATCGCTTATATATCGGTTGGTTTGGAGTTTTAATGATCCCTACTCTTTTGACTGCAACCACCTGTTTTATCATCGCTTTTATTGCCGCTCCTCCTGTGGATATTGATGGTATCCGTGAACCTGTTGCTGGTGCATTACTATATGGTAATAATATTATTACTGCTTCTGTTGTACCTAGTTCAAATGCGATCGGACTTCACTTTTATCCTATTTGGGAAGCCGCAACTCTTGATGAATGGTTATATAATGGTGGCCCTTACCAGTTGATTATTTTCCACTTCCTCATTGGAATTTACTGCTATATGGGCAGACAGTGGGAATTATCTTACCGTTTAGGAATGCGTCCTTGGATTTGTGTGGCATACTCCGCTCCCGTTTCTGCGGCTACTGCTGTATTGTTAGTTTACTCTATCGGACAAGGCTCTTTCTCTGATGGCTTACCTTTGGGTATCAGTGGCACATTTAATTTTATGTTTGTGCTTCAAGCTGAACACAATGTATTGATGCACCCCTTCCATATGTTGGGAGTTGCAGGGGTATTTGGAGGAGCGTTATTTTCTGCTATGCACGGAAGTTTAGTTACCTCCTCTTTAGTCAGAGAAACCACCGAAACTGAATCTCAAAATAGTGGTTACAAATTTGGTCAAGAAGAAGAAACTTACAATATTGTTGCCGCTCACGGTTATTTTGGCAGATTGATTTTCCAATATGCTTCTTTTAACAATAGTCGAGCCTTACACTTTTTCCTCGGTGCTTGGCCTGTAATTGGTATCTGGTTTGCCGCCCTAGCCGTTTGTTGCTTTGCTTTTAACCTTAATGGCTTCAATTTTAATCATTCTATCCTTGATAGCAATGGTCATGTAATTAAAAGTTGGGCTGATGTGATTAATTACGCTAATATCGGCATCGAAGTAATGCACGAACGTAATGTTCACAACTTCCCCTTAGATTTAGCTGGTGCAGAACCCATTTCTGCTCCCATTATCAATGGATAACTTCATCTAACTTGATTCTCTAATACCATAATTTCTGCAAGTACCTTCTAATTTTTTAGGGGGTACTTTTTTTGTATGTAGTCTTAAAGGGCAAAGTAAAAAGGGCAAAGGTAAATAGTTGATAATTAATAACTCCTAACTCTTTACTTGTTTCTCTGTAACATCCTAATACCCCAACACCGTAAGGGTTGAATATATTAAACCTCTACCACCTGAAACCTGACACCTCCTTCCTAACTCCAAACTCAAATAAAATGTGTTTAATGTAAAAAGTGGCGTACCCCTGTAAATACCATCACTAAACCTAATTCATTAGCCGCTTTAATGGAATCTTCATCTCGAATAGAACCTCCGGGCTGAATAATGGCTTTAATTCCAGCTTCACCACAGGTGCGAACAGAGTCATCAAAGGGAAAAAAGGCATCACTAGCTAAATAAGCCCCTTGTGCTTCATTCTGAGCCTGTTCTAGGGCAATTTTGACAGACCCTACACGGTTCATTTGCCCCGCTCCAATTCCTAGAGTAGTACAATTTTTGGTAATTGCGATCGCATTTGATTTAACGTGTTTAACCACTTTCCAAGCAAATAATAGTTCTTTTAAATCTTCTTGGGTGGGTTGTTTTTCTGTCACCACCTGCCATGAATCAGGTAATTCAATACTTAAATCATTCTCCTGTATCAGAAAACCCCCTGCGATCGCTTTTATGTTATCCTGACTACCAGAGTTTAAATCAGATAGTAGTAATACTCGCAAATTAGATTTTTTCCCTAAAATCGCCTTAGCTTCATCAGTGCAATCAGGAGCAACAATACATTCTAAAAAGATTTTACTCATTGCCGTTGCTGTGGGAGCATCAATAGGTTGATTTAAAGCCACAATTCCCCCAAAAGCAGAAACAGAGTCAGCATTATAGGCTTTATTATAAGCAGTCGCCAAAGTCTCACCCGTTGCTACACCACAAGGGTTAGTATGCTTAATCACCACTGCCGCAGGAGTATCAGAAGGAAACTCACAAACAATTCTCCTCGCCGCCTCTAAATCCACAAGATTGTTATAACTTAATTCCTTACCCTGTAATTGTTGCGCACTAGCCCATCCTGTTGCTTCATTTCCACTTTGATACCAACTGGCTTTTTGATGAGGATTTTCTCCATAGCGAAGGGTTGCAATTTTATTTCCACCAATACCATAATAATTTGCTGATTCTGGGTTAACTTGGGCAAAATAGCGACAAATTGCCTGATCATAAGCCGCAGTCATGGCAAAGGCTTCCATAGCTCTTTTTTGCCTAAACTCAAGGGTAGTTTTACCATTATTATCCCTTAACTGTTGCAAGTATTCATCATAACTAGCAGGATTACTCAAAATAGTAACATGATGATAATTTTTTGCACTGGCTCGTACCATAGCAGGACCCCCTATATCGATTTGTTCGATCGCATCTGCTAAAGTACAATTATCTTGAGCAACAGTTTTTTCAAAAGGATATAAATTAACAACCACTACATCAAAAGCAGTAATATTATTAGCCTCTAAATCCTCCTGATGAGATTCCAAATCTAAATTAGCCAAAATACCACCGTGAATACGAGGATGTAAAGTTTTTACTCTTCCTCCCAAAATTTCTGGAGCTCCAGTATAGTCACTCACCTTAGTTACAGGAATTCCAGCAGATTGTAAAGTTTTTGCTGTCCCGCCACTACTGACAATTTGAAAATCAAACTCTTCTACTAATTTTTTGCCTAACTCAACAATACCACTTTTATCAGAAACACTTAATAAGGCTAAACCTTTCATTATCTATAATATTTACTGTACAACTTGTCAAACAATATTATACTCGCATCTTGTACTTACAGCTTCAAATCAATAGATTTCAAAAGGGCAAGGAGCAAAGGGCAATCAATTTGTGTTCGGAGTTAAGATAAAAAAGAAATTTCCCCCTAAAACTCACCTGAGTTCGATGAAAAAAGTATCGAAAAATAAAGGGTTGAGAGTTATCATCGAGCCAATTTTGGAATAAAAAATTATTAAATTTAGGAAAAACTCATTTAAAATCAATTTATTCAGCTTTTTTGTCAATAATTATTACTTTTAACTCCGAACTTCGAACTCCGAACTCCGAACTCAGGTAAAACTCCAATACCTGAAACCTGACACCTAACACCCCAATACCCCAATACCCTAATATCTAAACCATTAAGACTGAGCTACAATTTAGTAAACTTCAACGTGCCAACGCTCTTCTTTCTTCATCTGTTTGCGTAAATCATCCCAATTCATACCTCTTTTCTCCGCTTCAGCAGTAAAGGTTTCAGAAATGGGAGGCTCCATACCCTTCAAACCACACATATAAACGTGAGTATTTGGTTTTTGGATTAATTCAAACAATTCGTCAGCATATTCACTTACACGGCTTTGAACATACATTTTGCCACCGTCTGCGGTTTGTTGTTCACGGCTGATAGCATAGGTTAAACGGAAGTTTTCAGAATAATCCGTCGCCATTTTCTCTAAATCATCTTTGTAAAGGATGTTTTCAGTGTAAGGAATACCGAAAATTAACCAAGCTAAACCTTTAAATTGGTAATCGGGGTTTAATTCTCTCTCCTTGAACATACGCCATAAAAATGCGCGGAAGGGAGCGATACCTGTACCAGTTGCTAACATAATGATAGTTGCATCCTCATCATCGGGCAGTAACATTTCTTTCCCTACAGGGCCAGTGATAGCAACATCTGAACCAACTTCTAAGTTACAGAGATAAGTGGAACAAACACCATATACGGTTTCTCCCTCGTCATTTTTGTATTCTAATTGACGTACACACAAAGAAACGGTTTTATCATCTCTGTTGTCGCCGTGACGAGTAGAAGCAATGGAATAAAGACGTAATTTATGGGGTTTACCATTATCATCTTCTCCGGGGGGTATAATGCCAATACTTTGACCTTCCAAATAGTGTAAATCACCAGCAGAAAGATCGAAGGTTAAATGACGCACAGTACCACTACCGCCTTCGGCTACTAACTCATAATTTTCTAAACATTTACCGACATAAGGATTTTTGGGACGATAAATATTAACGGGTACTTTTACTTCTTTTTTTTCTTTTTTTGCTTTGGGTTCGCTTTGAGTCATGGGTTGTGTTTCAGTAGTTGTACTAGAACCTTGACTCGGAGATTGAACGGGAGTTAAACCATCAATGGGAGTGATGTTAATAATTTTACCCCCAAGGCGGTTAATCCGATTCATTTCCTGATTCATCCTAGCGTAGGGTACAGCAATAAATACACTGCCACTTTTACGAATAGGATAGTCTAATGTATTGCTTTCCTGTTGAGAAACTCCCACTACTTCAAAGAGAAAGCGACGATTCTCATTAACAGAACTAGCAAAGGTTTTAATGTTGTTAAAGGTTCTCATTTAATCCTTAATATACTCCTGATTTTATGAAATTAAAGTAAAGTTTGTCTTAAATCAATGATGATGTCAACTTTTCCACACATCAACATTTTTATTTCGATAGAATTGAGTCAATAGTCACTATCAACTTATTGTTAATCTTACATGAAAAAGACTCAGAACTAAAGCCTGTATATCTTAAACTCTGTTCAGGATAAAATTTTTGGGTTGTACTAAGAAAGAGAAAAGAGGACAAAGTTTAAAGAATATTGACTATTTTAATGGTTAAATTAACTGAGAAAAACTTGAATAAATTATTAAGGCAACTATTTTATTCTTAATTTTGCTAATTCTATTTATAAATCTTTAATTTTCCACCCTTAACCAAGAACATACTATAAAATAAGATAATAATAATCCATCAAAAAAATCATGGAGATGAAAGGTAATGATGGAGCGATTTTTTTTTGCTATTCTCGATATTTCGTTAGATACCAAAAAATATTTCAGAGAGTTATTGATTAGTCTATCTTCGGCTCAAAATATTTGCATAATTGTTACGCCACATCATTCTCTTTTATGTTCACCTAGTAATATTAATGATTTAGATTCTTTCTTTGAATGCACTAATTATAAATTAATCAAGCCAAAAGGCTATCATACAATTGAAGCAAATCATATCTATTTACTGCCAGAAAATGATAAATGGATAGTTAAAGAGGGGGTTTTAAAAAGACTTAATGCAGAAGATACGATCGCACTTCCCTTTAATTTTCCTAATGATATTCTCCTCGATTCTTTCGCCCAAGAACAAGCTAATAACACCTTTGCCCTCAAACTATCATCCCAAGCTGAGGACGGAAAAAGGGGACTACAAATCCTTAAAAGTGCGGGAGGAATTATTTTTGATCCTTCCCAATCCCCTGAGCAAGTAGCCACAGAAATTAAGCGAACTATGGAAAAGAGGCGATCGCACTCCTCTGAAATATCCTTAAAAAAACCCTTTGATCCTAGTGACGATATATCTCAAAAATATCAAGAGAATATTCTGCGAGATACTGATAATATCTTAATTGCAACAAATATCAACGGTATTATCACCGACTGGAATCATCGAGCTGAAGAAGTTTACGGCTACAGTAAACAAGAAGCTATAGGTCAACCAGTAGGTATCATTTATTATGACTCAGAAACACCAACAAAAGATATAATTCCCCTTTTACTAGACAAAGGAAATTATCAGCTAGAACTGCCCTGTCGCCACAAAAATGGTAACGTTGTTCATGTGGAATTGCGCTTATCTGTAGTCAAAGATTCACAGGGTGAAATTATCGGCTTATTGGGAGTATCAAAAGATATTACCCAGAAAAAACAAATAGAATTAGAAAATCAAAGACTAAAAGAACGTCTCAACTTTATCTTAAACAAAACTCCTGCCACAATTTATAGTTCACACATTCAAGAAAATTATCAATATACTTATGTTAGTCAGGGTGTAGAAAATTTATTGGGTTATTCTCCAGAAGATTTATTAGAAAAAAAAGATTTTTGGCAAGAAAATATTAATCCCCAAGATGCTTCAAGAGTCTTTGCAGAAATTACCGATTTATTTGAATATGGATTTCTCCAACGAGAATATCGCCTACGTCACCGAGATGGTTATTATATTTGGGTCAGAGATGAATTAGTGTTGATTAAGGATGATTTTGGTAATCCTGTGGAAGTGGTAGGCTATTTTACCGATATATCAGAAAGAAAAAGACAAGAAGCAGAAAAAGCCCGAACCAATGCAGAGATTGAAGATCTTTATAATAATGCCCCCTGCGGTTATCATTCCCTTGATCGAGAAGGAAAATTTATCCGAGTTAACGATACAGAATTAAAATGGCTTGGTTATAGTCGAGAGGAAATAATAGGAAAACCTTTTATCTCCTTTCTAAGTGAAAAAAGTCGCCGTATTTTTGAAAGTATGTTTCCTCTAATGCTACAAAAAGGATGGCTGAAACATATCAAAGATTCAGAATTAGAAATGGTTGCAAAAGATGGTACTATCTTGCCTGTTTCAATTAACACTAGAATAATCACTGATAATAATGGTAATTATTTTCGCAGTCGTAGCACAATTATTGATATTAGTGAACGCAAACAAGCAGAACACAAAATTATTGCCTTGAAAAAACGTTTTGATTATCTTTTAAACTCTTGTCCTACTGTTATTTATAGCACTCAACCTCACGATGATTATCAATGTACTTTTATCAGTGAAAGAGTCTCTCAAGTTTTAGGATATACTCCCCTTGATTTTGCTCGACATCCCGCTCTTTGGCTAGATTTACTCCATCCAGAAGATAAGCAGAGAGTTTTTGCCAATATCGAACAGTTATTTATTGCCAATTTTATGACCCATGAATATCGTTTGCGCCATAGGGATGGTCACTATGTTTGGATTGCAGACGAATTAATTGTTATCCAAGATAGTAAGGGTGAACCTTTGGAAATAATTGGGCATTTTACTGACATTACAAAAAGAAAACTGATAGAACAAAGAGTCCTTGAAAGTGAAGCAAAACTACAGGCAATCCTCAATTTTTCCCCCTCTGTTATTTATGTTAAAGATTTACAAGGAAAGCATACTTTAGCTAATCAAGCCTTTTTAGATCTTTTTAATTGGAATCCTGAAAATATTGCGGGTAAAACCAATGAAGAAATTTTCGAGCCAGATATTGCCCGTGAAATTACATTAAATGATCAACAATTAATTGAATCTGGTGAGGCTCAACAATTTGAGGAAACCATTTTATATAACGGTGAAAAACGATATTTTTTATCGGATAAGTTTGTTCTTCGCAATTTAGCTGGAGAAATCTACGGCATTTGTGGAATGTCCGCAGATATTACAGATAGAATTAAGACAGAAAAAGCTCTACAAGAGTCGAGAAACTTGTTAGAAACCATCTTAAAAACCTTACCCATTGGGGTTTTTTGGAAAGATAATCAGTTAGTTTATCGAGGAATGAATTCGACGGCATCAAAAATTTTAGGTATTGATAATCCTGAAACTATAATTGGTAACACAGATGCAGATTTACCATGGGATGAAATTACTGTTCAAAAGATTCAAGAAGAAGACTTAAAGGTGATTGGCTCTGGAGATAGTCTGTTATTAAAATTACAAAATGTTTCTCTTGATAACAACACCAATATTTGCTTGGAAACCAGTAAAGTTCCCCTGCGAAATCTGGAAGGGCGATTAATAGGGATTTTAGGTATTACTCAAGATATTACTGCTCGTTTGAAAGCGGAAAATCAATTAAAAGATTTAACCCATCGCCTTCGTGTGGCTCTAAAAGCTGGAGCGTATGGCATTTGGGAGTTAGACCTTAAAAGTTTAAGTTTGCAATGGGATCAACAAATGTATGAAATTTTTGGCATGGATGAGGCACAGTCTTACCTCACTTATGCTGATTTTATTGCTTGTGTTTATCATGAAGATATTTCTTTTGTAGAAGATACATTTGCTTTAGTGGTGAAAGAAGAACAGGATTTTGTGGCTAAGTTCCGTATTCTTCGCCCTGATGGAGAAATTCGTTGGATAAATGCGATCGCACAAATACAAAGAGATAGTGAAGGAAACCCCGTTACTCTAGTAGGGATTAATAGCGACATAACACAAGAGAAAAAAGCCCAAGAAGAATTATGTCAAAAAAACCAACAACTGCAAATAGCGATGGAAAAAGCAGAAATAGCCAATAGATCTAAAAGTGAATTTCTCGCAAATATGAGTCACGAATTGCGAACACCTCTTAATGCTATTTTAGGCATGACAGAAATTTTGCAAGATCAAGTATATGGTGAGATCAACCCTCGACAAAACAAAGCACTAAAAACCATTGAAACCGCAGGTTCTCATTTGCTTTCTCTAATTAATGATATTCTCGATCTTGCTAAAATCGAATCCAATCGACTAGAACTAGACATTAAACCCCTCAGTATCAAAGAAATATGCTCTTACAGTTTATCTTTCGTAAGACAACAAGCCTTGAAAAAAAATATCAAAATTACTAGCCAAATTCCTGACAATCTAAATAAATTGATGGCAGATGAAAGACGTACAGGGCAAGTTTTAATTAATCTATTGAATAACGCCGTCAAATTCACTCCAGAAGGGGGAAAAGTTAGCCTTAAAGTGTCACGAGTTTCAGAAGAAAATCAGGAGATAACGAAAAACTATTTACGTTTTGCCATTACGGATACAGGTATTGGTATCAAAAAAGAAGACATCAGCAAACTATTTCAGTCTTTTGTACAATTAGACGCTTCACTAAATCGTCAATTTGAGGGTACAGGCTTAGGATTAGTCTTAGTAAAACAGATTCTCGACTTACATGGCGGAAAAGTAGAATTAACAAGTGAGTTAGGGGTTGGTAGTTGCTTTATGGTAGATTTTCCCTACGAGCTAGATCAACAAAATACAGATATGTCCCCACAAAAATCAAAAGATTTGCCCCCAAAAAACCCTCAAGCAGAAAAGAATCAACAAATATCAATTTTATTAGTAGATGATAATTGCCCTAATCTGCTCACCACTTCCAGTTATTTAGAAGCCAACGGATTTTCTATTCTCTGTGCCAATAGCGGAGAAGAAGCCTTAAATATCCTCAACACTCACCATCCCGATTTAATCATTACAGATATTCAAATGCCAAATATTTCGGGCATAGAATTAATTAAAATCATTCGTCAAAATCCCCTTTTACATCAAAGTAAAATAGTTGTTTTAACTGCCCTAGCCATGAAAGGAGATGAGCAAAAATGTTTAGAAGCAGGGGCAGATTTATATTTGAGTAAGCCTATTCGGTTAAAAGAATTAAATCTCAAAATACGGGAATTATTAACTTAACCTCTGTTCGACATAAAATTTTTTAGTTAACGGAGGGAGTGGGCAAAGGGCAAGGAAAAAAGGTCAAAGGGCAAGGGGCAAAGGTAAATAGTTGATAATTAATATAGTTAATAGTTAATTGAAATAACTATAATTTCTAACTCTTAATTCCTAACCCGTTACTCGTTTCTCCCTAATACCCTAACACCCTAATACCCCAACACTATGACATATAACTCAAATGATATAATTGTCTAACTCGAAAAAAGAACTATAAAAATCTTTTGCTTGGGAAAAAATAAGCTAAGATAGAGAGACAATACCTATGTACCAAATAAAATAAAATTCAAAAATATTTAGACTGAAACAAAGGTCACATAGAGAAAAAAATTACATTATCATTGAGAGAGTTAGACAGCAGAAAAACCTATGGCTACAAGTACAATGGCTCAAAACCCCGATAAGGAAAAAGCATTAAACCTCGTCCTCAATCAGATTGAGCGTAGTTTTGGCAAAGGCTCAATAATGCGTCTTGGAGATGCCGCAAAAATGAAGGTAGAAACTATCTCTAGCGGTGCTTTAACCTTGGATCTCGCCCTCGGTGGTGGTTTCCCTAAAGGTCGTATTATTGAAATCTATGGTCCTGAAAGTTCAGGTAAAACAACCCTCGCCCTTCATGCGATCGCAGAAGTTCAAAAAGCTGGTGGCATCGCCGCCTTTGTAGATGCAGAACACGCATTAGATCCTACTTACTCTGCCGCTTTAGGAGTGGACATTGACAATTTACTTGTAGCTCAACCTGACAACGGTGAATCTGCCTTAGAAATTGTCGATCAATTAGTACGTAGTTCTGCCGTAGATATTGTCGTAGTTGATTCCGTCGCCGCTCTTGTACCTCGTGCAGAAATAGAAGGAGAAATGGGAGATTTACAAGTGGGCTTACAAGCTCGTTTGATGAGTAAGGCATTAAGAAAAGTTGCGGGAAATATTGGTAAATCCGGAGCAACAGTAATCTTTTTAAACCAACTACGTCAAAAAATCGGTATCAGCTATGGCAGTCCAGAAGTCACCACAGGAGGTACAGCTTTAAAATTTTATGCTTCTGTCCGTTTAGATATTCGTCGTATTCAAACCTTGAAAAAAGGTAGCGAAGGGGAATACGGAATTCGGGCAAAAGTAAAAGTTGCGAAAAATAAAGTTGCCCCACCTTTTCGCATTGCTGAATTTGACATTATTTTCGGTTCTGGTATTTCTCGTGTTGGTTGTTTGTTAGACTTAGCGGAAAAAACTAGCATTGTTAACCGTAAAGGGGCTTGGTACAGCTACGAAGGTGATAACATTGCTCAAGGTCGAGATAATGCCGTCAAATACTTAGAAGAAAATCTCGAAATTGCCGAAGCTATTGAACAAAAAGTCAAAGCTGAATTAGAGATTAATAATGTCAGTTTCGGGAGCTCAGGGGATGATTCTGATTCTGACAATGATAATTTTGACATGGATGAATAGTTGACAACTCTCTGGGTAAAGAGCAAACCCCCCTTTACCCCACCTATTTAGGAGGGGAGTGCAAACCCCTCTGTATCTCCCCTTTTAAGGGGAGAAGGGCAACTGACATTAAATATATTCAACCCCTACCACCCCAAAACCCTAAGCCCCTAACTAACCCCAAACCTCGAACTCTGGTTATCCTTTAACACAAACGACTTGCTTTAAGGTAGCCACGATTTCCACTAAATCAGTTTGCTGATTCATTACTTCTTCAATGGGTTTGTAAGCACTAGGAATTTCATCAATAACCCCACTATCCTTACGACACTCAATACCCTCAGTTTGTTGAATTAAATCGGCAACATCAAATTCTTTTTTTGCTTTCGCCCGAGACATTTTTCTTCCTGCCCCATGACTACAACTACAAAAACTGTCATGATTACCCTTACCTCTGACAATAAAAGATTTTGCCCCCATTGAACCCGGTATGATACCGTAATCTTCTTGAGTAGCCCTTACAGCACCTTTACGAGTAACATAAACATCTTCACCAAAATGAATTTCTTTTTCTGCATAGTTGTGATGACAATTAACTGTTAGTAAAGGTTTACAAGGTTTACCTCCTGCTAAGTGTTTTTCAACAATACCTTTAAAGCGACTCATCATCACATCCCGATTAAAACGAGCATAATTTTGAGCCCATTGTAAATCTCTCCAGTAAGCGTCAAATTCGGGAGTATTCGCCACAAAATAAGCTAAATCAGGATCAGGAAGTTTTAAACCAGCTAATTTAGCCAATTCTTTTCCTGTATGAATATGACATTCTGCTAGTTTATTGCCAATATGACGAGAACCAGAATGTAACATTAACCATACTTGCTCATCGGTATCTAAACATAATTCAATAAAGTGATTTCCCCCTCCTAAAGAGCCCATTTGTTTAAGGGCTTTAGTTTCTAATCTTTGCACCCCTGAATGTAAATCGCTAAATTTTCTCCATCCTTGCCAATTAGTTACTTTTGTTTCTACTTCCTTATTTTCATTAAAACCTACGGGAATAATCGCTTCTATTTCCTGACGAATTTTTTTTAATTTTCCTTCCAGTTGATTTGCCTGAAAAGGTGTTTTTATTGCACACATTCCACAACCAATATCAACTCCCACTGCCGCAGGTATAATCGCATCTTTCGTGGCAATAACCGAACCCACTAAGGCCCCTTTTCCTAAATGTACATCAGGCATTAATGCAACGTGCTTGAAAACAAAAGGTAAAGAAGCCACATTTTTCGCCATTTGCATTTCTTGACTAGCTAAATCATGACCTGCCCATGACAAAACAGGTTTAGGAGTTGATAAAGTTAAAGGTTTATAAGCCATAATCGACCTATGATAAAAGTTATTTTTCTTTTATTGTAATGCTAGATTTAGTTTTTGATATTCAGTTCACTTCACTCCATTCGTTTAATAAACTGTACTATAGTCAAAAACCTATCTTCTTAAATCTCCTAAGCTCAAACTCTCAACTCTGATTAAGTTCCTTTTCTAGCGTGTAATTCTGGACGTAAATGGGTGCGATCGCACAAAGTATCTAAACGAGGACCTCGATCCGTTAAAGTCACCGTTGTCACAGAAGCTACAGGCATCGAGATGCGATCGCGATAACGTCCAATATCAATTCCCAAAAGAGAGCATAACATAATCCTAATAGTAGCTTTATGAGAAACAATTAACACATTACCAGTGGGGTAATTACGTTCAATTTCTTCTAAGACTTCATTACTACGACGAGCAATATCAATTCCTTTTTCACCGCCTGTAGGTGCATTCCAACCCGGATCTGCTAACCAACGCACGTATTCATCATGGTAAAGTTGATTAACCTCATCTGGGGTTTTTCCCTCCCAATTACCGTAAGCAATTTCCCTTAATCCATCCCGTTGTTGAATTCCCATACCGATAGTTTTAGCCAAAGGAGTAGCAGTTGCGATCGTCCTTGTGAGGGGACTGGAAAAAATACCCTGCCAACGAATGCTTTTATAGGCTTTAGCAAAGTCTTCCGCCATAAGATAGCCTTCTGGAGTTAAATCTAAATCCAAAACACCACAATAACCCCCTTTCGTACTGGCAGTGGTTTCTCCGTGCCTCAAAAAATAAATAATTAAGCTCATCTCTCTGGTAGTAATTAATCATGATCTAACTTCATTTTAAGCATAAAAAAAGGTAAGCAATGCCCACCCGATAAAAGTTTCTAAACTTTACTTAATTCAACACTTACCCCATTAAAATGACTATCTTGGGGTTGATAAGACAAAATTTCCACACCAATAGGCTCATTAGTTTTTGAGTCTTTAATTAAAATAACTCCTTCCCCCAATTCAGTGCTAATTTGTTCTTTTCTCGGTGACTGCCAAAATACTGTTAATAATTGTGTATCTGGTTCATAAAAAATCTTTACTTGTGCCATAGTAACTCACCTTCTTTAATCCCATCGGTTTGATAAGCTGTAATTAAGAATCCATCTCCATTTAAACGTTTAGCCACCGCTTCAACCCAACGTTTTTCTTTTCTCATGACATAAAATAAGAATACTGTTTTATCATGGCTACTACGATGAATTTGATCTGGATTAATTAGAGCTAGTTGTACTAAATCCAGTTTATCTCCTATGTCAGGATGTTTAATAATTAGCCGTTGCCAATAACTTTCAGATGTCCTGACGGTAAAGCCTAGTGGTGTTAATATTTCAAACATCAACTTATTTCAGAATAATAAAAAAGGTGGGCAATGCCCACCCTACAGTTATTTATTTAAGTTAGATTTTAGTAGTCGAAGTCACCGCCACCAGCAGGTACAGCAGGTTTATCTTTTTCAGGTTTGTCCACTACAATACACTCGGTGGTTAATACCATACCAGCAATAGATGCAGCGTTTTGAATAGCAGAGCGAGTTACTTTTGCGGGGTCAACAATACCAGCAGAGAACATATCCACATACTCATTGTTAGCGGCATCATAACCAGTGTTAAAGTCTTTTTCTTTAACTCTTTCAGCTACCACAGCACCATTTTGACCTGCGTTTTCAGCAATTCTTCTTAAAGGAGCAGTTAAAGCACGAGCTACGATTAAAGCACCAGTTAATTGCTCTGCGGTTAAGTTAGCGTTTGCCCATTCTTCGAGGCTAGGAGCTAAGTGTGCTAAGGTTGTGCCACCACCAGGAACGATACCTTCTTCAACAGCCGCTTTGGTAGCGTTGATCGCATCTTCTAAACGTAACTTACGATCTTTCATTTCGGTTTCGGTAGCCGCACCAACTTTGATTACTGCTACACCACCGCTTAATTTAGCAAGACGCTCTTGTAATTTTTCTTTGTCGTAGGAAGAGTCAGATTCTTCGATTTGACGACGGATTTGCTCACAACGAGCTTTAACGTCTTTTTCGTTACCTTCTGCGACGATGGTGGTGTTGTCTTTGGTGATGCTGATACGACGAGCTTTACCTAATTGATCGATGGTAGTAGTATCAATTTTTAATCCAGCATCTTCGCTGATTAATTGTCCACCAGTTAAGATGGCAATATCTTCTAACATTTGTTTACGGCGATCGCCAAATCCGGGAGCTTTAACAGCAGATACATTTAAGACACCACGAAGACGGTTAACAACTAAGGTTGCAAGGGCTTCTTTTTCGATGTCTTCAGCAATAATCATTAAAGGTTTGCCTTGACGGGCAACTTGTTCTAAAACGGGTACTAAGTCTTGAACTAAGGTGATTTTTTTGTCGGTTACTAAAATGTAAGGATCATCTAATACACATTCCATCCGCTCGGTATCGGTTACGAAGTAAGGAGAGATGTAACCTTTGTCAAAACGCATACCTTCGGTGATTTCGAGTTCGGTTTCCATGGATTTGCCTTCCTCGAGGGAGATAACTCCTTCTTGTCCAACTTTATCCATTGCTTTAGCAATCATTTCACCAACTTCGGTGTCGTTACCTGCGGAGATAGAACCAACTTGAGCAATAGCTTTGCTGTCTTCTACTTTACGAGCGTGTTCAGCAATTTTAGCCACTAAATGCTCAGTAGCTTTGTCGATACCACGTTTTAAAGCGATGGGGTTAGCACCTGCGGCAACGTTACGTAAACCTTCTTTAACGATGGCATGAGCTAATACAGTCGCAGTGGTAGTACCGTCACCTGCAACATCGTTAGTTTTAGAAGCGGCTTGACGAATTAAAGAAACACCAGTATTTTCGATGTGATCTTCTAATTCGATTTCTTTAGCAATGGTTACACCGTCGTTAACGATTTGAGGAGCTCCAAATTTTTTCTCTAAAACAACGTTACGTCCTTTAGGACCAAGAGTTACAGCTACAGCTTCAGCTAATAAGTCAATGCCTTTTTCGAGAGCGCGACGGGCTTCTTCGTTGTAAATGATAGATTTTGCCATAATTGATTCTGTTTAATTTACTGTATAATTTGTAATAATTTTTGGTACGTTGTAATGTTTTGTGGGTTGCGTACCTTAACCCAATCTATTTAAGCATTAGACAAAATGAGACTTTGACGGGAAAGTTGTCCTTTGCCCCTTGCCCTCTGCCCTTTGATCTTTACTATGAAACTACAGCGAGAATGTCTTTTTCGGAGAGTAAAACATAGTCATCGCCACCGAGTTTGATGTCAGTACCTGCATATTTGGAGTAAAGTACTTTATCGCCTACTTTAACTTCCACAGGAGTACGTTCACCTTTATCATTTACTTTACCTTCACCCACGGTAACAACTTCACCTACTTGGGGTTTTTCTTTGGCGTTGTCGGGTAAGTAGATACCACCAGCAGTTTTTTCTTCTGCTTCACTTACTTTAACAAAAACGCGATCGCCTAAAGGCTTGACGGTAGATACATTGATGGAAATAGCTGCCATAGATTGTTTACTCCAATTTCTCAAAGATTAATTATTTTGAGGGTCAGAGCTTAGTTTTTAGCGCTCTCACCTTACGAGTGCTAATTTAACCGAAATTTATGAGAGATAGCAATAGGTTGTTTTGTACGGGTTTCCGAACGTATTTTTAATGACACTTATACCTTGAATGTATCTTCTACATAATCATCGTTGAAACTTACTTGAATTTTAAAGGTTTCTCCTTCATCTGCCCAAAATTTGTACTGAATAACATTATCCCCCTTTTCGCTAATAATTGCTTGAAAAAGATCTTCATTTTCATCTAATATTTTCAGTGATAAACCTTCTGGTAAACTATCCTCATTACTTAAAACAGAAACTCTCACAAAAATACTAACTTGCCCATAATTTCTGGGTAAAATATTGATTAATAAACCATAATTTTTCTTTTCTTCATTGAAATCAATTAACTTTCCGTATCCTTTAGGGCATAAAGGATGATTTGCTTGTAAAGACTCTAAAGCAAAAGCACTACTCCAAAGAATTTCCCCGTCATTATCATTATTCATTAGATGAACTAAAATTTCGATAAATTCCCGTTGTAAATCTTCTGCAATTTGCCAATTAGGAATGGTGTTTAAAATTTCTAATATTTGTCCATAATTATCATTTTTGACTAAGATATTTAAAGCCTCTTGGGGTGAAATAGAGCGAAAAGCAGGAGACATTTTTAAATTGAAATCAGTCTCAAAATTATCTTTGATAAAATCTTGTAAACTTTGCCATCTTTTTCTCAAAATATTCTCTGTTTTATTTTTTAATAAATCACCTAAATTTACACTTTGACGACGGGAATATAATTGATAACGAGCATCGGCAATGCTAATTAAACTCAACCAATCACTAAAATCAATACTAAGACGTGGAAATAAACTATTTTCCAACTCTGTAATTAAATTTTGTTGCATTTGAGGTGATAAACATTTTAATGGAGAAACTTGAGGGATATTTTCCCAACCATATTCATATTCCAGAGCCATTGAATTTAAGTCATTTTCCAAATATTCATAGGGTAAATTAACAGTATGGTTTAAATTATCTATTTCCCCATTTTTTTGTAAATTATCGTAGTTAATATAACCCCAAAAATCTAAATAATTTTCCTCTAAGTTCACTCCCACTATGACACAATAACTACCAACCCATTCAGGAATTTTTAGCCATTCTTGAGGAATAGAAATACTAACTTTATCTTGGGTTTCTGTGGGAATTAAAACTAAGCGACTATTCTTCACATCAATAGCATTACCATTGATAAATTCCCAAATACTAAGATAATCAACTATGTCATTTCTCTCTGTGATGTTAATACCGCAAACTAAATTTAGCCATTGAATAAAATATTTACGACAAAGAAGATTAATATAACCACAATGACGATTAATTTCGGCACTTAAATTTTTAACCTCCTGCCATGTTTGACGTTTAATATTTTCATCTAAGGTAATTTTTAGCTCATTAGTGTAGCAATCTGAAACAAAATTTATCATATTCATACTCATATTTATTTAATTTGATTAAAATATTTTTCATAAAATTTTTGAATTTGGATGTTAATACTACTATTAATAATAGAGATTTGAGGAATAAAAATATTTAACTTGTTTGCTAGTTTTTCTCTAATATTATCAACCAAATTTTGATTGTTACCTTTAAAAGAGTTTTTCTCTTTACTACTATTGTTTATTTCTTTAAAGTATTCTTGTTTTAAATATTTTTGCTGTTCCGAATTAAGATTTTGATAACATTTTTCAATTAATATAAAAATTTCATCTTCTATATACTCTTGAATACAAACATCTAAAAGAGAGATAAGTGGTTTAATTTCCTTAGCCGATGTTTGATTTTGAGGAAGATTTTTTATTTTTATAATTTCATCAATAATTGATTTTTTTATACTATTAATTTTACGAGATAACTGATATTGTTGTTTGATAAAATCAGGATGAGTTTGATTGATTATTGTAATAATTTCCCCTTGAGTTAAATTTAAACTAAAAATGAAATATAAAATTGCTTGATTAACACTGTCTTGGTTTTGAAAACTATTAATGATTATACTTTTAATTTCTTGACTTTCTTTTTCTATTGCTAAATCATCAATATAATTATTAGAATTTTCTTCTATTAGAGAGTGGTCATTTTCTTCATACATAACAGTAATTGGATTTGTGGCTAATCTTGCCATTTCAATACAAAATTTTAGTTTTTGTTTTAATTCATCGGGAGTAATTGGTGTTTGATTAAGTTGTTTAATTTGTAAATTGTATTGTTGAACCATTAACTGTAAATGTGTCGAATTTGGCTCTGATAATACTTTATGTTTTCTTATGCCACAAGTTTGATAATTATCAAGATAACATTGCCAAGCTAAAAGATATTCTTGCAATTTGTTATCTTTTAAGCCTCCTTGAATTGTTAATATACTTTCTGCTCGTTTGATTCCTATTTTTGTCAATAAACCCCAATCACTTAATAATTTCCATTGGCGATTACGATAAATAGTATCTTTAATAATGGTGTTTAATCTTGTTTGAGCATAAGTTGTGATTTTAGTTCTATATTTAACTTGATAATTTTTCAGTAATTTTTCTGGTTGAATTAATGCGAGATTCCCTGATGAAAAACACTCTTCTAAAGTGAGTAATTTTAATGTTAGGCATAGACGCTCGTAAATTATTCTCGCACTCCATAAACAAGTTTCTTGTAGGTAAGCAGAAAGGTGATTTTGTTTGATTTTATCATGTTTATTTAAAATAGAAGATAAAAAAGAACGGGCTATCTTCTCACAAGATTGCTTTTGCTTCTCAGTAATACTTGTTTCTATATTTCGTTTTAATAATAAATCTGTTTGCCAACAAAAAAAATTATTATTCTCATCAGGAAAAAAGACAAAGGTAGAAAATTTATCAACAATACTATTTCTTGTTATTTTCATAGTTAAAGTTATCCATATTTTTTCAACGAATTAAATGACGAGTATAGTTATCACTAATCGGAGAATAGGATTTTTGTTGGATACTTGCTTGTTTTCTTTGTTCATTGATAATTTGCTTTTCTTTTTGATTGGCTAATTGACAAATATTAACGGAAAAGATACGGTCTTGATAATGTTGGAAACGTCCCGTTTTTGTAAATGTAAATTGACGACCAAAAATATGATTTCCTTTTATATCCCAGACTAGATAAAGTTTTCCTTTAACTTTGACAGCGTCTCCTATGTGTATTTGCTTTCGATTATCCTTCATTATATGCTCTTAATCTAAAAAAATTAGGTTTCTTAATTAATACATCCAGTTAAAAAACGACAATTATGCAAGTCAAATTTTTATTTATGGTATTTTTTTGTGGACAGAATAACTACATTTATCTATTGATCTTGATTTTAAGATTGACAGTGTTACGGATGTTGCTATTACAGGGTGGTGTTTTGGATTTCGCAAAGAATACAGTAGTGTCGCATCTTCGATGCTTATATTAATCTAATTGGTTATTACATCGTAAATTTTTCCCATAACTAATCGTTAAATGAGATGACCTAAAAAAGATCTTAACTTCCATCAAGAAAATAAAACAAGGGGTAAATCTGGAAAAAAAAAAAAGACAATGATATACTAGAAAAGTTGTCAAAATTCGCACATCTAAGGCATCGGGTGTTTCTAGCTAAAGAAATTAAACAACCTTAGATGGAGGATTAACCCGAAAAAAGGAGAAAATAATGTCTGTAGTCAGCTTAAAAGAGCTTTTAGACTCAGGTGTCCACTTTGGGCATCAAACCCGCCGTTGGAATCCAAAAATGTCACCCTACATCTACACTGCTAGAAATGGGGTACATATTATTGATTTAGTGCAAACCGCACAATTATTAGAAGAGGCTTACGCTTATCTCAAAAAAGCCGCTGAAAACGGTAAAAAAGTTTTGTTCGTAGGTACAAAACGTCAAGCCGCAGGAATCATCGCTCAAGAAGCCGCCCGTTGTGGAGCTTTTTATATCAATCAGCGTTGGTTAGGTGGTATGCTAACTAACTGGGAAACTATTAAATCCCGTGTTGGACGTTTAAAAGAATTAGAAGAATTAGAAGAAAGCGGTGCAATTAATTTACGCCCTAAAAAAGAAGCCTCTGTTCTTCGTCGTGAATTAACTAAGTTACAAAGATACCTTGGCGGTATTAAAGATATGCGTCGAGTGCCGGATATTGTAGTAATTATCGACATTCGCAGAGAGCATAATGCCGTTAAAGAGTGCGAAAAATTAGGTTTAAGCGTTATCTCCATGTTGGATACAAACTGTAATCCCGAATTGGTAGATTATCCTATTCCTGCTAACGATGATGCTATTCGCTCCATCAAATTAATTATCGGGAAATTAGCTGATGCGATTTATGAAGGGCGTTACGGCAAAGCCGCCGCAGAAGGTAAATTAGATGAGTTTATGGAATCTGTGTCTGCGGAAGCTGAATACGATTACGATGATGACGAAGATTACGACGATGAAGATTATGAAGACGATAGCGACTCTGAAGGCGAAGAAGAGTAGTTATAATATAATAGTCTGAGTACACTTCTAAATTATCCTCAACTATTTTTTTCTGAAAAGTTATCAATCTTCTCCAATAATGGTGGGCAATGCCCACCCAGTCATCTAGTAATGATTTTCCTAATTTTCATCTGGGGCAAATCATGTCATTATTATTGATGGTCAGTTATTAAATTTTTATACAAAAAAGTACTATGGCAGAAATAAGCGCAAAACTGGTAAAAGAATTAAGAGATAAGACTAATGCAGGGATGATGGATTGTAAAAAAGCCCTTGCAGAAAATGATGGTGATATGGCTAAAGCCATGGAATGGTTACGCCAAAAAGGTATTACTTCTGCGGAGAAAAAATCTGGTAGAGTTGCCGCCGAAGGTATTGTAGAAAGCTACATTCACACTGGTGGTAGAATAGGCGTTTTGGTAGAAGTTAACTGTGAAACCGACTTCGTTGCCCGTCGTGAAGATTTCCAAGCCTTAGCTAAAAACATTGCGATGCAAATTGCGGCTTGTCCTAATGTTGAATACATTAAAATTAGTGACATTCCTCAAGATGTCGTTACTAAGGAAAAAGAAATTGAAATGGGTAGGGAAGACTTAGCAAGTAAGCCTGAAAATATCCGTGAAAAAATTGTTGACGGTAGAATTAACAAGCGTTTAGGTGAAATGTGTTTGCTTTCTCAACCTTATATCAGAGATCAAGGTATTACCGTAGAGGAGTTAATCACCCAACAAATTGCAAAAATTGGTGAAAACATCCAAGTGCGTCGTTTTCAACGCTTTATCTTAGGTGAGGGCATTGAGAAAGAAGAAACTAATTTTGCTGAGGAAGTTGCCGCCCAAGCTGGTATGAAGTAATGATTAATGAGTAATAAGTAATGAGTAATGAATGGAAGTTAGAGTTTTAGGATGTTAGGGAATTGGGGGATTAGGGTGTTAGGGGAAAACTAATTCTTCAATTGCTAATTACTAATTGTTAATTGCTTTCTCTTAATTCGTAACTCCTAATTGAAATAGATTGTAAATAAAATAATGACTAGATCAATTAAACAATTAAGAAATGATTTGGGCATTTTAAATGTTAGAATCAAGGATTTAGCGACAGAATTACAAAGTTTATATCAAAATTATTTTCCCCAGTTGATTGCGGTTGTTAAACGTCAGTTAATTTTGGCTACTTATCAAGTTTGCACTCAAAAATATCCCTCTGCTTTTTTGGCTTTAAGTTATCAGGATAAAGTTAATTTACAGAAACAAATTAAAGATTTACATTCATTTTTCCCTCAAGATTTACATGAGAAAATTTCTGAGACAGAAATAATAGATAATATTTTTTTTCATAATTTAAAAAGTGGTATATTGGCATCTATTCCTTATCAAAATGATGCTAGTTTATTAACTGATTCAAAGGCAGACAAAACAGAAAATATTGAGAAAGATAATATTTTAGAAGAAAATCATCAAAATGATAATCTCTCAAAAGATGATAATTTATTAGAAATTTGTCCTGAAAATATTATTCAGTTACAGGTAGAAATAGATGATGCGATCGAAGAATGTTTGATAACATTATCTCATCAGGTAAATAGGTATTTACAGGAAATGGAAATTTTACCTAAAAACATTCCTTCTAAAATTTTAGAGGTTGCCTTACAAGCGGAAGAAAATACATCTTTAATTAGTGGAGCACCAAATCTATTAAGTCTTTTGATTGAAAAAGATGATAAATCAGAGGATATGAATATTACTCCTGTTGTAGCATTATGTTTAAGAATTAATGAAATTGAATTTAATGATCCTTTATTAAATCAGAATCGGCAAAAAATTAGCAGAATTTTTCAAAGTTTAAATAACCTTGATGATGAATATCAAAATAAATACCAACAGTATCAAATTGCCTTAGCAGAATCTGCTTGGAGATCGAGTTGGATTGATGATTAAATAGGTAAATAAAATAATTAATAATTTAAGATAAAAAATAAGTAGATTAGCTTACAAAAATTATCCATATAATTCATAAATTATAGTTCACAATTTTAAACCATGAATGAAAAAAATTTGGTTATTCCTGAAGTTATTATTGGTTTAGGAAATCCTGAAAAAAAATACGAACAAACTAGGCATAATATCGGCTTTGAAGTAGTAGATTTTTTAGCGGATAAGTGGGGCGGAAGTTTACAAAAAAATACGAAATTTAATGCTTTATTTTGTGAAGTTGTTACTCCTAATCGGCAGAAAATTAAGTTAGTTAAACCTTTAACTTATATGAATAAGTCGGGGCAGTCGGTGAGGGCAGTTTTAGACTGGTATAAGTTGACTAGAGAATCTATTTTAGTGGTTTATGATGATATGGATTTGGAGTTTGGTAGAATTAGATTGCGTCTATCTGGCTCTGCAGGAGGGCATAATGGAATGAAATCGATTATTTCTCATGTAGGAGGTCAGGATTTTCCTCGTTTTCGCATTGGTATTGGGAAATCTGGTCATAAAGATGCTACTATTGGTCATGTTTTGGGAAAGTTTTCCGCCGAAGAAAGAAGGGAAATGAATAGTTTAATGTTGTTAGTATATGATGCGATCGCATCTAGTTTAACAGATGGTGTTGAAAAAACCATGAGTCTTTATAATAAAAAATCAATTATTTAACTAAAAGCAAAATACTAATTAGAATTTAAGAAAAATCTTTGGATTGTGTATTTTAAAGCAGTAATCCAAATAAATAATAAGCACACAAACCATAACTGTATCAGCATAATTTTAAACCAATCCTGGCTTGGATTTTGTAATAAAGCAATCCAAAACTGTGGGCTAGAAACTACAATAGAAAAAAGAATAAAAAAGATTGCTGAAACTAACATTAAAAATGTAATAATAGCAGGAATTTCTATCTTATCTTTAGAAGATATTAAAGTAAGATTTATGGGGAGATAAATCTCCATCAATGCCATAAATAAACTACCATGATGATTTCCAACTACTCTTACTTGAAATTGGGAAAGTTTTAACAAAAGTTGATAGATAATTTTCATCAGTTTCTATCGATAATTTTAAATACTTTCAACAAAATTAACCTCTTCGTAAATATCAGAAAAAGATAGTTCAAAATCAATTTTACCTAATTTCAATACCTGATTTTCTCCTAAATACTCCTTAAATTTCCACTCTCCTTCAGATTCTTTGATAAATTGTTCCACAGAAAAACTATATTGATCTATTAATATATATTCTTGAAAAGATTTAATAGAACGATAGCTTTTAAATTTCTCTCCTTTATCATAATTTTTCGTTGAATTTGATAAAACTTCAATAATTATGAGGGGATTTGTGATGGTTGTTTGTTTATTCCCTTCATAGATTGGTTGATCTTTAATAATCATAATATCAGGGTAAGTATAACGTCTCTGGAGAGGAATAGAAAGACGCACATCATTAATATAAATTTCGTAATTTTTGCCCTTAGTAATAAACTTGAAATTGTAACAAAAATTAAGAGCTATTTTGTTTTGATTAGTTGTATCTCCTGTCATGGGGATAATCTCTCCATCATGATATTCGCTTTTATATTCGGCAGTTTCTTATAATTCAAAATATTCTTCTACCGAGTAATAATTTTTTTCTAGTTGAGCAATCATGATTTTTTCTTATTGATAGCTATTACGTCATTATAAATTAATTTTCTGCTTATGCTTTATTTCTTGTGATGTCTATTTCCTCAAAAATCCTTACTCAATAGGTGATTTAATCCCTACCAAATTAGTAGAGTATTCCCAACTAACTTTATTTTCCCAGTCTTTTATAATTATATTTGAATCGTTAAATTAAGTAATTATCTTAAATTTATCTGTTATTAAATTAAATTATTTTGTCATTATTGTTATTAGTAAATAGAAGAAAGTGCAACCAACAAATCCACAACAATTTACAGAAAAAGCATGGGAGGCAATAGTCAAAACTCCCGATATAGCAAAGCAAAATCAACATCAACAAATTGAGTCGGAACATCTGTTAAAATCTCTTTTAGAACAACAGGGATTGGCTACAAGTATCTTTAATAAAGCCGATGTTAGTTTAACTCGTTTGCGCGATCGCACCGATGAATTTATCAATCGTCAACCAAAGGTTAAAAACGTTTCTGACTCGGTATATTTAGGAAAAAGCCTTGATACTCTCTTGGATAGGGCAGAAAAATACCGCAAAGAATTTGAAGATGATTTCATTTCCATTGAACATATTATCTTAGGTTATGCCCAAGATGACCGTTTCGGTAAAAATTTATTAAAAGAGTTTAATCTCGATGAAAATAAACTAAAAACAATCATTAAAGAAATTAGAGGAAGCCAGAAAGTGACTGATCAAAATCCTGAAGGAAAATACGAATCTTTGACTAAATATGGTCGAGATTTGACGGAATTGGCAAGACAAGGAAAGTTAGATCCTGTTATCGGTAGAGATGATGAAGTCCGCCGTACTATTCAAATCCTGTCTCGTCGCACGAAAAACAACCCCGTTTTAATCGGTGAGCCGGGGGTAGGAAAAACTGCTATTGTAGAGGGATTAGCCCAACGTATTATAAACCGAGATGTACCCGAATCACTGCTCGATCGCACTCTTATTGCCTTAGACATGGGTGCATTGATAGCAGGGGCGAAATATCGGGGGGAATTTGAAGAAAGACTCAAAGCCGTATTGAAAGAAGTTACCGAATCCGAAGGTAATATCATCCTTTTCATCGATGAGATACATACCGTTGTCGGTGCAGGGGCTACTCAAGGGGCAATGGATGCAGGAAACCTCTTAAAACCCATGTTAGCAAGGGGAGAATTGCGTTGTATTGGGGCGACAACCCTCGATGAATACCGCAAGTATATCGAAAAAGATGCAGCGTTAGAAAGACGTTTTCAATCGGTGTATGTAGGCGAACCTAATGTCATTGATACTATCTCTATTTTAAGGGGATTGAAGGAACGTTATGAAGTTCATCACGGGGTAAAAATTGCTGACAATGCTCTCGTAGCGGCGGCAATGTTGTCAAATCGTTATATTACGGATCGCTTTTTGCCAGACAAAGCCATTGATTTAGTGGATGAATCGGCGGCGAAGTTGAAAATGGAAATCACCTCTAAACCCGAAGAATTGGACGAAGTCGATCGCAAAATTCTCCAATTAGAGATGGAAAGATTATCATTGAAAAAAGAAGATGATCCAGCGTCAAAAGAGAGATTAGCGAAGCTAGAGCAAGAATTAGGGAATTTGAAAGAGCAACAGTCAGCTTTTAACGCTCAATGGCAGTCAGAAAAGGATATTATCGACGAAATCCGCAATTTACGGGAATCTATGGAACGGATTAACGTAGAAATTCAACAGGCGGAAAGGGATTATGATTACAATAAAGCCGCCGAGTTGCGTTACGGTAAATTAAACGATTTACAACAGCAAATTAAAGACAAAGAAACGGCTTTAGCGGAAAAACAAACTACGGGTAAATCCCTTTTACGAGAAGAGGTGGAAGAATCTGACATTGCGGAAATCATCTCGAAATGGACTGGTATTCCCATCAGTAAATTAGTAGAATCGGAAAAAGAAAAATTATTGCACCTTGAAGATCAACTTCATGAGCGAGTAATTGGGCAAAATGAGGCAGTTATTGCCGTTTCTGAAGCTATACAACGTTCTCGTGCTGGTTTAAGCGATCCTAATCGCCCTACCGCTAGTTTTATCTTTTTAGGTCCTACAGGTGTCGGTAAAACGGAATTAGCTAAGGCTTTAGCTGGTATTCTCTTTGACACAGAGGAGGCGATCGTACGCATCGATATGTCTGAGTATATGGAGAAACACACCGTTTCCCGTTTAATGGGTGCGCCTCCGGGATATGTTGGCTATGAAGAAGGTGGGCAATTAACCGAAGCGATACGCCGTCGCCCTTACTCGGTGGTATTATTTGATGAAATTGAAAAAGCCCATCCCGATGTGTTTAATGTCATGTTGCAAATTCTCGATGATGGCAGACTGACGGATTCTCAGGGACGCACTGTGGACTTTTCTAATACCATTATTATCATGACTTCTAATATTGGATCGCAATTTATCCTTGATGTGGCGGGGGATGATAGTAAATATGAGGAGATGCGTAGTCGGGTAATGGAGGCGATGCGCGGTAGTTTCCGCCCAGAATTCCTTAACCGTATCGATGAAATTATCATCTTCCATAGTCTGGAAAAATCCCAGTTACGGCATATCGTTAAACTCCAAGTTGCCCGTTTAGAAAGCCGTTTAGAGGAGCAAAAATTATCCCTCAAAATGTCTGATTCTGCCTTAGATTTCCTTGCAGAAATTGGCTATGATCCAGTATATGGTGCAAGACCTTTAAAACGTGCAGTACAAAAATACTTAGAAACTGCGATCGCCAAGTCTATTTTAAGGGGAGAATTTAAAGACGGAGATACCATTTTTGTGGATGTAGAAGACGAAAGATTGAGTTTAAAGCGTTTGCCTGATGACTTATTCATTAAATCTTAATTGATGGGGTGGGTGTTACTTACTCACCCTACTTTTTCATCGGGGTTTATAATAGCGTAGCTGTATCATGGTCATCCCGTTTATCATCAACAATTATAATGGTAAAGATTATATTTTGATGTTAAAAAAACTGTTGCCGATTCTCACTTAAATCAATTTATTATCTTCTAAAGTACACTTAAAACTTTAACCAACCAAAAATATCTCCTAAAGTTAAACTAAAATCAGTCATGAAATCAGGCATAGGTAAAGCATCACTATCTAATTCAAAATAAGACACTTTTTGTAGAGAATAGACAAAGATAATTTTTTCTTCAGGATCAATTATCCATGCTAGTTGACAACCAGATTCGAGACAACATAGAATTTTTTTTATGATAAGTGTTTGACTTTGATCAGGAGAAATAATTTCGATCATCCAATCAGGAGGAATAGAAATCGTGTTAGTAAGCTCGCCATTTTCGTCTCTTGGGATATGATCATAAGTTAACACCACAATGTCTGGCACGATGGATTTATCATCAAAAGTACATCGTAATTCAGGAAAAGCTAAAGCTATTTTGGATTCTTCTACTACATCGTTAATAACTTTAGTTAATTTACCTTGAATACGGCTATGTTTTGCTTGGGGCATGGGTTTTTGTGTAATTTTATTATCAAAATATTCTTGGGCAGGTTTTGTTTCTGGAAGTTGTAGAAATTCCTCTAAACTTATAGTTTGATTGGTAGTTTTATTCGTGATTAATGTCACCATGGAAATATATCCTCCTCGAATGAATTTACTTCTTTTCATTCAATCATATAGCTATGCTAAATAAATAAGTTGTTGAATGAGTATCAATAAATCCTAATTGAGATAATAAGTATTGCCCCACCGACTTTCAGAGTTCTATAGTTTGTAGTAATGGCTTTAGCCATAAAAAATTTAAAAATCAGACCTGTTATTAATTACCATAAATTTCTGAATGAAATATCAGTTTTATACCTTAGACGTTTTTACCAATCAATCTTTTACAGGTAATCAATTGGCGGTTTTCCCCCATAGCGAGGGTTTATCTTCCGACATAATGGAAAAAATAGCCGTTGAGTTTAATTTTTCAGAAACAGTTTTTGTCTTTCCTGCCTCTAATTCTCAAGCAGACTATCAAGTAAGAATCTTTACCCCCGGTGGGGAAATACCTTTTGCTGGACATCCAACCATTGGCACAGCTTTTCTATTAGCTCATTTGGGTATGGTTACTCTCAAATCCTCCACAACACAAATTATTCTTGAGGAGAAAGTTGGTCTTGTACCCGTTAATATTTATACCAACAATGGTATCGTGACATCATCAGAATTAACTGCTCCCAATCCTCCCGAATTTTTCCATGATATTCCTTCAAAAAAAGCCTTAGCAGAGGTTTTATCATTATCTGAGATAGATTTACATTCTTATTTTAGTCCTCAAGCTGTTTCCTGCGGTTTACCTTTTATGATTATTCCCTTAAATACTCAAAAAGCATTATCGGAAGCAAAAATAAATTTATATTATTGGGAAAAAACCTTAAAAAATACTCTTTTCCCTCACGTTTATCCTTGCTACCCTGTCAGTAACAATCATTGGCAAGTGAGGATGTTTGCCCCTGCTTTGAATATAATAGAAGACCCTGCCACAGGTTCTGCGGCAACAGCTTTTGCGGCTTATTTAACTCAATACCAACAGGAAAATGATGGTAGTTGGCAGTGGTTAATTGAACAAGGTATCGAAATTGGAAGAAATAGTAAAATTACGGCGATCGCTACTAAACAAAAGGGCATAATAAAAGATATAAAGGTAAAAGGAGAGTGTGTAATTATCACAGAAGGTTATCTCCATTTGAAAGAAAAAATATAAAATCAACAAATTATTAAATAGAGAGAATTTATGGCAACAACCAGTAACTTTAGAAATGCAATCAAAAAGGCTCAAGGTCAAGCCCTTGTAGGACCTAATGTTATCAATAAAGCCTTACCTTATCTAGGTGGAGGTTTAGTTTTAACCGCAGTAGGTGTTTATGGCGGTTTAGGGGTAATTTCTTCTAACCCCAGCATTTTTATGCCTACCTTTTTCGTGGCGATAATTGCGGAGTTGGCTTTATTTTTCGTGGTTAGGGGTATCGCAGAAAGGGCAGATAATGGCACTGCTTTACCTCTCTTAGCTGTCTATAGTCTTCTTTCAGGATATACCCTCAGTGGTATTGTTTTTGTTGCTTTAGGCACAGCAGGAGTAGGACTTCAAGGAGTCGGTATTGCCGCTTTGGGATGTGGTGTAACTTTTGTGATTGCCCGAAATGTTGGTTCTAACTTAGGCGAGGAGGATGGATTAGCCCTGACAAAAACTGTACAGCTTGGCATTATGGGATTATTCGTTGTAATTCTGTTGCAAGTTGTATTGGGATTTTTTGGTGTTTTTACTCCTAGTTGGTTAGAAGTGGGTATTTCTGGTTTAGGAGTTTTACTTTTTGCAGGGGCATCTGTAGTTGATTTTTATATTCTCCCTCGTGCTTATCGGGATGAACAATACTTATCCGCCGCCCTTTCTATGTATCTCACTTATATCAACTTATTTATCTTTATTCTACGTTTATTAATTGCCATAAACGGCAGAGATTAATTTTTTGTTCTCATTTGTCGTATTCTTAGGAATAAGTTTTCTGGTTGGTGGCAGATAAAACAAACCAGTTAGAGATATAAAAAAATAAGGGGCTTAAGCCCCTTTACTTATTCTTAGTGGAAACTAAGTTTTAGTTAGTTCACACCCAATCATAAATCTAAGCAGGATATACGCTTACTTTCTTACGACTGGTGGTTTTATTTTCAAATTTAACAACCCCTTCAATTAAGGCAAAAAGAGTATCATCTTTACCGATACCAACATTATTACCGGGATAAACTTTAGTACCACGTTGACGCACTAAGATGCTTCCTGCGGTTACTGTTTCTCCGCTATAACGTTTTACACCTAGGCGTTTGGAATTAGAATCTCTTCCGTTTCTAGTACTACCAGTACCTTTCTTATGAGCCATTTTAAATACTCCTGAGCAAAATTTAAGGTTAAATAAGATTAAATATTGTTTTATTGTGCTTTATTTTAAGCCTCGATCGCAACTTCTGCTTCTACAGATTTAGATTCAGAGGTTTTCTCCGCAATTACATTACCACCGATACTAATAGAATCGATCATCAAGCGAGTTAACTCTTGTCTATGACCTCTTTTTTTGCGAGTTTTCTTTTTGGGCTTCATTTTGTAAACCAAAACTTTTTTGCCCCGACGATGGTCAATAATTGTACCGCTTACTGTGGCACTTTCTACGTAGGGTTGGCCTACATGAATATCATTGTCATGACTAACTAAAAGTACCTTATCGATAGATACTCCCGTTTCTGATTGTTGGTTGATTCTGTCTATATCGTAAAATCTGCCTGGTTCAACTTTGAGTTGTTTTCCACAGATTTCAATTACTGCGTAAGTCATATTAATTTCCTTTATATACTGCCGTACAGGTAGCAGAGATGTTATTTAGTTCTGCTTTATGAATGCCCTTACCTGATCCGAACAGGTTGCAAGACACAGACTACCATTATATCATAATAAGATAATGAGTGTGTAGGTAGTTTTAACAATTACTAATTACTAATTCCTAATTACTAGCTCTTAATTGTTGTTATCCTAGTTGATCGAAAATAGAGAACATTGGTAAATACATCGATAAAAGAATAGTACCTACCATACCTGCAATTAAAACCATCATTAAAGGCTCGATGACGCTGGTTAATGCCTTAACGGCTTGTTCCACTTCATCCTCGTAAAAATCCGCAACTTTCATCATCATCGCATCTAATTCACCAGTTTCTTCCCCAATCATCATCATTTGAATTGCCATAGAGGGAAAAACCTTTCTTTCTGCGATCGCAACACTTAACATACCCCCTTCTAAAATAGAATCTTTTGCAGCTCCAATGGCATTAGAAATCACTTTGTTAGGAATAGTGTCTTGGGAAATTTCTAAACATTGTAAGATAGGCACACCAGAACGGGTTAAAGTACCAAAGATACGACAAAAACGGGCAACAGCACTTTTTTCATTTAAGTCCCCAAAAATAGGAGCTTTAAGAGCAAGAGTATCTATTTGTAAACGTCCGGCGGGAGTTTTGTAATATTGACGAAAGGCAACAACAGAGCCGATAATAGCACCTACCAGAATAATAACTTTCCAACTACGTAAAAAAGCACTTAGGGTGAGCATGAATTGTGTTAAAGCTGGTAATTCAGCACCTAATTGTTCAAAAATACCAGCAAATACGGGAATTAAGAAAATGGTCATACCCAAGAAAGCTATTACCGCAAAAATACCAACAGTAACAGGATAAGCCATTGCCGATTTAATCTGGTTTTGTAAACGAGCGACATCTTCCAGAAGTTTAGCAAGACGATTCATTACTTCGTCTAAAACCCCCCCTGTTTCTCCTGCCTCCACCATACTCACATACAGCTTATCAAAACAGTCGGGATGCTTGGCCATTGCTTCGGACAAGTTAACACCCTGCTGAACATCATCCCCAATGGTAGTTAAAGCCTTCTTAAACTTTGGATTTCCCGATTGCTCTGCCAATACAGATAAAGAGCGAACAATGGCAACCCCCGCATTAACCAACACGGCAAATTGACGAGAAAAAATAGCTTTATCTTTGACAGAAACTTTACTTAATGCCGCTTCAATGGAGGCTAAGTCAAAGTCCATTCCTGCTTTGCGAATTTTTCCCACTGCCGCATAACGTTTGCGAAGAATACGACGGGCTTCATCTTGAGAATTAGCAACAACCCTTTCTTCTAAAACATTCCCCGTTTTATCTTTAACTTGAACTATAAAAGTAGCCATGATTTAATCCTTCCTCTCATTCAAACAAATATTAACGACGTTTACCAGGAGTAACCATCCCGCTATCCATAGAAGAACCTAATAAGCGTTTTAATTCATCTGGTTTACTGCTTTTCGCAAGGGCTTCTTCCACTGCAATTGTACCTGTTTTTACTAAATTTGCTAAAGCCTGTTCCATCGTTTGCATTCCTAATTTACCCCCTGTTTGAATCGCAGAATAAATTTGTGGGGCTTTTGCTTCTCTAATTAAGTTTGCGATCGCAGGTGTCACAATCATTATTTCTTGAGCCATTGCCCTGCCAAATTCTCCCGGTTTGGGATTTTTCTTTTTAGCCAAAGTTTGAGCGAATACTGCCAATAAAGAGTTAGATAACATTGCTCTAATTTGAGCTTGTTCCGCAGAAGGAAATACATCAATAATACGGTCAATCGTTCCTGCCGCAGAGCTAGTATGTAAAGTACCAAAGACAAGGTGTCCAGTTTCCGCCGCAGTAATCGCCAAGGAAATGGTTTCTAAGTCACGCATTTCACCCACCAGGATAATATCTGGGTCTTCCCTCAATGCCGCTTTTAAGGCATTGGCAAAACTCTTGGTATCTTCTCCTTTTTGACGTTGGTGAAATAGACTGTTAATATTAGGAAAAACATACTCGATCGGATCTTCTACTGTTAAGATATGCTCTGCACGAGTGCGGTTAATTAAGTCCAACATTGCCGCCAAAGTGGTGGTTTTTCCAGAACCTGTCTGCCCCGTTACTAAAATCATACCTCTAGGGCGTTCGGACATCTCCTTGACAATATCTGGTAAACCTAATTGATCAAAGTTGGGAATTTTGGAAGATAAAGCCCTTAAACAAGCGGCATAACAACCCCTCTCCTTATAAACATTCACACGAAATCGAGCCAAGCCTTTTACCCCATAAGAACAGTCTAACTCCCATTCTTGCTCTAAGGTTTTACGTTGAGTATTATTGAGCATACTAAAAATTAATTTTTGGCACTCTTGAGCATTAAGGGGTTCATCTCCGATGGGGGTTAGTTTACCGCTAATACGAAAATAGACAGGGGCACCTGCCTGAATGTGCATATCTGACCCCCCCAATTCTACTAACTGCTCCATCAAATCTTCAATCATTATCTCCATAATCGCCTTCTCCTTTACAATAAGTCCAAGTTTATTTTTCAATATAACCCAACAAACTTAGATTACTTATCATTTCTACACAACTATTAATAAAGCAAGAGTTTAGAGACGATAGTCTGAGTGCGTATAATAAGAATAATGACATTTAAGAGGCGACGCCCAGATTCGAACTGGGGGATAAAGGTTTTGCAGACCTCTGCCTTACCACTTGGCTACGCCGCCATAATTTTGATACTTTGTTAGTATAACATTAATTTATTTTTCTTGGCAAGAAAATGGGTCTTGAAATTGAGAGAAAATTTTTAGTTAACTTGAATAAGTGGTTTCCTCCTGATAGTGGTTTGGTTTATCGACAAGGATATATTTATACTGTCAATGGTAATACCGTGAGGGTTCGGATTGTTGGTAAGCAGGGTTATCTTACTCTTAAGGGTAAAACAAAAGGTCAGACGAGGTCAGAATTTGAATATTCTATTCCTGCGGAAGAGGCGGAGGAGATATTACAAATTTTGTGCGATCGCCCCTTTATTGAAAAAATACGTTATAAAATACCTATAGAGAATTTAATTTGGGAAGTAGATGAATTTTTAGGGGATAACAAAGGTTTGACGATGGCAGAAGTGGAATTGACACAAGAAAATCAAAATATCATTTTCCCAGAGTGGATAGGAGAGGAAGTAACCCACGATTTACGTTACTATAACTCTTATTTAGCAAAAAATCCTTTTTCACAATGGTAATGTATCGCAACTCTATTTTGGTTGTGCAAACTGTCTTGTCAGAAAAAGCGAGAGGGAGAATGGTTTTTATTTGATCTAACACATTTTTCCATAATTAGTTTTAATTAAGGTGAAATAGCCAGAAACATAAAATAATTGGAGTAGAATAAACAATACTTTTATGAATACAAAAAACCATCAATAATCTTTAGCAAATAAATATTAATTAATGAAACACTGGCAAGGAATAATCAATCTAGCTTATGAATATAAGCAACAGGAAACAAGCCTAAAATCAGTATTTAGTCAAGCACCTTTTAAGTTTCAAAATTCTTTTTATCCCGAAGGAAAATCCATTTGTCACAGTGTTATTTTACATACTGCGGGAGGAATAGCTGGAGATGATATTCTCTCACAAAATATCCATTTAGCCCATAATTCTAAGGTCTTAATAACCACTCCTGCGGCAACAAAAATATATGGTTCTCAAGGAAAAAAAGCTATTCAAGAAGTAAAAATTAAGCTAGAAAAAGATGCTTATTTAGAATATTTACCACAAGAGATTATTGTTTTTAATAGTGCTAATTTTAAGCAAAAAATGAGAGTTGATTTAGATGATAATGCTTGTTGGTTAGGATGGGAAATAATTCGTTTCGGTAGAAGTGCAAGGGGAGAAATTTTTAGTGAGGGTAATTGGTTAAATTATTTAGAGATTTGGCGAAAAAATAAACCAATTTGGATTGATAGACAGTATTTTATGGGAAATAGTCCTTTATTTTATGCTTCTAATGGTTTAGGAGGAAATCCAGTGGTAGGCAATTTAGTTTATATAGCATCAGAAAACAGTCATCAATATATTTCTAGTTTACGCCATTTGATAAAGGAAAAATATGACGAAAATATAGGAATAGGAATAACTGCTTTACAACAGGGTTTATTATTTCGTTATATGGGTGATTCTGTCAGTGCCGCTAAAGAATACTTTACTTTTATTTGGCAATTTTTAAGAGACAAAAGGGGTTTAGATGGTACTTTTAAATCCAGAATATGGCAATGATAAAATAATATTAATAGTCTTTTTTAAGAGTTAGTAAAAAGTGTAAATCAATAAGTTATTCTTAGCTTCATAAGCAGGATTTTTCAGATATTTTACGGTAGTTATGATAACTTAATAGAAAATAAGAGAGCTACTAATTTACTGACATTGCTGAATAAAGATATGAAACACAGAAAAAACTATGTAAAAATATAAAGCTAGAGTCTAAATATAGTTTACTTTTGCCTTCTGCCTTCGACTTACAACAAAAAATCATAGCTCAAATCACCAACGCCATTTTACTGAGTATTATTTTGATTTTCTGCGGTAATTACCATTTTGCGGAATCCTAAAACCACGAAAATATTTGATAAAGTTAAGAAAAATTCTGCCCCTCCGTGTAACCAATCAACATTAGCGAGGGTGGTATGATAATGATTTTCGGCATACAGCCCAGCAGGAATAGTAATAGCAACAAAAAGGAGAAGAAGATAAAAACCAATTAAAGCTAATTTGGGTACTTTTCCTGATTTAGTGAGAAACCATAAAAAGCCTAGATAGGGAAATAAGGATATAGCAAATAAGTTTTCTTTACTAAGAAGATTGTTTATGATGCTTTCCATGTTGGGAATAATTTTGATATATAAATTTATTGGTTTAATTGATGCTAAATTTTTAGTTTACAGTATTTCGTCAGTAACATCAGTTATTGAAATTGTTTTAATTTTTCTTTCGCAAATTTTTGTAATTCTTGGGACTTTTGATAAGCAGTTGTTTCAGGTTGAACTTTATCCAAATCATTGATGATAGCTTGTAGTTGACTAACGATATAATTAGGCTGATTATTGTTACTTTTTAGTAGTGTTTCTACTCCTTTTTCTGCTTGATTTAAGTATTCTAAAGATTCTGTTTCTTTTTTCTCTTGGATTTTTATTTTTGCTAAATTAGTTGTATAGTTAGCTAATAGTTTTTGAGCTTCTAAATAGCCTGTATCTTCTAAAGGAATAGATTTTAAATGATCAAGGGATTGTTGCCATAAATTGCTACATTCTTGCCAAGTAATGGTTAAATGAGGAGGATTTTTACACAATTCCATGGCGGAAGTGGCAAACTCTTTGGCTACGGCGATTCTGGTTAGAGTGCGATCGCTCCCTTTCACTATCCCTGAAACTTGTTGGAAATCTCTTTCATAGGCAGGTAATTTGTTGGCCGTCATTTTTTTAGCTAAAGTGTTATCGGGTAATTCCATTAACTTATCAAGAGCATTTTGCCAATCTTGCAATGCTTGATTTTTGTTTTCTGTCTTTTGATAATTTTCCTTGGCAGATGCGATCGCACTTTCGGCAATATTTAATTGATTTAGGGCGTTTACTTCCTGAAAAATAACTGCATCCATGCGTCCAATTTGTTTTCTAGCTGTTTCAAACTCATCAAATGTGAATTTCCATGCACAGCCGAATAAGCTACAATAAAACTTAGGCTCATAGCCCAAAAACCATACAGGTAATTGATCAAGATTAGCTTGTGCTAAATTAACTTTTTCTTGCCCTAACTCTATATCTGCACGGCTAGTAGCTTTATTAACTAATTGATCAGCTTGTTCTACACTTGCTATTGCTTCTCGATAATTATGATCCATGTTAATATAACTAGGTAGAAGTATGATTGGTGCAACTTTAGCGATAGGGCGACGAATCATCGGATAAGGTAAATTCGCAATCCAGACTAATCCTGCACCTCCTGCTAGAGTCAAAAGACCAAATAAGGCTATTTTTAACTTTATTCCTAGTTTAGACATAATATAGTCGGTAAAACATACCAATATGTTAGCAAAATTTTCAGTAGTGGAAAAGTTAATTATTTATTACATTTTAAAATTTCAAATTTATGTATGAAAAAATTTATGGTGTAATTCATGTGGGCAAAAATTTGTTAATTGTGGGATACAATACTCAAGATAAATGGTCTTTTAGAGTTGTTACCCAAGAGGGGAAAATAGTGAAAGAAATGGCTGATTTTCTAACGGCTGAAAGTGCGGAAAAAGAAGGTTATACTTGGATAGAAAAGAATCTCAGTTCAGTCTAATAATATCAGAGAAGGGTGTTGGGGTATTAGGGAGAAACAAGTTAGGAGTTAGAAGTTATTAATCATAACCTGAGTTTTGGATAAGCTGAAAGCTGAAACCAACTCGCAGTCAGAAAACCTTATAGCTTCTTAGAAATAACGATAAAATTGCCTTAACCTGAACTAACGTAAAATCAATTTATTCAGCTTTTTTGTCAATAATTATTACTTTTAACTCCGAACTCCGAACTCCGAACTCCGAACTCAGGTGACATCTAACCTTATCGGATATTCTTAAACCAAACTGAGGTTAATTATAAACTATTTATCTTTGCCCCTTGCCTATTCCTTCAAACCTATCATTCAGGAGAAACCATATCGAAAATCAGCAACACCTATTTATTAGAAGGGTATATCGTCATCATCCTCAGAAATTTCGATGGAAGGGCGATTAACTATTTTTGGAAGGGCTAATTTTGCTTCTGTGAAAACAATTTCTCCCTTAAAACTTTTGACGACGTTTTCTGCGGCATTTCTGGCTAATTGTGTATTAAATTCTTCGTGGTTAATTTCTACTGACGAGGGCATTACTGGTTGTGATGGTGTTTGAGTTTTAGCTGTCTCAACGGGTTTATTAACTGGCGTTTGAGGAATAGAAGATTTTATTTCCGTGGGAGATTGATTTTCTAAGGGTTTAGTGGAGGGTGAAGTAGTTTGGGGCGGAGAATTATCATTATTGTCTAATTTTTGATTTTTCAGGGCTGGATTTTCGATGAAAACAACATTCATCGGTTTTTGGTAAACATGAGTAAACCCCGCTTCTATGTCTTGCTGTTGTCTTTTTCCTATATCCAATAAAAATCTACTTGCCACTTCTAGGGTAACGGTTTGACCTTCTATTTGACGAATATGACAACTTTGACGCAAAAATGACTTAGTTGCGGTAGGTATAACCGCTTCAATTACTTTTTCTTTTACATCTATGTATGAGTCAAAATTGACGGGTGTTGAGGGTTGATGAGTTTGAGGTGCGGAGTTATCTTCTGGAGGGGTAGTAATTGCCTGTAATGTTTGTGTTTTTGGGGTTGTGCTTTCTTTTTTTTCTTGAGTTAAAGGTGTGGTGGCTGTTTGATTAGGATTATTTACCATTACGGTAGTAACTGCATTTGCTGAAGGCAATAAACTCAATAGTGTAATTTCTAGCCAGAGACGAGGCTGAGTAGTGTTTCTTATTTGCACTTCACTATCTTTTAGTTTTTTTTGTCCTTGCAGAATTACTTTTAAATCCCATTGATGGGCTTCTTGAATTAATTTTTGCCATGTGTCATCGGTTATGGCGACTAATTCTTTTTTCTGGGGAGATGTTTTCGCAATTAGTAGAGTAAGATAAAAGTTGGCTAAGTTTTGTAAGACGATTAATGGTTCTCTACCTCGATCGAGCAATTTACGACATTGAATGATTACTTCTTCTGGATTATCAGATGCGATCGCACCTATTAAAGCTAATAAATCTTGTTCTGAGACTGCACCCACTAAATCCCACACCCTTTCAGGGGTAATAGTACCAGATAACAGACTAAGTTGATCTAGTAAAGTTTGAGCGTCACGCATTCCCCCATTGGCTAATTGTGCCACTAAAGATAAACCTTCGGGAGTAATATCAATATTCTCTTTTATGGCAATATCTTGTAAATGTTTAACCATTTCTGTCAAAGGAATACGGCGATAATCAAACCTTTGGCAACGGGAAATAATCGTTGGTAATACTCTTTGAGGATCGGTAGTTGCAAGGACGAAAATGACCCTCGGAGAAGGTTCTTCCAATGTCTTTAAAAGGGCATTAAAAGCGGCCGTACTAAGCATATGACACTCATCGATCACATAAACCTTATAACGACATTTAACGGGAGCATATTGAGCTTTTTCGATGATTTCTCGAATATTATCAACCCCAGTGTTACTCGCCGCATCAATTTCTACCACATCTAAAGCCGAGCCATTACTAATGCTTTTGCAGACTTCACATTTACCACAAGGTTCTGCTGTAGGGCGATCGCTTTCAATACAATTTAGAGATTTCGCTAAAATTCTGGCACTAGAAGTCTTACCTGTACCACGAGGACCACAAAATAAATAAGCTGGTACTATTTTCTCATTTTTGATCGCATTAATTAAAGTTTGCGCGATCGCTTCTTGTCCTGTCAATTGGGAAAAAGTTTGAGGTCTATATTTATGATGTAAAGGCTCGTAGTTCATGAGTTGCGTCTTCGGATACTTATCTAGTTTAATATATTGACGATGAAAATTATGTTCACTAAAAGTTAACAATCTTGTTTTTTTATGCTAGATTGACAATTAAAAGTTGACAATAGAGATATTGACAATCAAAACCATTGTAAACCGTTTCTTTAGTTAACCCGATTTCTGGGTAAATTTTCATAGGGAATGATTGGGAAAAGGGCAGAGTTTGAAACCCATGTAAATATGATCAGAAGAATCAAACACCACAAACTAGAAATCACTAAAACACTTAATGAGTGATTCTCGAATTACTCTCATATTTTAAGTCAAAATTCAAAACTTAACGATTTCCTGTCCAACTACCATTGAGTTGGGAATCACAATAACCCCATAAACCTTGAAAGCTATTGCGGTTAGAATTAAGAGTAAAATTAATTCGCCCCCAGTAAAAAGAGTTATTAATGCTTCTAGTACACTTTTGTGCAGAGTTATTTTCTATCCAATAACCATTTAAAGTATTTCCAGTAACTTCTCCTAATATTACTCCACTATCTTGGCTATAGCTTCCTTTAACTTGAGAACCATTTTGTGTTAAAGTCATAACCCCTTCGCTGGTATTCCACATTCCTTGCCAACTATTATTATTTACTTCCGTCGAATCACCATAGGTAATACTTTGCACATCATTTCGATTAACGGGTAGTCTGTATTCCTTTCCGTTTGTGAGTTTAATAATCATTTCTGCTCCCGCAAAAGGGGAAAAAAATAAAGAGAAAACCGTTGAAAGAGAAAGAAGTTTAATTATTTGATTGGTATTAGTCATTTTTGTAAGAAAATAGTAACGCTAGGAGCAATTTTACCATAGTCTTATGAATGGAGCGACACACCCAATTTAGTTAACACCTCACACCTGAAACCTGATAATTATGCGTTTTTCATGATTTTTTTGATCATGTTATCTTTTACCATCATTTGTCTAAATACTTCAATTAAGTAATCCTGTGCCTGTTCCTTACTCAGGGCTTTAACTTGATCTTTCAATACTTCTAATTTGAATTGTTGTTCTAGGGTGAGACTTGCTGATATATCCATTTTCACTCCTCCGTTAATTTCGTTGTTATAAAGCTAACATATGGATATTAAAGCGTCAAGTTTGTCAATCTTTCTGTTTATTTTGTTACTTTTCTTAACAATATTTTTACAAATTTTTATATTTCAAAAGATAAAGATAATCGTTATGGTGAGGTACAAAAACTATTGCTATCAGGGAATGGGGTTGGGGGCAATGATAAATGGGATAAAAAACTGTACCTCATATTTTTTTAATAAACGCTATATCTGCCAATGTTTGAGTTATATAAAAGGGAGTGCCAGAAAATAACTACAAATAGTCTTGGCATCAATTTGATTAGTTGTCATGGCTAAATGTTCAAATTCAGCAGGAGTCATTAAAACTACTTCTATATCTTCATCTTCATCTTGCTTTGGTGGTTGGGCTAACTTTTCCAAATCCTGTGCTAGAAATGCAAAAATAAACTCGTCGGAATAACCCGGAGCAAGGGGAAATTTGCCTAAACTACGCCATTTTTTGGCTCGATAACCTGTTTCTTCTTCTATCTCTCTTTTTATTGTTGTTTCTGGTGCTTCTTCTGATTCTATCGTACCTGCAGGAAATTCTAATAAGCGAGTTTTAACCGCAAATCGATATTGTCTAACTAATACCAACTTACCATCATTGGTGATTGGTACAGCTAAAGCCCCTCCGGGGTGACGGATACATTCCCACTCTCCTTCAGCACCGTTAGGTAATCTTAATTTATTTACTTCAAATTGAAATTTTTTACCTTGAAAAAATAGTTTTGAGCCTAAAATCTGCGGTAACTCTGGTATTCCAAACATTTTAATTTATAATCAATACTTTCTTGTGAATAGTTTATCTTAAATCTTGCATTTACCCAAAATTTGATTAATAAAAATAAGATGATATTATTTCAATTAATTGATACAAGGTAATAGGAATAAAGATAATTTTTAATTTTTAATTGCTGTGATAATATTTACAGGATTTAAAGGACTAAAACGAGTCATTTTACCAACAGATAAAGATTTATTTATTTGAGAATTTATAATTTCATAGTCCCATTTATTTTCTCTAAACCATTCTACTGCGATACCTAAATTTTCTATTGTGGCTAAGGCAATTACTATTTTTCCTTCAGGATTAATTTTATCTTGTATTATATTTAATAATAATTTTAAGTTACCACTACTTCCACCGATAAAAACACGATCTGGAGGGAGCAATGTAGCCATTACTTTTTCTGCATAATTATGAATAATATTAATATTATTAACCATAAATTTTTGGCAATTTTCTCTAATTAAAGAAATTGCGATCGCTTTTTTTTCTATAGCATAAATCTGACTATTTTTAGCAATTCTAGCCATTTCAATACTAACACTACCAGTCCCTGCTCCTACATCCCAAATAACTTGTTTTTCTTGCAAGGCTAACTTTCCTAATATTAATAATCTTATCTCCTTTTTGGTAATTAAAGAGGGTCTATCTGGAAAGGTTTTAAAATAGTTATCAGGAATACCTATGATGGGTAATTGATTGATATTTATTGCTTTATCTTCAGTTTTTTGCTTTAAAAAAATAACAATGTTTAAAGGTGAAATATTATCTAAATTAATATCTTTTTCATGATTAATTTTTGTTAATTTCTCTTGACTTTTATCTCCTAAATTTTCACATAACCAAATATCATAATCTTGTCCTATTTTTATCTGTTGATATAATTGCCAAATCACTAAAGGATTATTATTATTGTCAGTTAACAATGCTATTTTTTCTGAACCTTTTTTTAATTCTTTAATTAAAAGTTCAATATCTCTGCCATGTAAACTAATTACTTGACAATCTTGCCAAGATGTTTTCAATTTATTAAAAGCCAGTTGCACACAACTTAAATGAGGATAAAATTCCAATTCTTCCGGGGCAAAGTTTACTAATAAAATTCGTCCAATTCCGAAAAATAATGGATCTCCAGTTGCTAAAATAACAATATTTTTTCCCTCTTTTTTTTTCTGTTTAATTTCACAAATTACTTGATTTAATTCTCCTATTTTTATTTTTTCTCCTTGATACTCTGGAAAATAACTTAAGTGGCGATCGCCTCCGATTAATACATTGGCACTATCAACAATTTCTAAAACCTGATCATTTAAACTTTTTTTCCCTTCTAAACCGATACCAACAACTTTTATTGTCACAACTTTTAATTAATTTCCTATGAAAAACTATGAATGAAATTATTATTATAACCAATATTTATCTATATTATTAATACTTAATTAATCCAATCTAAATCAAGATAATTAATTTTACCATAAGGTTCTAAAGCCTGTAAAATTTGACCACCATAAATACGGTAGTTAACCCGATTATCTAACAAAGCCAATACTCCCTGATTTTGTCGAAGAGAAATCGTAATTCTTTGTAAATTTTTAATAGCAATAGGTAATAAATATAGACGAAACCAATCTTTTTTTTGACTTTTAAAATAGCTAACCTTAGCAGAGATAATGGGGTTTTCTAAAGAAGGTAAAGGTAAAGTTGCCATAATTACTAATTGAGGAGAAAGTAAGGCATCTTGATAAGTTAATAAAAAATCAGTATCACAAACTAAAATACTATTTAAGGTTAAATCAGTAGTTTTTAACTTGACTCTTGAACCAAAATTAGCCGCTAAACTAGCAGTAATTTGTCCTTGTAAAGGTACATCGTCAATTATAACGATAATAGGACAATGATTTATTTTAATACCACTAATTAAAGCTAAAATTTCTTGATTAACTTTTGTAGCAAAATTAGGATTATTGGGGAAAGGAAAATTATCAGGAAAGTAAATTTTAAGGATTTTTCCTTGAGGATTAGGAGAAAATTTTAGGCAAGTAAAGTCTTTTAATTTAAGTCCTAAATAGTTGCCATAATCAAGGGGGATTTTTTCTGGTTCTAAATAATCAGCAATAATAATTAAGTTTTGCTCTAGCCATTTCTCCTCCATAATTGATTTTAATTCTAAAGGTGTAGCTTTCAATGAAAAAGATCCTTGAGAGCGATTAATTATAAAGTAGTGAATATATTTTTCTTGTGAGAATAAAGAGCTTAAAAAATCAGTCAATAATTTATTATCAGTTTTACCATAAGTCAAAATATCTTTAATGAGGTTTTTTTCTTGCTTTTCCAATAAATAACTATCGTAGGGATTGGGAGGATGAGAATAAATAAGTTGTAGTAAATTAGCTAGTTTTTCTCTGAGTAAATCTTGAAGGGAAAAATCTAGGTTTTCAATCATAGAAAGTAGTTGAGAATAGCTAATTGTTAATGTTAAATATTGATAAATAATTTCTATTAAATTTTCCCCCTTAACAATAATTGTGGTTAGATTATCTATAGCTTTATCTTTTACAATTTTTTCTAACCAAGTTTGGGTATCAACAATATATAATGTTGGTTTTTCTAATTCTAATTCCTTATTTTTAGGATAGTCATTAAGAATTTTTTTATGATAATCAATATATTTTTGAATAAAGATACATTCTTCAAAGATAAATTTTAAAAGGGAACTTTCTTCAATAACTATAACAACAGCATAAGGAGATAATAGAGCAGGAATTAAATAACTTAAATAATAATATTTATGATTGACACCAGTTTGAATAATAGTAGAACTTTTGAGCCTTAATCCACGGGCTATCATTCTCCCCATTGTTAATTGATGTATCCATTCTTGTTCACGATGAAAGCGGGAAAAATCTCTTAGTTGACTGTGGACTTTTGCTTCTAACATTGATAATGCGTCTATTTTTTACAAACAACAAAAAATAATTATTTTTAGTCAATTAATAATTAATTAACTGCCCTCGGTATAAAAATCTCTGATTTTGGCAGGTTTTAGGTATCAGGTAGCAGGTTTCGGGTTAAATTTCTCAAATACTGATTCATCAATATCTTTAATTCCTAATTGCTAACTAAAATAACCTTGACATCATCAAAAATTTTACATCGAACTTAGATTTAATGAATAATTCTCCCTTTATTAATTAGTGTTTAAAATAAGGGAAGAATAATTTATAGCTCTATTCTGGCTTTTATTCTGTAAACTTCAAAATCAAACATTTTTTATTTTATGACCCAGATTAAAATTGTAGCCGATAAAAATGCCCTAGTTACTTCTGCTTCTGATTTCATTATCAATAAAATTAAAGAGACAATTGCAAACAGAAACATTTGTTCGATCGCACTTGCAGGAGGTAGTACACCTAAACCAATTTATCAAAATATTGCTCAAAGTGATTTACCGTGGGATAAAATTCACGTCTTTTGGGGGGATGAAAGATATGTGCCACCCACCCACCTAGACAGTAACGAAAAAATGGCGCGAGAAGCATGGTTAAACCTAGTGGATATACCAGCACAAAACATTTACCCCATGCCAACTTTGGGGAATAATCCCACAGCAGATGCGTCTAAATATGAACAGGAATTAAAAGATTTTTTCGGCGTGGCAAACAGTTTTCCTAGCTTCGATATTATTTTATTGGGAATGGGAGATGATGGACACACTGCCTCACTATTTCCTCATACTAACGCATTAAAAGAGTGCGATCGCCTCATTACCGTAGGAAATAAGGAAGATAACCAAAGACTAACTTTTACAGTTCCCTTGATTAATCACGCTCAATGCGTTATTTTCTTAGTATCGGGAAAAAATAAACAAGAAGCCTTAAAAGCCGTTTTCGCTCAAGAGTCAGATAGTAACCAATATCCCAGTAAGAAAATACAACCCCAAGGGGAGTTAATCTGGTTTATTGACGAAGATGCAAATTCAATTAGGAATTAAGAATTACTTTGTTTTAGAATTAACTAAAAAACGATGGTAGAAAATAACAATAATCATCAAGAAGAAAAACAGTTAGAAGTTGAATCAGGAATTTTTACCGATGTTGTAACCAATGTGGTGGGCAATTTAGATCATGTCTTTGACTCCACTGAAAATATACTCACCTCTCAATCTCTTCCCTTCACCAATATTACCCCTGATAAAACTCAAGTACAAACTCTCAGTGCTACTCTAACTCATGTACAAACAGAAGTAGAATTAGAATTACCGATTCATTTACCAGTTGTTCATTTAGGTAAACCGAATGACCATACTCCCCCAGATATTGACCTTTCTGGCTTTCCTCATTCTCAAATTGTCTCCCGCACCCATGCCAAAATTTTTCAAGAAGGGGATGATTTTTACATAGAAGATATTGGCAGTGCTAATGGTACTTATATTAACCATGCTCCCTTACCCACAGGCAACCGTCACCGCTTAAAAAATGGCGATCGCATCGCCTTGGGCAAAGAGGATAAAGTTAGTTTCATTTTTCAATTAAAATCCAATTTGTAACGTTTTGAGAATTAATAAGTAATAAAGATAAATCACCGAGTCAGAAGTTATTAATTATTCACTATTCATCTTTGCCTTTTGCCCTCCTCCCTATTTATGGCTGATAAAGGGCAGGAGTGATTCAAAGTAGAAATACAAAAACGCTCAAACTATTGCCCATTGCAAGAGTGCCTATTCCCTAACTGAGTTCGATGAAAAAAGTATCGAAAAATAAAGCGCCCTCGAGTTATCATCGAGCCAATTTTGGAATAAAAATTTATTAAATTTAGGAAAAACTCATTTAAAATCAATTTATTCAGCTTTTTTGTCAATAATTATTACTTTTAACTCCGAACTCCGAACTCCGAACTCCGAACTCAGGTATTCCCTGCCTTAACCAGAAAATTTTAGAATGAATCAGCCTTGCTGATAAAGGAGGGTTTGCCCTTTGCCCCTTGCCCATTGACTCTTATCATAAAACTCCCAGCGAATGGATTTAGTAATTATTAGTCGTCTAACAATTGCCTTAACTTTAGGCTTAATTATTGGTATAGAAAGGGGATGGAGTAACCGAGAAAGCCCTGAAGAATTAGGTAGTGATGGACTGAGAAACTTTGGTTTAGTGGGTTTGTTGGGGGGCATAACTGCGTTACTCGCAGAAGAATGGGGGTGGGGTATTTTAGGAGTAATTTTTTTAGGATTTGCCATTCTCGTTAGTACCTCTTATGTGTTAACGGCTCAAAAATCTCAAGATTACGGTACAACCACCGAGTTTGCTTTATTAATCACTTTTCTGTTAGGAGCTTTAGTAGTTAAAGATTTGAGCTTAGAATCTATTGCAGTGGCGGTAATTGTCAGTTGGTTACTAAAACTGAAATCAGAAATTCGGCAAATGTTGATTTGGCTTAAGCAAGAAGAATTAATTGCTACTCTTAAAGTTCTTCTTTTAGCTTTAGTTACCTTACCTTTACTCCCCAATCAGGATTTAGGTCCTTGGAATGCTATTAATCCGAGAGCCATTGGGCTTCTAGTGCTGTTAATCGTTAGTATTTCTTATGTAGGTTATTTTATTATTCGTCTTTGGAAAGATAAATCAGGAGTTTTATTAATCGGGTTTTTGGGCGGTTTTGCTTCTTCCACCGCCACCACCATCGCTTTATCTCGCATGGCAAAACAGGGGCAGGGACAAACTAAAATTCTGGCAACTGCGATCGCACTCGCTACGGGTACTATGGCGCCTCGTTTATTGCTACAGATAGCGGTAATTAATTCCTCATTGGCAAAACAATTGGCGATACCTTTAATTATTTTAGGCTTGACACCGATTTTAATTGCTCTAATCTTTATTTGGCGAGGAATCAAGGAAAAAAATCAGGAAGTACCCATAACTTTATCAAATCCAGTAGAACTAGGTTTAGCCGTTCAATATGCTCTCATTTTAATTGTTTTATCTTTGTTAATCAAAGCAGGAGAACAATGGTTTGGAGAAACAGGAGTTTATTTAGTTTCTGCTTTATCAGGATTAGCGGATGTGGACGCAGTAAGTATCTCTCTTGCTCGTGCCGTCAATCAAAATATGTCTTTATCTGTGGCAAAAATAAGTATTTTTATTGCTGTATTTATGAATACTCTGGTTAAAATTGCCTTAACTCGATTCATCGGTGGCAAAGAGTTGGCTCGTTGGTGTGCTGTGATTATTCTTCTTACTCTTACCTTCAGTGGGATAACTGTCTTTGTGGTGGGCTAAAGGCAATAAGTCATTAATCCAAAATAGACTGTTATATTAATGGGGTGTGATTAACTTTATGTCAAGAAGAAAATGATCAAAAAAATTTATAAATATTCTCTTATCATCATCCTCTCGTTTATTTTTTGTGTGGGTTTTAGCCCTCAAGCCCTTAGCCAATTACCTTTTATACCTAGCTTTAATACAACAAATACAGTGTTACCAGAAACTCCAGCATGGGACTTAAATCGGGCTAGAGCTTGTGGTAGGTCATTATGTAGTGATGTTTTTTTCTATGGCAATAGGAATCTTCGAGTTAATACAAGGTTATTGTCAGCTCTTCGTAAAGATATGGTTATAGTGGCTTCTCCTCGAAGTATTGAGAGACCAATTCAAGAAGTTGCTTTTGAAGTAGAACAAAGGGCGAGGTCTATTCAAAATATCTTTTTTCAGATATTTGAGTCTATGGCTGATTCTGGAGAAATAGGCAAATTACCTCAAAAAAAATTACAGTTTTGGATTTCCACAAAAAGAAAACCCCTTCATCCTCTCACCCCAGTGGTTGATATTGGAGTTGAAAATAATCAAAAGGTTATATTCATTGCGGCAAAACCAGAGTTAAATATTACTCAACAAACCTTAATTACTGTCACTAGAGTTGATGCGAGGGCGAACAATCAAACCATTGATGATTTAGCGGATGGGTGGCGAAAAATAGTCATTAATTCATTAAGTGAGGCTTTATGGGGATTGGAAATGGATCGCCAACAACCTTTTTTGAGGATACAGATTTCCATAGCAACTATTGCGATCGCACTTATTTGCATTCTGATTATTAAATTTTTCGGAAAACTAGCTTATAAATGGCGTCGTAGTCTCCGCAATAAATTAAAAGAAATCCAAAATAGTCTTTTAGTTGATCCCGAAGCCAAACCCTTAGAAAGAAAATACTCTTCTGAGTCACAGAAGATAGATAGTCAAGCACAAAATAATCATTTTCAGAATATTTTTGACAACGGAAAAAAAATGTTTTTCGAGGGCATTTCTCTATCGGCAAAATTAATACCGAGTGTTGTTCTCAAAAGACAAAAAATTATTCGTCAACAAATTAATATCAGTGAATTGATTTCTAGTCTTTTATTTCTTAGTCAATTTACCATTATTCTATTCACCATAAGCTCGATCGCATTTACTTATCGAGAAACTCGTTTTCTGTTCAATTTATTTTTAATCCAAGCGATATTACTACCAGTGATTTGGATTTTAATGATTTTAACCGATAAATTTGTCGATTTTTGGATTGACTATGCCTTAAATCGTTGGGCGAGGGAAAAACAAGAACTTGAACCAGAATCTAATCGTGCTAACTTGAGAGTCAATACCTATTCTCCCGCCCTCAGAGGAGCAACAACTTTTATTTTCGGTTCGATCGCCGTTTTTGTGTCCTTATCCGTTGTAGGTCTTAGTCCTAGCGTCCTTGCAGGTGCAGGGGCTGTAGCGGTAGTATTTGCCTTTCTTTCTCGTAATCTTTTAGAAGATATGCTCAATGGTATTTTAATACTAATTACAGACCGCTATGCAGTGGGTGACGTGGTAGAAATCAATGGACTGGGAGGTTTCGTCGAAAGTATGAATCTTTATACCACTTCTTTAAGAGACTTAGATGGTAACTTAAAAGTAATTCCCAACGGCAAAATTTTTACTGTCATCAACATGACAAAAGATTGGTCAAGAGTTAACTTCACTGTAGAAATTAATTGGGATGCGGATATTAAAAAAACCATCAATATTTTACAAAATGTCGCCGATCAAATGTATCGAGATTCTTACTGGCACGAAAAAATGTTATCTTCCGCCGAAATTTTAGGTATCGATAAAATCAACCATGAGGGAATTATGATTCGTCTTTTAATCAAAACAAGACCAATACAACAATGGGATGTTGGTAGAGAATATCGTTGGCGCATCAAAGAGGCTTTTGATTTAGCGGGAATTAGAACAGGTGTTCCTCAAACAGAAATTATCCATCGTCATGAAGAAATAAATAATACCCCTAACCTATCTCCCAACGGAAAAAACCCTTGGAGTCACTAACTTTATTTGAGTTCGGAGTTCGGGGTTCGGAGTTCGGAGTTAAGATAAACAAAAAATTTCCCCTAATTCCCTATTTCTCCCTAAAACCTTAACATCTGCCACTTAAAACCTCTACAAATCGACCATTCTTATCTCGAACGGAGGTTTTATTAATTTTTTCGTTGCCAATGATCAAAAATATCTTTGATTAAAATTTCTTCTAATAATATTTGACTGATAATAGTTAATGGCACAACCAAAAATAAGCCTAATAATCCTAAAAAACTGGCAAAAATAACTTCAGCAATAATGATATTTGCTGGTATTAAATTCACTCGATGAGGTCTTAATTTTGGGATAATAATTCTATCAACACCACAAAAAATTAAGATATAAATTATTAAAATTGCCCAAGGTTTCCAAGGAGAATAAATAAATGCGATCGCAACTGGAAATATAACACTAAAAATAGGTCCAATGTAAGGGGTAAAAGACAAAATACCTGCTAATAATGCTTGAACAGCGATTAAGGGAATACCGAGAATAAAAAGAACAATAAAAGTTAAAATACTAACGGCAATTATTTTGATAAAAGTATCTGTTAACCATTCTTCTAAATCTTTTTCTGTGCGGTTAAGAATACCACCAATACGCCGACGATAAAAAGCAGGAAATAGACGCACAAATCCTTGTTTATAAGGGGTAGGTTCAACCAAAAACATTAGGGTTAATGCTATTAGTAAAACACCACTTAATAAAGCTCCTAAAAATCCAGAAACAAAATTAAATCCTCTAGTTAGTAAATCACTAATAATGGGCTGAACTTGGGGTAATATATCTTCTAAATCAGGAAAAGAATCACTTATTTCAGGTGATAAATTATTTTTGATATTTTCAATTTGAAATATGATTTTGTCAATACCTTGCGGTAAAAGAGTTAATAATTCCTGAAACTGAAAAACCAAAGATGGTACTATGATTACAAAAAAAAGTGCGATCGCAACTAAAAAAGTAACGGTAGCAACAATGACTCCATAACCTCTTTTTAAACCTAATTTACATAGTTTTTCTACCAATAAGTTAAGAGTGATAGCTAAAACAACCGCCGTAAAAACCAACAGCAAAATTTTTCTAACTTGCCAAATGATATAGATAAGAATGATAACACTACAAAAACTGATCCACTTGGCAAAATCCATAATTCATTAAGCTAATATTAGTTTATTTTCACTGTCTAAAATAATAAATTTTAAGTAGGTATCAGGGTATTGGAAGGTTAGGATGTTGGGGTATTAGGAGGAAGTTTATTAGATACTGTTGCCTGTTGCCCATCAGCCTACTTTAAGCAATAGTTTACACGGCGAGGAGTAGGAGAGCCATGATAACTTTATATCTTCATATAAAAGTGAAGCAACTTAGGATTGTTATAGCTATTCAAAGATGTCTTGTGTGGACTATCAATAGAATATCTAATTTTCCCATTTACTAAGTTCTCGCTGATGTTTTACGAATAAAATAACTGCAAGGGTTATAACAGGAAAAGAAATAATAAAAATAGCTAAAAAAGTTTCATTAATTTCTAAAATCCAATTATCTAAACCGTATTTAATTATAAAGGAAATGATAGTGGATAAAAAAATAACTTTACTAAGGAAAAAAAACTGGTTTGTCAACATTATTTACTGTAATTTTTTCTTGATGAAAGAAACTAACTGATTAATTTGTTTTTTCATTTGTGCAACTTCTGACTCTAAATGTTGAACTTGAGCCTGTAGTTTCTGTAATTGCTCACTATCAACACCACTATCCATAGTAGTCTGAGCAGTGGTACTAGCTACAGGTTGTAAATGGGCAAGTTTCTTGGATTTCTCCATAGATTCCCGAATACCCTGAATTAGCTGTTTTTGATCAAAAGGTTTTTCTAAAAATGAAAAGAATTCAAAGGGTTCAGGTATTTTATCAGTTACTTCATCTTTCCGCCCAGACATTAACAGTAGGGGAATGGCTTTGAGACGGGGATCTTTTTGTATTTCTTGGAATACTTCATAACCACTCTTTTTCGGTAAAAAGAAATCTAACATGATCAAGTTAGGGTTACAAGTATGAATTAATTCTAGTCCTTGGGCGCCGTCTTTGGCTTCAACTACCTCAAATTTATCATCGGGCAACATACCCTTGACGGTTCTTCTAATGACCATACTGTCATCGATTACTAATACTTTGTGACTTGACACAATCAAACTCCTTGTCTAAATTAAAGACCCTAATCTTATTAAGTATATTAAACTATGATCAAATATGATTATTTTATCTAATTTTTCTTATCTTTAAGTATGACCGTAACAAGCTCTCCTACCTCCGATTTAATTAATTTGCCTTCTTGGTTACGTGCTCCCATTGGTAAAGCATCAGAGATTTCAAGGGTTCAAAAAATTGTCAAACAAAGAAAAATTCATACAATTTGCGAAGAAGGACGTTGCCCTAATCGGGGAGAGTGTTATAGTCAGGGTACAGCAACATTTTTGCTGATGGGGGATGTATGTACTCGTAACTGTGGTTTTTGTCAGGTAGAAAAGGGTAAAGCACCCATGATATTAGATGAAAATGAGCCGCAAAAGGTGGCAGAGGCCGTTAATTTATTGGGATTAAAATACGTAGTTTTAACCTCCGTGGCAAGGGATGACTTGGCTGATGGGGGTGCGTTTTGGTTTGTAAGGGTAATGGAAGCGATTAGAAAAATGAATCCTGATACTTTAATAGAGGTGCTAACTCCCGATTTTGGTACGGGAAAAAATGCTTTACAACAGCAGTGGGAGAGCGTTAAAACCATTGTAAAAGCAAATCCTGCTTGTTATAATCATAATCTGGAAACGGTGGCAAGATTACAAAATCCTGTGCGTAAGGGAGGGAAATACCATCGCTCTCTACGAGTATTGGAGATTGTTAAAGAGATAAATCCTAATATTCCTACTAAATCAGGGTTAATGTTAGGATTAGGAGAAACCTTAGCGGAAATTATTGCTACTTTGGAAGATTTAAGAAAAATAAAGTGCGATCGCATCACCTTGGGGCAGTATCTCAGACCATCTTTAGCCCATTTACCCGTACAAAAGTATTGGACTCCCGATGAATTTGAAGAATTAGGGAAAATAGCTTCTTCTTTAGGCTTCAGTCATGTGCGTAGTGCGCCTTTAGTGCGTAGTTCTTACCATGCCCACGAGTCATGATTAGGGTATTGGAGAAGTAGGGGCTTAGGTTATTGGGGGGAAATTTCTTTTTTATCTTAACTCCTAACTCCTAACTCAAATCATTGCCCCTAGCCTTTTACTCACATTCTCATACTAATATCCAACCATGATGAGCGAGTGATAGGTGCGCTGGTGGAAATGTAGTCAACTCCCGTGGCAGCAATTGCTTGAATATTATCTAAAGTAACGTTACCCGATGCTTCTATCTTAGTTAAGGGGTTACTTTTTCTTATTAGTTTAACCGCTTCTTTCATGGTTTCTATGGCCATGTTATCTAACATTATAATTTCAACCCCAGATGCGATCGCATCTTCTACTTGAGTTAAATCACTGGTTTCTACCTCAATACTTAAAGGATAAGGCATATTTTTTCTTACTTTATCCACTGCTTCTTTTATTCCCCCTGCTCCTTGAATATGATTGTCTTTGATCATAATTCCATCATCTAAGCCAATACGGTGATTGGTTGCCCCACCAACTGCAGAAGCATATTTTTCCAAAATCCTTAATCCGGGGATGGTTTTACGAGTATCAACTAATTTGGTGGGATAGTCTTGGATTGCCTCCACATACTTTCGGGCTTCTGTCGCAATACCGCTTAACCGCATGACTAAATTTAAAGCCACTCTTTCTCCTGTTAGTAATGCTGAAATTTTCCCTTCTATAGTCAAGATTTTTGTCCCTTTTTCCTGCTTTTCTCCCTCTAAAACTAATCTTTCACATTTTGACATAGGATCTAACATTTTAAATACCTTTTCGGCCATAGGTAAACCTGCTATTACCCCTGTTTCTTTAATAATCCAATGGGCTTTGCCAATTTTGTTATCTCCAAATATACTTTCTGTAGTGCGATCGCCTCTACCAATATCTTCTAACAGCCAGTCTTTAATTAAGGTATCTAAAATTAATGGATTAGGAATCATTTTTAACAATTAAGAATTAAACATTTTTAATACTAAAGTATTCCCGTCACCTACTCAATCGAAAACTAATATACTGTTAATGCTTTCCCATTTAAGGGGTATTTTCTTTTGCAATATCTTTTCTCTAATCACGCTAAACAGCAATTAAAAAGTTATGGTAGAAAACAAATAAAGTTAGAATGGATTGAACAGGTAATTAAGAATCCAGACTATATAGAAGTTTATGATAACCTCGACATTACAATTTGTGAAACTTGTTGCTGGAAACGTATTAAAGAATATAGTAATAGGGCTTTGAAAGTTGTTTATAATCACAGAAAAAATCCACCATTAATTATTACAGTTTATTTTGATAGGAATTACAAACATGATTAGAATTAGTGAATATGACCCTGAAGTTGATGCTATATATGTACAGTTACATGAAGATGATGTTTTAGATTCTGAAGAAATAGAAAAAGGTATAATTGTTGATTATAATAAATATAATAAGGTCATTGGTTTTGAGTTATTGGGAATACGCAATATTAGTATTTCATCACTTCAATCTTTAAAATCTCTCCTATCATCAGATGAGATTGCTATGTTACAGGAGTTTAATATTTTTAGCCAAATCTTCTTAATGGTTTTTTAATATTGATAGATAAAAAAATCTCGGAAATTATCAGGTTGTTGAAAATACTTACTCCTAACTCCAGACTTCCACTAACCAGAGTGTCATGATTCAAATAGAATTGCTATCAAGAAAAGAGGCTATTTTGTCAACGGCTTCTTTTAAAACTTCAGGAGGTTTTACTAAAGCAAATCTCACATATCCTTCTCCACAACTACCAAAACCAGCACCGGGAGATAAAGCCACCCCTGTTTCCTTTACTAAGTTTACACAAAATGCGATCGAATCTTTCCGCCATTTTTCTGGTAATTTTGCCCAGAGATAAAGAGTAGCCGAAGGGGTAGGAGTATGCCAACCAATATTATTTAATTCTTTCACCAAAAAATCTCTTCTTTCTCGGTAAATTTTTACCGTCTCAGCAACACATTCTTGAGAAGAAGTTAAAGCAGTTATTGCCCCTTCTAATATACCTTTATACTGATTAAAATCAACTACCGATTTAATTTGTTTTAATGCTTTAATTAATTGAGAATTACCGATAGCAAAACCTATTCTAAAACCCCCCATATTATAAGATTTAGAAAAGGTAAAAAATTCTATCGATATTTCTTTTTTTCTATCAGCTTGTAAAATAGATGGTGCTTTATTTTCATCGAAAACTATATCCATATAGGGAAAATCATGGACTAAAACTAAATTATTTGCCTGACAAAAATGAAATGCAGAGTCAAAAAAATCTAAAGATGCGATCGCAGTTGTAGGGTTATGGGGATAACTCAAAACCATCATTTTTGCTTTAGAAAGTATCGCCGCAGGAATTTCATTAAACTGAGGTAAAAAACTATTTTCAGCTAATAAAGGCATAGGATAAATATTCCCCCCCGCCATATAAATACCCCCTGCATGGGAAGGATAACCCGGATCTAATAAAAGAGCATAGTCACCTTGGTTTATAATAGCTAAAGGTAGATGGGCAGTACCTTCCTGACAACCAATTAAGGGCAAAACTTCTGTTTCCCAATCTACAGCAACTCCGAATCTTTTTTCATACCAATTGGCGGCTATCTGCCGAAAATTAGCTGTACCACCATGCAATAAATAACCATGATTATCAGAATTATGTAAAGATTCCTCTATGGTTTTAATTATATGCTCAGAAGTACCCAAATCAGACGAGCCTAAAGACAAATCAATAATATTTTTTCCTAAATTTATCGCCTCTGTTTTCGCCCTATCCATATCAGCAAAAACATTTTTTTCTAGGGGTTTTAGTCTATCTGATAACTGCATATTTGTAGAGAAAAATTATTGAAAACTAATAACTCCTGATTCTTCATTCCTAATTCCCCATAGAATTAAACTACCGCTTCCACAAACTCTTTGAGTTTATCTTTACCAATAGCACCTTCATGACTTTTAACCACTTCACCCTGTTTAAATAATCTTAACGCAGGAACACCCTCCACTTTGCATTGAGATACACTTTCAGGACTAGCATCTACTTCCAATTTTACCACCTTGAGGCGATCGCTGTAAGTTTCTGCTATCCAACTAATAGAAGGAGAAACTAAACGACAAGGACCACACCATTGAGCCCAAAAATAAGCCAAAACAGGCTGATTTTCTTCTATAACTGCACTCTTGAACTGGGAATCTTCAATTTCAATTACTTTACTCATTGTTATTATTTCCTAAGTTTAATATCTCTTCTTTATAAAAACAAATTTATACTTATCTAACTGATTAGATATGGTAAATGAGAATATTTATTATCTTACTCTAATTGGGAAAAACCTTCAAAAACGAATAGAGACGTTCAGATGAACGCCTCTACAGGTATTAGGTATTAGGTGTTAGGTGTTAGTATTATTATAACCAATAAATCCCCACATTAGTCAAGATCAAAACTAAAAATTTTTTCAGATATTATTTTCTCCAAGAGGAAATTAACTCACCCATAGATTTTTAATGCTTTCCCTAACTAAACTCATCTAGTTTTTATCTCAAAATTTCTCGTATAGTATAAACGTAACAACCTCATATTTTGAGCATTTCTAAAACTTCTTTTCCTCTTTACCCCTATCAATGCAGGGCTGTTTCAAAGTGGAAATACAAAAACGCTAAAACTATTGCCAGTAAAAGAATATAGCGTTTTAGAGCTTTGAGGATTAAGAAGTAGTTAAAAATGTTGAGATTATCAATTTATAACCATAAACCATTAAAAACTATTGCAAGAGTGCCTATTCCCTAACTGAGTTCGATGAAAAAAGTATCGAAAAATAAAGCGCTCTCGAGTTATCATCGAGCCAATTTTGGAATAAAAAATTATTAAATTTAGGAAAAACTCATTTAAAATCAATTTATTCAGCTTTTTTGTCAATAATTATTACTTTTAACTCCGAACCACGAACTCCGAACTCAGGTATTCCCTGCCTTAACCAGAAAATTTTAGAATGAAACAGCCCTGCTCTATCAATGCTGTTTTTCTCCGCTAATACAGCTCAAACTTTTTTAAGAAATAATTAATCATGATCAAACCAAAAGAATTATCTATTTTTTCCATATCATAATTGAACTATAATCGCTATAATTATATTTATTATCTATTAATAAAAGCAATTATTTACTCTCTTATTAAATGCTCATATTTAAAGAATTAATTTTAGAAAATTTTGGACCTTATCAAGGAAGAAATATTATTAATTTAGCTCCAGAAAATAATGATGATGCTCCAATTATTCTTTTTGGAGGGATGAATGGTGGCGGCAAAACTACTCTTATGGATAGTATGAGATTGGCTCTTTATGGTAGAAGAGCAGAATGTAGTAGTCGTGAAAACTTAAGTTATAGAGATTTTTTAAATCAGTGTATTAATAAAAATATTAAATTAGGAGAAAAAACAACCGTAGAATTAACGTTTGAGCATATAGTTAATAACCAATGGAAAGAATTAAAAATAATTCGTTTTTGGGAAAAAAATGGTCGTGATGGAAGTGATAATTTAAGTATTTTAGAGGATAATTATCCTGAGCTAAATTTAACAGAAAATTGGGATGATTATATTGAAAAATTTTTACCTTTGGGTATTTCTAGTTTATTTTTGTTTGATGGGGAGCAAGTTAAAGAGTTAGCCGAACAAGAATTGCCGACTGCATCTGTGAAAGATGCGATTAAATCTTTGTTAGGATTAGAATTAGCTGATAAACTAGCCCTTGATTTGGATGTTTTAGTCAATCGTAAACAAAAAGATATTGATAAGTATTCTAGTAGTTCTGAATTGGTAGATTTTGAAAATAATTTATCAAAATTAGAAGCGGAAAAAAGAGATTTACTGCAAGATTTAAAAAAAGAAGAATCCCAATTAAGAAAACTACAGAAAAATTATCAGCAAGTCTCACAAAATTTACGAGATATAGGTATAAAAGTAGCCACTGAAAAAGAACAATTAAAAGGGAAAAAGGCTCTTTTAGAAAATAAAATTGAAACATTGCGATCGCATCTTAAAAGTTTATCAGCTAAACTATTACCATTAGGTTTAATACAAAAATTGTTGGATGATTTAGATATACAATTAAAAGAACAATCTCGATTGAAAAGTTTGTACATTGCTCATACTTTATGGCAGGAAAAAGATTATAAACTATTAGATTTTTTAGAGAAAATAAATATTAATAATGAAATCTATCAACAAATAAAAGATTACTTAGATAAAGAACAATTTACTATCAGTCAACAACTTAATTCTCAAACAATTTATTTACCCATAGAAGACAATACTTTAACTAATTTTGAGCATAAATTTCACCAAATATTACCCCTTCAACAAGAAGAAGCACAAAAAATAATTAAAGAATTAAATCAAGAAGAAGAAGAATTAATTTTAACAGAGCAACTTTTAGCTCAAATGGATTCTCCTGCCCAATATAAACAACTAGAAAAAGAATGTCAAAAACAGGAAACTACCTTAATTTCTCTTAAAAGTAAATGTGAAACCTTGAAAAAAGACATTGATAATATCACACAAAAAATCATAGAAGCTAGAAAAAAACTAGGTAGTTATGGAGAAGATAAGCTGAAAAATCAACAAATTAAACATATCTTAGATGTGTTACCAAAAGTCAAACAAACTCTCACTCTTTTTCAAGAAAAATTAACCCTAAGAAAATTAAATAAACTTGAATCAGAAGTTACTAATTGTTTTCGTTATTTACTCCATAAATCTAACTTTATCAGCAAAGTTGCGATCGCATCTGATACTTTTGCACTATCATTATATAACGAACAAGGAAACTTAATCGAGAAAAATAGACTATCAGCAGGAGAAAAGCAAATATTAGCGATTTCATTACTATGGGGATTAGCAAGAGTTTCCGAAAAAAATCTACCCATTGCCATCGATACCCCATTAGGAAGATTAGATTCATCTCATCGTTATAACCTTATCGAGCGTTATTTTCCTACAGCTTCTCATCAAGTTATATTACTATCAACAGACACAGAAATAGGAGAAAAAGAGGTCAATTTTTTGAGAGAAAAACAGGTTATTGCAAAAGAATATTTATTAGAACATGATAATAAGAAAAATCAGACACGAATTAAAGAGGGATATTTTTGGTAAGGTAATTATACTAGCTAATTTATTCTTTAATACTACAGAAACCCCGTTACCTAACCTCAGTTTTGGATAAGAAAACAGGCAGATAGTAAGCTGAATATAACAAACCATCAACTAACTACTGCCCTATGTTTAATTTAGATTATTTATTTTGTCATGTCGATGATTTCTGCCAACAATTTGAGCCTCAATGGCAACAAAAACTTATCTCTCATGGTGCTGTCCAACGTGTTCGTACTAAAAGTCTCTGTTTAAGTGAAATTATGACTATTCTCATTGCTTTTCACCAAAATCATTACCGTAATTTCAAACATTTTTATCTTAATCACGTTCAACAATATTGGACTTCTGCTTTTCCCAAACTTCCCAGTTATCAACGTTTTGTCCAATGGATTCCATCAACGATTATTCCCTTGTGTGTTTACCTCAAGCACTGTTTTGGTAACTGTACCGGAATTAGTTTTATTGATTCTACTAAGATCCAAGTTTGTCATAATCGCCGTATTCGCCAACATAAAGTATTTAAAAATTTAGCTCAAAGAGGCAAAACCTCTGTGGATTGGTTTTTTGGTTTTAAACTCCATCTGGTAGTCAATGAACTGGGGGAAATTGTGAATATGAGTTTAACCCCAGGTAATGTCGATGACCGTAAACCTGTAGTCGATCTTTTAAAAGAGCTTTGGGGAAAAGTTTTTGGTGATAGAGGTTATGTCTCACAAAAATTAGCCACAAAGCTACTGAAAGATTTTGGTATTGAGTTTTTTGCTAAACCCAGACGCAATATGAAGAACAAATTAATGAGACTTCATGACAAACTTTTATCTCGGAAACGAGCGATTGTCGAAACAATCAATGATCAGCTCAAAAACATATCACAAATAGAACATTCTCGTCATCGTTCACCAATAAATTTCTGTGTCAATATATTATGTGGGTTAATCGCATATTGTCATCAACCAAAAAAGCCCCACCTTTCCTTAGAATGGATTTTACCTCAATCTGCTTAACCAAAACTCAGGTTACCTAACTTCTCCTAACTCAACTTATGCCTTTCCAGAGTATAGATGGGTTTTAGCTTATTGAGAATAAATAAAGTTACATGGCAGTTTCAAGATCTAAAACTGTCTCAATATTTTTATAAATGTTAATAGCTTCTTGACGGGAATTGCCGATGCTTGTTAATCCTAATTTGCCAAATTCTGATAATGCACCCATAAGATGAAAAATCGTACCTGTTTTAGTGCTACTGTCAAAATGTAGTCGGTGTTTTGTGACAATATCCATTAAATCATTGGGTAATAAACCATGATAATTAGGTTTTTGTAAATTGTCTGATGCTAGGTAATATTTTACTTTTTCTTCGGGACTATAAAACAATCCATCTTGATAATTATAAGTGCCATTTGTTAAGAATTTTAAGGTCATAAAAGGGTGAGTTGTACCACCTTTTCTTAAATTTATTTCTATAGCATATAGTTGCCATTTATTATTTTCTTGAACTGCTAAAAAATCAACTCCAAATCTTTCCATTGCTCCTTTTTTTGCTAATTCTTCTCCTACTTTTATTCCTAATTCTTGCAGTTGTAAGCGATAGCTACTATGGGCAGGAAAAGAACATCCTAAATAAATTTGTTGCTCATCTCCCCCTAAAATTTGGTCATGGGTGGATAATATTTCTACTTTTCCATTAGGTGTAATGTAGCCCTGTACACTAGGAGAAAATTTTTCTTCTCCTTCAATAAATTCCTCTACAATTACTCCTAACTCTAGGATGCGATCGCAGTATGACTGCCATGTTTCTCCTTCCCCTTGCACCTTAGCCTCGTGAATAATTTGAGCGATTAAATTTTCTGCTTTTACTAAAGATATATCGAGAGAAAAAAGAGGAGATATACCACTAATATCTAAAACGGCATTACCCTCTCCAGAAAAACCCTCATTAAGTTTAATTACTACTTTTTTTAAATGGGATTTTTTAATCAATAATTGTGCTGTTTCTCTAATTAAATCATCAACGGTAAACACTAACTGACTTCCTTCTGGGTGAAGTAAATTACATTGACTAAAGATTTCTCTACTGCCACTTTTTGAACCCCAATAGCTTAATTCTGGGCTAGAAGCTAGTAAAGGAATATCTAATTTGATGGACAATTCTTCTTCCAAAGGAGTAGAGTTAAAACAAACCATATAACTCTTGTTGGGACGTAAAGAATTTTTAATTTTTGTTACCAAACGTGGTCTTTCTAGTATTTTTTGTGTTAGAGGTTTAAGAGAACTGTCATAGGTTGTTAATAATAATAGTCTTTCTCTAGCATGGGAAAAAGGGATACCCGGGAGAAGTTGTAAATAATAGTCAACAATAATGGGAGATAAAGGTTGGGCTGTAATGTAAATGAGGCGAGTATGGGGATTTCTTAAACGAATCAGGGAGAATAAGAGCCTTTCTTCATAATGCAAAAACCCCGCTACTTTTCTACCAACTCTTTGATCAATACTAAAAGAAGGAATTACTAATATATCTGTATCATCTTCATCTAAAATATCTCTATCTTGCCAACAATGACGTAGTTTATCTTGCAATTCTTTAAATCTTTCTTTTTCTGACGGAGTAATTGCCATGTTTCCCCCCTTTTTGCCTTTTTTTCTAATATATCTGAGTTCAGAGTTCAGAGTTCAGAATTTGGGGTTATAGTTAACATATATTGACTAATTTCTGGGCGTTGCTAATTTTAGATATGATTTTCCATTTAGGTGGGCAATAGGGAATAGGCGATAGTGATAATACAATTTTTGGCATAATTTCAGTACATTTCATACCATGATTAAGCAACGCCAATTTTTGATTAGACTTCTTGAAGAAGTCAGGGAATAAGGAAGAGAAAAGAGGGAAAAGTTAAGGGTTTTAGTCGTTTTTAAAACTTAATAAATAGGGTAAGTTAAATGGGTCTTAGCTTATAATTGAATTTAGTTGTTTTAAATAACTTATATCCTCTTTTCGATTAGTTTGTATTTCCCATATATGAATATTTTGGGAAGGTAAATTACTTAAATTTTTCTCTAAATTTTGCCAATCTTGAATTAATTGATGTTGAATATTATAAGTTTTAGCCAGTTGTTGAAAATTTATATTTTGGGGAGTAGCAAAGTAATTTTCAAATACATTTTCATAGTTACTAATAGGTAGCATTTCAAAAATTCCACCACCGTTGTTATTAATTAAAATAATAATTAAACAACCTTGAAAATGATTATTAATTAAAAAACCATTGGTATCATGTAAAAGGGCTAAATCTCCTGTTAAAAGAATGGTTATCTTTTGTTTATAGGCTACACCTAAAGCAGTGGATAAAGTGCCGTCAATACCATTTGCACCTCTGCTAAAATAAATATCATATTTTTGATTATTTTTTTGCCAGAAAAATTCAGCATATCTAACAGACATACTATTGGCGATAAAGATTGCAGTTTTTTCAGGTAAATATTGAGATAGTAACCAAGCAACTTTCCCCTCAAATAATCTATGGTTATTCGCTATTTCTTGATTGAGTTTAAGGGATGTTTTATTGTCTATTTCTAACCACTGATGCAGATATTTTAAATCATAGGGTTGATTATTTGAGTAAGTTTTTAAAAGGTTAAACAAGTTTTGAGAGCTTAGTCTTAAATGTTGAGAATTGCTATGTAAAGCATCAAAATTATCATCAAATTCTGTAATAATATAAGTAGTAATTTTATGTTGATGTAACCATTTTCTTAACTCTTTACTGGTGGGATATTCTCCTATTAAAATAACGATTTCTGGAATAAGTTTTTCTCTATATTCCTTATCTCTTAAAATCATGTCATAAGTAGTTATTAAATGACTATTACAATAACTATAATTTCTCACGGGAGATAAAGCCTCTGCTAATACAGGAAACCCTAATATATGGGCTAAAGATGCGATCGCATCACAGTATAATTCAGGTTGAGAAGGAGAGTCAACTCCTGCAATGATGATACCTTTGGTCAAAGTTTGCCAATGTTTTAAATAGTTAATAAAGTCCTGATTCACACAAGTAAATGAAGAGATAGATAGATGAAAATTAGAAAATAATTGTTTTTGTATGAAATCTTGTTTTTCTTGATTAAAATTCAATTGCTCAATGGGAACTAATGGCTCAGTAAATGGTATATTAAAATGAACTACTCCCCTACTAGGAAACTGTGCTTTTTCCCATCCATAGATAATATTTTGTCTCAAATAAAATAAGTCTTCTAATTCTGTAGAAGGTAAAGATAATTCTGTTTGCCAATTAGGATAATGGCCATATAAATTAACTTGATTAATAGTTTGTCCTGCATGACAATTTCTTAGTTGAAAAGGTCGATCAGCCGTGAGAATAATTAAGGGTATATGACTATACTTAGCTTCAATAATTGCAGGATAAAAGTTTGCCCCTGCCGTACCAGAAGTGCAAATTAAAACTACTGGTTTATTTGTTTGTTTAGCTAGACCTAAAGCAAAAAAAGAAGCTGATCTTTCATCTAAAATAGGAATACTTGTAATTAATTTATTTTCAGCAAAAGCAACTGTTAGAGGGGTTGACCTTGAACCGGGAGAAATGATGGCATATTCTAACCCTAATTTAGTAAAAGTTTCAACAATTAAGCTACTCCAAAGGATATTTTTGTTCCGAAAATCTAAAGACATTTAATAAGTAATAATTAATGATTATAAAGATTTTATTATCTCTAATAATTTTTATGATATTTTTCACAAAACAGAAGCTATTATATAATAATTATGGACTATATATCAACTAAAATAATCGATTAATTTTTGATAATTAAATATTAACTATTCATGGAAATTATTGAGCTAGATTTTATTGATTTACTATGGGCTTGGGGACTTATTCTCATCGCTATTAGTCTATCCATTTGGCAAAAACTCGGCTTTGAAGGTCAATTTTTATTAGCGGCGGGGCGATCTCTACTACAATTGATGTTTTTAGGTTACATTCTGGAATTTATTTTTGTCATTGATAATCCTGTGGCGGTAGTTACGATAATTTTAATCATGATTACCATTGCGGCAATAGTTGCCCGAAATCGTATTAGTAAAAAAATCCCCCGTTTACTGCAAACAGTATGGTTAGGCTTATTCTTTAGTAGTTCTTTTGTTGTTGCCTATAGCATTGTATTTATCATTCAACCAGAAAGATGGTATAACCCTCAATATTTAATTCCCCTAGTGGGTATGATTTTGGGAAATACCCTCAATGGTGCGTCTTTGGCAGGGGAAAGATTAGCCAATATGATCAAAAATAACCGCTTAGAAATTGAAACTCATTTGTGTTTAGGTGCAACGGGTAGAAATGCGATCGCATCTTATCGTTTAGATGCCATAAAAGTGGGTTTAATCCCGATTATAAATTCGATGATGGTAGTGGGGATGGTAAGTCTTCCGGGGATGTTTACTGGGCAAGTTTTAGCAGGAAATAGCCCTTTATCGGCGGCATCCTATCAGATTTTGATTTTATTTATGATTGCCCTTGCTAATTTAATTACCATTTTAATCATTACTGAGGGAGTATATCGACATTTTTTCAATGCCCGTCAGCAATTAGTTATCGATTAGGAATTAAGGGATTAGGGGATTAGGGGTTAGTTAGGGGCGAATGGCCATTCGCCCGTACAGGAGTTAGAAGTTATTAATTATCAACTATTCATCTTTGCCTTCCCTCCTCGAGAGGGGGGATAAAGGGGGGTTTGCCTTTTGCCCATTCATTACCAATTACGTACGAATTCTTAACCAACACTTGATACCGCTTCCTTCGCCGCATATAAAACTTCTAGGGTAATTTTCTCAAAACCTCTGTCTCTGGCAAACTTTTCTGTATTACGTTTAACTTTGCCTCGTACAAACCCTGGTACTTTATTTAACTCTTTTTGAGCTTCCGTATCCCAGTTTAAATCAGAGTCGGCGGAGATTCCTTTAGTGATTACTTCTTTAGTATCATGACCACCAAATATTTCTAGTAAATGATCTTCCATACCTAAAGTAAAGGAATTATACACTAAATCAGCGATCTGGTTTGTACCTTCATAACCCATAAAAGGTTTATAGCCAATGGGAAAGTTTTGAATATGGATAGGGGCAGAAATGACGCCGCAAGGAATATTTAAACGTTTGCCTACGTGACGCTCCATTTGTGTTCCAAAAATCGCCGCCGGTTCAATTTTGGCGATCGCATCGGCTATTTCTCCATTATCATCACTAATTAAGACTCGATCGCAATATTCGCTTACCTGTTGAGTGAACCAATCTCCATCATACTTGCAATAAGTACCAGCTAAAACCACATGAATGCCCATTTCCCGAGCTAAAATTTTGGTCATTGCCACAGCGTGGGTATTATCCCCAAAAACAACAGCTTTTTTCCCCGTTAAGTTTTGACAGTCGATAGAGCGAGAAAACCATGCCGCCTGAGAGACATAGAGGGTTTGATGTTCAATAAATTCCTCATAATCCACATTTGCCCCTAAACCGTTGAGAATTTGCTGAATTTTACGCACACAACGGGCAGTTTCTACCACTCCCATGGGGGTTATATCCACATAGGGCATTCCCCATTCCTCTTCCAAATAACGGGCGCTCATTAACCCTAATTCCCGATAAGGCACGAGGTTAAACCAAGCAGAAGGAATCTTTTTCAAGTCATGTACCGATGCACTCTCAGGTAAAATTAAATTAACTTCAATACCCAAATCTTTCATTAATTTCTGTAATTCCGTACAATCATGATTGTTGTGGAATCCTAAAGTGGAAATGCCGATAATATTTACTGAAGGGTGAGGAGTTTTTTCTGTGACTACATCTCCTTTCTTCTGGGCTTTTTGCAAATAAAATTGTATAATTTGCTCTAAAGTGCGATCGCCTGCTTGTAATTCATTAACTCGATAATGGTTAACATCCGCCAACAAGACATCACCATTAGAATTTAACTGGGCCCGTTGCACAAAATTTTCTAAATCTTCCTGTAAAATACTTGAAGTACAGGTAGGAGTCAAGACAATTAAATCTGGTTTTTCTTCCTTATCTTTACGAACAATATTATCAACAACCTTTTCTTGCGAACCCCTTGCCAATACATTCCGATCAACTACACTAGCTGTAACAGGAGTAAAATCCCTTTCCCTTTCCAACATCGATCGCATTACGTTAAAATAATCGTCACCGAGGGGGGCGTGCATAATAGCATGGACATTTTTAAAGGAACTAGCGATTCTTAGAGTACCGATGTGTGCTGGTCCTGCGTACATCCAGTAAGCTAATTTCATAGGGTAATTTCTCCACTTGTTGATCTCTTTTTCTAGTTTCCTTCTTTCTTCTAAAATTAGAGATATTAAGTTACAAATATTTATAAAAAATAAATAAAATTAATAACTAATCTAAGTTACGAGTTAGGAATTTATGTTATTAGATTCAAATGGGGTAATAGTTAAGATATATTGACAAAAAATAAGGTAAATTGACTAGATTTTACTCAATAGTGAAGTTTTATAAAATTTTAACAAATAATATTTATTGAATAACTGTGTTAATAATTATGTTTAGAAAGCTAGGTAAAATACAAGACTTATTATTGCTAATATTTAAAATTTCCTTGCCTTTAAGTATTGTTTTATATGTGCTGAGAGGTTTAGGTTTTTTAGGATTTGTGTCAGGAGGAGTTTTATCTTTCTGCATTTTAACCTCTATTTTCTCCTTGTTAGGTTTTTTGCTGGTAAAAACTTATATTTGAATGCTGGAATACTGGATTTTTTGCTTTCTCAGGCCAGAGACAAGATTTGAGTAAATAAGAAAAAAGAAGTCTTGAGGGGATGAAAAAAAGAGAAACTCATGATATACTAGCAAAGTTCAGCAAATAAAAACTGCTGAGTTAAATATAATTATTATTGTGAAAGCGATTCATTAAAAGGAAAGAATAGTAATTTTTATGAAAATCACCCAGGAAAAACTTCCTGCCAGTCAAATCGGTTTAGAAATCGAGATTCCTGCAGAGACAGCTAAAAACACTTATGAAAAAGTAATTAAAGAAATAGCAAAAACTGCTAATATACCCGGATTCCGCAAAGGAAAAGTACCTCGCCCGATTTTACTACAGAGATTAGGGGCAAATAGAATCAAAGCGGCTGTTTTAGATGAGTTAATACAAGATACTTTCAAGAAAGCTATTGAACAAGAGTCTATCAATGCGATTGGTAATTATAAATTGCGTTCTGATTTTGAGCAATTAGTTGAATCATTCCAAGTGGGAGAAGTCTTCACCTATCAAGCCGCCGTTGATGTGCCTCCTGAAGTTAATTTGGGGCAATATCAAGGATTAACTATCAAAGCCGAAGAAGTAGTTTATAATCCCGAAGATGTGGATAATTTAATTAAAGAGCGTCAAGAAAAACAAGCTACTTTAATTCCCGTAGAAAATCGCTCTGCACAAATGGATGACTTAGTGGTAATTGATTTTGTTGGACGTAAACCGGGAGAAAATGAAGGGGAAGAAGGAGAGGTTATCCCTAATACAGAAGCAAGTGAATATCAAACAGAATTAAAAGAAGGAAGATTTATACCTGGCTTCGTTGAAGGTATTGTGGGGATGAATTTGGATGAAACTAAAAAATTACCTCTAACTTTCCCCGAAGATTATCCTCAAAAAGAATTAGCTGGAGAAAATGTTATCTTCACTATTACTCTAAAGGAAATCAAAGAGAAAGAATTACCTGAGTTGGATGACGACTTTGCCCAAGAGGTAAGTGAATTTCAAACCATGACAGAGTTGAGAGAATCCTTAGAAAAGCAGTATCAGGAAAAAGCTAGTAACGAAACTAAGCAAAATATTCAAGGGGCAATTGTTGAAGAATTATTAAAACATACCACCATTGATTTACCTGAAACTCTAATTGAGGAAGAAGTACAAAATATTCTCATGCAAACAGCTAATCAAATTCAAAGCTATGGCATGGATATTAATCAATTCTTCACCAGAGAGATGGTAGGCAGAATGAGAGAAACCGCTAAACCTGAAGCGAATAAAAATCTTCACTCTACTATGATTATTGAAAAAATTTCTGAGCAAGAGAATATCTCTGTTAGTGAGGAAGAAATCAATAACAAATTTAATGAAATCAAGGAAAGTCTAAAAGATAAAGACGTTGATGAGGAAAGACTCCTTAAATACGTTAAATCCGATTTAGTAGCGGAAAAAACCCTTGATTGGTTAACAGAGAAAAATACTATTGAATTAGTGCCTCAAGGTACTTTAAATAAAGAAGAAACTGAAGAAGATTCTCAAGACAATTAATAAAAAAGGTGTCAGGTTTCAGGTGGAGAAGTTTTCTCCCCACTCCCTACTCCCCACTCCCCACTTCTCACTCCAAAATCTTAACATCCAACCCAATTCTATGACGGAAAATCAAGCAACAGACGTGAAATATGGTGAAAGGGCGATCGAAGAGGGTAAACTAATTACGTTCCCTAATCCTCGCCCGGGTAGAGTTTATAATATTAGTGTTACGCTACCTGAATTCACTTGTAAGTGTCCTTTTTCTGGTTATCCAGATTTTGCCACTATTTATATCAATTACTGCCCTGATGAGAAGGTTGTAGAATTAAAAGCGATTAAACTCTATATTAACAGTTACCGCGATCGCTATATTTCCCATGAAGAATCAATTAATCAAATTTTAGATGATTTTGTAGCGGCGGCTGATCCTTTATCTATTACGATTAAGGGAGATTTCAATCCTCGTGGTAATGTGCATACCGTAGTTGAAGTTAGTCATAAAAAGTAATTAGTAATGAGGAGTTAGTAATTAGTAATTAAGATAAGGCAATAGGGAATAGGCAAAAGGCAAAAGGCAATAGGCAATAATGAATAGTTTATATTTGATAATAAATAATAAAAACACCTGAAACCTGCAACCTGACACCTGAAACCTGAAACGTCTTTAATTGCTGATTCTGTGACCAATATCTCGACGATAATACATATTATCGAAATGAATTTTGGCTACTCCTCGATAAGTAGATGCGATCGCATCTTTGAAATCAGAACCTCTACCAGTAACTCCCAAAACTCTACCGCCATCAGTAAGGATTTGTCCATTATTTAATTTCGTTCCAGCATGGAAAACCATTACCCCTTCTTCTTGGGCGGTGGGAATACCAGAAATGACATCTCCTTTGTTATAACTACTGGGGTATCCTCCTGCCGCCATAACCACACAAACGGCACTACCTTCATACCATTCAAAAGGTGGTAATTCTGCCAGTCGTTTTTCAGTACAAGCGAGTAAAATATCAACCAAAGGGGTTTTCAGCATTGATAAAACCGCTTGAGTTTCAGGATCGCCAAAACGACAATTAAACTCCAAAACTTTAGGCTCTCCCTCTGGAGTAATCATTAATCCTGCATATAATACCCCCACATAGTCAATATTTTTCTCTTGCAATTGTTTTAATGTGGGTTCTAAAACCTCTTTGGTAATACGTTGACTGAGGTTATCATCTAAAAGGGGAGTCGGTGCATAAGCTCCCATTCCGCCAGTATTTGCCCCCGTGTCTCCCTCTCCGATTTGTTTATGGTCTTGAGCAGAGATAAGAGGGCGGATCGTGTTACCATCGGTGAGAGCTAAAATGGACACTTCTTGTCCTGTTAAAAATTCTTCCACCACTACCTTAGCAAAATCCTGAGCAAAAAGTTCATCGATCGCATCTAAGGCTTCTTTTTCCGTCATTGCCACAATTACCCCTTTTCCAGCGGCTAATCCGTCGGCTTTTACCACAATGGGTGCGCCTTCTTCCTTAATATATTCTTTAGCAGGAAACGCAGAAGTAAAGGTTGCAGACTTAGCAGTGGGTATTCCCCCAGCCACCATTAAATCTTTTGCCCAGGATTTACTTGCCTCGATAATAGCACCATCTTGTTTTGGTCCAAATACTTTCACTCCATGGGGTTGTAAATAATCCGCAATACCTAAAGATAAAGGTAATTCTGGACCTACTACCACTAACTCAATCCCTTTTTCTTGCACTAAATTTAAGATACTGTCAAAATCATCAACTGCGATCGCCACATTTTCACATCTTTCTAATACGGCAGTACCACCATTGCCCGGAGTACAGAAAACTTTTTCAACGGAGTCAGATTGTAACAATTTCCATGCTAAAGCGTGTTCTCTCCCGCCATTCCCAACAACTAAAACTTTCACTTTACTTTTAAATTTTTCTTCTATATCAATACAGTGTTTAATTTTACTGACTTTAACGGACAATAAGCAATCCTTTTCCCCTAGAACTACATATATAGTTTAAGTGCGTAAGAGAAAATACTGAGACGAGAAAAAACTACGTGGCATGAAATGGCAAGAAATGACTAGACGTGAATTTATATCATTAAAAAATCCTTTTTCAATTCGAGATTTACAAACAAATAAGCAACATACAAAGACTTTAATATAATGCAACATTTTAAATTATCAATATGAAACAAACCTTTCTTTCATCTTTATTTTCTCTCGGTTTACTAACTTTTACTATTTCTGTCTGTCATCTAATTATTCATCCTTCCCTCTCCGCTAAACCCGCCACAGAAAAGAATGAAACATCTCAAACAGTGCAGTTACTATTTGTACAAAACGCCCTCACTGGTAATTATGATGGTAAACGACTGACTCTTAATAATGTCGGTTCAACTTTATTTTTCAGCGATCGCCCCGAACGTGTTACAGGTCATGTACAGAATAGTGAATTTATTAGTCACTGGGATAAAGGTTCAGATAATTTTGCGGAAAATCCCCCCAACGCCACCCTATCTATTTTTGGAGAAAAAGGAGTTAACAGCGTAGTAGTGGAACTAACAAATCCTCAGTTAGAAAATAATAATCTTTCCTATCAAGTAAAAGTCTTACAAGGAGAATTACCCGCCCAATTCCAAGAAGCATCTCTTTTTATCGATATTTTAGGGCGATGGGCTATGTATAGTGCAGGGGTGGCCGCAGGGGCGGCGGCGAGTAGTAGTTACTACTATCATCCTGCTGTAGTTGCTCCCGTTGTACCAACTTATGTACCACCAGTATATGTTGCACCTCGTCCAGTAGTAGTTTACTAAACACTTCAAATAGTCGGCTTTATTCACCCTACAAATGATCATGAAAATAAAACTTTACTTATTGCTGTTTTTACTCATTCTACAGCCTTGCTATAGTGCGATCGCACTTCCTACAAACAATAAGATAATAGCACAATCTATGAATAATATCAGTGAACAAGAAGCCTATGAAATCGGTATTGAGGCTTATCAATACTTTTATTCTCTAATTACAATGGATGTTTCTCGTAAAGTCTTTACCAACTATCCATCAGGGGAAAAACCCGGATTTGGTCCTATGAATGAATTTACCAGTTTACGAGAGTTTCCTCCCGCCGATTTACGGGTAGTAGTGCGTCCTAATTTTGACACTCTTTATACCGTCGCATGGGTTGATATTACCAAAGAACCGATAATTGTTTCTACTCCCGACACTCAAGGGCGTTATTATCTTTTACCCATGTTAGATATGTGGACAAATGTATTTGCTGTACCGGGGAAACGTACCAGTGGCACAGAGGCTCAAAACTATGCAGTAGTAACCCAAGGATGGCGAGGAGAATTACCTCAAGGAATTGAAAAAATCGAGTCTCCTACTCCCTATTTTTGGATTGTCGGACGTATTCAAACTAACGGAGTGGAAGATTATCCTGCGGTTAATAAGCTACAGGATGAGTTTAAGTTAACTCCTCTTTCTCAATGGGGTAAAACTGTCACACCTGTCAAAGCTATTATTGATCCTACTGTGGATATGAAAACCGATCCTCTCGCCCAAGTCAATACCATGTCGGCGGAAAAATATTTTAGCTATGGTACGCAGTTGATGAAATTACATCCTCCTCACATCACAGATTGGTCAATTTTGGCTCGTTTAGAGCGTATTGGCATTAAGGTGGGGGAAGATTTTGACTTCAATAATGCCCCTCCTGCCGTACAAAAAGGGTTACAAAGAGCGGTAGTGGATGGCTTAAAAATTATGCAGAAGAAAACCCCAACTCTCGCCCCCATTATCAACGGTTGGCAAATGAATACGAATACTATGGGAGTCTATGGTAATTATTATCTTAAAAGAGCGATCGTGGCAATGGTGGGTTTAGGGGCAAATCAACCTGAAGATGCTATTTATCCTCTCAATGTCGCCGACAGCAATGGAAAACCCTTAGAAGGGCAAAATAACTATATCTTACATTTTGATAAAAACGAGCTCCCCCCAGTGGACGCTTTTTGGTCTGTCACCATGTATGATGAGGAGGGTTTTCAAGTACCTAATCCTTTAAACCGTTTTGCTTTAGGAGATCGATCGAACTTACAATATAATGCTGATGGTTCGTTAGATATTTATATTCAATCGAAGTCTCCTGGTAAAGATAAATTAAACTAAGCATGAGAGTCACCTCTCATACTCGTCTTCAAAACCGTGCATGAGACTTTCGCACTCACACGGCTTCTCTCTAACAAACCCTTTGACATAGGTACGAGTCTAATAACCCATGTTCTTCAAAGTTGCTTGATAACTACTGACGGCTTTCGCTTGTTTGGCTATCTTTGTAGGTACTTTGAGTTCTCTTGGTATTCTTTTTATTCCCCATGTTGGGAAACTTTTTGTAGTCGTTATTAGTTTTTTCATCATGACAGTGTCTATGTAATACTTGTAGATTTTTGTATATATCCTTTCCGCCTTGAGACTTGGGGATAATGTGGTCGATTTCTAACAAATCTCCATCTTTGAAGCTGAGTCCACAGTGTTTGCATTTTCCTTTCTGTACCTTGAGTAATGTTGCCATTCTTTTAGTTACATCAGGATATTCTCCTCTACGGCTTGACCAATATATCCAATCTCCGTTATAGGGCGATGCTTCGCCCTTAACTTTGGTATGGCGTTTTATTTCAGTTTTATCGTGCCTTCTTAGTTCGTAACCATCCTTAGTTTTGAAGACCCAATTTCTAATTGATAAGCCGTTTTCACCTTCCTCAATTACGGTGTGCCAATATCTGTTTTTAACCCATGAGTGAGATTTAGTGGGATGTCTTCTTATTGCCCATCTTTTTAGTTGTCCAAACATTAGGTGGTCACAGGTTGAGTAAGTTTCCTTACTACACACTGAGCGATAGTAGTTCCCCCATCCTGTAATAACAGGATTGAGTTTCCTGATTAATGCTATCTGTGGTGATGCCTTGTGTCTTCTAATGATGTCTCCTATTTTCTTGATGTGCAATTTTATTTTTTCTTTGGATGGTTTTATAATGGTTTTGAAACCAAGTGTTACTCCACTACATTTTCCTGTATGTGTTTTACCGACCTTGTATTGGCGGATATTAAATCCCAAAAAGTCGAATCCTGTATTACCATTATATTCATTGAATGTGTGAGTGATACGGGTTTTACTTGGTTTTAATTCGAGTCCTAATTCTTTCAACCATTTTTCGATAAATTCCTTGCATTCCATGATTCTCTTGATGTCTTTGTGGAATATCACGAAGTCATCTGCATATCGAATTATGCTGAGATTATACATATTTTCTTTCTTTTTACCTTTCCATGTACAGGCAAGTTTTTTGAGTTCTATTTCCATACCGTGTAGGGCTATATTTGCGAGTAATGGGGAAATAACACCTCCCTGTGGTGTGCCTTCGTTGGTGGGGAATAGCTCTTTGCCGTCCATGTATCCACTTTTTAACCAAGTCTTTATTTCACGTCTTAGTTGTGGATAGGTGTTGAGTTTGTCAAGTAATTTATCATGATTTATTTGGTCAAAACATTTAGCAATGTCGGCATCCAATACATATTTGGATTTTTGTTTGATGGCACTGAAGATGGCTTCAATGGCATCATGAGCCGACCTTGCTGGACGAAATCCGTAACTGTTAGGCTCGAATTTGGCTTCCCATTCTGGCTCTAAAGCCAATTTGACTAAGGCTTGTTTTGCTCTGTCTTCCATACAAGGTATCCCTAGTGGTCTAGTTTCCCCGTTTGGTTTTGGTATGTTTATCCTACGAGTAGGTTTACATTTCCCTTTGAGTTTTAGGTTTTTGACCAATTCATTGCGTTGACTAGGATTCAAGGATTTTATTCCATCTACTCCTGCTGTTTTCTTGCCCTGATTATCTTGAGTTACCCTTCTGGTTGCCAGTAATTTGCCGTAGTAGGATTTTGTTAGTAATCTTTGTAAACTGTGAACCAGCTTGACATTGCCACTAGCACTCGCTTTGTATATTCTTTTTTGTAACTTAAACACCTGCTTTTCGACTGTTTTCCATTCGATTTGATTCCAGTTATGTTCTTTATACTTCTGAGAGTTCATAATTTCTATTACTACTAAAGACTATACATTGTTTGTTACAGTGTTCACGTCAGCATATCCATTGCATTACATAATGGCTTTGGCTTTTTGAACAATCTTACTCCTCATAACCTTACGCTGGTTACTACTCTTTAGTATTCGACCTCTAAAGAGAGATTATGAGGGTTTCCCCGTTCTACTATCTCCTTTCTTTTGCAACCTTAGATTCTTTCTTTCCACCGTCCTATGTAATACCTTCCAGTTCAGGGAATCTATCCTGCTGGTACATTAGAAATTACCTTTTGGTCTGGCTTATCAGCCTTATTTAGCCAGTTCCAGCTATCGATGGTTCAGACGAAAGTTCCTTGCGTAATCATAGTTGCTACTGCTAAGGGGTTGCCGATTTAGGCTATCAGCATTGCCCCTGTTCTGCCCATGCACTCAGTGTGTAAGATACCACCTCACATCACTCTGGGCTAGTGCTGTCACATCGGTATGATGGGTAGGATTTACACCTACAAGGAAGATAGAGTTACTAGGTATAGTTGCTTTACGGTTATCCTTACCTGTGAGGTTCGGTAATCCGCTTTAGGAATTGTAACAATTCCTTAACAGTTATCCTAATTTCCCTTGTTATATGAGTATTTTACTCATATTCAAATTATGAACTTGTCAAGGTACTCTTTTGGTGAGTGTCCTTCGAGAATCGCCTACAAGGGGCTTGAAAATTCTTTCAGGTCATTTTATACCTAGCTAGTGTTTATATAGGCTTAGAAGAGGCTCTAGGCATCGTTGTTTAAACGATTCTCCTGCGACTGGAGACTAATTTCGCACTAATCGGGTCGCACAGAAGCAAACTGGTTGCCTTCTCCACCTCAAGGCAAGTTAGGAGTAACGATGCGTTTATATGCTCCTAAGCCTGTAGTTTTAAATGGTTTTTGGAATCCTCCTGCTATCAAACAAGTTCCTTAATATTTCCTCACCCAAAGACAGAAGGATAAATTAGTTTTTCATCCTTGTAAAAGTTCCTCTTCATACAAGCAAACTATGGGGAGGGGCAAACTCTTATTACAAAGTAAATATCTATCAAAAAATGTCATCATACCAACATCAATTATTTTACATAATCTTTTTATTATCTAGCTTTTCTACTTCTTTAGCTTCAGCAAATACTATTTTTGATGATGAATCAAGCTGTAATTGTGCAGAAGATTTAAGCATAAATAATGATTTATTTGTTAGTAATAAAAATTCAAGAGTTAATATCTTTTTTGATGATAAAATTAAAGAAAATACTTCTTATTTTGCCTCTGAAAATCAAGAGAAAATTGAAGAAAACTCTAATGTAATACCAGACCTCAATAAATGGCGTTTTCAATTTCAACCCTATGTAACTGTTCCTATTAATACTTATGGTACAGCCACTGCTAGGGGTAGAAGCGTTGATTATCACCTTAGCTTAGGAGAAATGTTAGATGCCTTAAATTTTACTGCTAGTGCCCGTTTTGAGGCATGGAAGGGAAGATTTGGCGTAATTTTTGACGGTTATTATGTTAATTTGGGGGATGTTGCCAATTTACAAAAACAAACAACTCGCACTCCTTCTGCTTTAAATGCCGTCAATTACTTAATGAGTCAGGCTACTAATACTAGAGTAACTGAATTAGCCAATAATCTCGATCGCAAAATTGAAACGGCAAAACAAGATGCACAATTAAAAGAATCAGAAATAGTGCAACAGTTGGATCAACAAATTGACGATTTAAAAAATACCCTTACTCAAGATTTAGATAGAATTGAGGCTATAGACGCTAAAATAAGCGAAATTAAGATTGAATTGACAGATTTTAGCAATTCTCGTACAGGAGAGTTTAACATAGAAAATTTGGAAAAAGTCAAATCATTAACAGACAGTTTGAATGAGTTATTAGCCTTGAATCCTCAAGACTCTCCCGAAATTGTGAATTTAAAACAATTAAGCCAAACTATTACAGAGGTTAATGGTTTATCTACTATCTCCCGTATCAAAGTCGATTTAACTAAAACCATTGATACTCTGGGCAATACTATTCAAAAAGTGAGGCAAGAAGAAGAAGTTATCCAACGCTTAAACCTTGGAATAGATAAGTTAAGGATTGCTACAGCAGAAGATTTGCAAAGAATTAAAGATATTGATGCCAAAATTGCCCTCATCAAAAATGATTTAGCTAGATTCTCTGATTCTCGTATTGGTGACATCAACTTACAAGATTTACAAGACTTAAAGTTAAGGGTAGAAGGTTTTAGGGAATTATTAGCTTTAAATGTACGAGATTTTCCAGAAATTCAAGATTTACAAGCATTAAATGAAAAAATATCTGATATTGGTATTCTTTCCACTATTCCAGAAATTAAACAAGAATTAATCGAAACCCGCAACATTTTAGAGGAAGGTTTACAACGAGTTAAACAGGAAAGAGAAATCAAAGATACAGATGAATTACAACAACTAGAAAGGGAAATCCAGTCAGCTAAAACCTTAGTGGATGAAGAATTAGCAAAAATTCAGAAAACAGAGGACTTTTTAGAAAATCGCATTCCTCAAAATCTTGATGTTACCAGTCAAACGAATCTCAATTTTCAACAAGGTATTTATGATTTTGCCTTAAGTTATCACTTCGGTGATATTCCTAATAACCGTTTACCAGATAAACCATCGGGAAGAAATTATCCTCTTATGTGGTTTCAACCCATAGCAGGAGTTAGATTAAATAACATTAGCATTAATATTGAGCAAACTATTAATGTGGTGGCTACTAGCAGTTTAGTCAACTTTAACGGTAGTTTTCAAAACAACTATGGCCAAACTCGCACTTGGTTTGAACCAATGTTAGGTGCTAAGATGGGACTACAATTGAGCGATCGCATCGCTTTATGGTTAAGAGGTGATGCTTCGGGATTTGGGTTAGCAGGGGAAACAGATATGAGTTGGAATCTTCTGGGGGGTATGGATTGGTGGGTAGGTTACAATACCTCTCTACAATTAGGTTATCGCTTTTACGAAATCGATTATTCTTGGGGAAGCGGAAATAATAAATTTGGTTTCAAAGAAAGTTTCAATGGACCTTTTTTATCTGCTACCTTTCATTTTTGAGGGCATAGCAAGACAAATAAAACATTTTTGAACTACTTAATGTTGAGTTTTGTTAGTCATCGTTGGTATTACTAGCAATATAAAAAATTGTTTTCGATATATTCTTGGATACTTTTAATTACACTTGAATCATGATGATTTTCTCGATAATCACTTGAGGAATAGGGCGGAATATGACAAGATGCGATCGCAAAATTCCACTTAGTGACTGCACCTGAGTTACTATTACGATTAATTTTTTCTATATCTTCCTGTGTTAAGGGATAATCTTCCCTAGGAATAACCAGAATTTTCACCTGAGACAAAAGTTGTTCAGCTTGATACCATTGAAAAATTTGATCGACTAAATCACTACCAATCACAATGGTAAAATTATTCTCCTCTCCCCATTTCTGTTTTGCCTTTTCCAAAGTATGAATAGAGCGGCGATCGCTCACCTCTGGAGTATGATGAAGATGGGGATAATCTCTTTGCAAATCCCTAACCAACAAATCTAACATTTCTTGACGATGGAAAAAACTACTAGCATGATTCTTAAAAGGATTATTAGAAGCATAAACCGATACTAAATCATAATGACTAGCCAAATAAACCAAAATTTTTTGATGAGAAATGGTTGGAGGATCTGCACTTGTGCCAAAAATAGCTATTTCCATGGTCTTTATTCCATAACAGGAGGATATTCCAAAGCCACCGAACCTAAATAACCCTTACGAAAATCTTGCAATAATTGCCTCGCCACTCTTTCTTTATCATTTTTGTACTTCTTAACCGCTAATTCATAAATAAACTCTTCCCCCGTCATCTCCAAAGGATCTAAACCATAACGAGATTTTAGCACCTCATCTGAACCCAATTTAACTAACAAATCAACAAAATCAGCCGCCACTAACTGATTATCATAAGCCGCCTCTCCAATATCTTCACAAATAGCCAATTTTAAAGCATCCTCTTGATTTTCCAACTTCCACGGAATAACCCCCGGTGCATCCAACAATTCTAACTGATCAGAAATACGAACCCATTGTAACTGCTTAGTAACTCCAGCTTTTCTGGCACTAGCCACAATTTTTCTCTGTAATAAACGATTAATCAAAGCAGATTTACCCACATTAGGAAAGCCAATTACCACCGCTCGAACAGGACGAGGTAACATTCCACGACTGCGACGACGTTCATTAACTTGCTTTTCCATCGATTGGGAAGCCTTTTTAACAGCTTTTACTCCTTTACCATCTTTAGCATTAGTAAAAAAAGGAATTTCTCCTTGACTGCCAAACCATTCTTGCCACTCTTTTCTTAAAGAGTCAGAAATCATATCTTCTCGATTTAAAATTAAAAGACGAGGTTTATCCCCTATCCACTGCTTCAACTGAGGATGATGGGAAGCAAGAGGAATTCTAGCATCTCGCACTTCTAAAACCACATCAACTCTTTTTAATTGTTCCTTAAGTTGTCTTTCTGCCTTGCTGATGTGTCCGGGATACCATTGAATGATTGCCATGAGAGATATTTGCTAGTTGTCTTTACTTTACTGAATTTATGAGAGATGAAGGGATTTTTACAATTTTGCCGTTAACCATTATACCTTATACCTACCTAAGTTCGAAGTTCGGGGAGTTCCCTGCTCTCATGCACTCCCTTCGGTCGAGAACAGAGTTAAAGTTAATAAATTTTGACAAAAACCTTTAATAAATAGATTTTATTGTTTTTAATATGAGTGACGGCAGAGTTAATATTCAAAAAATCAAACCGCTAAACCTATCAAAAATTGTTATTTTTCAATACTTTTTTATCCTTCTCATCAACCTCTAATTAAATTAATGATTGTTGTTTTATCCAATGCTTCTGGAGAAAGATTGATATATTCTTCCTCTTTGTCTTCGGGTATTTCATCAATAATTTTTGCTCCTGCCATAGTTAAAACTGTTCTTAATTCTAGGGAATTAACCAATTTTGTAACTAGATAATTTCTTGCTTGTTGGGACTGTTGATAATTACCAGAAGTGACAGAATTGCCAATACTTATATTGGCGAAATAAACTCTATTTTCTTTATTTATATTAACTATAATGCCCAAAATATTTTGTATCTTAGTAATAGTAATATTAGCAGAAGCAATAATTTTATTAACATCTACCATATAGTTTAGCCTAAAATTATCTGGTTTTTCCTGTGCCACTAAAATCTTAGCTTCAACTTTATCCCCCTTAACAAAATTAAAATAATTTACCATTAAAATTCTTGTCTCTTGAGAGGCTTGTTTCAAATAAAAAAGCTCTGAAGCCCCATCAGGTGCACGTGCATCTGTCATATCACCTGAAAATAAAACCTCTTTTTCTTCTGAGTAATAATCCGCATCCCAACCGATTTTACCCGACTCACCAATGACGGATAAATCTAAATCTACTCTATTTTTTTTCGTATTAGTCCAATGGATACCGACAATCATATCCTCTTGAGTGACAACATAAGTGCCTGTAGGAAAATATCCTGTAAATTGTTTCTCTGTTGCTGGTAAAGCGTAATGAATATTACGGGGAATATAAATTGTTTTACCCTCAACATTTCGTTTAACATCTTCCACAATAGAGTTGATTACTATTTCTAAGGCTTGTTGAGTTTTATCTTTAACTACATACCACCATTCATAATCAAATTCTGTAGCCCAACCACGCCCATTTCTCACTCTATAAATAATAGAATCATTAATATCAAGGCGATATTTTAAGGCATAAGCAAGACGGATTTTCCGAAAAATGGTTGCTTTTTTCAGTTTTTGGGCTAGGGTTTCTAAATTTAACTTTTCATATTTTATTTGGCTGGTAATGCTATTAAGATAATCTTCAGGTAAGGGCTTATGTTGTTTTTTTGCTTTTTTTCTTAACTGATTGAAATAGGTTTTATTATGAGAAATTGATTTCATTGCCAAGAATAAAGGCTTGAAGCGAAAGAAAATAGAGGCTAAATCCTCTGGTGCGTCTTTTAGTAAAGTATCTAAAAATTTGCCGTTAGATTGCTTAATTTTATCGATGAGATATTTATTTTTGATTAGTAAAGATTCATCTGTTAATTTACTGATAAGATGACGCAAAAATTCTACAGGTTCAGATGGTACAATACCATAAAAATCCAATAGTAGGGCTTTTAGTTCTCTGTTACCTATTTTTTCGACAAAACTTTTCTCATAATTATGTCCTTTGACAATCTCCATAATATCATCGAGGGTTTCTTGGGCTAAGGCGATACCGTCAGCTAACTTAACAATACTGTTTAGTATTTCCTCTGCTGTCATGGCTTTTATCACGACAAGGGGAATATCATCAGTGATATTAGGCAATTCTAAGATTTCTTTGGGAATATATACTGCATCTTCCCGATAAATACCAAGACTTTCAAAGCCATAGGTTGTAATGTAGTGAATAATTTGTTGCGTAACGAGGGATTCTATCGAAGAGTCTTGAATGATTTGCCATGATTTATGAAAGGCAGAATTGGCTTTAATGCCTGAGATACCGACAATACTTTCAATTGTATTAAGTAATTCTTCTGTTGGTTGAATGGTAGAGTCGAGAATATAACCATTTTGAATTGTTCTTACCAATAAAGATTCAGGTAAGTCTTTTTTTTGTTTATTATCAACTTCGATCGCACTAAATAATCTTAACGTTGCTTTATTCATTTTTCAATGTCCTTTGATTTTAAAGAGGGCGAGAGATAATATTAGTTCTTAAGACTAATGGCTTACGCCATATTAAGGAATTTCCTTTGCCCCCTTTTGCTGGGGAAGGCAGGAATCGAACCTGCAACCTACGGGTTATGAGCCGAAATAAGGAACTTGCTTTGCATACTGCGGAAAGTACAAATTGGTTAGAAGCCAGAATTAAGGAACTTTCTGTGCATACTGCGGAAAGTAAAACGCCGCTCTACCATTGAGCTACTTCCCCCTTAGTTCATATCCTTAGTTTAACTATAAAATTATAAAAATTATACAGAGAAATTTAGATAACATTGACCAAATATATTAACAACAAGGCAAATAACACAAGTAACAAACCAGCAATACTACCCAAAGGCTGATTCTTATTTCCGACAATCCAACTAGGTAGTGAACTATTATAATCTATCAAATTAAAAGAATCGATCGCAGCTAAACATAAAACCCAACCACCATGTAAACCAATAGCTAAACCCAATAAGCTATTATCCACAATCCGAGCATAAAACAACACCAAACCCAAAATAAACAAACCGGGCAATTGAGGAATGGTATTTTTTTGTTCCCAAATTAAATGTAATAAAGCAAAAATCAAACTAGAAATAATTGCTGTTAACCACAACGAAAAATCTTCCTTCAAGAAATTAACAAATATACCCCTAAAAACTAATTCCTCGATACTGGCAATAAAAATACTAACAAACCCCAGTAAAGGCAATGTTGTCAATAAACTGGGGCTTTGAGGTTGATTTATAATACTTTTCCATGTAATCCAATTTAAACCCCATTCCCAAAAATAAATTAAGAACAAAGTAAAAATACTCAAACCATATCCGAATAAGATAGACTTAAATAATCTAACTTGGAAAATTATCCCTATTTGTTCCAGAGTAATACCCTCTATCTTAGTTAATCCTAGAATTAGAAAGGGTATTAGTAGATAAAGGGAGAAAATAAGAGTTAGTTTCTTGCTTGTATTTTCGTTTGGAGCGGTATTTGTCCATTTGATTAGCTTAATTAAAGGTAATGCGATGGGAAACCAGATAACCGCCCAAATTGTCAGGAAAATAATTATTTTGCCCAAAGAATTAAAACTAGACCAATAATCAGTCATAAAAGCCACTCGCAATATTTAATCATTTAATTGAATAAATTTTAGATTAAATTCAAGTGTCAATAACTTACTGATTATTAACAGAAATAACTTTTACTTTTAGGCTTCATCTTCATCTAACTGTCTTAAGTGGATATGTTTGTAACCCAACTTAATTTCAAATTCATCCCCCGGTTTTAAACCCATTTTCTCGGTATAACTTGAACCGATAACAATTTGACCATTTTTATGAACGCTAACTCGGAAAGTTGCTTCTCTACCACGACCATCTTTAGTTCTTTCTGGGTCTAAAGGCACACCTTTTGCGGCTAACACAGCATCATAAAAAGCAGTTAAATTTACTCTTTCTTTACCATTTTTTCCTATGGTATAATAACCACATTCTTTTGCTCTTTGACGACGGGGAATATCCGATAACTCTTTAACTTTTTGTAATAATTCTTTTCCCTCCAAAGGAGTAGGATTTGATTCACCCATAATTGTTTTCTTCCTGTTTTCTTATTTTTATTTATCTCGATATTTTATCATAACAAAAAATTTTCATTAAATCATCGTTGAAAACAACTTTTTTCTAAAATTATTAATAATTTACCTGATAAAGTTATAGATTTATGAAAATAGCTCATTAGTCAAAGGAATAACTATTCTTTGTCCATGACAATTCATAGATAAAGAAAAACATAAAAATAAAATTATTACCTTCACAAAACAGTTTTACAAAAATTAAGCAGTAGAACCTTGTCACTAACAAAAGAAAACAACACAATATAAATAAGTTTACAAATAATGGCATTACTTGAGATGAAAGTTACCTTCAAAATTTTGCGTCAAAAGCCTGATTTTTCCCCTCAATTTCAAAGCTACACCATAGAAGTAAATAAGGGCAATACCATTTTAGAATGTTTGGATAAAATTAAGTGGGAGTTAGATGGTAGCTTAACTTTTCGTAAGAATTGTCGTAATACTATTTGCGGTAGTTGTGCCATAAAAATAAATGGAAGATCCGCTTTAGCTTGTAAGGAAAATGTTGGTGGGGAAATTGAGAAAAACCCCCTTAGTAAATCACAAAATATTCCTGAAATTGTTATTTCTCCTCTCAATAATTTACCTGTCTTGAAAGATTTAGTTGTGGACATGAGCAATTTTTGGCAAGACTTAGAAAAAATAGAACCTTATGTTTGTACTTCTTCTCGAAATACTCCAGAAAAAGAGTTTTTACAAACTCCAGAAGAAAGAAAATTATTAGAAGAAACTGGCAATTGCATTATGTGTGGGGCTTGTTATTCTGAATGTAATGCGAAAGAGGTTAATTCCCTTTTTGTGGGACCTCATGCCTTAGCAAAAAGTTATCGTCTTATGGATGATTCCCGTGATGAAAATAGAGAAAATAGAATTGAAAAATATAATAATATTGAGGAGGGTGTTTGGGGTTGTACTCGTTGTTATTTATGTAATGAAGTTTGCCCTATGGGAGTTGCCCCTTTAGATCAAATTAGTAAAATCAAAGGCATAATTTTAGAGGAAAAAGATATTAATTCCAGTCGTGCAATTCGTCATCGCAAGGTTTTAGTTAGTTTAGTAAAAGATGGGGGCTGGATTGATGAGCGAAAGTTTGGTTTGATGGTTGTGGGTAATTATTTTCGTGATTTAAGAGGATTATTAAGTATTGCACCCCTTGGTTTAAGATTGTTAACTTCAGGTAAGTTTCCTCTTACTTTTAAGTCTTCTGAAGGAACGAAAGAAGTCCGAGCTTTAATAGAGTTAGTCCAAAATTATGAGCATTAGAGTGACATAGCAGATTACAAAATTATTTGTGTTCAAAAATGCGATCAAACGGGCAAAGGTAAATAGTTGATAATTAATAACTTCTAACTCTTAACAAACGAACCCCTAACTGAGGTTATGATAGATTTATCCATGTTAAATTTGGTAGGTCTAAATTTATGTCCTCTCTATTTGCCGATGCAAGTCTCAGATTGGAAAAAGCCTTACAATATGTAATTATTTCCGAGGACGCAAGTGAAAGATTAAAGTATCCTAAAGCTAGTCTTAGTGTTTCTATTCCCGTGAGAATGGATGATGGTTCTTTAAAAATTTTTCAGGGTTATCGGGTTCGTTATGACGACACAAGGGGTCCGGGAAAAGGTGGTGTTCGTTATCATCCTTCTGTGTGTTTGGATGAAGTGCAATCTCTGGCTTTTTGGATGACGTTTAAGTGTGCTTTGCTTAATTTGCCTTTTGGGGGTGCTAAGGGGGGAATTACTGTTAATCCGAAATTGTTATCTAAGGCTGAGTTAGAAAGGTTAAGCAGAGGTTACATAGAGGCGATCGCAGATTTTATTGGGCCAGATGTGGATATTTTAGCTCCAGATGTTTACACCAATGAGATGATTATGGGGTGGATGATGGATCAATATAGCATTATTCGTCGTCGTCTTTCCCCCGGAGTGGTGACAGGAAAACCTTTAACTATGGGAGGTTCGCAAGGAAGGGATACAGCCACTGCTACAGGAGCTTTTTACGTCATCAATAGCGTTTTACCTCAATTTAATCAAAAACCTGAAACAACAACGGTTGCCGTCCAAGGATTTGGTAATGCAGGAGCGGAAATTGCCCATTTATTGGCTAAATCTGGTTATAAAGTGGTTGCGGTTAGCGATTCTCAGGGGGGGATTTATTCTCCTCACGGTTTAGATATTTCCAGCATCAGAGAATATAAAAAAAAGCATCTTTCCATTAAAGGAGTCTATTGTCATAATACCGTTTGCAATATAGTTGAGCATGAGAACATTACTAACGAACAACTTTTAACCCTTGATGTGGATGTGTTGATTCCTGCGGCATTGGAAAAACAAATAACGGTAGAAAATGCGCCTCAAGTAAGGGCAAAATTTATTTTTGAAGTAGCAAATGGTCCAATTACTTCTGAGGCGGATAAAATACTAGAAGATAAAGGTATTCACGTTTTCCCTGATATTTTGATTAATGCAGGGGGAGTTACAGTTAGTTATTTGGAGTGGGTGCAAAATCGTAATGGCTTATATTGGACTTTGAAAGAGGTTCAAGAAAAATTAAAAGAAAAGATGATTGAGGAAGCAGAAGCAGTTTGGAAAATTCATCAAGAATTAGGGGTTTCTTTCCGCACCTGTGCTTATATTCATGGTTTAAATCGTTTAAATATGGCTATGTCCGCTAAGGGTACAAGGGATTACTATATGAGTTGAGAAAAATAAATCAGGTCTTTTACTCTTTGGCAATAGTTATGATAATTTATTATAAAATAAGGCTCTTCTACAGTAGCTATGATCAATTAATAAAAATTAATTGTTATAAGTTAATATTTATTATTTAACCGTTAAACCTGCCACCTGACACCTTTTCCTAACCAATAATTTACATGACGAGCAGTAAGAGAGCCATGATTGATTATATTTTTGTGTGCGATGGAGAAGAGTTAAAAGCCCTTCAAAAAAGTTTATTCTCATCTGATTTAAAGAGTAAAATTTTTCCTATTCCCATCGGAATTAACCCAGTTAATAATCTCTTAAAAAATAGTCAAATTCCCAAAGACAAATCTATTCTTTTAATCGGTTTGGGAGGAGGTTTATGCCCTAATTATTCAGTGGGAGATGTGGTTATTTATGAAAGTTGTTGTTATTTAGATGAAGGTAATGTCGTCACTAAAAATTGTGATTCACAGTTAAATAAATATCTGAAAAATAAGTTAAATTGTTCTTCAGTAAAGGGGTTAACTACTAATACATTAATTAACAAATCTAGTCAAAAAAAGAGCCTGTTTCAAGAAACCAGTGCGTCTATCGTGGATATGGAAAGTTTTGCTCTTTTAAATTATTTTCAGTCTGTTTCGGTGATTAGGGTTGTTAGCGATAATTATGATGATGATGTACCTGATTTGAATTCAGCTATTACTCTTGATGGCAAATTAAATAACGGGAAAGTTGCGATCGCATTTTTAAAAGAACCGTGGAAGGCAGTAAAATTAATTAAAAATGCCCTCATTAGTTTACAAAAACTAGGTGCGATCGCACAAATGCTCGAAAACTAAAAATTTCTACCCTTAATTTTTAAACACCCCTAACGCTCATCATTGTAATAGTTTTTGTAATTGTAATAACCATAATAAGCACCCCCCATATAATTTTTAACACCATTAGCCACCATTCCCAAAACTGTCAACTTAGAAACCTGTAAATCATTAATTACCTGTTGTACATTAGGACGACGAGTTTTACCAATTCTAACCACAAAAACTAAACCATCCGTAAGAGGAGTCAATATTTTACCATCAGAGAAACCCATCAAAGGAGGAGTATCATAAATTACTAAATCGAAATCCTGCTTAAACTTCTGCATCAGAGTTTGCCACTTACGAGAAGCGATTAGGCGGGTAGGATTAGGAGGTTTTGAACCTGCAGTAATCACAGAAAGACCATCATCAAAAGACTGAATAACATCTTCAGGGAGTATATCTTCAGCAATTAAATTACTCAAGCCAATTTTATTTTTGATCCCCAAATAATTATGAATTTTTGGTTTTCGCATATCCGCATCCACAATTAAAACTCTTTGCCCTAAAAGTGCCGCCGCCTTTGCCAAAAACAAAGATGTAGTCGATTTTCCTTCACTAGCCTCTGCCGCTCCCACCACAATCGAACGAATAGAAGTGTCTGAACTTAATAGACTTATATTAGTGTATAAAGAGCAGTAACTATCTAAACTAAAAGTAATAGACTCATCATCAAAGACGCTTTTACTGCTTAAACTAGGAATGCTATCAGATCGTTTCTTTTTCTTATTTGTAATATCTGTTAAAAATTTATTATGGGGTATCACTCCGAGCAAAGGTAATTTAACACTACTTTTAACATCTTCTACCGTATGGAAAGAAGAATCTAACTTATCAACTAATAAGCCTAACACCGCTCCTGAAAACAAACTAGCAATCAAAATTAAAGCTATTTTTCTTGATGTGCCAGACACATCTTTAATAATAGTTTCATCTATGGGTGTAATTAATTTCCAAGGAGAAGACTGCCTTGCAACCTCTATTTGTAAATTTTCATTAAGAGCTAAAAGTCTATTCAAGCTCTCATTTGCCGTAGTTAATTCTCTTTGAAGTTGAAAATACTCTTTGTTAGTCGTAGATAAATTTTTAATTTGAGAATTGAGTCTTTCCCAAGCCTCATCTAAACCTCTTTGTTTTGCTTCTAAAACTTGTATTTGATTATTAACATCAAAAAACTGTTGAGTAGTTTCTACATTATTAGAAACAGAAGTTAAAAAATCGAGTGAAAGATTATAATTTCCAGAGCCAAGAATTTTACGAGTTTCTTGATTTAACAAAGCAACTAACTCATCTTTTTTTGCCACTAACGTTTTTACACTGGGATGTTCAAAGCCAAAACGTAAACCTTCTAAAGCGATTTGGGTTTCAGTTTCCTTAATTTGCTCAATTAGCTTGGCGTAGTACGGTTCTGTATTAAGACGAGACACTATAACCCCTTGTTGGGGTGTTAAATTTAATTTTTGTTCCAACTCCTGAGCCAATTTTTTCATCCCATCAAGTTCAATTTGAACCTTTTCACTTTCTTCTGCCAGAAAAGTTGCTTGAGTTGTTAAGGCTTGATTGCGAGAATTTGGATCGATTAAGTTATTATTTTGTTGAAAATTCTCTAGTTGAGATTCTAAACTTGCTACTTCAAGGCGAACTCTACTGATTTGTTCCTCAGTAAAATCAATAGCCTGAGAAAGATTACTCACATATTCCTTGGCTTGATACTCTAAATAACCATCAACTATTTGATTGAGGATAAATAGTATTTTTTCCTCAGACTTATCTTTATAGCTAACTTCTATTATTTTTGTCTGTTCAGCTTGTTGAACAGAAAGTTTCGTTTGTAAATTTTCTTCCCCTTCATTCTCAGGTGCTCTATACACGACTTTCGGATAGCGAGCTTGAATTTGCTCAACAATTGTGTTCATGACCGAAGGACTTTTTAAAACATTTATCTGGCTTTGATAATCCAATTCATTGGATTTAAAAGGATTAATCGGAGTTATAAAACTTAAATCTGCATTATCTTTGTTCAAGGGTTCAACTAATAATGTGGCAGTCCCTTCATACACTGTTGGTTTTGCGAGTATCCAAGCCGATAACGAAGAGGCAAGAGCAATTGTCGTTCCCAAAATAATCAAGCCCCTTCTTCTGAGTAACCTTATCAGCTCACCAATATCTATTTCATCATCAGTGTCAACATCATTAGAGTTCAAATAAAGTAATTTACTCTGCGTATCAATCTGAGCCGGAACTTTTTCTGGATTATTGGGATTATTTAAAAACATAGCAACAAACTATATGGTATTTATATATATATATATTTATTTTTTATATTTGGTAAAACATACGATAAATTGTCTTTATTTAGTGTTTCTCCTAGAATAAAAATTTTTGATAATCTCAGTAGTTTTCATTATTAAGATAATTTGTTTAAATAGATCTACCTAAGTATTAATAAAAGAACTAGCCTTTTATAAAGTCTTTCCCCATAAATATAAAGTATTATTTTCTAATTTGACAACTTTGATTCTTCTTTTCTTTTTGATGGTTGATATTCTGGAACCAAAATTTCTACTATATCAATAACTTTTTGACAGTTTTTTTGTTCAGCATAAGTCAATAATTTCTCTAAATGATAATTCAAAGTTTCCCATTCCATCATTGGTTCATTTCCCGAAAATATTTGAGGGTGTTGAGTGGGATTACTTTTATTTGTATCTATTAACAATTCTTCGTAAAGTTTCTCCCCCGGTCTCAATCCGACAATTTTAATAGGAATGTCCTTTTCGGGAATCATTCCGCTCAATTCTATCATTTTCACAGCTAAATCATATATTCTGACAGGTTTGCCCATTTCTAACAAAAAGATTTCACCTCCTTTTGCCATAGCACCGGCTTGAATAACTAAACTAACTGCTTCTGGTATAGAAATAAAATAACGAGTAATATCTTTATGGGTTAAAGTTATTGGCTTTCCTTCGCTAATCTGTTGGCGAAAACGTGGAACGACAGAACCACTACTGCCTAACACATTACCGAAGCGTACCATAGTCATAATTGTTTTCGTATTTTCTCTGGCGGCTAAAGCCTGTATGATTAGTTCCGCAATTCTTTTACTTGCACCCATTACATTGGTTGGTCTAACAGCTTTATCTGTTGATATAAGTACATAATTTTTTACCCCAGATGCGATCGCACTTCGAGCTGTGACTAAAGTACCAAAAACATTATTATATATCCCAACACACGGATTTATTTCCACTAGAGGAACATGCTTATAAGCGGCCGCATGGTAAACAGTATCTACTTGATGTTTTTGCAAAATATCCAGAAAATAAGACTCATCAGTTATACTTCCTAAATAAGTATATATAGTTACATCAAAGTCTCTTGCCCTTAATTCTAAATCAATACTGTATAAAGCAAATTCACTCAATTCAAACAAAATAATTGACTTTGGTTGTAGTTGAATAATCTGACGACACAATTCAGAACCAATAGAACCACCAGCACCTGTAACTAAAACAGTTTTATTGGTTATGTTTGATCTGAGTAGATCTTTTTTCGGATTAATTTCCTCTCTACCGAGTAAAGATTTAATATTTATATTCCCTAATTGTTTGATAGAAGTTTTGCCCGAAATAACATCATTAAGATTAGGGATACTTTTAAATTGAACAGGTAATGATTGTAAATCTTCAACTATTTCTCTACGCCTTAATGTTGTTAGATTAGGAATAGCAAAGATAATGCTATCAAAATGCTTCTCTTCATATACCAAAGACAAGTCTCTTGGACAAAAAATAGGGAAGTCACAAAGAATGCGCCCCTGTAGTTCTGGATTGTCATCAGTAAAACCGATTATTTCATAATTAGGTTCATGTTCTATACTTTTAGCCAATTGATAACCAGCCGAACCTGCCCCATATATAATTAATTTTTCTTGTACAGATATAGTGGTATTATTCTTGCGATTGACTGATTTGATGAAAGAAAAAAGAATAACTCTCAATAATACAACCAAAACCACCCCTGTCAACCCATCCATGACAATAACGGATTCGGCAATTTCTTCGGGAGCAAATATGGAAACTAAGAAAATTCCACATACAGTACTTACTATAACTGACTTCGTCACTGTGAACACTAAACTCAGATCCGTATATCTAATTACAGAACGATATAAGTGAAATGAGCGGAAAATTAAAAGTTTTAGACCAATATAAATGGCAAATAATGGAAAAAAATCAAAAAATAAGCCAAAATTATGGGGAAGACCATAAAAATTACTGAGTGCGAAGAGTAAAGAAATAATCGAGAGAATACCATCAAGACAAAAGAGTATTGTTCTTCGATGTTTTCCCGAAATTTCATTATATTTTGGAGTGTAGCGGATTAGTACTTCTGGAAACATTTTGTATATAGATGGGCAATTACAGGTTAACGTAAGTTAATGACCGATATTCTAACAGAATGTTCAAATTTTTTCGTAATTTCTTTTAACTAACTTAAATTTTGTTTCTTCCAAAAAGTAAAGCTAAAGATATTGAACTTGTATTATCATAACCAAGTTGGAAGTATTCATAATTCAATAATATGTATGATTTTGTAGTCTAATAGGTATTAACGATAGATAAGCTAGAGAGAAATTATTTTAATTTTTAGGTATTTTGTACATAATTGACGTATAATCCTTAACAAATTTCTTTTCTTGAAGTAACAATAATTATTGAAAAACCTTTCTAATACTATTCTTATAAGAGAAAAAACCCTCTTATTTTATAGGTAAATACAGTGTATTTTAACAGCAGTAAAAATTTATGTCTAAATCAAAACAATCTCAAAATAAGAAAAATAGTTCTTTGATTGGAGACTTAATAGAGCTATGGAACTATTTACCTTCTCGTCGTAGAGGACAAATGTTTTTATTACTCATATTAATGTTATTGTCTTCTCTTAGTGAAATGATAAGCGTTGGTTCTATTTTCCCTTTCTTGAGTGCATTTAGCAATCCTGAAAGTATGTTAAATAATCCCAACTTGAAATTCATTTTTAATTTTTTTACTATCGAAACACCAGTTAAGTTAATTACAGTATTAGCAATTGGATTTATTTTCGCCGTGATAATAGCAAATGGTGTGCGAGTAATAACACTTCATTTTCGAATTCGCTTTGCCTCTGCTATTGGTGCTGATATTAGTAATCAAATTTATAATAAAACTTTGCAACAACCTTATAGCTTCCACGTTTCACAAAACTCTAGTAACTTAATTCAAACAGTAACGTTAGATACTGATTCTCTTACTCAGAGTGTATTAATCCCTCTCGTAGCTTTAATCAATAACTCATTAATCATACCGGCACTCATTTGCACTTTTATTTTTGTTGACGGCAAAATAGCCTTTAGTGCGGCAATTATTTTGGGGGGTGCTTATTTAATAATATATCGTTTTCGCCGCAAATTGTTAGAACGAAACAGTAAAGTTATAACTCAAGCGGGAGAAAAAAAAATTAAAGTAGTTCAGGAAGGAATAGGTGGAATTAGAGATATTCTTTTACGTCATAATCAAGAATTTTTTGAAAAAGCGTATCAAAAATCTGAGTACGATTTAAAAACAGCAAAAGCTACTAACAATATAATTTCTCAATCTCCAAAATTTTTTATCGAAGCTCTTGCTTTGTGTGCGATCGCACTTTTAGCATTAAATTTAGGAAAAAATGGAGATTTTAGCAAAGTAGTTCCGATTTTAGGTAGCCTTGCCCTAGGTGCAAAAAAATTATTACCTACTTTACAAGAAGCATTCAATTCCATGGCGAAAATAATCGGTTCAAAAGCATCTATTACAAGAGTTTTAATTGCGTTAAGAAGACCTATTGATGATAAATTAACCCTTTCAGCAATTAAATCATTACAAACTTTGCCCTTAGAGAAAACTTTAACATTAGATCATGTTTGGTTTCGTTATGGAGAAGAAACAGATTGGGTTTTAAAAAATTTAAACTTAACTATTAAAAGTAAAAATACAGTAGCATTTGTTGGTAGTACAGGTAGCGGAAAAAGCACCACCACAGATTTAATTTTAGGATTGTTAGAACCTCAAAAAGGCAATATTTTAATAGATGGTTTACCCTTGGAGGGCGAAAAATTATACCAGTGGCAAAAAAATATTGCTCACGTACCGCAGTATATTTTTCTAAGTGATGGTACAATTGCCGAAAATATAGCTTTTGGAGTTCCTTATGAAGAAATTAACTTAGAACAGGTCAAAAAAGCCGCTCAATTAGCCCAAATAAAAGATTTTATTGAAAGTTTACCCGCACAATATAATACTTATGTTGGAGAAAGGGGAATTCGTCTTAGTGGAGGGCAAAGACAGCGTATTGGTATTGCTAGAGCATTATATGGTAACGCTTCTGTTATTGTTTTTGATGAAGCTACCAGTGCTTTAGATAATGCAACGGAAAAGGAAGTAATGAAGGCAATTGAAAGTTTAAGTCATCAGTTTACAATTATTTTAATTGCTCATAGATTAAGTACTGTAGAAAACTGCGATCAAATCTTTGAATTAAGTAACGGACAAGTTATAGCTCAGGGTACATATAAAGAATTACTTAAAAACTCAAGTACTTTTAGAAAAATAGCTTAAGAGTATTTAAATGAAATCCATAGTTTATACAAACTTTTTCATGTAAAACTGAAGACCAAATAGCTAGTATGAGAGAATTTTTTTTGTCTTCTTACTCTACTGATTCTCTTTACTCGCAAAATTACTGTAACCAGTAATAAAAATATATGAATATATGACAAACCCTAATTTTATTTTTTTAATCACAATTAAGAATCATGACTTTACCTAACTTTTTGATTATTGGTGCAGCTAAATCCGGCACTACAAGTTTATACAAGTATTTGAATGAACATCCCCAAGTTTTTATGAGTCCCCGAAAAGAAATTCATTTTTTTTGTACAGATAATGAAAAAGTAGTCAACCTCAAAAAACTTACTTCCCTTTCCTCAATAACTAAACCTGTTTTAAATATAGAAGATTATAGGAAATATTTTGAACAATATAATCCTGTTAAACATTTAGCGATAGGAGAAGTGTCACCAGGGTACCTTATTTCATCAGAAATTGCTTCTAAGAACATCAGTAAATATTGTCCGAAAATGAAATTAATAGCAATTCTAAGGAATCCTGTTGATCGGGCATATTCTCACTTTGTTTATGCTCAACAGATAGGAATCGAGAAAAACTCAGATCAAAATACAATTGTTGACAGAAAGATGGAATCCAACTACATTTACTTTGGTCATGATCAGTATTTTCATCGCTACCTTGATCCTGGATTTTACTACCGAAATCTACTGCCTTACTTCAATCGCTTTGATCCTGATCAGATAAAAATTTACCTGTTCGATGATCTTTGCCATAACCCAACATTGCTAATGAAAGACTTACTTTCGTTCATTGGAGTTGATGTCTCTTTTGACTTCAGTTCCATCACCAGCAAAAACAACCGTTCTGGAATACCGAAAAACAAAGGCGTGTACCATATTTTCTGGCAAAAAAACAACTCTCTATTCAGAAACAATAAACTTTTGAATTTAATACCGTCAAAAATTAAAAAATTCTCTGTTAACCTTATAAGGTCTCAACTTGACAATATCTTATTAACAAAACCTGATCCCATTTCCACACAGTTAAAATCTAAACTAGTAGATATATACCATGAAGACATACTATTACTACAAAGTTTGCTACAGAAAGATCTTTCCCATTGGTTAGAATAGTCCTTCCATCTCAATTGAATTAATTTGAACAAAATATAAAAAATATACTAACATTGTTACATATTTTGACAACATGGAATTAGAATTGGGTATCTAGCAATTATCAGGAGAAAATTTAATGGCAAATGACAAACAAGAAAAAATGATTATTGTTAATACTGAACATAGTCGCCAAGACATAAATCAGATAAGAGAATATGATCCTTCCAGATTGAGATATTCTTTTGCTAGTGCATTGTTACCTCACTTAAATGAAAGTAATAAAGGGCAAATATTTATTGATATCGGCGGTGGAGCCGGCGAATTCACGGGTATTGCGAGATCGAAAGGGTATAAAACAATTCTCATTGACGGAAACATTAACAATGTAAACAGAGAAATAACTATGGGTTATGAAGCTACTCAATTAGATCTGAATCAGGGTTTGACAGAAATATCAGATAACAAATGTGATGTAGCTGTGTGTTTAGATGTTATCGAGCATATTGTTCCAGCGGAGAATTTATTAAGGGAAATTCACAGAGTCTTAAAACCAGATGGTATTTTGATTATTAGCACTCCCAATTTTAGTTACATTTTGGATAGATTGAGTTATCTATTTGGTGAAGACGTTAGAGAAGAAGGGTATCACTATCGTTTTTTTACTCGCAAGAAATTTTTAAAACTGTTAGAAGATGCGGGTTTTATTCTTGAGTCAAGCAATTCTATGGGTTCTGCGATTGGTATCAATCGATTACTAAAAGCATTAACTTGGGGGAAGGCTAGAATTCCTAAGTTTAGAGTAGCCCCGATATTCGAGTCTTGGCTATGTTCTACTTTTGTTTACAAAATGAGAAATAAAAAATAAGAAAGAGTGTTATGGTAACTACCATAACTTCTTCACAGGATTTAAGATTGAATTATGATAAATGTCAATAAAGTAGAAAATTCGTTACTGTTCGTTGTCTGTCAAACTGGTCGTGGTAACGGAGGAGTAGAAAGTATTACCTTAGTCATTGAGAGATTAAAGAAATTTAATCCCATTATATTGACTAATTTAGATTTACCAATGAACAAGAGATGGGAAAATCTTGGAATAAAAGTCTATTTACTTCCGTCTCTACATGATCCTTCCCCCAAAAAGAATATTTTTCTTCCTTATTTTCTCCAAGAAATCATCCGTTGGTTAAAAAATAATTTATATCTTTATCGTTTCATCAAAAAATCCCAAGTGAAAATTGTGCATTTCAATGACATACAAGGAGCCTTTCAAGGAATCATCCCTTCAAAATTAACTGGGACAAAAATAGTTTTTAACATTCGTGATACAAAAAAGCCTTCAGAAACTTATAACTGGAAATGGCATTTAGTCACTCAGTTAAGTGATCAAATCCTAGTTTTATCACAAGAGATGAAAACCTACATTCAAAATGCGCTGAAAATAAAGAAACAAGAAAAAATAAATTATATTTATAGTTCTGTCAACGTAGAAAGATTTTATCCTATATCTCCAGAAAATAAAAAAGAGTTAAGATCTAATTTGGGAATAGACGAGGCCACTTTCGCTATTGGCTATATAGCTTCAGTCAATCCAAAAAAAAATCAATTAGAACTGATTAGAAATGGAGCAAAACTCTTAAAGTCGAATATTCCCAAGAGCAAGTTGTATTTAGTGGGCGATTTTCAACCAGCAATGAATCCATATGCGAAAAAGTGCGAAGAAACTGTAGCAAAATTGGAATTACAGGATTATATTGATTTTGTCGGATATTGTTCCACAGTAGAGCAATGGTATCAAGCTCTTGACATAATAATTGTAGTATCCATTCGGGAAGGTTTAGCTAGATGTATGATTGAAAGTTTAACATGCGGAACACCAGTCGTTTCTTTTGCAGTTTGTTCCGCCAAGGAAATATTACAAGAGAATAAGTGTGGGGAAGTTGTTGAATTAAATGACTATAAATCATTAGCGGATAATGTATCCAAATTATCTAAAAATCCAGCTTTATTAAATCAAATGAGAAAACAAAGTATTACAGTAGCTCGCAATTTATTTTCTGAGTATAATGTCAATCAATACGAAGAGATTTACTTGAATCTTCAAGAACTAACCATAAATAGTTAAGATAATCGGTGTCAATGTAATGAATGACATACTTGATTAAGTTAATACTGAAAACACATCAAACGATAAATTTAATATAAAATTTACTCAAAAATCTATATATAGAAAATGATAATTACTTGTAGTGACTGTACAATGCGTCAAGGTTTAAACTGTTCAGCTCATACTATAGCCCTTCAAACCCTTGGACGTCAAATTCCTCCTCCTCCTTTAGGAGCTTGTATGATTCCAATAGTGGATATGTATTTAAAGCAAATTCAACCCGGAATGAAAATTTTGGATGTCGGATGTGGTTCGTGGAATAAGATAAAACAATATTGCCAACAAATAGGAGCGACTTATGAAGGTATTGATCCTAAAAAAGAATATATTGGTAAACAAACAGTTGCTACTAGAATTGAGAATCTCGCAGAACTTTCTTATGAAGACAATTATTTTGATATAGTTATTGGTAATCAAACGATGGAACACTGGGGAGAAAATGCCTGTAGTATTCCATGGGGTTTATACCAATGTTTTAGAGTTTGTAAACCCAATGGTAAGGTTATGATGAATGTTCCTATCCACTTTCATGGTACTAAAGAGTTTATGCTAGGTGATATTGAAGCGATCAAAAATGCGTTTGAACCTTTCAGCAGTACGATTCAAATTGTAGAATGGGGCAAGTTAACAAATCCTTTGCCTCGTCTTTATCCTTATCCTGGTTATTGGATTCTCAAGGATAAACCAGCTTACGTTTTAGATATTCAGGCAATCAAAGATAAACCATTACCGCAAGGTATAACTAACCAAGGTGCTCTTAAGGGAAAATTAGCACAATTAGCGAATTATCCTTTGTCTTATAATATCTATCGAGTTCTCAAAAAATTGCGAATTTTTCAAGGTAAACATCAATTAATTAACTATTGATTCCGGAAATAAAAAATGAAACTTCCTAACTTGATTATCGGAGGTGCCCCAAAATGTGCGACAAGCTCTATTTTTAATTGGCTTGTTGATCATCCAGATGTATGTGGTTCAAACCCGAAAGAAACATTTTTTCTAATGGATCAGGATCATCCCCTTTGTATTCCTAATAATAACTATCACGATTGTGGACTGAAAGGTTATGAAAAATATTTTCATAATGCTAGTAAAAATTATATTTGTGATGCCACAACTCACTATCTTTACCAACAAACGGCCGTCAAAATTTTGTCAGAATTGCCGAGTATTCCTAACGTTATTTTTGTTTTGAGAAAACCCTCCCAAAGAGTATATTCTTCTTATCAATTTACTCGTAATAATAGAGCTCGTTTAAATGAAAATCTAACTTTCAGTGAATATGTTAAATTAATTCAAACCAAAACCTTAGAAGAGTTTAGAATGTATTGTAATCATATGGGGAGTTCTTATGTATTGTATAACGATATTAATTATAGTTGTTATGTCAATTATTTAAAAAAATGGATAGATGTTTTTCCGTCTCAAAATCTACATATATTACTATTTGAGGATTTAATTCAAGATCCCCGTCGGTTCATGAAAAGTCTTTGCCATAAAATAGGTATCTATTCTGATTTTTATGATTCCTATTCATTCGAACATAAAAATAAAACTTATAGAGTTAAAAACTTAAGTTTGCATCGTCAAGTGCAAAATTTATCTCGGTTTGTACCAAGTACATTCAAGGAACTTGCACGCAATGTTTACATAAGCATCCAAACTACGCAAACCAATTCTAAACAGAAAGATGAAGATAAGCAAACCTTGACAGAGCTTGATTCATATTTTGAACCGTTTAACCGTGAATTGGCAAAGTGTTTTAATTTGAATCTATCATCTTGGGAGTAAGTAATCATCTATGCTTTTTAATTCCTATGAATTCATTTTTATTTTTCTTCCGATTGTCTTAATCGGATTTTATAGATTCGTGAATTCAGGTCAAAGAAAATGGGCAGTATATTGGTTGTTAATAGCTTCTTTATTTTTTTATGGGTGGTGGAATCCAAAATATTTATCCTTGATTGGAGTCTCTGTTGTTATCAACTACCTATTAGGAATTTTGTTATATCAACAAAAACAATGGAGTACAAGTATTCGCAAATCAGTTCTTACAATAGGATTAGTATTTAATCTAGGATTGTTGTTTTATTACAAATATGCTAACTTTTTCATATCTATTTCTGGTAGTTTTATCGAATCTAGTTTTACTCTAGGCAATACAATTCTTCCTCTCGGAATATCTTTTTTTACTTTTCAACAAATAGCCTTTTTAGTAGATATTTTTCGAGGACAAAAATGTTCTAATTTTCCAAATTATGCTCTATTTGTAACTTTTTTTCCTCAGTTAATTGCTGGCCCCATTGTTCACTATCAAGAACTTACTTCTCAATTTGCTAATTCAGTCATACATAAATTTAACATTAAAAAATTTATGATTGGAATTACTATTTTTTTTGTGGGACTTTTTAAAAAACTGTTTATTGCTGATCGCCTAGCAGAATACGCAAATCCATTATTCGATAGGGCATCAAATTCTTTAGATATTACTTTTATAGATAGTTGGATTGGCGTTTTAGCATACACACTTCAATTGTACTTTGATTTTTCTGGATATTGTGACATGGCTTTGGGATTGGGTGCAATGTTACAAATTAATCTCCCAATTAATTTTAATTCTCCATACAAAGCCAATAGTATTCAAGATTTTTGGCGTCGTTGGCATATTACCTTGTCTAATTTTCTTCGAGATTATCTTTATATTCCCTTAGGTGGTAGTCGTTCAGGAGCAATACATTGTTATAAAAACCTAATGATAACGATGTTGCTTGGAGGAATGTGGCATGGTGCAGGGTGGACTTTCATTTTCTGGGGAGGAATTCATGGGGGTTTACTTATTATTCATCGTATCTGGCATCAATGGACAAAAAATTGTTTATGGGTCACAAGATCTTGGTACAATTTAACATCCATTTTGCTTACATTTACTTGTGTGGCGATAGCTTGGGTCTTCTTTCGGGCTAATGATATAGAATCAAGTCTAAGAATACTATCGTCAATGTTGGAGTTCAATACTTGGCGAATAAAATCCGATATTTTAGGTTATTCTGAAACAATAATTGCACTTTTCATCATTGGAATAATGCTTTTGTTTGTTTGGTTTTTTCCTAATGTTCAAGAATGGCTTGGAAGATATAGCTTGTTCGGCGTCCAAAATACAAAACAAAAAATATGGCAATGGCAACCTAACTCGTTTTGGGCTTTTTTCATGGGCGTTATAACTGTTTTATCTATTTTTAGTATGAGTCGCACAAGTCCATTTCTTTACTTTGAGTTTTAGAATTATTATTTTTAATATTTATTGCTAATATTTTTATCTTTTATACATAAATGCTTCTTAATCGTTTTAAAGAACAAATATTGTTCAACTCCAAAAAAAAATCTTTATGGAGTTATCTGAAATCTTACTTAATTACAATATTCGTATTTGTTTTGATATTGACGAGTATCAATTGGATGATTGATCCACTGTGGTATTTTCGAGGAAATCAAATTACTGGGGTTAATCGTGTTATTAATGAACGCATATCCAAAGTAAACTTATTTTTGAATAATTATCGAACTTCAGACTATGATTGCCTAATTTTTGGAAGTTCTAAAACAACACTATTACCAGCAAGTCAAATTTCGGGTCATAATTGTTTTAACTTTGCTTTCAGTGCAGGAAAAATTACAGATTTTATTGACTATGCAAGATATATAAAATTTCTAAATTTTAATCCCAAAATTGTCTATGTCGGGGTCGATGAATTTAATTTTACTTATCCCCAAGAGAATACAACTCCGGAGTTTATTCGTTCTCAAAAGTTACCCACTCCTTTCTATAAAACTCTTTTCTCTATAGATACCACAATTTTTTCCTTTCAAACTCTTTTTAATCCCATCAAACCTCAACCTCGTTATTATGATTCAACATTTGAAGTTAAAATCAGAAAACCAATGAGAAAATTTAATCCCAAAATAATAACAAATCAACAAGAAAAAGCACAATATGATTCTTCAATTGTTCAACTGTATCAAGAATTAAAATTGATTTTTCCCGAAGCATATTTTATTGGTTATGCTCCACCGCTATCTGCTTGGACTGTGGTGAATAGGCTTTATAACAAAAATTTATTAGAAAAATATCTTTCATCTATGATTGAAATAAGTGGTTTTTTTGATGTATTGTATGATTTCTCCATTCCATCATCTTTAACCACATCTAAGACAAATACTTATGATGGCCAACATTATACTCCTGAAGCTAATATTAAAGTTATTCAGGTTGTGGAAAATAATTTGCCAAGCGAAATAGGCATATTAGTACAAAACAATAAGCCAGACTTATATCGAAATAAATATCGTCAAAGAATAAAATGGTTTTTAGATCAATTTCTGATCAAATAAACTTTAAACTTATTTTAATATAATGATAGTGAAAAAAACAAATAGCTTTAAAAATAACCCTTTTGTTTCAATCTCTCCAGGACTGCTATTTATTATCAGAATATTTTTGGGAATTTTATTTTTAATCAAATTACTTGATATATTTTTGTCGCCTCACTCTAGTTTTGATTTTACTTCCCTGATTATCTTAATTAATTTTTTGCTTTCCGCTTTGCCACTGATATTAAAGCCGAGTTATGGCCTTTTTCATCCATTAATTTTTGGCTTTCTTCTCTCTTCAATGCGCGAGATTCCAGAGACGATAAATAAACTAACTGGATTAATGATGGGAGATGTAGATGCATTTGGTTTTTTTCTCCCATATAATTTAGCCCTCATAGGTTGGAGTTCTCAAGAATTGTCAGAATTACAATTGCAGATTTCTTTCTATGAATTTCTTGCTTTAGTATCCTACTATGCTGGTTTTTTTCTGTTCAAAGTCAAAGGCTATCATCGGGATTTATTTACGGTAAAATCTAAATTATATGAAATTAAAGCTCTCGCTATTATCACTTTTTCTTTTATCCTATTTATTTGGTTTATTCACAAAAGGGGGGGATTAATTGCACATCTTCTCTCATGGGCAGGGGGACGAACTCAGAGTATTACCGCACAAGGAGATGCTATATTTGTACCATTTATTCAACTGGGGTTAGTCGCTTGTTTATTATGGTTTGCTCTCGACAAACTAGCATTAATCAAACCCTGGTTTTGGGTTAGTGTCGGTCTATCAATGAGCATTTCTTTCCTTACTAACGGCTCTCGTTCAGGAATTATCATTCCTGTCGGTACAGCTTTATGTATTTGGATGTTGAGAGAACAAAAAATGATTGCGGGTAAAATTCTAATCTATTTTTTTCTGGGTTTAATTGCTCTTGGTTTATTAGGTAATTTTCGTAGTAGTATTAGTAGTGATAAAACCATTAATTGGAATGCTTTAACAGACATAAATGAAGCTATTGAGTCAACATTTGGGAGTCAAGATGACTCAGAGTCATCCAAGGGAGAGTTAGTGAAAAGAGCAGGGACAAAATCTAGTACTTATCCATTATTTGCTTTTGTCCCAGAAACGGTTGACTATTTATATGGCTACTCATACTTAGCTATCCCGACAACATTCATTCCTCGTAGTATTTGGCCAGATAAACCTAGAGCTATTGGCGGAATTGCAGGAAAAGAATTCTTTAATTCTCCGGCGGGAATTCCACCCGGTAACGTTGGCGAGGCTTACTGGAACTTCGGGGTCCTTGGAATTGTAATTATTTTTATACTATTTGGTATATTTCATCGATATTTAGTAAAAACTTATACCTTTCATGCAGGAAAACCAGGAGTAATTTTTTTATATTTATTGACTTTGACAAGTTTTTCTCCTGGTAGTGGTCCAATTATTGGCTGGATGCTCAAATTTTTCCCGTCTCTTATCCTGTTATGGTTATTCGGGATGTTAAAATTTAAACGTAAACAAAGTCAAATATTAATGTACACTGAAAACAAGTTTTTAACTACTACTATTATCCGTGACAAAAATTCATAAAATTCTTTTTTTCACCTCTTCTTTAGGTAAAGGCGGTGCGGAAATGCATCTTCTTCGTCTATTAAACTACATTGACAAAACAAAATTCCATGTTTCATTAGCTTTAGCCTCCTCGGGAGGAAGTTATGAAAAGTTTCTCAAACCTGAGATAAAAATTTATCATTTACTCACAGGAAAATTAAATTCCAATACATTGCGTTTAGTAAAGTCTATTGGTCCTTTACGTGCATTAATAAAAAAAGAACAACCTGATATAGTATGTTCAGTAATGGATAGGCCTAATGTTATAGCAATTTTGACTTGTTTGGGATTAAATCCGAAACCAAAATTGTCGCTTTGTGTTCAAAATCCCCCGTCATACAAATACAAAACATTATTGCCGTTTATTGCTATGACTTATCCAAAAGCTGATTTAGTTATTTCCCTATCTCAAGGAGTACTAGATGATTTGTTAAACATAGTCCCTGCTATTGAAAAAAAAATACAGGTCATATACAATATCGGTTTTGATGAAAGAGTATTAAGCCTAGCTCAAGAACCCCTTCCGGCAAACATATTGACTTCAAATCCCATAATAGTTTCTTGTGGAAGACTTACTGAACAAAAAGACTATCCTTGTCTTATAGAAGCTTTTTATGAAGTTAGAAAGAAAATTCCTGCTGAACTTTGGATTTTGGGGGAGGGAAAACTGAAAAATTCATTAGAACAACAAATAATTAATTTAGATCTTAAACCTTTTGTTAATTTTTTAGGATTTAAAGATAACCCTTATAAGTATATCGCTAAAGCAGATGTTTTTGCTCTTTCTTCTTTATATGAAGGATTTGGTAATGTTATAGTGGAAGCTATGGCCTGCAAGACTGCTGTGGTATCAACGAATTGCCCTTTTGGACCTCAAGAAATTATTACTAATAATGTTGATGGTTTAGTTGCACCGGTCAGAGAACCTCATGCTTTAGCAAATTGCTTATTAAAAGTTTTACAAGATCAGCAGTTAAAAGAAAAATTACAAAAACAGGGAATATCGAGAGCAAAAGCTTTTTCTCCAGAAGTTATTGTCAGTCATTATGAAGCGGCTTTCCTGAATTTAATAAATAAATAATTTGGATGTTACATCAAACTTTTGAAGTAACGAAAAATAGAGAGGCAAAAAGAAATTTAGATTCTTGAATTAATTTCGTTGATGATACCAATATTAATTATTGGTCACTTGTTTATTTATCTACTATGTTTCCAATTTTATTAATAATTCTTTTATGAAAGTTGTTTTCGCACATGATCATAGATTCATACCAGATGAAAGAAAAGTATTTTCTGAGTCGCAATTTGATTCTTCTCTTTGGAGTCGTTATCTAAAAGTATTTGATGGAGTTACTGTTGTTGGTCGTTTAGGTAAAAAGCCGAAAAATAAGACTATACATGATTTAATTGAATCTAGTGCCGACAGGGTTAGTTTTCAATTAATGCCGAATATTTCCAATATTACCAGTCGAATATTGATGAGAAAAAAAACCATCGATATAATGGACAAATCTCTTCAAGATGTCGATGCTGTTATTGCTCGTTTGCCTAGCGAAATAGGTTTATTAGCTATTGATAGAGCCTTTCATTATGGTAAACCTTGGGCAGTTGAAGTGGTGGGATGTCCTTGGGACGGCTTATGGAATTATGGCAGTTTACAGGGGAAATTGTATGCCCCAATTTCAACTTGGCGAATGAAACAAGCAGTTGCCAAATCTAAATTTGTCTTATACGTAACGGATCAATTTCTCCAAAAACGTTACCCGTGTAATAAAGGAAAAACCACGAATTGCTCAAATGTACAAATTCCTCAGCCATCACTTCCTGTTTTAAGGGAAAGACTTAATCGAATTAATTCTTCGGGACAAAAAAAAGTTATATTTGGATTAATTGGTACTCTCCGAGGGCAATTTAAAGGAATTCAAACGGTATTGTCTGCTTTAAGAAACGTTCGTGATGAATTGCCCATATTTGAGTTTAGAGTTTTAGGAGGGGGAGATGCTGATTATTGGGAAAAACTAGCTAAATCATTGGGAATTGGTGATGTAACTTTTTTTGATGGTGTTTTACCTGGCGGTGAATCTGTTTTTCAATGGTTGGATAAAATCGATATTTATCTTCAGCCTAGTTTTAAGGAAGGTTTACCAAGGGCATTAATTGAAGCAATGAGTAGAGGCTGTCCTTGTATTGCTTCTAACGTTGCTGGTATTCCAGAATTATTAGAACAAGAAAACCTGATTACTCCGGGGAATATTAATCAATTGGGAGAATTATTGGTTAAAGTGGTAAATAATCGTCATTGGCAACAACGACAAGCACAAAGAAATTGGCAAAGAGCAAGTGATTATAGCCACAATGTATTAGAACAACGTAGGAATGAATTTTGGCAAACTTTTGTTCAATCAATAAATAACGGGGATTACACAAAATAAGTGAAAGATAGATTCATTAATTTTATAGTAACTGTTTAGATAAAGATGATATAAAACTTTACTTAAAACTTAATTACGATTGACATTAATTAGGAATTCTGAAGTGGTATTTTTTATGACACAATTTTCAGTGGACTTTATCGGCATCGGACCACAAAAGACAGGTTCAACTTGGTTAAATAAAGTTTTAGCCTGTCATCCTTCTATTTCTTTGCCTTCAGGTACAAAAGAAACCATGTTTTTTGATTTGTACTACAACAAAGGATTAGATTGGTATCGTGATTATTTTTCAACAACAGATGGTCATAAAATAATAGGAGAAATAGGACCATCTTATTTTGATTTTGAAAAGTCAATTGAGCGAATATACGCTATTAATTCAGACTGTAAGATTATTATTTCCCTGAGAAACCCTATTTCTAAAGCAATATCTTTACATCGTCATCATTTAAATAAAGGACGAGTTAGCAATCAATTTAAAGAAGCCATTGAAAAAATGCCTCGTATCATCACATCGGGTCATTATGCTGAGTATATACCCCGATGGTTAGATAAATTTACCTCTAAACAAGTTAAATTAATTTTACTCGATGATATTCAGGATAATCCTCAACAAGTATGGCAAGAGGTTTGTCAGTTTTTACAAATATCCATCATTGATTTACCGATTATTGCTTCCGAAAAAATTAATAGTCAGATGATGTCTAAATATCCTTGGTTAGCAAAAATAGCTTCGGAAGTAGCAATCAAAATGCGAGAGTATAAATTACACAATTTAGTAGAAAAATTAAAAGATTTAGGATTACAAAAAATATATACAGGAGGAGAGGAAAGAATCATCCCTCTGAGCGATCAAGAATACGATTATCTTTTAGAATTATACGAGTCTGATATAGTCTTTGTCGAAAATTTAATGTCCAAAGATTTATCCCATTGGCGACAGAAAAAAAATCATCATGAATAATTTAAAATCAAAAAAAATAAAAGTTCTACACTTAATCACTAGATTAGCAGTGGGTGGAGCCCAAGATAATACTTTAATTACTGTCAAAAAACTTGATCGTGATTTATTTGATGTTCACGTTGCGTCAAACCCAAATGGAGAATGGTTAGATTGGGCACAAGAGGTGAGTGATCAATTTCATCCTATTCCTCACTTAGTTCGAGAAATTAGTCCTATCAATGATATTTCAGCCTTTTGGGAAATTACTGCCCTATTAAAAAGAGAAAAGTTTGATATTATTCATACCCATAGTACTAAAGCCGGTTTACTAGGACGTTGGGCGGCTAAGTATGTAGGGGATTCCGTTATTATCCATACCATTCACGGCTTTCCTTTTCATGATCAAATGCCTCGTTGGCAAAAACAAATGTATATTTCTTTAGAAAAAAGTGTTAGAACATGTAGTGACTACATCACCACACTGAGTGACGTAGATCGTCAAGAAGCTCTAAAGTATGGTTTATTAGATTGGAATGCTTCCCAAACTATTTATACAGGCATTGATTTAGACAAATTAACTCAAAAATATGATAGAGATATAATACGTCAAAATTTAGGATTATCTCCATCATGCCCTGTTATTGTCATGGTTGGGAGGTTAGATCCTCAAAAAGCTCCTTATTTATTAATTTCCGCTTTTGTGAAAGTAGTAGCAAAACATCCTGAAGCCGTACTTTTATTAGTGGGAGATGGAGAGTTACGATCGCAATTGGAAACACAAGTCAAAAATGAAAAACTAGAAAACAACGTCAAATTTTTAGGAGCTTGCAAAAATGTACCTGAAATCCTACAAAGTTCTGACATTTTCTGTTTTACTTCCCTTTGGGAGGCAATGGGTAGATCAATGATCGAAGCGGCAATAACTGGTTTACCAGTAGTCGTACCAAGATTAGGCGGTATTCCCGAAGTAATTACCCATAAAGAGTGTGGATTAATTTTTGAGCCAGGAAATATTGACCAAGTAGCGGAATATTTGTTGTATCTAATCGAAAATCCTAATGAAGCACATCGTTTAGGTAAAAATGCCCAAATCAAAATTTCCCGCTTATTTGATGCGAATGAAATGGTAAAACAATTTGAAGCCATTTATCAAACATTATTAAAAACTAAAGAATTATTTTAGTTAATTGGCATAACCATTCAGCTACTTTTCGACTATTCCATAATCCCCCACAGGGTGAAGGTTTAGATAATACTTGCCACAAGTTGACTTGGTCTAAATCTGTGAGTAAAGCTTCTTTTCCAGCAGGGTTTTTTCTTTGATCCCCAAAGCCTTTACTCCTTCATCGTTATATCTATTGATAAATTCAAGTAGTGCTATAGCCAGTAATTTCAGCAGTGTGCTTTACTGTTTGACCTTGTGCTATCAGCCAAATAATATGATAATGACTACGGGAAATAGGATTATTTGAACAGCGATACTTTTTGTAGAGTTCTGGTAAGTCAATATGATTGACTAGAGTTACTTTTTTTGCCGTTGTTATTGATATAGATGCAACTATTTTAATTATAAGTGATCATCCGAACTTGATATTAGAGAGAAACAAGTAAAGAGTCAGGAGTTATTAATGGCTTTGTTGCATGAATTAATAAATAGGGAATTTTGTTTCAACAGGTGCGATGTCAGCGAAGCTGAAGCACTGCTCGATCACACAACCCTTGTATTTATTTGTTATTAACTATATCGCTATCTGGTTTAGCTATTTGTCTCATTCATGAGACAACAGACATTGAACAAATAGTTCTACTGCCTGGTTATCAAAATTTCTACTACTTACTTTACCTCCAAATATTGTTTTTAACCTAAACATTGTTGTCTCTGAGATAGAACGTCGATGATAGCCACTTTCTTGTTTCCATTCTTTTCTTCCTATTTCTTCGATTCTGTCAATGTTTTTATTTCTGTCGCCATCCATATCTGACCATTTTTTGCCTTTTTTTTGTGGTGGTATTATTGCTTTTGCCCCTCTTTCTTCTATTGCTTGATAGCATTTTCTTTTGTCGTAAGCACCATCGGTGGATACTTGTTCTATTTCACCCTCAATTATTTCTAATCAACTTTTTAGTACATCACTATCATGACAATCATTTGTTGTTACCTCCGCTACCAGAATTTCACCTGTTTTTTCATCTACCGCTAAATGTAATTTTCCCTAACCTGAGTTTTGGTTAAGCAGATTGAGGTAAAATCCATTCTAAGGAAAGGTGGGGCTTTTTTGGTTGATGACAATATGCGATTAACCCACATAATATATTGACACAGAAATTTATTGGTGAACGATGACGAGAATGTTCTATTTGTGATATGTTTTTGAGCTGATCATTGATTGTTTCGACAATCGCTCGTTTCCGAGATAAAAGTTTGTCATGAAGTCTCATTAATTTGTTCTTCATATTGCGTCTGGGTTTGGCAAAAAACTCAATACCAAAATCTTTCAGTAGCTTTGTGGCTAATTTTTGTGAGACATAACCTCTATCACCAAAAACTTTTCCCCAAAGCTCTTTTAAAAGATCGACTACAGGTTTACGGTCATCGACATTACCTGGGGTTAAACTCATATTCACAATTTCCCCCAGTTCATTGACTACCAGATGGAGTTTAAAACCAAAAAACCAATCCACAGAGGTTTTGCCTCTTTGAGCTAAATTTTTAAATACTTTATGTTGGCGAATACGGCGATTATGACAAACTTGGATCTTAGTAGAATCAATAAAACTAATTCCGGTACAGTTACCAAAACAGTGCTTGAGGTAAACACACAAGGGAATAATCGTTGATGGAATCCATTGGACAAAACGTTGATAACTGGGAAGTTTGGGAAAAGCAGAAGTCCAATATTGTTGAACGTGATTAAGATAAAAATGTTTGAAATTACGGTAATGATTTTGGTGAAAAGCAATGAGAATAGTCATAATTTCACTTAAACAGAGACTTTTAGTACGAACACGTTGGACAGCACCATGAGAGATAAGTTTTTGTTGCCATTGAGGCTCAAATTGTTGGCAGAAATCATCGACATGACAAAATAAATAATCTAAATTAAACATAGGGCAGTAGTTAGTTGATGGTTTGTTATATTCAGCTTACTATCTGCCTGTTTTCTTATCCAAAACTGAGGTTAACTAAACTTCCGTGCATAGCAGAAAATAACGCTCCTCCAAATACCCCTGCAACTCCCAACATATGGAAGGGGTGCATCAATACATTATGTTCAGCTTGAAGCACAAACATAAAATTAAATGTGCCACTGATACCCAAAGGTAAGCCATCAGAGAAAGAGCCTTGTCCGATAGAGTAAACTAACAATACAGCAGTAGCCGCAGAAACGGGAGCGGAGTATGCCACACAAATCCAAGGACGCATTCCTAAACGGTAAGATAATTCCCACTGTCTGCCCATATAGCAATAAATTCCAATGAGGAAGTGGAAAATAATCAACTGGTAAGGGCCACCATTATATAACCATTCATCAAGAGTTGCGGCTTCCCAAATAGGATAAAAGTGAAGTCCGATCGCATTTGAACTAGGTACAACAGAAGCAGTAATAATATTATTACCATATAGTAATGCACCAGCAACAGGTTCACGGATACCATCAATATCCACAAGAGGAGCGGCAATAAAAGCGATGATAAAACAGGTGGTTGCAGTCAAAAGAGTAGGGATCATTAAAACTCCAAACCAACCGATATATAAGCGATTGTTGGTAGATGTGATCCACAGACAAAACTGCTCCCAAACAGATAATTGTTGGCGTTGTATGGTTGTTGTCATGTGTTTATGATTTCTTATTTGATTGTCTAGGTACAAATTAGATGATTTATTTATCACCATGTTTTTATATTGCTAAATAGCGATATGGTTGTCAAGTGAAGAGGGGATTTTTTTTAAGAAACGTTTGTACTGTAACAAATGAAATTTACTTAATCTGATTGATTAATCAATTTAGTTGATGTAGGTAGTTACAATTAGTTTAGAATTAGAATCATAATATTAATCTTTAATCGAATTAGTTAATGGGAAATAATCATTTTTTGTTTGATTTGAGTTAATATTTTTTATCTCATATAAAAACAAAGAAATATGTCTAAATCAATATTAATCACTGGTGCAACAGGATTTATCGGCAATCACCTTCTTTGTAAATTAGAACAAAAAAACCACAGAATAGAGATCGCACTTCGTACTCAGTCTTATTCTAAGTATAAAAATATTGTTATCGGAGAAATAGATAATCGCACTTCTTGGAAAAATGCCTTAGAAAACATTGATGTTGTTATCCATCTAGCGGCAAGGGCTCACATTTTACAAGAATCTGTAACTAATCCAGAAGCTGAGTTCGATCGCATCAACGCTGAAGGTACAATTAATCTGGTGAAACAATGTCTTAAGATGGGGGTAAAACATTTCATCTTTCTAAGCTCGATCGGTGCTGTAATCACTTTAAGCGATACTATTATTAAGGAATCTTCTCCTTGTAATCCTGACACTCCCTACGGTAAAAGCAAATTAAAAGCAGAAAAAGCCCTAGAAGAACTTTGTCAAAACAGTACCATGACTTATACCATTCTACGACCCACTCTTGTTTATGGTGCAAATAATCCGGGTAACATGGAGAGGTTATTAAAATTAGTTGCCAAAGGCTTACCCCTTCCACTAGGAGGCGTTAATAACTCCCGTAGCCTCGTTTATGTGGGTAATTTAGTAGATGCCATTATAACCTGCATTGACCATCCCCAAGCTAAAAATCAGACTTTTATTGTCAGTGACGGAGAAGATTTGTCAACCCCTGAGTTAATCAGACGCATTGGGAAAGCCATGAATAAAACCCCCTTATTATTACCTATACCTTCTAGCTTGATTAAAATAGGAACAAAATTACTAGGAAAAGAAGAAGTAGGCGATCGCCTCTTAGGATCATTGCAGGTGGATAGTGGTAAGATTAGAAACACCCTTAATTGGCAACCTCCTTATACCGTAGATGAAGGAATAAAAATAACGGCGGATTGGTTTAAGGAAATGATGAAAAATGAAAACCGATAAACTTTTTTACCAAATATTTATTAATCAACCTAGTTTAATTACCGAATTATTACCTGAAATTCCCAGTAACTGTCAATTTGAATATACAGCACCAGTTGTTAAAGATACAGAATTTCGTTTAGACGGACTATTAACTCCTTTATCTGATGATACAAATATTCCATTAGTCTTTTTAGAAGCACAAATGCAAAAAGACATCAAATTCTATCATCGATATTTTGCGGAGATATTTCTCTATTTAAGTCAATATGAAATCAAAAGACCGTGGAAAGGTTTATTAATACTAAAAAACAAAAATAATGATTTAGGTTCAGAAGTTCCTTATCAAATATTATTGAATAATAATATTACTAGATTATACCTAGAAGAATTATCAAACACAGAAACATTAAGCCCTAATTTAGCTTTACTCAGATTAATTGTCAGTCCAAATTCTGAAATTAAGCACTTAGGAAATCTTGTATTAAATAGTGCTAAAACCCAAGAAGACTTCCAAAGACAGTTCACTTTAATCGAAGCTATACTAAAAAGTAAATTACCCCAATTAAAAACAGAGGATATATTGACTATGTTTGACTTAAAAACTGCTACTATGCCCAAATTAGATGCCTATGAAACCTTAGTCAAATACTGGCAAGATAAGGCTAAAGAAGAAGGCATACAAAAAGGTTTGGAAGAAGGCATACAAAAAGGCTTAGAGGAAGGAGAAGCCAATTTGCTGATTCGTCAATTAAATCGCCGTTTCGGTAGTTTAACCGATAATCAAAAACAGACAGTGCGATCGCTCTCTATTCCTCAATTAGAATCTTTAGCAGAGGATTTATTCGATTTTGAAAATATATCAGATTTTGAAAAATGGTTGGAAAAAGTGGGTTAACTACATTTTTAGTCTGTTTAAAAAACAAAAAATGTTGAAATGAATACAGATTTCTAAAGATGTTCTAATAAGATTTTAAAACCAATACCTATTAGTACAAAACCACCGATTATTTCCGCTTGTTTCTCAAATAAATGACCGAATTTACTTCCTAAAAATACACCTGAAAAAGAAAGCAAAAAGGTAATAATACCAATGATGACGGCGGCAGTAATAATGGGAGTTTTAATCACAGAAAAACCCAAACCTACAGCTAAAGCATCTATGCTGGTAGCAATGGCTAAGGTTAACAAAACATATAAATTGCGAAAGTCTGTACCTACTTCTTCTTCATCGTCTTCTTGCCAAGCCTCATAAAGCATTTTCCCACCAATAATACTTAATAAACCAAAGGCAATCCAATGATCAAAACTAACAATAAATTCCCGAAAACTTAAACCAGCAAACCAGCCAACTAAGGGCATAAAAAACTGAAATCCGCCAAAAAATGTGCCTATAATGATGGCATCTTTAAGAGTTACTTTTTTGAGGCTAATACCGCTACCCACAGACACCGCAAAAGCATCCATCGCTAGTCCAAATGATGTTAAAAAAATTGTCAAAAAGTTCATTAAATCCCCCTAAACAAACCTTGTTAAATTGATGCGATAACGTTCTTTCTTAGTAAGTGCGATCGCACCTATCTCTAATCTACCCTTACCACGAAAAGAGACTAAATCACCATCTTTGACATTATAACTGGGTTGCGTAATTTCTTTCCAATTAACCCTTACATCTCCATTATTAATCGCATCCGCCATTTTACTACGGGAAATGCCAAAACCAAAAGATGCGATCGCATCCAACCTTAAAGAAGCCTCTACCGTTGTCATTTCTTTCTTTTTCGGAGGGCGAATTTTCAAATCTGATAAATCTATCTTACTGGTTTTCACAGGTACAGAACGCACTTGAGTTAAAGCCGTTTCCAAAAACTCCCCTATTTCGGGAGTAACGATAACCTGAGCTCCTCTTTCACCCAAAACGATAATATCACCGATTTTATCTCTAACAATACCCGTACCTAAAATCGCTCCCAAAAAATCCCGATGAGTAGCCGTATCAAAAAGAAAATTACCAGCAACATCTAAAGCCATCAAAGGAATTTCTGTTACATCACCATAAACCTCTTCTCGATGAATACCTACCCGTTGCCTTTCTGCTTGAGGATAGCCCCCCCAACAAACTATTTTTACCTCTGTCAAAGAAGCAAAAATTTCATTAACCTCTGCCAATACGGGGGGAGAAAGAAAATCTGTCATCACTAACTCCCAAGTCTTAATCGCCTTCTCAGCCTTATCAATCACACGGGCAATATCTTCTTTATTTTCAACTCTCTTTAACAATTCGTCTCTAGGCAACATAATTCAATTAGGAATTAGTAATCAGCAATTAGTAATTATAACCTGCTAGGAGATGACAGTTATTTCCCATTAAGCATTCATTCACTGAGTTTTGCCCTGTCACTATCAGAAATCAGCACTCACCACTTTTTTTTGTTACATTTTTTAGTAATATGATAAAAAGTCTTAACTTATTCTTAGCTTTTATTGACTTTCCGTATTTCAAAAAAAACATTATATTAAAGTAAAATATTATTAAATGTTTGGTCTCATCGGTCACTTAACCAACTTAGAACACGCTCAAAAAGAAGCTCACAAACTGGGCTACTCTGAATATGCCAATGAAGGATTTGAATTTTGGTGTTCTGCACCTCCCATATTAGTGGATGAGTTTCAAGTCAAGAGCGTTACAGGGGAAACCATTGAAGGCTGTTATATCGAATCTTGTTTCCTCCCAGAAATGTTAAACAGTCGTCGCATCAAAACTGCTATCAGAAAAATTTTAAATGCGATGGCATTAGCTCAGAAAAACGACATAAACATTACTGCTTTGGGAGGCTTCTCTTCCATTATTTTTGAGGAATTCAACCTTAAAGAAAATAAGCAAGTGCGTAACGTTGAATTGGAGTTTGAACGCTTTACCACTGGTAATACTCATACAGCTTATATTATTTGTCGTCAAGTAGAACAAGCCAGCGCTCAATTAGGTATTGATTTGAGTCAAGCAACAGTTGCTGTATGCGGTGCTACGGGCGATATTGGCAGTGCTGTTTGTCGTTGGTTAAATCAAAAAACTGATGTTGCCGATTTACTATTAATTGCCCGTAATCGTGAGCGTTTAGAGCTTTTACAGTCTGATTTAGGTAGAGGTAAAATTATGGGTTTGGAAGAAGCCTTACCCTTAGCTGATATAGTGGTGTGGGTTGCTAGTATGCCCAGAGGGGTAGAAATCAACAATGAAACCCTGAAAAAACCTTGTTTATTAATTGATGGTGGTTATCCGAAGAACTTAGGTACTAAATTTAATCATCCTGATATTAAGGTATTAAATGGCGGTATTGTAGAACATTCTTTAGATATTGACTGGAAAATTATGGAAATTGTCAATATGGATATACCCGGAAGACAAATGTTTGCTTGTTTTGCTGAGGCTATGTTACTAGAGTTTGAGAAATGGCATACTAATTTTTCTTGGGGAAGAAACCAAATTAGTGTCGAAAAAATGGAACAAATTGGCGAAGCCTCTGTTAAGCATGGCTTTAAACCTCTTTTGACTTTTTCTTAGCAGAAATTTTCGATTTTAGAAAGTTTCGAGTTTCAGGTAACTGGTTTTGGGTTTAATTTTTTTACAGGGGTAAAGAGAATTAACAATTAGTAGTTAACAATTAATAACTAGCAATTAGTAACACAATACCCCTAACTCCGAACTCATTTCACCTTATCCCTCATGAGAATCAATTTTTATGGATAAGTTTACTAATTCGACATTTAAAATCTTTAGTTTTATCTTATTATTAGGGGGATTAATTATTATTTTATCTCCCTTTATTTTTATTTTATATACTTCTTTTTTCTCAACAGGAACTGAGTCTAAATTTACTTTACAATATTATCAGTTGGCATGGGAAAAGGGCAATTTTTTATTAGCTTTTGCTAACTCTGGATTAGTTGCGATCGCATCCGTATTTTGTCAAGTAATAACTTCTACTCTGGCAGGTTATGCTTTAGCGAGACCAAAATTTCGAGGCAAAAACTTTATTATTTTGCTTATTATATCTACATTAATTATTCCTTTTCAAGTATTAGTAATTCCGATTTTTTTAATCTTGAAATGGGGACATTTAATCAACACCTATTGGGCGTTAATATTACCTTCCGCCGCCAGTGGTTTTGGTATTTTTTTGATGCGTCAATATTTTATCTCTATTCCCGTAGAATTAGAAGAAGCGGCAACCCTAGACGGTGCAAACTCCTTACAAATTATCTGGCAAATTTTATTTCCCTTAGCTAAACCTGCAGTAATAACTCTTTCCCTATTTACCTTTATCGGGGAGTGGAATGATTTATTTAAGCCTTTAGTATTTACTAATACCCCTAATTTAACCACTGTGCAATTAGCTTTAGCATCCTTTCAGGAACAGTTTACCAGTAATTGGTCATTACTTATGGCGGCGGTAATAATTGCCACTATTCCTGTTATTATCTTATTTATTCTCGGTCAAAAACAGTTTATTCAAGGGGTAAGTGATACGGGAATTAAAAATTAACAAAAGTATTTAAGCTAGGAGCTTATGTAAGTTATCTGGTTAAGACAGAGTTGGGGTCAATAGAGAAGGGTTTTAGTTATTTTCAAGAACGAAGAAAAAATGTAATTTCCATTAGTAATGCGTTCCAGATTTACGATGATGAATGGCGGTTATTCCTATTTCTGAAAGTAATTTACCTTGAGTTGCGATCGCATATAAGACCCAATGATCACCACATTCTAAACGATTTTTAACTTCACATTCCAGATAGGCTAAAGCATCACTTAAGATAGGGCTACCATTATCGGCTGTTTCTAAATTGATATTCACAAAACGGTCTTCTCCGGGGGCAAAGGGCTTGAGAAAATGTTTCATTAAATCGATATGTTTCCCTTCTTCAAGAATATTTAAGACAAAATGACTACCAATAGGTAACAAAGACTCGATCGCTCTTTCTTTAGCTACTGCAATAGTTAAACCGGGGGGGTTAAAAGTTGCCTGAGATACCCAAGAAGCAACCATCGCTCCCTTTAATTCTTCCCTTTGAGTAGTCACAATTGAAAGAGAACCCACAATGCGTCCCAAGGCTTGTTCTGTACGGGCAGTTAAAGTATTACTAGCGGCGGATTCTTTCGATTTTAGAGCTTTTTTGCGTTTTTTCAAGGCTTGAGCAAAATCTGTTCCTGCTTCCTCACAGGTTTTTAAAATTGCTTCAGTGGGCTTAAATTTAACTCTGATGGTGTCAAAACCAAAGCGATAACCCCCATCCTTAAATTTTGATTCCAATAGGTCTATGGCTTCTCCACTCCATCCATAAGAACCAAATACCCCCACTATCTTATTGCGATCCGCAGTGGCTAAAGCAACACCTAAAGCACTTTGAATTTGAGTCGGAGCATGACCTCCTAATGTAGGCGAACCGAAAATAAAGCCATCACAAGAGGCGATCGCTTCTTTTATTTCTCCACTATCGGCAAACTCTGCATTGATAGATTCCACCCTTACCCCCGCTTTAGTAATTCCTCGTGCGATCGCATTAGCTAAAATGGCAGTATTACCATAAGCAGAAGCATAAACCAAAGCAACATTAAGAGTTTGATTTTGTTGATCTGATAACCATTGAGAATATAAACCCGTTAACTCATGTAAACCATACTTCACTAAAGGACCATGACTAGGGGCATAAACCAGCGCAGAAAAAGGCTTAATTTTTTCTAGTGCCTTACTTACCTGATTACTGTAAGGAGCAATGACGCAGTCGAAATAGTAGCGTCTATCTTCAAAATAAACTTGCCAACCTTCATCAAATATTTGATCCCCACAAACATGAGAACCAAACAACTTATCTGTGTAAAAAATATCAGTCTTTTTATCAAAAGTTAAAAGTTGATCAGGATAACGGGGATTGGGAGTAGTAATAAAATCTAATTGATGTTCTTTTCCTAAATTTAATTGATAGTCATTTTTGATGGAAATAATATTTAAAGAATAATCTTTAACTGTTTCACTATAGGAGTTTTCAAAAATTTCTCGTAAAGATTTTGCCCCCGTATTAGAGACAATAAAAGTAACTTGAGGAGCTAATTGAATTAGTCTGTTTAAAGTAAAAGCACGATTAGGGTTGATATGTCCTAAAATCACATAATCGATCTTTTTTAAATCAATTCTTGCTGATAAAGCGGATAAAAATATTTCAGTGAAAGACTCCCCCGGAGGATCAATTAAAGCGGTTTTGTCTGCTTCGATCAAAAAACTATTCGCCGTTGTACCACGACTTAAGCCATATTCTACCTCAAACTTTAAGCGTTCCCAAGTCCGAGAACGGAATATTCTCGTATCCAAAGCAATATTACACACTTGTACATCTTTAGATCCCATAACCAACGTCCCCGCTATTATTTTCTTTTACCTTCCATTATCTAATATGGTTTGTTTAGGATCAAGCAATTCTCATTTATTTATCTGAATTGTTTTTATTAATTCTATTTATTAAAGTCTATTGTAGTTAAAATTCTTTGAGGATTATCATCGTAATTTTTATTCATAAATAACATAGTATTTGAGTTGATCTTGGAAACATTATCAACAAAGACAAAATTATTAAGAAATATGGACAATTATTAATGTTATTAACAAAAGATTATTCCCTCAAAAAAAAGGTGTTAGTTTGAGATTTATATAAAAATAAACATTTACATAAAACACTAAAATAAATGAGAGATAATCAAGGAAAAGATTTAGTAGGTGCAGGTCTAACAGCCGCTATTGGTGCAGGAATTATTACATCTTATGCAGTCAGTCAAGGACAACATCCCCTTGTGGCAACGGGAATTACTATATTTTCTGCCCTTTTAGCAGTGGTTATTTATCAAGCAGACCTAATTTAATTAGTAATGAGCAAAAGTGTTTAATTAACAATAACCCTAACACCATAACACCCCAATCCCCCAACAATCCAAAACCTGAAATCTGACACCTCTTCCCGAACAGGGTTTTTTCAAAGTCAGGGCAAAATTATCTTGCCCTCACCCCCAACCCCTCTCCCACAGTAGAGGGGAGCGTTTTTTCTTAATAATTGATTAATTAATACTTAAAAACTCCTGTATCTGTTACTATTTGTTAGTTTCAAAAATTGACATTTTTGAGAATGAAAAAACCCTGCTTCCCGAACTCCTAACCCCGAACTCCTAACTCTAACTCTTAACTTTTTGCTGTTGTTGATAAAGATGATAATAACGCCCTTGCAAAGCCATTAACTCATCGTGAGTTCCTTTTTCGGCAATAATTCCGCTATCCATCACAAGAATTAAATCTGCACTGCGAATAGTTGCTAGACGGTGAGTAATAAATAAAACTGTGCGATCGTGGAAAGCATGAATTAGATTATGACAAACTTGAGCTTCTGTGTTGTAGTCTAAAGCACTGGTTGCCTCATCTAAGACTAACATCCGAGGATTTTGTAACACAGAACGTGCGATCGCAATTCTTTGTCTTTGTCCTCCAGAAAGAGAAGCCCCCCTTTCTCCTACTCTGGTATTGTAACCATTAGCAAGACTCATAATAAACTCATGGGCGCAAGCGATTTCTGCCGCGCGAATCACTTCATCAGAACTAGCAGAAGGATTAGTTAAAGCGATATTCTCGAAAATAGTGCCATCGAATAAAAGACTCTCTTGAGGTACAACCCCCACCTGACGACGGAGAGAGTACAATTCTACTCGGTTAACATCATAACCATCGATTAAAATACGCCCAGATTCTGGTTCATATAAGCGAGAAACGAGTTTTGTCATGGTACTTTTACCTGCACCACTTTCCCCCACGATACCCACGAAAGTACCAGCGTTAATGTCGATACTAACGTTGTTTAATTGTAAAGGACCGTGAGGCTTAAAACGAAAACAAACATTTTCATATTGTAAATGACCATCAATCAAAGGCATAGGTATATTATCTCTATCTTCCTCCGCTTCTTGAGGATGATCGACAATATCTGCTAAACGTTCCAAGGAAAGGGCTGTTTGTTGGAAATTTTGCCATAATTGAGCAAGACGTAAAATCGGTTGGGTAACATAACCAGCAATGATACGAAAAGCGATTAATTGTCCTAAAGTCAAATCCCCTTGTAAAACCAGATACGCCCCCACCCATAATACTAATAACTGAGATAATTTATTTAAGAAATTACTAGCAGAACCGGCAAGGGTTTGAGTAATGACGGTTTTAAAACCTGTACCCACATATCTAGCATATCTTTCCTGCCATTCCCAACGAGATTTTAACTCGATGTTTTGGGCTTTTACTGTTTGAATCCCCGACATAATTTCCACTAAATGAGATTGAGTCGAAGCATTGCGTTCGGCTTTTGCCCTTAATTGACGACGAATGAGGGGAGAAAATATCAGAGTTAATGCCACAAAAATAGGAATGATACCCAATGCCACAAAGGTTAACAAAGGGCTATAGATAAACATAACCACAATATAGATCACCGAAAAAATAGCGTCTAACACCACTGTTAGGGCAGTTCCTGTCAAAAATGACCTAATATTCTCTAACTCATTAATACGGGTGGAAATTTCCCCCACAGGACGCTTTTCAAAGTACCTGAGCGGTAGCCGTAAAAGGTGATCGATAATCTCCGATCCCAAGGTCATATCAATGCGGTTCGTAGTATCAACGAAGGAATAAGTTCGCAGGGTGCTTAAAATTGCCTCAAAAACCGCTAAAACAACTAAAAATATACCTAATACTTGCAAAGTGTCGGGGCTATTTTGCACAATCACCTTATCAATGATAATTTGAATCATCAGAGGATTTGCTAAGGCGAATAGTTGCACAAAGAAAGAAGCTATAAATACTTCTAGTAAAACCCATTTATATTTAATGATGGAAGGAACAAACCAGCTTAAACCAAATTTTTCTTCAGGGGTTTCTTTTGTTTTTTTCAACAATAAAACTTTCCCTTCTTGACCCCACATTTCCAGAAATTCAAGGGTTTTATACTCTCTAACTCCTCTTAAAGTGGGATCACCTACGATGACTGTTTTTTCATTGGCTGTATAGACAATAACCAGGGAGTCGGATAACTTGGTTAAAAAAGTTCCTTCGAGTTTGCCAAATGCCCCGGCGGGAACACCTATTAGTTGTGCATTTAAGCCGATTAATTCTGTAATAGCTCCACAAACATCAAGGGATAATGCCCCATTTCTTTGTACTTGCTCTTTAACAATACGTTCTAAAACATCTCCCCGAAAAGGAATTCGATAATATTTAGATAGCATTCGCATACAAGCAATACCGATTTCAGCTTCACTTCTACCGCTATAGAAAGGATAATCTTTGAGGGGTTTACGGGATTCTGCTTGAAGAGTGCGAGGTTGTTTTTGTAGAATTTGAGGGTCAGCTAAAGGGATTTCCTCGTTATCCATCAATACAGCAGGAGTAATGGCTGTTTGAGAAGGAGAATTGTTTTCTTTTCTATCTTCTTCTGCCCATAAATCTTCTTCCTCATCTTTTTCTATTACCTGCCCATTTTCATTTTTAAGGGGAATAGATTGGGGAATGCTCAAGGAAATAAGACGGCAGTTAGTTTCTAGGGTTAAACTTTCATTTATTGTGACTATATCTCCGATGTCGAAACCGTTGATTTTACCGCTACTTAATACCCATTCCTGATTTTCGGGAAGATTTGGGAGGCGATCGCATTTTCCAGCTACTAAATGACAAACTTGAGCTTTATTAACGGCATCTTTGGCGAGGGCTTTAATATCTCCGTGAGCAATAGCTTTTTTGACCAGTTGAGAGCCTAATAAATCAAATACTTCGATTAAACCTGCTTTTTGCTGATAATAATTTTTTAAACTCGAATGTTGTCTAAGTAAATCTAAAAACTTATCTCTATCAATAGTTAAAGCAACCACCTCCGTAGATGCGATCGCAGTTTCTGTGGGAAAACCCCGCATTAAACTTTCCCAACCGATAACATTACCATAACTGAGTAACTGAACACTTACAGGTAAATTATTGCGAGGATCATAAGCAATACAACGGGCTTGACCTTCGTAAATAATTGCCACATAAGGAGGAATGTTATCCTTAACTAACATAATTTGCCCCATTTCGTATTTTAAGGGCTTAAAATGAGAAGAAATGACCTCTATTTCACTGCGAGAAAGATTATTAAAGGGTTCAACACTAGAAATAAATTCTGCTACTGAACCTGTTGTATAAACCATAACTTATCGATAAAAAATTAATAATTAATCGTATTTAATATGTAAATTAATCTCAGTAAATATCTGTAGAGTTAATTGTACCGTCAAAATTAGAACTTCTTGAATAATTAAGATTTGGTTAATAAAATTCAACTTGAGTTCTTTAAGAAGGAAGTGTTAGGGTGTTGGGGTATTAGGGGAAAGTAGAGGCTTAGGGTTTTTGGATATTGGGGTGTTAGGGAGAGGTTAATTAACTAACTACTTTCATCAAAGTTGCAATGGGGATTTCCTCCACTTCTGGTAACTGGCTAAGACTAAAGCGAGAAGAAACAGTATTTCCCGACAGTTGTTTTAAAAGTTGAGGGCGAGAGTCGTGAAGTAAATAAATAATCTCATCATTGGGTTGCCATTCTTCCCCTGCACTCACAATTTGCAATTTGCCTTTTCTTTTCAACAACAGAGGTAATAATTCCCCTGAATTAATCATGGTATTCAAATGCACTGTTTGTAACTCAACTTGAGGTTTGATAATGGTTTTACCCAGTTTAAATTGTCCTTCTTTGAGATACTGATTCCAATCTTTAACGGATAATTTAGAAATGAATGCTTGATTAATTTTTTGTTTATTCGTTTTGATTTTGTTTTCCTCATCATTGGGAAATACTGCAAATAATCGAGGTGGAGAAAATTCTTCCAATGCCCTTTGAGTAATCATTAAATTAACATCTGCATTCGTAGTTAAAGCGATAAAAGTACCAAAAGAATCTATCCCCGCTTTTTCTAATAATTCATGATCTAATGCACTACTTTCATAGACTGAGAGATTATCTTGTTTTGCCCTCTCACAATCTTCTTTATCTGTATCAATTAAAACTACTGATTCTCCCTCGCCCTGAATTAAACTGGCAATTAATCTTCCTAAAGGATTACAACCGACAATCATCGCTCCAGAGGCTTGATCTAAAGTAATCTTTAACAATCGTGCGATCGCACCTGCTGTCAATCCCTGTAAAAAAACAGTCATCATAATAGTTAAGAATACTAAACCCTTAATGGAACTTCCACCATTAATCCCATTTTGAGTAAGTAAAATAGCAAATAAAGAAGCAACAGAGGCAGAAACAATACCACGGGGCGCAACCCAAGCTAAAAAGAACTTTTGTCGCCAATTCATGCCATTACCCCAAGTACAAAGCAAAATACTTAACGGGCGCACTGCAAACATTAAAATTAAAACCGTGACAACACTACCCCAACCAAGGGCAAAAATACTAGCAATAGATAAATCCGCCGCTAAAAGAATAAATAAAACCGATACTCCTAAAGTTGTTAACTGCCCTTTAAATCTCAATAACAATCTTTCTTCAGGAATCCCCGCCGCCCTTAAAACGATACCTGCGGTAACAGTTGCCATTAATCCAGACTCACTAATAATCATTTGAGAAAGTCCAAAAGTACCCCAAACCCCCGCTAAAACCACGAGATTTTTTAAATCATCACCAAGGAAATTCGCTTTTTTTTGAAAAGTGCCTAATAACCAACCACTAATTCCCCCCAAAATTGCCCCAAAACTAAGACGTAACAACAAACCAGAAACAATTTCTAAGGAGTTTGCCGATTGGTTAAGAATCGTATTCAATACCACCACTGCTAAAATAGCACCAACAGGGTCAATTAATACCCCCTCTCCTTCCAATAAAGTGGCAACTCTTTTATCCACTGTAACTTGCTTAAGTAGTGGACCGACTACCGTAGGACCTGTCACCACCACCAACGAGGCATATAAAAAGGCTATTTGCCAAGGAAATTCTGCAAACCAATGAGCCGCCATCCCCCCTCCCAGAAAGGTAATGAGAGTGCCGATAGTTACTAAATTACGGATACTTCCTGATACTTGTCCGATTTTATTTAACTCTAAATTTAAGCCCCCTTCAAATAAAATAATGGCAACGGAAAGGGCAACTAACACTTCTAATCCTGAGCCTAGTAATTCTGGATGTAGTAACTCTAAACCATCTCGACCGATCGCAATTCCGAAAATTAGCAGGAAAACAATACTAGGGATTTTAAAAAATTCCCCTAATACTTGAGCGCTAATCCCCGCTACAACAGTAATTACTATTTGTAGGGTAAGAGTAAATGATCCATCCATTATGGCAATCCTGATAGTTCGATATTTTTTTGCTTTATAAGCTCAGTAGTAAAATACTCCTATACATAGTAACTTATTATTCGCATTTGCTTTGACCAAAAGAAGGAGAGAACGAGCGAGAGCTCTTACGCTCCTTTCAGTCGTGAACGGAGTCATTAATTATCAACTATTCACTATTGCCTATTGCCCATTGCCTTGTCTTAATTACTAATTGTTACTTGTCATTAGTACCATTTTGAGAGAATATAGTTTTGGTATTTTTATAGCCAGTATGAATTAAAAATAGATAAATATTTAAGGATAAAGAGTATTAATTTTTATGATTTCTAGTAATGATTTTCGCCCCGGTGTAAGTATTGAATTGGATGGTGGTGTTTGGAGAGTTGTTGAGTTTCTCCATGTTAAGCCGGGTAAGGGTTCAGCTTTTGTGCGTACAAAATTAAAAAATGCCCAGACAGGTAGTGTTGTAGAAAAAACTTTCCGTGCAGGGGAAACCGTGCCTCAAGCAAATTTAGATAAACGTACCATGCAACACACCTATAAAGATGGAGATCAATTTGTGTTCATGGATATGGAAACCTTTGAAGAAGCAAGACTTTCAGAGGAGCAAGTGGGAGATAAATCAAAATATATTAAAGAGGAAATGGAGGTTAATGTTCTTTTCTGGAATAATACCGTTTTAGAAGTAGAATTACCTACCTCTGTAGTATTGGAAGTTGTTGAAACAGATCCCGGTGTGAAGGGTGATACTGCAACAGGTGGTTCAAAACCTGCTATTTTGGAAACTGGGGCGCAAATTATGGTTCCCTTATTTATTTCTATCGGCGAAAAAGTTAAAGTAGATACTAGAAATGATAGTTATTTAGGTAGAGAGTAATTCTTAATCCTTATTAAATATTTAATTTTCAACTACAGCAGTCAGATCAATTCCATAATATTGATTTATCAGTGGTCTATTTATAATAATGGTACTGATATTTGATAGGTTAAGACTGATTGCTATAAGATTAAATAAATTTATTTTTTCTGTCTTTTTTGTAATAAATTGTAAATACAACTATTAATAATATTATTATTTAACAGTGCCAATCGACTTTAATCAACTACGAGAATTTATAGAAGCGATCGCAAAAACAGATATTTCGGAATTAGCGATCAAAGAGGGTGATTTTGAGCTAACATTGCAGAAAAATTCTCCTTACAGTAACAATGCTGTCTATTCTATTGCTACCCCAGTAAGCCCTCCCCAATCTATAACCCCTGTTCAGGAAAATAGTCACCCTGTGGAGGTAGATACTCCCCCCACTCCTCCTGCAGAAAAATCTTCTGCTAGTAAAAAAACAGATAATTGGTTAGCTATTACTTCCCCAATGGTTGGTACATTCTACCGAGCTCCTGCTCCCGGTGAACCTGCTTTTGTGGAAAATGGCGATCGCATCTCTGATGGTCAAGTAGTCTGTATTATTGAAGCTATGAAGCTGATGAATGAAATTGAGGCGGAAGTTTCTGGACAAATAATGGAGATTGCGGTAGAAAATGGCGAACCTGTGGAATATGGACAAACTTTGATGTGGGTTGCACCCAATTAAACTCCCGTTTTTCAGCAAGAATATCGGGTAAGGGCAGGTTTCAGGTTTCAGGTGGCAGGTTTGATAGTTTGGTTTTTTTGAATATTGGCTCATTAGTTACTTATAAACTGGTTTGCATTTAAGTTCTCTGGTTAAGGTAGGAAATGGGCAACAGACAATAAACACTCTCGTAAGCGTTAAATCTATTTTCAAAAACTAAGAAAATCAATTTATTCACTATTTTTATCAAAATCTGTTTATTTTAATTCCAAACTGAAGTAGTTAGAAGGTTTTAAAAAGTGTTTAGATATATGAAAGTTTATCTAACTCTTACTAAATGGCTTTGAATTTGATTCTGGTGTAATATTTTTTTCAGTCTTACTGCCTGATGATGATACATTCTTACTGGTAAAATACAAGGAATATTATCCATGACTTCCTTCGCTGTTTTTAAAGAACATCCTGAAATGCGTGCGATCGCACTTGTACCATCAAAAATAGTCATCTTCGACTGAGCGGACAAAATTTCTAACTGCCATTGTCTTAAATGAGGTTTGCCTAATTCTATGGCTTTTAACCCTTCAATGGTGGCTAAAACAATTAATAAATCTCCTACAGCTAAACGTATATCATCAGAAGGTAAAGTAACCCTAGAAGCATCAAGATGATTTTGATAGATGACAGGAATCACCCCATAACCATAGGCAACTTCAGATAACAGCAAACCTTGTAAAGTGTCATTCCCTTCAATGTGATATTGAGTAACCAGAATCGTTTGTCGTTGTAAACGAGATAAACCGAGGATATTTTCTCCAAAAGCCGCCCCAGTAAAAGCCTCCGCCGCCGCTATGTAGGGGTCAATTATGGTAGCATGAGGTAACAGTTGACTCAAATTTTCCGTTAAAGTATCTCCATTAGTACGAATAACTAACTGACAGTTAGGATTAATTTTTTGACTCAGTAAGGCAATTTCAATATTGATAATGTCATCATCCGTGACAATCACCATACTTTTAGCTTTTTCTAAATAGGCTAGTTTAAGACTATCGTTTAAATTATGACCAGAGATTAAAGGGATTGTTAAAGCAGTAGATATATCAGTGATTGGATTGAGAGTTATTGCTAATACAGGTTTTTTCAACTCCTGTAGTTTTTCTGCTACTTTTTGTCCCAATCTGCCAAAACCAACTATGATAATATGATTCTCTCTTGGAATGGGAGGACGTTTACTATTAAACTGGAATTTAGAAGACAATAAAGCCTCTGTCAACAAAGCATATAAAACCCCCACAAAAGCAGTGCCAGTTAGAGTTAAAAGAAGACTAAATAATTGTAACCATGCGGGTAAACCTGTTAAAGGCTCAAGAGGAGAAAATAAATCTGCATAACCTCCTAATAATAATATTGCCGTGACATAAAAGGCAGAAACAAAACTAATAGCGGAGTAATAAAAATGAAAAAGTATTGTCCCAGTAATTAATAATAAGAAGACAACTAATGTACATACCAAAGCAACTCTTCTAATTTGTTGTTTACGATTCAATTGCCAAAATTCTTTCAAGTAGCGATTAAATCGATGTTGAATATGGGTTATGTATTGAATAATATTTTGGGATAATTTTCTTTGGGGTGAATTGGTATTATAACCCTTTGTCATTAAGTCGTTATTTTCGGTTTCCACATAGACGATGGTATCTTGGGGTTGCAATTTAGCTTCAGGATTCCATTGATAGAAATTAATCTCTGTGTCAGGAAAATTGTGACGATAATGGGTAATAATGCGACGGTGACGGGTATTTAATTCTTCAAGGGATTTGTAACTATACCAAGGGTGATGAGAAGGCATTTGCAAACGATTAATTCTCATTTTGCCCCCTTCTAAGTCTAAAAAGCCAATAGTGTCTTTTCCTAATGCAGATAAGGCATAAGCGTTCGCAGGTAGGTGTTTAGGTTCGTAAGCAACAAAGTTACCTAATTGATTACTTAATAAATAGTTGAGATTTTCTCGATCGCTTCTTACAATTAAACGAGTATGGGGATTTAAAGTTCTAAGTGCGATCGCAGTTTCAATATTTACTTTTTCAATAGTTGTGACAATTAAAGCCGCTCGAATTTTACTAATAGGAGTTTGTGAGAGAATATTCTGTTGACTACAATCACCAATAATTAACTCATCTAAAGATTCATGTAAATTTTTCACTTCCCAATCAGAGGGAGGATTTTTTTCAATAGCAATTACTTTCACTCCAAATTTTTTCAAGGCAATTACGCAATGTTGTCCTAAATATCCCAAACCGCAAACTAAAAAGTAATCCATAAAAACAGCCTTTATTTATAAATTAATTATGTATAGCATTACGAATGAAGGAAATTTTACCCTTACTATCTAGTAAATTTATTCTATAAGTTGTTGTATCATCATATTCTTTTGTTTCTATTTATGCTTGTTTTAATTGAGAAAAATTAGTCGTTTTTTTCCTAATAAATTACTTAGATAAATCTGACAATCAACATTATTTGATTCGAGGCGATCGCACTCTAGTATAACAGATTCTTTTTGTAAGATAGAAACAAATCCAGTTATAATAAACCAATTAAAGGGATCTTAAACCACTAAGATTAAGTGAAAGTTAAGTTATTTTTAAACCAAGATTTTTTCATTATCGAACATTGAGTAAAGATTATGAATTTTACCCACTACGAGTAAAATGATGATTTTTGCCAGTATGATTCATATTATGGTGAGAAGATTAGAACGTCAATCTCAAAATTTCTGACCTACTTCTAAACTTTTCAAACAGCTTCTAAATAATCTAAAAAATAACTGTCAAAACAAAATATATTTTTAATATGTCTATTATTTCACACATTTTAATTGGTTGCCCTAGTAGCGGAAAATCAACTCTAGCTAATTATATGGTTAAACAAAATTTTAATTATCAAATTATCTCGACAGATAACATTAGACAACAACTTTTTGAAGATGAAAATATACAAGGAGATTGGCAGTTAATTGAAGCAGAAATATTTAAACAAATTGACGGTTATATTCAAGCAGGAAAACCAATTATTTATGATGCTACTAATGCTAAAAAATGGTGGCGGATTACTCTATTGGAAAAATTAACACAATATGACAATGTCAACTGGATTGGTTGGTATTTAAAAACCCCTTTAAAAGTCTGTTTAGAATGGAATCAAAAGCGAAAACGCCAAGTACCAGATGATGTTATAACTAATTTATATCAATCCCTAAGAAATTTTCCTCCCCTTCCTGCGGAGGGTTTTTTAGCGGTTTATGACATACCTTTTAAAGATGATAAATTAGATGTAAATGAATTTAATAATAACCTATCAAAATTAAATCGAGTATAAGTCAATCGCACCAATCGCACCGCCCATAGTAAAATATAATTTCATACTTATTAGCCTTATAATTAAATACCCCCATCTTGGCCACCTCTCATAATCCAATCCTGAATTAATTAGAGAAATCTTTGGAAATGATATTAAATTTGACAGTGAAATAGACGAAATTCGTAAAGATATAGAAAAAGTTTTAAAACCCTTTGGCATCGCACCTGTACAAAGATTAATTATAAAGCAATGGCAATTAAGAAATTTTTAATTATTAATGATTAACAGAGTAATCTATCATAGTAATATTAAAGCATTAGATGTTTGTTACTATGACAAAAATTCACCCTCACTGCGAAAATCTTGCCTCTCAAGTTAATCAGATACTAGAATTATTACAGAAAAATCAGGAGATGCGATCGCATTTTGACATCTACCCTGTAGAAACATCCCTGAGAAAAGCCATTTCACCCCGTTTTGAAATAGTATTTGCAGGGGCATTTAGTGCAGGAAAATCCATGTTAATCAATGCTTTATTAGAGCGTGAATTACTTTATAGTGCAGAAGGTCACGCCACAGGCATTGAATGTTATATCGAGTATGCGCCTTTGGATAAAGAAAGGGTTGTGATGACGTTTTTAAGTGAAACGGAGATTTTGCAACAAATTATTGCTATTTCTCAAAGGGTAAACATTAACCTCCAAGACGTATCTATTACCGACTCCCATATCATTGACGGTATTAAGCAAAAGTGTCAGGAAATTATCGACAAAGAAGGAGGAGTAAATAAATCGGAATTGGCAAAACAGGCAAACGCCTTGATGTTATTAGCGGAGGGTTTTGAAAGCAACAAAGACAAGATTAAACCCCATGATAACGCCACCTACTCAATGGAGCAGTTTAATTTTAATAACCTCGCCGAGGCCGCCAGTTATGCCAGACGAGGTAAAAATTCTGCCGTCTTAAAACGCCTTGACTATTATTGCTATCATCCCCTTTTAGAAGATGGTAACGTTTTAGTTGACTTACCCGGTATTGACGCACCCATCGAAAAAGATGCTAAACTCTCCCTTGATAAAATTGCTAATCCTGACACGTCTTTAGTTATCTGTGTTTTGAAACCTGCTTCTGCGGGGGATTTAACCCAAAAAGAAACAGAATTACTAGAGACAATTAAATCTAATCCTGCCATCAGAAACAGAGTTTTTTATGTCTTTAATCGCATTGATGAAACCTGGTATTCTGGACAATTAAGACAAAGATTAGATAATTTGATTAACTCTGATTTTAGTCATACCAATCGGGTATATAAAACCAGTGGTTTATTAGGCTTTTATGGAAGCCAAATTAAAAACACATCAGAAGTAAATCGCTTTGGCTTAGATAGCATTTTTGCTGATAGTATTAAAGGTATTGGCGGAGAAGAAGAAACCCCTCAATTTGTCAGTGAGTTTAACAACTATTGTGCTAATTCAGGTAAGTTAACAGCTACCAATTTTCGAGTATCTGTCAATGGTTATGATACCCCTAATCAAAACTATGTCAGAATTTTAAAAGAGTGGGGAATGCCTTTAATAGATAAATTAATTCAAGATAGTGGCATTATCTTTTTTAAAGAAGAAATCACCCGTTATTTAACGGAAGAAAAACGCCCTGAGTTGTTTAAAAATTTGTCTGATGATTTACAGCCTTTATGCTTAACTTTGAAGAAAGAATATCAAAAACAACAAAGAGAATTGTATAGTCAACCTCAAGAAATTGAGTTGATGAAACAACAAGAATTAACTCGTTTAAATAATAAATTACAGGAAATTGGCAATGATTTTTATAGCTATCTTGATGAAGAAGTAAACCGCCTAATTAACCAAGAAAATAAACAATTTAATCAAGATTTTCAACAGTTACAAAGCCGTTTTGTTAATCACCTTGACGAATTGCTAGACGCTTTTTCCGTCAGTGAAACCTATAGTCTAGCAGTTAAAGCTCATCCTCGCAATCAAACTGCCCCTCTAATTGCCGTTTTAGTAGAGGCTTTATACTATATCTCCAATTCCCTCGAAGATGTCTTAATTGAGGAATTGCAATATTTAGTCTTTAACTACGTCAATGACTTGGTTACAGCAGTGAGAAAACAGGGATTTTACCTCGAATTAACTCGCTTATTAAATGGAGATGCAGGAATTTATGATGAGTTATCAGCTCTCGAAAACAAGCTATATCAAGCATTAAAAGCCGTTGCTACCTCAGAGTGCGATCGCTACGTCAGAGAAACACCTCAGTTTTACAGTGAAGGTACATTTTCCATTTATCAATTCCGAGAAACCTTAAAACAGACATCACAAGCCTATGATGCTTCTTCAATGGTAGAAGCTGAACCAGCAATTCGACAACTATTAAAACTAGATTTTGAACCAAAAGTAAACACAACTATTCGGCAAGTTTTTCGACAAACAATAAATCAAAATATCAAGACAAATTTGCTACCTTTAGCAAAACAATTAGCCGATAATATTCTGCAACAATATGACATTGCCAGAGATAATTTACAGCAAACATTAGAGCAAGAAGCCAAAGAAAAAATTGCTTATAATCAACAATTAATGACAGAAATTAAACAGGATATTCTAGTATATAATGAAGCTATTTCTGGAATTAATAACTGCTTGGAAGCCATGAAAGTTTTTGAGAATAAACTACCCTTAATCAACCTTCTCGACTAACAATATAAAACCGTAGGGTGGGCATTGCCCACCATTTCTAATTAAAAATTAAAGCTAAAAAACTATGAATCAAAAAATAGAACATTTAGAGCAAAATGACGTAATTCAAATAAAAAATGATAAAACTAGATGGGTAATGAAACAGACGACTTTTACTGCAAATGAGTTTATATCAACGATAATTAATAGTTACACTTCGGGAGAAGAATTAAAAGAATGGAGCAAGAATGGTGTGGAGGCACAGGTTTTAGTACCTAGAAAACCTTGGAGAAAAGGTAAAATAAGATTATCGATCGAGTTTATTCCTGATGAATCGGAAATAGAATCACCCCTAGATGATTTTAGATAAAAAACCAATTTATAAGTTATGAATAGATAAAAAATAATATCTGACTATATTTTACTAAGAAATAAATGAGAAATAATATAAAAACAGAAAGAATAAACATTCCTTTATCAGTGAAAAAATATATTTATGAGAGAGATAAATTTCAGTGTCAAAGTTGTGGTAAAAAAGAAAACGAAACTCAGTTAAATATCGATCATATAATTCCTTTAGCAAAAGGGGGAAGTAATGATTTAAGTAACTTACAAACTCTCTGCTATCAATGTAATCAAAGGAAAAAAGCAAATTTTGATCCTCGTTTTCGTCGTTATTTTACTTAAATTTAACCCCATTATTTCCCCCAAAATTATCACATCAAGAAAACTCTTTTTGCAACTTACTAATTATTTCTTGATTAGCCGAAGGAAATTCAAATTGGCTTAATTCATGAGGTTTTACCCATAATATTTCTGCACACTCTAAAGGTTGAGGTTTTCCCTGACAAATATGACAAAGATATACATATAAAGTTACTGTAAATTGTTCATAATCATGAGTAATCTCAGCAAAGATGCGATCGCATCTCACCACAACTCCTAACTCCTCTTTTATCTCTCGAATAATACAATCTTCCGCCGTTTCTCCCTCTTCTATCTTCCCCCCCGGAAACTCCCATAAATTCGCCATAACCCCCGTAGGTAAACGACGATCAATTAGAATTTCCTTTTTATCATTAATAATAATAGCCACACCTATATGTTTATGAGATTTATTCATTTTTAAACCATAAATTTTGTCAGAAAAAGAGCAACCGCAAAGGGGCAATGGTGAATAGTTGATAGTGAATAGTTGAGAATTAAGAATTAAAAACCCCTAACTCCTAACTCCTAACTCGTCTTCCCTGACACCTCATCCCCCCAACATCCCAATACCCAATCACTTATAAATCAGCAAAACCCCTTTTCTTCTTGGCTTTTTTCGCTTTTTTCTTCGGTTGATTACGATAACCCGGTTGAGGCATTCCCCCACCAAATAAGCCACCTAAACCGCCCATGCCAGGCATACCTCCCATACCAGGTAAACCACCGCCCATACTCATTTGTTGCATCATCGATCGCATCTTGGTAAAATCACTAACAAGACGAGAAACATCCTTTTCTTGATGTCCTGAGCCTTTTGCAATACGACGACGACGACTAGGAGACTGAGCCAACAATTGAGGATTAGCCCTTTCCTCCTTTGTCATAGAATTAATCATTGTTTCCGTACGCTTTAATTGTACTTCTCCCTGCTCTAATGCCCCTGCACCTAACTTATTCATCCCCGGAATCAACTTCATTACCCCTGCAAAAGATCCCATATTCTTCAAAAGACGCATCTGTTTGAGGAAGTCATTAAAGTCAAACTTCGCCTCCATCATCTTCTTCTGCATCTTCTCCACATCGGCAATATCCAACTCCTCTTGAGCTTTTTCCACCAATGTGACAATATCTCCCATATTGAGAATACGAGAAGCCATCCTATCAGGATAAAAAGGCTCTAAAGCCTCAACCTTCTCTCCAACCCCAATAAACTTAATTGGTTGCCCAGAAATGGTACGAATAGACAACGCCGCACCGCCACGACTATCCCCATCCATCTTAGTTAGAATCGCCCCAGTAATGCCGATTTCTTCATGAAAAGAGCGAGTCACATTTGCCGCTTCCTGCCCCGTCATGGAGTCAACCACCAATAACACTTCATCAGGATTAACGGCTTTTTTCACCCGTGCTAATTCTGCCATCATTTCCTGATCAATTTGCAACCGACCTGCAGTATCGATAATAACAGTGTCAATACCTTTATTTTTTGCCTCTTCCAAACCTTGACGGGCAATATCTACAGGATTTGCCCCAGTGCCTAATTCAAACACAGGAACAGAAATTTGCGTTCCCAAAGTGATCAACTGTTGAATAGCCGCAGGGCGATAGACGTCCGTTGCCACCATCAAACAACTACGTTTTTGTTTTTGTAAATATAAAGCTAATTTTGCCGTTGCCGTAGTTTTACCAGCACCCTGTAAACCAGCCATCAAAATCACCCTCGGAGGTTTATCAGTCTCCGCAAGAGGGGCATTACTCTCCCCCATCACCTTCACTAACTCATCATAAACAATCTTGATGAATTGCTGTTGAGGATTAACCCCAGAAATAACTTCCGCACCTAAAGCATTTTTCTCTACCTCGGCAACAAAACTTTTGACGACTTGAAAATTAACATCTGCTTCTAATAAGGCTTTTCTAACTTCCTGTAAGGCCTCTTGTATATTAGATTGACTAATCTTGCCTTGTCCTCTTAGTTTTTTCCATGTATCTTCCAAACGTTCTGCTAAAGCATCAAACATAATAATCTTAATCTAAATATATATAGTAATTCTATTAACGCAACCATTATGGTACTAAACCCTTATTTTACCTTAGTTCGATATAAGAATATCCGATTTGGATAGGTTTCAGGTGGCAGGTGTCAAGTATTTTTAATTAATTGTTAATTGCTGTGTTAATTACTGTTGCCTTGGTGCATCGTTGCCCTTCTCCCCTTTTAAGGCAGGAGTGATTCAAAGTAGAAATACAAAAACGCTCAAACTATTGCCAGTAAAAGAATATAGGGTTTTAGAGCTTTGAGGATTAAGAAGTAGTTAAAAATGTTGAGATTATCAATTTATAACCATAAACCATTAAAAACTATTGCCCATTGCAAGAGTGCCTATTCCCTACCTGAGTTCGATGAAAAAAGTATCGAAAAATAAAGCGCCCTCGAGTTATCATCGAGCCAATTTTGGAATAAAAAATTATTAAATTTAGGAAAAACTCATTTAAAATCAATTTATTCAGCTTTTTTGTCAATAATTATTACTTTTAACTCCGTTCACGACCGAAGGGAGTGCATGAGAGCAGCGAACTCTCCGAACTCCGAACTCAGGTATTCCCCGCCTTAACCAGAAAATTTTAGAATGAATCAGCCCTGCCCTTTTAAGGGAAGACACAGAGAAGTTTTCCTATTGCCGACTATAACCAACAATTTTATCTTGAACTCAGGTTCTTACTTAAATTTCACTTTATTATTAAGCCAATTTGTCACTTTATTCGATAAATTTTTCCTCACCCACCGCCAAGCAAGAATTTTAAAAATTGGTTTAGGGGTATTTGCCATCATCTTCGCTAATTTATTTAAAGGGCGATTCTGTATTTTTTTATTAATTAAATTGATGATACCTACATCATATAAACAATCGATAATTAATTTAATGGTTGCTTCTTCTTTTAAAGTTAAATTTTCCAACAACAAATAAACATCCCTCATTCTTTGTTTTTGAAACAGTTTTTCTTCAGAAGTTAGTTCAGGCAGAGGAACAATCTTAACAGTTTCTTTTTTAGTCGTTAACATTTTTGAAGAAGTCATAAACCATCATCATAATTTATCAAATTTTTGTCATTTTTTACAGACAATAAAAAACAAGGGATAAAAAAGTAAACCCCTTGCTTAATAATAGTTGATGATTGATAAAAAGCATTAAATTTATGCTCCAATTTACTCATAACAGTCAGCTACACTCTCAGGTAAATTTAACGAACTGAAAGTCTACTGACTGACTAGAAAGTAATTTACTCTACTGCTGTAGTGGTTAATTCTTCCTCAGATTGATTTTCAATATCTGAAGTTTCAGTTGTCTCAGTTGCTGTAACTTCTTCTCCTTCTGCTACTTCTTGCACAGAATCAGAATTAACATTAGCTTCCTCAGCATCACCAGCTAATAATTTTTCTTTATACTTCTGAGCCATTTCCTCTGCTTTCTCAAACACTAACTCACGGTTTTTGAGCATATCACCCGGTTCAGGTTCTAACTGCTTGGTAGATAGAGAAATACGACCTCTTTCTGCGTCTAAGTCAATAATCATCACTTTCAATTCATCATTGACATTAAAGACACTATGAGGAGTATCAATATGATCGTGAGAAATTTCAGAAATGTGTAATAAACCACTAACGCCACCAATATCGATAAACGCACCGTAAGGTTTAATACCACGTACAGAACCGATAACCACTTGTCCGACTTCTAAACCATTCATCTTGCGCTCAACTAACGCACGACGATGACTTAAAACTAGACGATTGCGCTCTTCATCCACTTCTAAGAATTTCAGGGGCAAATCTTGACCAACTAAATCTTCTTTAGTGTCTTTAGCACTGATGTGAGATCCGGGGATAAACCCTCTTAAACCCTCCACTCTCACTAATGCACCACCACGATTAGTAGCAAACACGTTAGAATAAACGGTAGCATCCTCTTCTTGTAACTGACGAACTCTTTGCCACGCACGCATATATTCTATACGACGGATAGAAAGAGTTAATTGTCCATCTTCATTTTCGTCAGTGAGAATAAAAAATTCTCTGGTTTCGTTAGCTTGTAAGACTTCACTAGGATCATCCACACGATTGATGGAAAGTTCCTGTACAGGAATGTAAGCGGCAGTTTTCGCACCTATATCAATCAAAGCACCTTTAGGCTCAATACTGAAAACAGTCCCCGGAACTACATCCCCAGGACTGAAATGATAGTCATATTGATCTAAGAGGGCAGCAAACTCCTCATGGGTAAAGCTAACATTACTATTTAGGGTTTCTGTTTGATTGACCATAGGCATTTCTTCTATTTTTTGATTTTCAATTACTATTGCGATAATTCTGATCCCTCCTCAGAAACTTAAAAAATTTCAAGTTTACAGGATTAGATAGATATAGGAATTAAATATAAAATTTACTACTCTATCGTTTTTCAATAAGTTTTGTTTAAAGCCTTCTAGTAAAAAACTAGAGGGTTAATTTAGACAAAGCCCCACTAAAAAAGTTAGGACATTCTTAGTTGTACGAGTTTTTTCATCAAAGCTAAGGCGTTTGCTTTAACTTCCTGAAAGCCTCTCTCCCTAAGCCTTTAACTCCTCTCGGAATTGGTTTGGGATTTGTCGTTCCCTACCGAATACTTGTATAAAGATAAAAAATCTTTAATTAATAGTATTATTATACAGAATTTTTACTCTACACTATAATTGAGATTTTGACAAGTGTTAATCATTCTTGATTTGTTGTCTGATTCTTTTTGTTTTCACTATCTGAAATGGGAGATTGAGGCTCAGGGTCATTTCCTGAATTTTCTGGTGAATTTTGCAATTTTTTCAGGGTTGCCACAAAATCTTCAATACTGGTAAAGTTTTCATAAACTGATGCAAATCGAATATATGCTACTTGGGAAATTTGGCTCAGTTGTTTTAATACTAAGTTCCCAATTTGTTTACTGGTAATCTCTCTCGGAAATTGATTTTCGATTTCTGATTCTAGGTTGTCCACAATAGAGTCTAATAATTCTGACTCAATACCCGTTTTTTCACAAGCTCTTACTATTCCTCTGAGAACTTTAGAGCGATCGAAAGATTCCGTACTACCATCTTTTTTGATCACTGTAATTGCTACAAATTCTATTCTTTCATAGGTTGTAAAACGGTGATGACATTGGAGGCATTCTCTTCTACGTCTGATGCTTTGTGCCTTTTCCGTAGTTCGTGACTCTATTACTTTGGTTTGATTAAAATGACATGAAGGACATTGCATAATTTTTAATTAGACGACAAAATCGCAATAAAATTGTTGATGATTAGCAAGGGGGGTATCAAACTCGTTCCCAGTAGAGAAAAATAATAATTAAAAAGTAATATTAAAAAATTTATGTATCATTTTTAATGAGTAAAAATATAAAGTTGAGCTAAAATGTTTATTAGCTTTTGTAAAAAAATATATTGTTTATTATTGTTTTAACTATTGGTTTCAGGATCTTTGCCTCTATCTCACAGACAAAATAATTTATTTTACCGTCACTTTATTAGATAAAAGAAATTTGAGTTTTCAACACCCCTTGTCGATTTTTTTTATGTGAATAAATTTATCAGAATAAATAATAAAACTAGAATATTAGTAACAACTATGTTTATTGTTAATACTTATTATTATTGTTTATTTAATTGTTTTTAAATAATGAATTAAATTTTAAAAAGATAAAGATGAACTATTTTAGCTTAAATAACTTCAGTTCGGCTTAAAAGAATATTGGATAAGGGCAGGTGTTGGGTTTCGAGTTGCAGGTTTTATTTTTCCAACATTTAATGAAAAAAGCCTTTCTCTTTCTATCTCATACTGGAGAATAGATGAAAAAGACTTCTCTAAAGTTAAAAAGTTCGATTATAAGTTTGTGAAAACGTCCCATTTCACAGATGATTTATTTTTGAATCTTGGGAGGTTCACGGAACGCTACTGCAAAGAATAAGACAGCGATCATCATCGCTAATACTAAAATATAAGCTACACTTTCCATTTTTATTCCTCTATACTATCTGAATTGGACAAGATGAAAATGCACTGGATTTACATTTAGGAGGATAAATGACAAAGAAAATTAAGATTAACTTGTCTCTATCCATCCTACTATAAAAACCAAAAATTATGCAGATTCTGCACGACGAGTGGATTTGTCACCCACTTTCTGGAACATACCCCACTCTACCTGTTCAGGATCTAAATCAGGATCGATACCAGCAAATACGTCACGGAATAGGGTACGAGCGCCATGCCAGATATGTCCGAAGAAGAATAAGAGGGCAAAACAAGCATGACCAAAAGCAAACCAACCACGAGTGCTGGTACGGAAAACACCGTCAGAGTTGAGGGTTGCTGTATCAAACTCAAAGGGTTCACCTAATTGTGCTTTACGAGCATAACGCTTTACATCTAAAGGATCAGAGAAAGTTTGACCGTCTAATTCGCCGCCTAAGAAGCTAACTGTTACGCCAGTTTGCTCAATACTAAGAGCAGATTCTGCACGACGGAAAGGAATATCTGCACGGATTACACCGTCAGCATCAGTTAATACAACAGGGAAGGTTTCAAAGAAGTTAGGAAGACGACGTACAGTTAACTCACGTCCTTCTTTATCTTGGAAGACAGGGTGTCCTAACCAACCTTGAGCAATACCGTCACCTTTGTTCATAGCACCAGTACGGAATAAACCGCCTTTTGCGGGGCTGTTTCCAACGTAATCGTAGAAAGCTAATTTTTCAGGAATTGCCTCCCATGCTTCTTCGGCGGTTGCTCCGTCAGCAATACTAGCTTGTACACGACGTTGAATTTCCTGTTGATAGTATCCTTGGTCCCACTGATAGCGGGTAGGTCCGAATAATTCTACAGGGGTAGTAGCGTTTCCATACCACATTGTACCTGCTACGACGAAAGCGGCAAAAAATACGGCGGCAATACTACTAGAAAGAACGGTCTCAATGTTACCCATCCGTAATGCTTTATAAAGTCTTTCGGGGGGACGAACACTAAGGTGGAATAATCCGGCAATGATACCAACGATTCCTGCGGCAATATGGTGGGCAACAACACCACCGGGGTTAAAGGGGTTAAATCCTGCAGGTCCCCATTCAGGTGCTACGGGTTGAACGTGTCCTGTTAGTCCATAGGGGTCTGATACCCACATTCCAGGTCCCCATAATCCAGTAAGGTGGAATGCTCCAAAACCGAAACAGAGTAAGCCAGACAAGAATAAATGAATCCCAAACATTTTGGGTAAATCTAAGGCGGGTTCACCTGTACGGGGATCGGTAAATAATTCTAAATCCCAGAATACCCAGTGCCATACGGCGGCTAAGAAAAGTAATCCAGAGAGGACGATATGTGCGATCGCAACTCCTTCAAAAGACCAAAAACCGGGATTAACACCAGTTTCGCCAGTTACACTCCAGCCACCCCAAGAGCCAGTGACTCCTAAACGTGCCATGAAGGGTAATACAAACATCCCTTGTCTCCACATGGGGTTCAACACGGGATCACTAGGATCAAAAACGGCTAATTCATATAACGCCATGGATCCCGCCCAACCTGCGACTAGTGCGGTGTGCATTAAATGTACCGCAATCAGGCGACCGGGATCGTTAATTACAACTGTGTGTACTCGATACCAGGGTAGTCCCATCGACTACGCTCCTCCTATTTGATTTAATTTTTTTTCTAAATTTGGGGATAGATCTAGTTTAGTATAACCTTTTTGGGTTTTCGCTTTTATGGTTTTTTGATAGAATATCCCTAAAGTATTAATTTTATGTTAAAAATTCTATCTTTTCTTAGAGATAATGGCAAGAGTTGGGAGTTAGGAGTTCGGGGTTCTGAAAGAAATGTTGGGGTATTGGAGTATTGGGGAGAAACGAGTTAAAAGTTATTAATTATCAACTATTTACCTTTGCCCCTTGCCCCTTGCCTCTTGCCCTTTGCCCCTGATTGACTTCTTGTTTCTGAATTTAGAGGATAAAAGAGTCGTTACCCATAATATTTGAATTAAAAATGTCGATCGCAATTTCTGACCTACCCGGTATGCAAAAAACGGATATTGATAGATTGCAAAATCTGGGAATTACCAATATAGAGCAGTTGCTAGTTATGGGCAAAAATAAACAGGATAGAGAATTATTAGCACAAAAAATAGGTGTTAGTTCCCGTTATGTCCATAAATGGTTTGCTTTAGCAGACTTAGCTCATTTACCTAGTGTTGGAGTTGAGTATTGCGGTTTAATTTTACACTCTGGCATTATTTCCGTTGCTCAATTAAGCCAGTGTAATGCTCCTCAATTACAAAAACAAATTTTAAAGTTACAGGTTGCCAACTTACATCGTCGGGATTTATGTCCTTCTTTTTCCCTGATTCAAAGTTGGATTCAAGAAGCTAAACAAGATAAAGATTCAAATCGTTTTAAGGCTTGAATAATACTGTCTGATTTTACTGGTTTACTTAAATAATCATTCATGCCAATCTCTAAACAGCTATCTCTATCGGTAGATAAAGCAGAAGCAGTCATGGCAATAATCCAAGGTTGTTGAATTTGATTTCCTAACTTTCTAATTTCTTTGGTTGTGGTAACACCATCTAGTAACGGCATTTGCATATCCATAAAAATTAATTGATAGGTTTTATTTTGAATCATTTTAATGGCTTCTAAACCGTTGTTAGCAATTTCAATCCATTTGTAGCCTAATTTATTTAACATCAAACGAGCAACTTTTTGATTGACCAAGTTATCTTCCACTAGCAATATAGAAATGTCTTTGTAAATAAGATTTTGTTGCTTTGGAGATGAAAAAATACTATTGCTTGATACTATTTCATTTTTTATTAATAGTTTTTGAATCGTGTCGCATAATTGGAATTGTTTAACGGGCTTAGTAATAACTGTTACAAAGGGGCAGGTTTGAGCTAAATTTTCTTTGGTAACAAGACTAAGAGGAGTTAGCCAAATGAGGGCTAAGTTAGGATGAGACAATTTAAGAGATTCTGCTAAGTCAAAACGATTGAGATGTTGTAGAGGATAATCGGCAATGACAACAGCAACTTGATGTAGTTGATCTGTGGAAAAATTAGCACTATGACAAATCTGACTTTCTAAACCAAGGGCGAGGGCTTGTAAACTAAGCATTTCCGTCATGACGGTGGAATCGGAAATAATTAGGGCTTTTTTCCCTCTTAAGTGATGTTGTTGTTTTAGAGAAAGGTATTTATCGTTTTCATCATTGGTTTTTTCCATTGGTAAAGAAATACTAAACTTTGATCCCTTACCAACAATACTACTAACTGTTAAACTTCCCCCCATCAATTCTACTAACTTTCGGGCAATGGTTAAACCTAAACCTGTTCCTCCATACTGACGGGTTGTAGAAGCATCTACTTGGGAAAATGCCTGAAAAATTGATTCTCTCCTATCTTGGGGAATGCCTATACCTGTATCTTCCACAACAATTTTTAGATAGCAAGAGTCAAGTTCTTGTGATGCTACATTCAAACGCACGATAACTTCCCCTTGATGAGTAAATTTGACTGCATTACTAACTAGGTTTAAAACAACTTGCCTTAAGCGGGTAACATCGCCTTTAAACCAATAATTATCTTGAGGATTGGCTACGTAAATTAAATTAATGCCTTTTTTTTCTGCCTGTAATTCCATAAGACTGATGACAGATTCTAAGCATTCATGAATATTAAAGGTGGTTGATTCTAACTCGATTTTTTTTGATTCAATTTTCGATAGGTCTAAAATATCATTAATTATGGTTAATAGAGTATTACTACTATGGTTAATAATTTCTACAAAGTTTTTCTGTTCGGAATTTAATTTGGTATCTAATAGCAACTCTGTCATGCCGATAATGCCATTCATGGGAGTTCTAATTTCATGACTCATGGAAGCTAAAAATTCTGTTTTTGCCTCACTGGCTTCTTTTGCTTGTTTTTCTGCTTTTAAGAGGGCTTGATTTTGTTTTTCTAGTTGTTGTTTTTGTTGTTTTTCTTGCTCTAATAATCTCACTTGACTAATGGCAATACCTAATTGTTCGGCGACACTTTGTAATAAATTTATTTCTTCTGATGTCCATTGGCGGAAGCGATCGCACTGATGTAGTCCAATAATACCATTAGCTTCGTCTTTATAGGAAGTGCGTACACACAACATTGATTTAAGATTAATTTCCTGACAAAAAGGAGTCATAGGTTCAAGGAGGGGGTCTTGATAAACATTATTACTAACCAAAGCGCGATCGCTCATAATTACTTGATTAAAATGATCATTACCTTCAGAAAGGTCTATATTTGCCCCCCACATAGGCAGAAAATCTCCTTTTATTGCCTCTGCTACCATGGTTAAACAAGAAGACTGAGATTTATCATAGGTAAACAGATGACAGCGATTTACCTGAAAAGCATTGAGAATAGTTTTAGCCGCAGTGTCAAATAATTGATCGAAGTTGAGAGTTTGCCTAATTTCCTGAGTGATTTTTTTCAGTAAAATTTCTTGCTTGAATTGGTGTTGAATCAATGCCTCTGATTTTTCTTTTTCCAGCTCATAACCAATCCATTGCGCCATTAACTTAATTTGTTCTTTCATGATGCTAGTTATTGTCACACCACGAGAATCGAGAGAAAAAAAGCATAAAGTACCAATACTATTACCAAAAACTTCTACTCTTGTACCTAAATAAGATTCTATATTCAAATTAATATGGGCAGGATGACAGGTGTAATCAGAATTACTCACATGATCAATACTAAAAGGCTCTTTTTCCTGATAAGCCAAAAAACAAAAACTATCTTCTAAATTTAAAGTTATTTCTCGATTAAAAATTTCCCTATATTTAGGACTGCTTTGCCACTGTACAATACGACAATAGCTATTATCAATATTAGTTAACATGGCTACATCCAAATTAAAAGCCTTACGCCCCAGAGTGAAAATGCCTTGTAGCTTTTGTTGAAAATTGAGTTGAGGAGAAGAACAAATCTGATATAAATTTTTAATGACTCTTTCTTGTTGTTGAAGGGCAATTTGATTCTTTCTTAGTTGTCTTTCCGATTCGAGACGACGTTTTTCTATTTTATAAGCATCAATCAGGTTACTACAGACAGAAACAAAAGGTTGTAAATATTCCACTAATTCGGAGTTGTAACCACCTTCCCTATTGGCTATACCTACCATACCTAATAATTGCCCATGAGATTTGAAAGGAATACCTAAAAAAGAATTTAAGGGAGGATGTCCTTGAGGAGTGCCACTACCACGCTTATCTTTAGAAGGATAATTAGAAATAACTGCTTTACCAGTATAAATCACTGCTCCAAACAGAGTATTTAAGTTATGAAACTCCATGCCTCTACCCTGAGTTTCTTCATATAAACGGATGGTTTCTTCATTCCAAGCCACATTACTGATAGAGTGAACTTTAAGAAAAGGTTTGCCAATATTTTTCATATAGCTATCACCTAACTCTATTTTTCCATCTTTGTTGTAATCTAGTTCACTGATAAAACCGTATTCGCTACCAGTCAGGGTTAAAAGATTTTCTAAAAGATGATCGAATAAAAGTCCTTTATCTCCGTTAGCAATGAATTGAGATTGGGCATTTTCAATTATAGTTAATAAATCATGGCTACGACTTAAATCTTGTTCCATGATTTTTCTTTCGCTAATATCTCGACAATTACAAATTACTGTTTGACTGTCAATTAACTGAAGGGAAACTTCTTGCCAAAATTCTGTTTTATCTTTCTTTAAACCCTTTGCTTCTCCTCGCCAAAAACCTTTTTCTCTTAAAATGGGGAAAACTTCTTCTTGTATCCTTAAACCTTCTAATGAATTATAAAGAGAAAGCCACGATCGCCCCAATAATTCTTCCTGATTATAGCCAAATAAGCTCAAATGGGCTTGATTCAAATAAACGAATTTTTCATCTACTAACAAAGCAATCCCATCCACAAAATTATCAATTAGGGAGAGTTGATATTGATTTAGAAAATTGTTATTCACTGATTTTTGCTTATTTTCAGAGATAATATTTTGATTGTTTCTGGGAAAATAAGAGTTAAACAATAGAGTCAAACCTTGTGAATTGACGTTGTTAATAGACATTATATTCAAAATATATATAACTACTAGGTTATTTAAAAACTATTGTGAAAGAATATTTATTTACCTAAAATAATGTTTTAGATTTTTCCTTAAAATCAATAACTCAGAACAAATAATTTGAACATCGTGATATGTGATTACAGATTATCTATAGACTTTAATTTCCCAAATAAAATATAGACATTACCAATGTTTTATTATTACTTAGAGTCTATGTTAAAGATTGTTTATTTGTTAATCACATTGAATCTGGAGAATTAGAAATGAAAACATTATAGCTTTTCAATATCGAAAATTGACAAATATAACAACTTATAATCTTTTAACCATAAACAAAGAAATATTTTTAATTTAAGAGCTACAGAAATTTATGGTTTAAGTAGTCAAATACAAACAGCCGCAGTTTCAATTCCTGCCAACATCGCAGAAGCAAAAGGGAGAAATCATTTGGGTAATTATATCCGTCATCTTTCTATTGCAAATGGCTCACTCAAAGAACTAAAAACTCATTTGATGATTGTAGGACGATTAGGCTATCTTAAAGAGCAAGAATTAAAAGTTAATTTAAACAAATGTGAAGAAATTGGCAGAATGTTACATAGTTTAATCGAAAAACTAAGTCAAAAGAAAAAAGGGTGAATTTTTTTGACTTTAAACCTGATACCTGACACCTCAAAACAACAACTAATTAACCTGAGTTTTGGATAAGCTGAAAGCATTATTTTCTCGTAGTCAGAAAACCTTATAGCTTCTTCTTAGAAATAACGATAAAATTGCCTTAACCCGAACTGACGTTAAATATATTCAACCCCTACCACCTGCAACCTGCAACCTGACACCTAATCTTGTTGGATGTTCTTAAACCGAACTGAGGTTAATTATCTTTTTGCGTAACATCAGTTAAGAGTTAAAAAGTTTTGAAGAGAGTTTAATTTGATATTTAATCTGAGTTCGATATAAAATTTGCGGCGTTGAAAAGATTATGCTAGTTAGTCATTCGTAATAAATTAAAACCTAAAACCTGTCACCTGATACCTGATACCTAACTAAATCTGAGATGCTTATGCCCAAATGAAGAGATGAATTTAAGGACAACCTAATGATTGACGGGTACTAGCACCAGTTACAGGATTAATACCTTGAGCATTTTTACAAAGTTCGATTACCTGCTCATTATCTAAAACGGCAAAAGTAAAATCAGCACCATCAACATTAGCACCTTTTAAAGTAGTGCGTTTCATAATCGCCTCTCGTAAGATGGCATCAGTTAAATCGGCTCTATTCAAGCTAGTCACATAAATAAAACCGTTAGTAATATCTGCTCCGTGAAAATTAGCTTCTTCTAATCTTGCGGCATTAAAAACAGCACCTCTTAAGTCACTATTACTGAAATTAGCACCGTTTAATTTCACGTTACTAAACTCCATTGATTGCAAATTTTGAGAGGAAAAATCTTGTTGACTCAAATCTTTATTATCAATGGTAGAAGTAACAGCCGATGAACTTGCGGCGAGAGCATGATTAGGAGTTAATAATAATAGTATTGATAAAATAAATCCTACAATACAAGAAAAGGCTTTCATAATTAATTTTTCTAGCTAAATAAATAAGTGCGAAAAAATAAAAGAGTAAAGGGCAAAAGGCAAGGGGCAAGGGGCAAAGGTAATAAACAATTAGTAATTAGTAGCTTCAGCACTTTAAGAATAAGTTTCTCCCCAATCCCCGAATACCCCAAAACCCCAAGCCCCTACTTCCCTAACACCCTACCTAACGTCTCAAATTAAGTTCCCACTGTCCAAGAGTTCATATACTCAATTTGTTCAGGGGTTAAGGAGTCGATATTAATACCCATTCCCTGCAATTTCAAAGCGGCAATTTCTTGATCCACTTCGGTAGGAATAGAATGAATACCGGGTTGTAAAGTCTCTTTATTTTTCACTAAGTATTCACAAGCTAAGGCTTGGTTAGCAAAACTCATATCCATTACCGCACTGGGATGTCCTTCTGCGGCGGCTAAGTTGACTAAACGTCCTTCGCCAATCACAATTACGGATTTACCGCTTTTGAGGATATATTGTTGAGTAAAGTTACGAACCTCTTTGATTTCTGTGCTTAGAGTTTTTAAGGCTTCTAGGTCGATTTCAATGTCAAAGTGACCAGAGTTACAAACCATTGCACCATCTTTCATGACGGCGAAATGTTCTTCTCTGATGATATGTTTATTACCTGTTACGGTTACAAAAACATCACCAATGGTGGCGGCTTCAGCCATAGGCATTACACGGAAACCATCCATTGCCGCTTCGATCGCTTTTACGGGGTTAATTTCAGTTACGATAACATTGGCACCCAAACCACGCCCGCGCATGGCGACACCTTTACCGCACCAGCCATAACCAGCAACCACAAGGGTTTTACCTGCTAATAAAACGTTAGTTGCACGGATGATACCATCAAGGGTAGATTGACCTGTACCATAACGGTTATCGAAGAAGTGTTTGGTTTCTGCGTCATTGACATTCATGGCGGGGAAGGTTAGTACACCATCTTTAAACATTGCCTCTAAACGGACAATACCTGTGGTGGTTTCTTCTGTTGTACCAATTAAGTCGGCTAGTTGATGTTGTCTTTCTTTAACAAGGGTAGCCACTACGTCAGAACCATCATCAATGATAATATTGGGTTTATGATCTAATGCGGTTTGTACGTGACGATGATAAGTGGCGTTATCTTCCCCTTTGATAGCAAATACAGGAATACCGTAGTCTTTAACTAAACAAGCGGCAACGTCATCCTGAGTAGAAAGAGGGTTACTAGCGATTAAAATAGCATCTGCACCACCTGCTTGAAGTGCGATCGCTAAATTTGCGGTTTCAGTAGTAACGTGACAACAAGCCACTAAGCGGATACCGGCAAAAGGCTTTTCTTGACGAAAACGCTCGGTAATTTGAGCTAAAACAGGCATTTCTCTTGCCGCCCATTCAATTCTCTGCTTACCGACACCAGCCAAGTTAATGTCTTTAATGTCGTAATTAATTTTTGTTGGTGTTGCAACCATTAGCAATTTTGCTCAATAAAAGTTTACATTTTTCATCATACCCCATGTCGATCAGCTTTAACCTGAGTTCAATTTTTAAAACGCAAAAAATTTTAGATTGCCAGAAAATGTTTATTTTAGGGGGATTGAGAAGTTGGCAAATTAGGGAGAAACTAATTTTTAATTGCTAAGTGCTTAGTTGAATAATGGTTTACCCCAAATAACGGTTTCCCTGCTATAGATAACCATTCCGGGTTTTGCTCCTTTTGGCTTATAAACATGGTTAGGATTAGTGTAAATTACAGGCACTTGTTCGCTTTCTCTACCTTGACTGTAATAAGCGGCTAAGTTTGCAGTAAATTGTAAATCTTTTTCTTCTGGTGCATCTCCAGCGTTTAAACGCAATAAAACATGAGAGCCTGAGATTTCTTGTGCATGAAACCATAAATCATAATCGGTGGCAGTTTTGAAGGTTAGAATGTCGTTTTGACGATTATTCCTCCCGACTAAAACTTCATAACCTGATGGTGTTTTATAGCTTCTCGGTTGAGATTCTTCTTCACTGTTGTCATTATTTCGATACTGTTTATCTTCTATATATTTCTGATTGATTAATTCTGATTTAATCTCCTGAAGAGTTGTTAAATCGTCTTTTTCTTGATAGTCTAATTGTTGCAAATTTATTGCTATTTGTTCTAAATAATTTACTTCCTCGTTCACTTCGTCTAACAAAGGTTTAACTGCTTGTTTTGCCCTTTTCAATTTTTGGTATTTCTTGTACAATATTTGGGCATTTTGAATCATATTTTTGTCAGGAGCTAAGTTAATTTTTACTGGCTCTCCAGTGGTAAAATCGTTAAGAGTTATTTCTTTCATTCCCACTTGCCATTGGTTTAGGTGAGCCATTAGTAAATCAGCTTTGTTACTATAAACTTCGCAGTTATTAGATTCTTTTATTTTCTCTAAATATTTATTTTTTTTTGTTTTTAATTTTTTTAATATATTTTTTATTTTTTGTTGTAGCTGTTGCTTAAGTTGAATAAAATTTTCTTGATATATTTTTTGATTATAGTATTTATTAATAACAAAATTAATATTTTCTGCTTGGTTTGGTTCTCCTAAAACTGTATATCCCTGGGATGTTAGATGAGAATAAAATTGATTTTTTTCTATAGATGTTAACCAAGTTTGCCAATTTTTATATAATTCTTGCCACTCATTTTGTGTTAATTCTTGATTGGTTTTACTTAAATCTATATCGCTTTTTTGCAATAATTCCTTGGCAATATTAGGACTAATTCCTCGATAACTTTTTATTAGTTGTTTATCTATTCTTCCGGGTATTAAACTAACTTTTTCTTGCCATGTCTCTTGAGATTCTTCTAGTTTAGGAATATTTCCTGTTAGTGGTGGAGGTAGTTGATAAATTTGACTGGTTTCAACGGTGCGTAAGGTAGATTTGTCGGCGGTAACTTGTTTGGCAACGGTGATAATTTGATTGTCGGCATTGGTGAGAATGACATTGCTATATTTACCCATGATTTCCACGTAAAGATGATTTAAGGGCGATTCATTGGGGCGTTGTGCAAACTGAAAATCAATGACTCTTTCCCAATCGCTGACTATTTCTATCCCTATCAAAGCATAACCGTTAATTAAGTGTCTAAGTTGATCACTAAAAGTAAAAGTGTCTTTACCACGAGGGGGCGGATTACCAACACAAATTCTGGCGGCTTGAGGATGCCATGAAATGGTTAACCATGATTTTTTCTCAATATTTCTCAAACAAAGACTAATAGAGGTGCGATCGCACTGGTAAACTTGTTCTAAACGAGAGGGAATATAATTTTCTTGGAGGGAGTAACAAACGGCTTTCAGGGTTGTGTAGTCAAAAGGTTGCATGATTTGAGTTCGGGGTTCGGGGTTCAGAGTTGGTTAGTAGAAATATTGTCACTTAACGCTAATTATGATTAATTATCTTCAAATTTGTAGCCTACACCGACAACAGTTTTAACAAAAGAAGGTTGGGCAGGATTCGGTTCAATTTTTTTGCGTAAACGGCGAATGTGAGTATCAACGACTCTTTCATCTCCGAAAAAATCTGCCCCCCATAGTTTATCAATTAATTGCTCTCTACTCCAAACTTTTCCGGGATAACTAATGAAGGCAGAAAGTAAATTAAATTCAAGGGCTGTTAAGTCTAATTCTTCTTGGGGTTGATTCTCTAGTTTACGGGTGGCGATATGTTCGTCTAAATTGAGTATAAAGTGGGAGGTTTCATATATTTGTGACTGTTTTTCGTGGCGTAAACTACGGCGTAGTAATGCTCTAACTCTGGCAACTAATTCTCTGGGGCTAAAAGGTTTGACTAAGTAATCATCTGCCCCTGTAGATAAACCAATGATGCGATCGAGCTCTTCTCCTTTTGCCGTTAACATGAGAATATAGGGATCTTTTGTCATACCCTGATTACGGATGCGACTACAGACTTCTAACCCGTCTAGTTGGGGTAACATCAAATCGAGGATAATTAAGTCTGGTTGAATAGTTTGAGCCTGTTGAAGGGCAGTGATTCCATCATAGGCATGATGACAAGCAAAACCCTCTCGACTTAAACAACTATTAATCAATTGGGCGATTTCCCTTTCGTCTTCAACAATTAAAATGTCCATATTTATTCGTTAAGCTACTGCATATCTTCTGTTTACAGGTGAAGACAGGGAGATGAGGCGAGAGGGAGGTGAGATGTCAAGTATTGGGGTATTGGGGAGAAACGAGTTCAGGATTATGAGTTTTTAATTCTTCATTCTTCATTCTTCACCTTTGCTCCTTGCCCCTTGCCCTTTTCACTTTACTCCTTGCCCTATTTTAGATACCTATAACATACTTACGCCATTCATGGTTAAGATTATCTTTGGTACATTTAACAATTTCAAAGTGAAGACTACTATAAGGCTTTCTCGGTGATTTATGCAAGGGCATATGAGCCTCTTTTGGAGTTCTATTTCCTTTTTTTATATTACAACGAACACAAGCGGTAACAAGATTCTCCCAACTGTCTGCACCTCCACGAGAACGAGGTAGAATATGGTCTAAGGTTAATTGATCTCCTCTGTAACCACAATATTGACAAGAGTGGCGATCGCGCTCTAGGATATTTCTTCTGGTTAAAGGAATATCTTTATAAGGTACTTTGACATAGTGACGTAACCTAATAACGGAAGGAAAGGGAAAAGTCGGATAAATAAAATTTTCATAATGTTCTAACTGTTCGGCTTTTCCTTTGAGTAATAAAATAACCGCTCTTTTCCAGTTAGTAATATTAAGCGGTTCATAGGAGGCATTCAAGACTAAAACCTTACCCATAAACGTATTTTCTTAAATATTTTATTGCTGATGGTAGCACAAATTTTCTGAAAGTGACTATTAATCAACTTTTTCAGCGATAGATTCAGAAAAAATCCATTTTTCCAGTCATATTTTTGATAAACTTTCTAATAGATAATTTAAGAAATATTTTTATTGAGGAAAAAAATAAATGGTAGAGCCTTTATTACTTGGTATTGTTTTAGGTTTAATTCCTGTAACCTTAATTGGTTTATTTTTCGCCGCTTACCGTCAATACAGACGTAGCAGTGAAATTGGACTCGAATAAACATTCATAATCTTTTAACTCTTATCCCCTAACTCCCAACTCCTAACCCCGAACCCTAAATCCTTAATTTATGATTATTTTCTGGCATCGTCGAGACTTAAGAATTAACGATAATATCGGTTTAGCAAAAGCCTACACAAAAGATAAAAAAGTTATCGGTGTATTTTGCCTAGACCCTAATATATTAAAAAAAGATGACATCGCACCTGCCAGAGTCAAATACTTATTAGGATGCCTAGAAGCATTAAAAACGAAATATCAAAAACTCGGTAGTGATTTATTAATTTTCCATAACACCCCAGAAAAGACTATTCCTTCCCTTGCAGAAAAACTCAAAGCTGATGCGGTTTACTGGAATTTAGATGTTGAACCTTTTTCTCGCCACAGAGATAAAAATGTTAGTCAAGCATTGAAAGAAAAATCCATCGAAACTCAAACTTTTTGGGATCAACTTTTACATTCTCCCGGAGAAATTCTCTCTAAAAGCAATCAAACTCCTTATACCGTTTATACTCCCTTCTGGCGCAACTGGGAAGCGCAGCCTAAATCATCTCCCGTTGACTCACCCCAACAACTCACGGGTTTAAATGACTCAGAAAAAATCATTGTCAAAGAATTAGGTACTATTAATATACCTTCTCTCAATGATTTAGGTTTTTCATGGGATGCAGATTTGCCTTTGTCGCCCGGAGAAGAATCCGCCCTCGAAAGACTAGAGTATTTCTGTCAATCTCTTATTTATAATTATGAGTGCGATCGCAATTATCCCTTTCTTGATGGCACATCTCAACTAAGTGCCGCCCTAAAATTTGGTGCAGTATCTGTAAGAACTATTTGGGAAAAAAGTCAAGCAGAATTAACAAATTGTAATAGTGACGAAGCTAGAGAAAATATTATTGCATGGCAGAAAGAAATTGCATGGCGAGAATTTTACCAACATTGCTTATACTTCTTCCCTCAATTAGCAGAAGGAGCATATAGAGAACAATTTAAACAATTCCCTTGGGAAAATGATGAAAAAAAATTTCAAGCATGGTGTGAAGGAAAAACAGGTTATCCCATAGTTGATGCGGCAATGAGACAGCTAAATGAAACAGGATGGATGCACAACCGTTGTCGGATGATTGTGGCCAGCTTCCTCACCAAAGATTTAATAATTGATTGGCGTTGGGGAGAAAAATATTTTATGCAAAAACTCTATGATGGTGATTTAGCCGCAAACAATGGCGGTTGGCAATGGAGTGCTTCTAGTGGAATGGATCCCAAACCTTTAAGAATCTTTAACCCTGCCTCTCAAGCCCAAAAATTTGACCCAGAAGCTGAATATATCCGCACATGGCTACCAGAAATCAGACATTTAGATACTAAAGATTTGGTGACAGGAAAAATATCTCCCCTCGAAGCAAGTAGTTGTGGTTATCCCTTACCCATAGTAGATCACAGTCAACAACAAAGAGAATTTAAAAGGCTTTATCAATTAGTTAAGGGTTGATCAAAAAGTAGTGCCATGAAGTGGGTATCAGGTTAAATACTGATAAGTCAAAAACCTTGCCATAATTCTGATATGGTATCGTTCTAACCTTTTGAACAAATTAAAATCCCCCATAACCCACACATAATCAATGGGAAAACGGGGGATGATAAATCAGTAAATTTATAAAAACAAACTATCCGCACAAAACCAAAAATAAATAATTAAATAGACAACTATTTGATATAATTCCCACTTAAATATACGAACAGTTAAGCCTCAACAGATTGTTTTTTAGACTGCTTAGACTTGAATAAACCTCCTAAACCTAAAGCTAAACCTGTACCTAGAATAGTTAAAGGTTCAGGCACTGGAGACGCTTCAATAGTCATTGAGTAACTACCGTTAGCAAGTTTCTGGGCTGATAGAACCCCCTGTCCTAGAGCCGTTGTACCATTGTAAAAAGTACCAGTAAAGGAAGGAATATCTATTTGACCGTCACCAGAGAAATTTAATATAGTTGAAATAGGATTATCGGCAGCAAATTTAACTCCATTGGCAAAAGTAATAAATGGATCGGACGTAGTTCCGTTGTATGTTCCATTTACACCATTAACAGCACCTAAAAAAATATCGGCAACTGCATTGGGTCCCATTAACCCATTTAAACCAGAAAGAATTCCTGTACCACCAAAAGAAACATTGAAGGAATGAAAATCTAAGTAATCATTAACTGTATGTTCCGTATAAGTTATTTGTCCAGCAATTTGAACACTGCCAATAGTAACTGCTTGGGCAGAATCAGGGGTCAAAGCGATAGTTGCAACAGTAGCAGTGGCGGCTAAAGGCACAAGGGACAAGGATAAAATTTTGTTCATGAGTATATGTTCCTCTTTAATAACTATTTATACTTACGTATTTTCTTGGATAAGATTAACTATAACAGTTTTTTCTAAAAAATCAACTAAGTACTGTGAACTTTCTGAAATCTTTACAAAAATTTTTATTTTTTGTTCAACAAATTTAATAAAAGCCTTATATATAGAAGCACACAGAATCTTGAGATCATAAATAATAATGTTTGTAAAAATAATAATAGACTTAATATTTTAAATAGCGTGTTTAACTACGAGCATATCTTGCCTAAGTGTAACTACGCATTTTTTGAGTCAGAGCTTAAAATTTAATTTAAGTATAAATGTTGATTAATAACTTTGTTTCGTCCTAATGAAAAGATCATGTTTTTCTCTGATAGCCGATTTTTCAACAAATAAGCCTGTTAAATCAAAACTCAGTAAAAAAGAGTATAAAAGAGTATAAAAAAGTAAATTAAGTATGTAAATAACAAACAGAAACATACAAAAAAGAGAAAACAGAACTGATTTTGTTGTTTTAGAAATAAAATCTAATCAAGAGACAAAAAATAACAAAAACTTATAAGGCAACAGGCAAAAATCAATAAAAACTTATATTATTTTTAGCTTTTTAATACAGACGAACATGAAGAATATTTTGTTTAACTCATTCCCTATACCCTAGTTCAGCTACTTTACTTTTTGACGAAATTCAAAACCCCTGAATTCATATACAACTTAATAGGAAAACAGGGAATTATAAACCAGTAAAATTGCGAAAACAAACTATCCACACAAAACCAGAATAAATAGACCAGTATTTGAAGTAGCTTTTAATCAAATATACAAAAAAAATTAAGCCTCAACAGATTGTTTTTTAGACTGCTTAGACTTGAATAAACCTCCTAAACCTAAAGCTAAACCAGTTCCTAAAATAGTTAAAGGTTCAGGCACTTCACGAAAAGCATGGTTATCACTTTCAAAGGCGTTTGATGTCGAACTCAAACGAATTTCATTGAAACCAAAGGAATTATCGGAAAAGAAATTAACATACCGATTGGTATTAGAAGCGGTCTGATTACCATTCGCAGAGGCGATAATATCACTACCTGTAAAACTCTGTAGAAGTCTTCCATTGTTATAAAATTCGATGCTATTGTAACCATCAATTGAACCCCAGTAAAGTCCAAAATAATTCCAAGCGGGACGACCATTACGCTGTTTAATAGTAGCGGGGGTGCTAGTGGAAGGACCAACAGAGAAGTAGTTTGATGTATTATTTGCTGGAGTTGCATACTGTCCGGGTGTTGTGCCAGAAGTGATGATTCCCCCATTATTATAAATGCCACTGATAAGAGAACTATCGAAAGTGTTAACTGTTGTTCCAGAAACACTAGTTGTCCAATACCCTAGAGACTTATCTACTTGTGTTCCACCAAAATTGAAACTAATAGCCTTCGCAGGAGCAGAAGTCATTATTACTGAAATAACGGTAGTAGTAGCGGCAAAAGGCACAAGGGAAAAAGATAAAAGTTTGTTCATGAGTATATTTTCTTTATTTAATAAATACTAACACTTACGTATTTTTGGATTAAGATTAACTATAACAGTTTTTTTAAAAAAATCAACTAAGTATTGTACACTTCATGAAATCTTTACAAAAAATTTTATTTCCTGTTAAACAAACTTAACAAAACCTCTTTATTGAAAACTTTACAGAATCTTTAAGAAATAAATGGTGACGTTTGTAAAAAAAAATTATAGACTTATCTATTAAATGCTATAGTTAATTACTAAAAGTTTTTACTTAAGTGTAATCACTTAGTGTTGATTCTGAGCTTAAGATTTGACTTAAGTAGAAATGTTGATTAATAACGTTGTTTAATCCTAATGAAAAGATCATGTTTTTCTCTGATAGCCGATTTTTAAATAATCTCTTACCATCCTCTGATTTGACTTCTTACCCTCAAGGGGTAAATACTACTATTCATGTATCTGCTTACAGCACTTTTAAAAGATATTTTGATATTCTTGGTGGTTGTGTGGGCTTAGTGATTACTGCTTTGATATTTATTCCCATTGCGATCGCAATTAAGTGGGATAGTCAGGGGCCTGTTTTATATAGTCAAATTCGTTGCGGTTTGAATGGTAAGCCTTTTCGCATTTGGAAATTTCGCTCTATGTATAGCGATGCAGATCAAAAAAAGCACTTAGTGGAAAATAAAGCTAAAGGTCATATATTCAAAAACGATCAAGATCCTAGAATTACTAGAGTAGGAGCATTTTTACGGAAAACTAGCCTTGATGAATTTCCCCAATTTTGGAATGTTTTATTGGGAGATATGAGTCTAGTGGGAACTCGCCCCCCAACAATTTGTGAAGTTAGTCACTATAGTTCACGTCATTGGTTGAGATTGAGAGTTAAACCCGGTATTACCGGAGAATGGCAAGTTAATGGACGCTCTTTGGTGGATGATTTTGAGCAAATAGTGTCTTTAGATTTACAGTATCAGAGAAAATGGTCTATTTGGTACGATTTAGCGTTGATTATCGCCACAGTAAAAGTGGTTTTATTGCGTAAAGGTGCTCACTAGAATCGGATTACTATATGATAGGAACAGTAACTAATACTGAATTAATCTAGTTATTTGTTTCTGGTAGTATGACCAATATTAATCGATCGCACTCCTTTAGCACACAAATTGTCAACTTTTTTAAACTGATTATCTTACTAATCATACTAACTGGAATCGGCAACGCTATTTTTCGGGAAAAAAAAGCAGAAATCAAAACCGCAGGACAACATTTAATTTCGAGTATTTATGGTAGTCCTCCATTAGTTATGCAAGGGGGAGATCCTTATATTAGGGCGTTAATGCGTACTATTAGTTTTAGTGAGTCTAATTATTTAAACCCCTATTATGTAATTTATAGTGGCGAATATGTGGATGATTTAAGCGAACATCCGAATATTTGCATGACCATTATTAATGGACCTAATAAAGGTAAATGTAGCACGGCCTCTGGACGTTATCAATTTTTAAATACCACCTGGGCAGAAAAAGCGGCAAAATATCATCCTCATCCTTCTAAGTTTTTGGTGTGGAAAGATTATAGTTTTGAGCCTGAGTATCAGGATAAAGTTCTCTACAACTGGTTAACGGATACTACAGCATGGGAAAAAGATATAGCAGAGTTATTGAGAGAAGAAAAAATAGATGATGTGTTAAGAATGTTATCTCCTACTTGGACAAGTTTGGGTTATGGCATAGAAGATAATAATATGACGAAATTTTTGCCTAAAGTATATAAGAAATTACTACAAGAAGAATTAACCCTCAGTCAGAAATAAAATCTATTCATAATGAGACCAGACAGAAAGAATTTTGATGGTTTGATTATTGTCATCAACACGATAAACTAAGCGATGCTTAATATTTATTCTCCTTGAATAGTAACCTTTTAGATTACCTGATAATTTTTCGTAAGGAGACTCATAGGGGTTTGATTTTAAGATGTTGAGTAATTCTTTGAGATTACCATCTAATTTTGCAGATTTAAGTTTTTTCGCATCCTTTAGAGTATTTCGACTAAATTCAATCTTTCAAGTCATTTAAAACTTCCAAAAATTCCTCCTCTGATACCCATTCATTATCTTTTTCTGCTGTTTTTATGGATGAGACTAAGTTAGGAATAGATTGTAAATACAAGGTTTCTTGTAAACTGTCCCAGTCTTCTTTTGATAAGATTACGACATCCCCTTTTTTACTACTGATAATCCGAGGATGATGATCTTGATTTACTTGTTCTATTAGACTGAATAAATTATTTCTTGCAGTACTTATATTAATTATTTTTATCACTATTTTTTTCTAAAGTTTGAAATTGTACATTTTATCGCACAACATCTTTGAGATTAAAAATTAACCTCAGCATGGGATTTGAAAGTTGTTCAACCCTCATGGTTGTCAATGATTCTTGTGGTGAAATGAATTGTAATGACCGAGAACATTTTAAAATATAGGAATAATCCTTTTAAGGCTATAACTTGAGTTAATAATGTTATGTGGGAAGAAGATTGGGAAAATGCGATTATTGATTTTGCTCATTGGCAGGGAGAAATAAATTATCATAAGGCACAGGAATCTTTACGGAATTTATTATTAAATCTGGATTTGAAAGAGGAAGAGAAGCAGGGATTAGAGACAGAAATTGCTCACTTGAATCAAATGTTACAAAAATTAGAAGATTCAGTGATTCAAATTGCCGCTTTTGGCATGGTGGGAAAGGGAAAATCTAGTGTTTTGAATGCTTTAATTGGTCAAGAAATTTTTATTACTGGGCCACTTCATGGAGTGACAAGAGAAATTGAGCAAACTAATTGGCGTTTAAGTAAGGAGAGTATTGGTAATGGAGAGCAAAATATTCAACGATTGATTAAGGGTTCGGAAAATGTCCAAATTCAGTTGATAGATACTCCGGGGATTGATGAAATTGACGGGGAAACGAGGGAAAAGTTAGCCCATGATATTGCTTCTAGGGTGGATTTAATTTTGTTTGTGATTGCGGGAGATATTACGAGGGTAGAGTATCAGGCTTTATGCCAATTGCGAGAGGTGGGCAAACCAATGATTTTAGTATTTAATAAAATTGATCAATATCCTCAGTCCGATCGCATCGAAATTTATTCTACTATTAGGGATGTTAGGGTAAGGGAATTATTATCACCGGATGAAATTGTCATGGTTTCGGCTTCTCCTTTAGAAACAGTGGCGGTAAAGGATAAAGAGGGAAAAGTGAAAATAATACGTCAACGGGGAAAGCCACAAATAGGAGATTTACAGTTAAAAATATTAGAAATTCTCCATCAAGAGGGTAAATCTTTGGTTGCTTTAAATACCATGTTATCTACGGGACAAATTAATGAGCGTTTAATTCAACAAAAACTTGTTTATCGAGATGCAGAGGCAGAAAAGATTATACAACAAACCATGATGACTAAAGCAGGTGCGATCGCGCTTAATCCTGTCACAGCTATAGATTTATTTACAGGGGCAATCATCGACGTGGTTATGATTTTAAGGTTATCACAACTTTATAATATCGCCATGACTCAACAAAGTGCGGTGAAATTGTTACAAAAAATAGCCATCAGTTTAGGAGGAGTTACCGCTAGTGATGTGTTAGTAACCTTTGGTTTAAGTTCCCTTAAAGGTATTTTAGGATTAACAACCCCTGTTTCTGGAGGTTTAACCGTTGTGCCTTATATGTCAGTTGCGATCGCACAAGGAGCATTTGCAGGAGTTTCCACTTATACAATTGGACAAATATGTAAAGTTTATTTAGCAAATGGGGCATCATGGGGAGAAAATGGTCCTCATGCAGTGGTAGAAAACATTATTAATTCCCTTGATGAAACCTCAATTTTAAACCGCATTAAAGGAGAATTGAAGGCAAAACTAGGCAGAAAACTTATTAGATAAAATCGATGATTAATTTTCTATCTGCCTTTATGATTATAAAAATGTTTTTGATACTAATGTAGAGAACGGAGAGGGTGGGATTTGAACCCACGGACTGTTTCCAGTCACTCGATTTCAAGTCGAGCGCGATCGACCACTCTGCCACCTCTCCAAAAGATAGCCATTATACATTATAACATAATAATTAGACATAAGGGTAAAATCTTGGAATATCCCATTAAAGCCTAAACGCTAGATGTTAATATATGTTTTATATTTTTTGTGATTTACATTGATTGATTAGATGCTCAGTAGTTTTGGTTATACATTACCTGTATTTGCTACAGCTTCAGCAGTGGCAGGTATTAGATATTTAGATAATAGTTTAACAGATAATTCCGTAGAAATTGATTTAATTAATCCACCAGAAAAAGCCATTATTTTTATTGAGCAAATCTCTAAAATTAGTAGTAATCAAGTATTAGCAATTACGAGGTCAGAACCGGGTAAAAATCTGGATATAACTCGCAATACTCCTATTTGGGCTTTAGTTACACTAACTCCTAGTCAAGAAACAAAAATTATCATTGAAGGAGGAGAAGGAGTGGGAAAAATTATTGATTTAGGTGGAAAATCTGCTATTTATAATTATGCTCATAAATTACTAGAATTTAATATTTTAAATAATCTTAAAAATCATTTTTTAGTTGAAGTAAAAATTATTTTACCTGAAGGAAAAAAACTCGCAGAAAAAACTTCTAATTCGGCTTTTGGGATAATAGAAGGGTTGTCTTTGTTGGGTACAAGTGGAATTTCTCAACCTTTGACCAGCAAGGAACAGTTAGAATTATATCAGGAGGAGCTAATTAATAAGAGTAAAAATCATGATCAATTAGTGTTTTGTATTGGAGAAAATGGTTTAGATTTAGCGGTTAAATTAGGTTTTAATTCTTCTCAATTAGTTAAGACTGCTAACTGGTTAGGTTCAATGTTAGTTACGGCTTCTCATGCAAAAGTTAAATCAATTATTCTTCTTGGTTATCATGGTAAGTTAATCAAATTAGCTGGTAATATTTTTCATACTCATCATCATTTAGCCGATGGAAGATTAGAGATTTTAACTGCGATCGCATCTTTTTTGGGCTTAAATCAGGATATTTGTCAATTATTATTCACAGCAAAAACTACTGAATCAGCATTAGAAATTTTGCAAGAATTTGATATAAATAATAATAGTAATTGGACTGAAAAAATATATAATTATATGGCTGAAAAAATAGCTAAAAATTCGGAAAAGTATATTCTTAATCATAGTGATTTTCCTGTAAAAGTAGAAGTGATTTTATTTACTCGTCAAAGACAAATTATTGCCAAATATAAACAATCCCTAGCTTAACTTATTCTTAATCATCAATTATTATTTGAGATTGTTTTTCTTGATATGGTGAAAATATAAGTTCTTGTCAAAAAGATCCAACTTGACTATAATATTTACCAACTATCAACCATTAACCATCAACAATCAACTATTAACGTCTAGGGGCTTGATTTCGTTTTCGAGTCCCTATGATTTTTTGTATATATATCCGAATTTATAAATAACTATTATTTTTCCCCTCTAAAATCGATGAATGTGAAGCGATCGCTCCTTATCATATTAACAGCTATTTCTCTATACAGCGTTTTTTTTGCCTTGACTCAAAGTTTAACAGAGACTCAAATTCAGTCACGCTTAGAGTTATATCAAACTAATCTGATTCTTAACGCCTCGGAGTGGCAACCATCTTCAGATAATCAAAAAAGTTTTACCCAAAGTCTTATCGGCAATAATCCTTACTTAATCGCACAGGAGCAGTATAATAACACCTTAACTGAAGCAGAGTTGGTAAAAGAAAGTGAAAATATTTCCAATCAAGAAGATAAAGCAATTGCTTCGGAGACTCCGAGGAAAAAATTAAAGCAAGAAATACAAGAAAATCAGGCGTTTATTGAAGACTTAAAAATTAAGCTAGGTATTATTTATGCTTACCAAGAAAATGATGATCAAGCAACCACTTATTGGCAAGAAATTAGCGATAAAAGCACAGCAGAAATATTAAATTCAATTTGGATAAACAATAGTGATATTAGTATAAATAAACAAGAAATCATCGAGAAAAAATTAGATGGATGGTTTAAAAATATAACTTTATCTAAGCTGTATGCTATTGAAAATAATCTTAATAAATTAGAAGAAATTAATAATAAAACCCAAGAATTAGCAGAAAAAGCCATCACAAGATTATTATTGCTAAGTATTATTCCTGTTGTCGGAGGCTTGATTGGTTTTGGTTTAATTATTTTCTTAATTGTACAATTAGCCTTGAAAAAAGAAGAGTCAATTTTAGCAACCAATGCAGGAAAAATTTGGGATTCTCCTTGGGATTGGGAAATAATAGGGCAAGTTTTAATTGTTGGGTTTTTCTTTCTTTCTCAGATTTTATTACCGATTCTCATTGGCGTAAGTGGTTTTAATCCTACTGGTTTAGACATAAAAGGTAAAGCATTATATGTTTTGGTTACTTACCTATTAATGGCAGGAGGAGGGTTATCTGTTTTATATTTATCTGTTAAATCTTTTTTCCCTCTACCGACAGATTGGTTTAAATTAACGAATAAAAATTGGTTTTGGTGGGGCTTCGGAGGATATTTAACAGCAATCCCTCTCGTATTCTTTGTTTCTCTACTAAATCAACAGATATGGCAAGGGAAAGGGGGAAGTAATCCTTTGTTAATGTTAGCCTTAGAGTCTCAGGATAAATTTGCTTTAATTATATTTTTCATTACTGCTTCTATTGCCGCACCTATTTTTGAAGAGATAATGTTTAGAGGGTTTTTACTTCCTTCTCTGACTCGTTATATGTCAGTGGGTAGTGCAATCGTTGTTTCAGGTATTGTATTTGCGATCGCACATTTGAGTTTAGCAGAAGCCTTACCCCTAGCCGTATTGGGGATTATTTTAGGAGTTGTTTATACTCGTTCTCGCAGTCTTTTAGCTTCTATAATGGTACATAGTCTGTGGAATAGTGGCACATTGTTTAGTCTATTCCTATTGGGTAGTAAGTTAAGTTAGAGGTTAGAGGTTTCAGGTTTCAGGTGTTAAGAAGATGAGGTAATGAAGAAGGGGAGTTAGGGAGAAACGAGTTAGGAGTTATTAATTATCAACTATTTACTATTCACTATTAACTGATTGCCTTGTCTTTACTAATTCCTAATTTATTTCTAATATTTAATTGTTGATGATAAAAACATCTATTGCCGTAACAGCGAAACAAATGCAGGAGATAGAGGGAAGAATATTCTCTGAGGGGATGCCTGTGGCTAGTTTAATGGAAAAAGCGGCAGTGTTTGCTAGTCAAAAAATTACCCAACTTTATCCCCTTAATCTTTATCAAAAAGTGGGCTTAATTATTGGTTGTGGTCATAATGGTGGTGATGGTTTAGTTATTGCAAGGGAATTATTTTTACAAGGGTTTCAGGTATCTCTATATATTCCCTTGAGAGAAAAATCAAAGGATTTGACTAAACAACATTTACAATACGCTGAATTTTTGGGTATTGCTTCTGTCGAATTTATTGAGGATTTATCCGCTTGTGATTTTCTTGTGGATTGTCTATTTGGTTTTGGCTTAACTCGTAATATTGAGGGCAAATTAAGAGAAGATATTATCTGGTTAAATCAACAATCCATACCAGTAGTTAGTATAGACATCCCTTCTGGCATTCACACCGATACAGGTAATGTTTTAGGCATAGCAGTAAAAGCAGTATATACTCTCTGTTTAGGTTTGTGGAAAGTTGGTTTATTTCTTTCTTCGGCGGTGGAATATACAGGGAGTTTGCATTTGATTGATATAGGTATTCCTGAATCTTTGCTTACGGGTGAGAGAATCAAAAATAATGATGATGGTGATGATGATGAAAGGGGAGAGAGAAACCCCCCTTTATACCTCCTAAATAGTGAGGAGAGAAAAAGAGAAAAGAATCAGACAGAAAATGTTAATTATAGTTTCCATTGTCAATATGTATCTGAGACAAATCCCCATATCATTACTAAAGAAGATGTCAAAAATTGTTTACCCTTACCCCGTCACGTCAATACCCATAAATATAAACAGGGAAATTTACTTTTAATTTGCGGTTCAAATCAGTACTCAGGAGCGGCTTTATTAGCTGGTTATGGTGCAAAATGTGGAGGGAGCGGCATGATTACTTTTGCTGTGCCTCATGGGCTTAAAAAAACCCTTATATCGCATTTTCCTTGGGCTTTGGTGATTGAACTTCCTACTAATGATAACGGTGTGTTTACTTCTTTGGGTAATCTGGATTTAAACAAATATGATGCGATCGCATTTGGTATGGGAATAGGAAGAGAAGTTAGTGCATATCAAGAGCAAATATTAGCACCAATTTTGAATAGTGAAATACCTTTAATTATTGATGCAGATGGTTTAAACATTTTGGCAGAGGGGAGATATTGGCAGACAATTAAACAAAGAAAATCTCCAACCATTCTTACTCCTCATATAGGAGAATTTAGAAGATTATTTCCCCAACTCAATTTATCAGAAAATTCATTAGAAGTATTAAAAACGGCTTCAAAAATGACTAATACAACTATTTTACTCAAAGGGGCAAAAACTTTAGTCAGCGAAAAGGGAATTAATAATTGGATTATCAATTTAGGCACACCAGCCTTAGCGCGGGGAGGAAGTGGAGATGTGTTAAGTGGTTTTTTAGGGGCAATTATCGCCCAAACTAATTTAAACATTTTTCCCGTTTCCAACGTAGTTGCCACTTGTGGTTGGTTGCATCAACAAGGGGGAATTTTAGCCGCCCAAAATCATACGGAAATGGGGGTTGATGGTGTTACTTTGAGTGAGTATATTAATAAGGGGGTTGTTGAGATATTAGGGTGTTAGGGGAAATTTCTTAATTGGTTAGTTTTCTTAACACCTGATGCCTGACACCTATATTGCCGAGGGAAATCATGTAATAAGACTCTTAGTCACTCTAATTTACCAACTATTTTATTAACCTACACAAACTATCTTTCTCAATTTTTACCGATACCTTTTTCAAGGGTATTGACAAAATCGTCAAGGGTTTTATTAATAGCATTAATATCTAATGGTGCATCTTCTTTAACTAATGTTCCAATTTTTATTCCTAAATGTCTGGGGATAAATTGTCTTAATTCGTTACCTAATGTTACAATCATAAAAGCTACCATATCGGGGTTAATATACTTTGGTAATTGTCCAAGTGCGATCGCATATTCGATTTTTTCTTTGATAAAGGCAATCGAAACAGCTTTTGTGCGGTGAAAAACTTCGTCACGGAAAGGTATATCACCGTAATTGGGTAATCTAAACAAAATTTGTGTAAAATGGGGATGACTTATTTGAAAATCAAGACTTGTTTTTAGTAGTGATCTTAAATAGGGAAAAAATCCATTTTCAATAGAGGGTAAATCGGCATTTTCAATAAAAGATTTTTGTCTAGCAATACCAATATCCACTAAGTATAAATATAAGTCTTCTTTTCCTTGAAAATATTGATAGAAACTGCCTTTAGCAATTCTTGCTTCTTGCACAATTCTCGATATAGAAACCGCTTCATAACTGTGACTTGCAAATTGTTCGAGGGATTTTTGAATAATTATTTGTTGCTTTGCTTCTGTTAAATTAAAAAAAGTTTGAGTTGGCATATGGGTAAATAAAAAGTTTTAAATAATGATCATATCTAGTATTTTTAATATAATTTGGCTAAGTACAGGACAAAAATTTTAAACATTCAATAAATTGATGATTGTTTAAATCTAAATCCATCTTGTCTTAAACATTCCAAATAGAGTCTCAATTGCTCATCTTTTTCCATAGTCAAAAATAGCTGTTTGTGGGCAATCATTGCTAATCACAATCAGTAATTCTTCATCTTGTAAACGTAGAGTTGAAACATAAACCTGTCCATCATCAGATATGTCAACCGTCAACCATTGTTTACCAATAAATTCTCTCTCTCCATAAATTCTTCATTTACGCTGTGCTTATCTTAATAGCGAAATTAAACTCAGTATTTCTGATTACTGCATAACCGGAATGCTCCCAGTAAAAGTCAGTAATGCTCAAAAGAATAGAAAAGAAAAAAATCTAGAGTGTATTGAAAACAAGATAGACAGAGATAAACATGGGGAAAAAAGGAAAAATAAAGACAGAAAAATTAAAACAAAATAAAAAAGGTTAAAATTTAATCTTAAGTCTAAGATTAAGGGGAAAAAAGAAAAAATGAGATAAAAAAAGATAGTTAAAATTTGAAAATAAAAAAACCCTGCTCGAGAGGGAGGAGGGCAAAAGGCAAAAGTGTTTAATTAACTTCTCCCCAATACCCTAACACACCAACTCCTGAAACCTGAAACCTATCTAAATTTTATGAATCCTAAATTATCCAATTTATTACCCTCATCTCCTACAGGAGAATATATCTGTTTAACTAACTTAAATTTATATGCCCAACCCGACTGTAAAGAATTAGCTACCCAATTAAAAAAAGGCAGATATTTAAAAGTCCTTTCCCATGATATAGTCAACAATACAGTAAAAGTTTGCTCCTTAGAAGATAAATACTGTGCCTATTTACATATAACTAATTTAACAGAACTAGAAATCGCACCTCAACCATATCAACCTGTTTCCGTCACAAGAGAAAAAATAGAAACCCTCATTTCTCAGGTAATAGAATTTACTTACCAAGCCATGAAAATCCCCAATTATTATCTATGGGGTGGCACTGTCGCACCGAATTATGATTGTTCTGGTTTAATGCAAAGTGCATTTGCTAGTGTAGGAGTATGGTTACCCAGAGACTCTTATCAACAAGAAGATTTTACCACCAGAATATCGAGGGATGAGTTACAGATAGGAGATTTAATTTTTTTCGGTGATGCAAGGGTTAATCACGTGGCTTTGTATTTAGGAGATGACAAGTATATTCACAGTTCAGGTAAAGAAATCGGTAATGATGGTATTGCTATTAACCAATTAAGAGACGATTTAGACCAAGTTAGTCTTAATTATTATCACAAATTGTGGAGTTATGGAAGACTCGATCGCAGTTTTATTCCAGAAAATAGAAATTAGAGTCTATGCTTTACCATTAATTCTTAACATCCTTATCTGGAGATTATTGTGCCAATCTTTTACTCTGGTTAATATCCAATAAAGAAACAGAAACAAATGAAAGAAAGCAAAGATAAAATAACAGTAATAGTCAAACTATTTGCCATCTATCAAGAAACTTATCAAAAAGGAGAAATTACCTTTAAATTAGAACAGAATATAACAGTTGAACAATTATTACAAGATTTTATTTTAAAAGAAAAACCAGAATTAAAGCCTTGGGAAAATATCACCAGATTTGCAGTTAATTTACAATTTGTTGAACCTAATTTTATCTTAAATGATCAAGATGAAATCGCCTTAATTCCACCTGTTAGCGGGGGCTAAAAATTAGTTTTAAATAAGGGTTTTCACCCTTATATTATATTTAATGAAAATAACGATAAAGCCAGTGTTTTTCCCCTTGCTGAAGAATTTTAACTATCTCCCGACGAAGATAATATTTTTCTTTATTCGACAATCCCCCTCGAAGAATATGAAGACTTTGCCAGATTAATACAGAAGTGGTAAAACCAACACAAAAAGCAATTCCCAACGCGCCTAAAGGAGTAAACTCAATTCCGACTCGAATCGCCGCCCAAGTGCATCTTTCTTGACAAAGAGAAATTGTTTCTCTAAATTGCCACAATGACCATGGTAAAATTAGTATCCAAGCACATACAACCAAAATCCAACGACCATATATCTTTAATTGATATAACCTTTCTATTTGTGCTTCTGTAATTTCTGGCATATTTTGATCAGCTTTGTTCATAATTTAGATAAAAATATATTAGTATTGCTGATAGCTTCATACTTTCTAGCGATTAATTAAACTCAATTCAGTTTTCCAGAGATTAGCGTGTTGTTCATGACGATTATCATGGAAAATATCATAGTTAGGATTAAAGTTACTATTACCTAATTTCAGGGCTATTTTTCGGTGTAAATCTTCTATATTTTTCGCTAATTGGCGGGTTTTCCAAAGAGTTTTAGTCGCCGTAAAAGTTTCCGTATTTTCTAACCAGTCTAACTGTCGATATGCGGTTAAAAGTTGTTCAATGCTAGGTTTAAATTGTAATAGAGGCGATGTAGGCTTAATTTCTGCCAAAAATTGACACAGATTGTAAGCATACTCAATATCACTGCTAATATGTCCACAATAAGACTTACGATAAGCTAACGCACGATATAAAAACTCTTCCACTACGTCAGGATTTTTATTGGCAAAAGCATATTTAACTCCCCCTAAACTGCGATGAAGATACCAAGCCCGAATATCCTCGACTTCTGCCATAGGGCTTTGAGTGGTACGGGCATCAGGATAATTCCAGAATAACCCTAAAACTCGATTGACCATTTTTGTTTTTATATGAGGCAAAACTCGGTTTTTAAATTCTGTATCTCCAGCCCCCCGATAAGTTGGATCATAATAACCATATCTATCATGGATATTTTTTCTGTACAAGCCTCCTACTAAGGAAAGGTAGCAGGTTTCTAAGTATTCTAAATTTTGGTCATAATTAGCCCGATTATAAAGCATAATATCTTGAAAATGATTACCCTGTAAATCTACTTCGGTAACTAAACTATGGGCAATTACCCAATCGGTTTCCTCATCTTTGTCTAATTCTTCGGCAAGGACTTCTAAACATTCGGGAATAATCGTCTCATCCACTCCTAAAAAGGTGATATAGTGTGATCGAACCTCTAAAATTGCCCGATTCCATGCTTTTTGGATTGTTTCCCGTTTATGTGACCTAAAATAGACGATAGGTAACTTTAACTCATCCGCTAGGGCTAAAAATACCTGATATTCTTCATCAGGTGAACCACTATCCATTAAAATTACTTCCATCTCTCCTGTTTTTGCCAGAGTTTGTTGTGCTAAAACCCGTAAAAATAACGGTAATTTAGGAGCGGCATTATAAAGAGAAACGATTACCGATACTTTATAACTATTTTTATCTCTCCTATCATCTATAATTTCATATTCTTCACGGTCATATTTTAGCAAATTAGTATAAGTTATATTAAGAAAATCTAAGGCATTTTCTGTTTGTTGATCAATGTCCTTAAACATCACTTCTGTCGCTTTTGCCTCTGATTTAAAGCCTTTTTCCTCTAAAATTTTTAAGACATAAGGTAACTCATTAAACTTATCATAACCCAAAGTTCGCATACTTCTAAGCAAATAAGTTGCCGCCACTAAATCGTTATTTCTCATTCTTTCTAAACGAGCAATTTCTCGCCAAACTCTCACTCTATCAATTCTAAAAGCACTCTGAATTTTTCCTTTAATTCCCTTCGCTTCTGGTTCAACAGTTTCCACAAAATTCCAAACTTGTTGCAATTTTTTTTCTATCTCTAATTCTGTTTGTTCACTTAGAGTAAATATTTTATGATATTGGGAGGCAATAAAAGGTGATTTAATCAACTGAGATGCTCTATTATTTTCTGCGTAATTAGTTGCTTTGTTCTTTAATTTACTAATACTAGGTCTAACTATTTTTTGCATTAATTTAGTAGCAGTATTTTTGATAATATTGTTATTTTCAGGGCGATGTTGCCAATAATCAATTAACTGTAAATACCATTGTTTTAATTCCAAAGCAGTATCCTTTTCAACATTACTTTCTGCTTGATAGATTTCTGTTAAATTAGGATCATTAGTAGAAGTATCAATATCAATTAACGCCTGATTTAATTTCTCTCTATATTCTTGATAATTTTCTAAAACATCTGCTAACTTCGGTAAACATTCATAAGTATTTTCCACATCAATTTTAATCCAAGGTAATTGAGGGAAATTTTCTTCTAAAAATTGACAAACACCAGCACCACTACCGATAGCTGTAGGACATCCTGAAAAAAGAGATTCTAACGCTAATAAATTAAGAGTATCATAGCGAGAAGGAAGAAAAATAATAGCAGGTTGAGCAAAAATTTGCTTTAACTCTTCCCTTGGTTTTGATGATTGAATTTCGATATTAACTAATCTTTTATTAATCATCTCCTGTAATAAATCTTGAGAAGATTGTCCAGATTCACTATAACTATGAGGTCCAATAATAGTTGCTTCACTATAATTATCAGGAGATAACCACCAAATTAAATTAACAAAAATATCTGCTCCTTTTCTCTTTTCAGTTCTACCAATAAAATATAAACTAGGCTTTTTATCTATATTTTTAAAAGGCTGAATTTTAGGTAAATCAATAAAATGTAAGGGGTTAAAATAATGACTTTTAACATTAACTAATTCTCCCCATTCTTGTAAATAACTTTTACTAATTCCATAACGAATATCAGCAGTTTTAAACTGCATTTTTTCCTCTAAATCAAGAGGAATATTTACTTCATTAGAGCCAAACCAATCCATCCGTAAAGTAGTAGATATTTTTCCGTGTAGAGAAAGAATAACTTTCTTACATTTAACCCCGTGATACTCTAAAGCTGGACGTAAGAAAAGAGTATATTGTTCATAATCAGGTGCATCCACAACATCAAATTCATAACCTTTTACAGAGTTAGCAATATTACTAGCTAAAGTAAAAGAGCGATAAGTCCAACGAGGAGGATTTACGTTAAGATAATAGTTAAGATCATTAATTTCATAAATGGGTTGATAAGGGATTGGATTTGCATTTTTTGGTCGAGGATTGTTAGTATTTTCTTGGTTAATTAAATAATAAAATTCAAGATGAGGATTTTTTTCGATGATTTGACGGTAAAAAGTTTGTCCGCCTCCTATTTTTTTGAATAAGTCAAAATCTGCAATTAATATTTTCATAATAAAAATTTCGTATAACCGCCTTAAATGATTTATATATTTTTATCAATTCGAGATCTCAGTATAATAAAGAAAGGTTCAGTAGAGGAGTGATCAAAAAATTAAAAGATTAATTTCATTTGATGTGATACAACTTTAAATTAATATGAATGCTTTACAGTTAATCGGTAAAACTATCAAAAACTGGCAAAATAAATCTCATCATCAATCTACTGTTACCTCTAATACAGAGTCTAGTAGTAATAATGTCTCCGAAGACAGTCAACCTTTTCTATTACGTTGTATTTGTCGGATTCATTCTCCTGTAATGATTATTATTTCCGTCACCAGTTTAACGGGATTAATTAGTTATCGTTTCTATAATCAACCAGAGTTAGCAGTTGGCACTATCTCTCCTGCCAAAATTGTTGCCCCCCGTGATGGTAGTTTTGTTGATCAAAAAACCACTGATGAATTACGGAAAAAAATTCGTAATGGTTCTTTGCCCGTACTTCAAGAAGATACTAATATATCTAATAGATTAAGAACTAATTTAGAAAATCAGCTACGAGAAATCGATAATTTACGGAGTTTAAAACGGAATATTTCTTTAGTTTCTACAGGAATTATCTCTACATCCGTTCAATTATATTTATTTAATTTGTCACAGGATGAATGGCAAGAAATAATTAACGATGTCAATTCAAATCAACCTCTTAACTTAGAAAATAACGCAGTAAGACAATTATGGAATTATAAGCAACAAGTTGATGAAGTTAAATTCCAAAATCTTTTAAATCAGTTACAACTATATAGAGAACAATATCAGACTATTGAATCACAAATTCAAAAAATCTCTTTCGATAACTTGAGTAGGGCAGATAAAGAAGTTTTATTTAGTTTAAATAGAAACACTTGGCAAAAAAGTCGGCAACAAATTTTAAAAACCCAAAAACTCATTTTAACTCAAGGTATTTCAGCAGGATTACCAGAAGAAATCAAGGAGCAAACAGTTCAAATTCATCTTGAAAATGCTTTACCCCCTAACTTGGTTAATATTGGCGTGAAATTATTATTGCCCAATTTAAAACCCAATTTAATTATTGATCAAGAAAAAACTAGCGCCAGGGCTGAAAAGGCCGCTCAAGAAATTGAACCAGTAGTAGTATCCATTCAAAAAAATGAAGTAATTGTTAATGCAGGAGAAAAAATTACCCAAGGTGATTTTATTCTTTTAGACAATTTTGGGTTGAGTCGTAGAACTATTAACTGGACTGGGATTCTGGGTTCTGGTGCTTTAGTTTCGGTGTCTTTAATTACTTTTATGGCGATCGCAGATCGTGTTAAGAAAAAGTTAAGGCGCAGAGATCAAGTATTAATATGGTTATTTAGTATTTCAATTCCTGCCATTAGTATTGTTGATGTGGGCTACAATTCCTTACCTGCGGTGGGATTTTTAACTAGCACTTTTTATGGGCCAACCTTAGCCTTAACCCATGTTACCTTGATGACAGGCTTAACTATGTTTCAGATTGAAACAGTGGGATGGCAATATCTAATTCCGTCTTTTGCTGGTGGAATTTTAGCTAGTATAATGGCTAGTCGTCTTCATTCAAGGGAAGAATTAGCCCTATTAGGAGCAGGAGTAGGATTTACTCAGGGTAGTGTTTATTTTATTGTTCATTTGGTGGGTAGTGCCGCCGCAGGTACTGTATGGTATGCTTTATTACCCGGTGCATTATGGCATGGCACTGTGGGCTTAACTTATACAGTTTTAGCCTTGGGAATTTCCCCTTATTTAGAAAGATTTTTTGATTTAATTACACCTATTCGTCTAGCAGAATTATCAAACCCTAATCGCCCCTTATTAAAAAGATTGGCAACAGAAGCCCCCGGCACATTTCAACACACCATGTTTGTAGCTAGTTTAGCTGAGGCGGCCGCCCGTCGTTTGCATTGCAATGTGGAATTAGTCAGAGCAGGTACTTTGTATCATGATATAGGCAAAATGCACGATCCTCTCGGTTTTATCGAAAATCAAATGGGAGGGCCAAACAAGCACGACATGATAAATAATCCCTGGAAAAGTGCTGATATTATCAAAAAACACGTTAGCGAGGGAATTGTTATGGCAAAAAAATGTGGACTGCCCCAAGCTATCAGAGATTTTATCCCTCAACATCAAGGTACTTTACTTATTTCTTATTTCTATTTTCAAGCCAAGAATCAGAAAGAAAATAACCCAGAAATCATGATCAACGAGTCAGATTTTCGCTATGATGGTCCGATTCCCCAATCAAGAGAAACAGGTATTGTTATGTTAGCCGATGGTTGTGAAGCGGCTTTGCGCTCTTTAAAAAATGCCACTCCAGATCAAGCTATGGCAATGGTTAACAAGATTTTTAAAGCTCGTTGGCGCGATCATCAATTAGACGACTGTGGAATTAAATATGAGGAATTACCAATTATTGCAGAAGTCTTTGTAAATGTTTGGCAACAGTTTAATCATCAAAGAATCGCTTATCCAAAAGGAGCGTTAGACAGAAATTAATATTAGTGAAAGGTGTCAGGTTACAGGTTGCAGGTTGCAGGTGTTAGGGAGATGAGGGGAGGGGGTGAGAGAGGGAAACAAGTAGTGAGTCTTCGGAGTTTTTAATTCTTAATTCTTAATTCTCAATTCTTCATTCTTTACCTTTTCCCCTTGCCCTTTTAATTTTGCCCTTTCCTAACCTAAAAATTTTATATCGAACTCCAGTTAATAAAATTTTATCGATAATGATTCAAAATAAATTTGATTAAGGTTTGCTTACATTTTTCTTTTTTTTACGTCTTTTTTCTTGTTAACTACCTGCCACAAATCAACAATTTTATCTGGGACTGAGATAGTAATAGTAACAAAACGTTATATTTTAAGAAACTAGCAATCATTAATCATAACAATAATCAAAAAAATCATGCGTGTAATCTTAATGACGGGAAAAGGCGGAGTAGGTAAAACATCCGTTGCGGCGGCTACAGGTCTAAAATGTGCACAAATGGGTCATAAAACTCTAGTATTAAGTACAGACCCTGCCCATTCTCTAGCAGATAGCTTCGATATGGAATTGGGACATGAGCCTAAAGCAATTAGAGAAAATCTCTGGGGTGCTGAACTAGATGCACTAATGGAATTGGAAGGCAACTGGGGCGCAGTTAAACGTTATATTACAGAAGTTTTACAGGCTAGAGGTTTAGATGGTGTCCAAGCTGAGGAATTAGCTATTCTTCCGGGCATGGATGAGATTTTTGGCTTGGTGCGTATGAAAAGACATTATGATGAGGGAGATTTTGATGTTTTAATCATCGATTCTGCCCCTACAGGCACTGCTTTAAGGCTACTCAGTCTTCCTGAAGTTAGTGGTTGGTACATGAGAAGATTTTACAAACCTTTTCAAAGTATGTCTGCGGCATTACGTCCTCTTTTTGAGCCTATTTTTAAGCCTATTGCTGGATTTTCTTTACCTAGTAATGAAGTAATGGATGCACCCTATGAATTTTATCAACAGATTGAGGCTTTGGAGAAGGTTTTAACGGACAATACGCAAACTTCGGTTCGATTAGTTACAAATCCTGAAAAGATGGTAATTAAGGAGTCTCTCAGGGCTCATGCTTACTTGAGTTTATATAATGTTTCTACGGATTTAGTTATTGCTAATCGTATTATTCCTGAAGAAGTGGAAGATCCTTTTTTCCAAAAATGGAAGGCGAATCAAAACATCTACAAAAAAGAAATTTATGATAACTTCCATCCTTTACCTGTGAAAGAAGTTCCTCTCTATTCTGAAGAAATGTGCGGTTTGCAGGCATTAGAAAGGCTCAGAGATACGTTATATGATACTGACGAAGATCCTAGCAAAGTTTATTATCAAGAAAACACTATCAGAGTTGTTCAAGAAAATAATAACTATAGTCTTGAATTGTATTTACCCGGTATTCCTAAACAACAAATCAAACTGAATAAAACAGGGGATGAGTTAAATGTAAGAATTGGTAATCATCGCCGTAATTTAGTTTTACCTCAAGCCTTAGCGGCTTTGAATCCTTCGGGTGCAAAAATGGAGGAGGACTATTTAAAAATTAAGTTTGCTAATAATTAGGAGTTCAAGGTTTGGGGTTTAGGGTTCGGGGTTCGGAGTTCAGAAGCATGGGGAGATGGGGAAGATAATTTGAAACCTGTCACCTGATACCTGAAACCTACCTAAATCAATTGACGGCGTATTTCATAGAGACAAATAGCAGAAGCTACCGAGGCGTTTAAGCTGGGAGTTTTTCCAGTCATGGGGATTGATACTAGAAAATCACAGGCTTTAGCGGTAGAAGGGCTTAATCCTTTTTCTTCTGAGCCTATAACTAAACCGATCGCACCTTCAAATTTAGTATTATGTAAGGAATTACCCTCCATCATCGTGCCATAAATCCAAAAACCTGCTTCTTGTAAAGATGCGATCGCATTATTCAAATTAACAACCCTTGCCACAGGAAAATAAGCTAATGCCCCAGCCGCCACTTTCATAACTGTAGAAGTAACCCCTACCGCCCTTCTTTGAGGGATAATTAAACCCTGCATGGAAAAGGCTTCTGCTGTGCGAATAATTGCCCCTAAATTATGAGGATCATTAATACCGTCAGCAATTATAATTACTGGATTCTCTGTTTCACTTTTCGCTTTATCAATCAATTCCGATAAATCGACATACTCATAAGGGGCAACAGTGGCAACAATTCCTTGGTGATTTGCTCGGTTGGTTAATTGATCTAATCTTTTATTGTCCACTACATCAATAACAGTACCAGCTTCCTTAGCTTTAGGAATTAAAGATTCAAAGCGAGAATCATGAAGCATTCGAGAATTTAAGTAAAGACGATTTAATTGTTGTCCGTTTTCTAAAGCGGCTAAAACAGGATACGAACCATAAATCAAGTCAGAACTCAATTCATTTTCAAATGTATTAATATTTTCTAAACGAGGAGAAACAGAAGATTTTGGTTTTGAAGGCAGATTTTTCTTTTTTGGTTTAAAATTCGACATAACTGAGAATTGAGTGATGAGTAATGATTGAGTGGTGTATTGATTGGGGTATCGGCCAGAAATAAAAGAAAACCATTAACCTGCTACCTGAAACCTAATACCTTTTTGAGATTCTTCATTTTAAATCCTTAATTGTTAATTCTCTCTTATTCAACTGTCATGATACAATAAAAGTTTGTCTATTAAATTACATTAAAATATTTATATTAGAGGTACAATCATGGCTCAAATGTACTATGATAATGATGCTAAATTAGAGTTAATTTCTAGTAAAACAGTAGCAATTATCGGTTATGGCTCTCAAGGACACGCTCACGCTTTAAACCTCAAAGAAAGTGGAGTTAATGTCATTGTTGGACTTTATGAAGGTAGCAAGTCTAAAAAATCTGCAGAATCTGCTGGTTTAAAAGTTCATTCCGTAGCTGAAGCCGCTTCCTTAGCAGACTGGATTATGGTCTTATTACCAGACGAAGTACAGCGCACTGTTTATGAACAAGAAATTGCACCTTACCTCACTAAAGGTAAAGTATTATCTTTTGCTCATGGTTTCAATATTCATTTTGGGCAAATTGTACCTCCTGCCGATGTCGATGTTATCATGATTGCCCCCAAAGGACCGGGTCATTTAGTTAGACGTACTTATGAACAAGGGCAAGGTGTACCTGCTTTATTTGCCGTTTATCAAGATGCTTCTGGAGAAGCACGCGATCGCGCTATGGCTTATGCTAAAGGTATTGGTGGCACTCGTGCTGGTATTTTAGAAACTTCTTTCCGTGAAGAAACCGAAACCGACTTATTTGGTGAACAAGCAGTATTATGTGGTGGTTTATCCGCTTTAATTAAAGCAGGTTTTGAAACCTTAGTTTCTGCTGGTTATCAACCCGAATTGGCTTACTTTGAATGTCTCCACGAAGTTAAATTAATCGTTGACTTAATCGTTGAAGGCGGTTTAGCAGAAATGCGCAATAGTATTTCTAATACTGCTGAATATGGTGATTATACCAGAGGACCTAGAGTTATCACCGATGAAACCCGTGCAGAAATGAAGAAAATCCTCACTGAGATTCAATCTGGACAATTTGCCCGTGAATTTATCTTAGAAAATCAAGCAGGAAAACCCGGATTTACTGCCATGCGTCGTCGTGAGTCTGAAGAAACCATCGAAGAAGTTGGTAAAGACTTAAGAGCGATGTTTAGCTGGTTGAAAAAATAATTAGCCTCACTTTTATTAGTGAATAGTGAATAGTGAATAGTTGATAATTAAGAATTAAAAGCTCTTAACTTATTTCATTATTCATTACTCATTTCCCCCCCTCTCTCCCCAATACCTCAACACCCTAACACCCCAACAACCCAAACCAGAAGATTTTTCAGCAAATCATAAGTAACTTATTCACACCATTCGTTCAAAGATTCCGATTCAATCCCGATTGTGTGCAGTAAAAATTTTTGTAGATTTAGCATTTCTTTTAATGATTCATCGTCAGGATGATCCCATCCTAATAAATGTAAAAAGCCATGACTAGCTAACCATAATAATTCTATCTCTAAAGAATGAAGATGCAGTTGGGCTTGTTTTTCTGCTGTTTCCACTGAAATAATAACATCCCCCAATGTGACTAAATCCATATCAAAATCAGGAAAGTCAGTTTCTAAGGCGGCAAAGGATAAAACATCTGTAGGTTGATTTTTGTCTCTAAATTGAGTATTAAAACTTTTTATATCCTCATCATTGCTTAGTCTTAAAGTCATTTCATAGATTTTTGTGGAATCGAAATCCAAGTCCAGACAATTTAACCATTTTTCCAAATAAATTTGCCAATTTTCTTCTTTGATGAAGGGTATTTTATTTTGGGGGGTGAAAAATAAATCTTCTAAATAAAGTTCCAGACTATAAGCCATATAAAAACGAGAGGATGTATTGGTAATTTTCTCTTAATTCCTCCGTTAATCTTATCACCTTTCTTGTATCCAATTTAGAGGTTGGTGAATTAAACTCAGGTAAATTGAGATAGTGTCGAGCAGATCGCAAATCAATTATTATAGATAAAGTATGTTTATGATTAAAGTAATAAATTAACGTGAGTAAAACTAACTTAGAATTTTTAGCCGACACAGATCCAGCTATAGCGGAAATTATTGCTAATGAATTACAAAGACAAAGAGGACATTTAGAGTTAATTGCTAGTGAAAATTTTACCTCTCCTGCGGTAATGGCGGCACAAGGTTCTGTTTTAACCAATAAGTATGCGGAAGGTTTACCGGGTAAACGCTACTATGGTGGTTGTAAATTCGTTGATCAAGCGGAAGATTTAGCCATTGAAAGAGCAAAACAGTTATTTGGTGCGGCAATGGCAAACGTGCAACCCCATTCAGGCGCACAGGCTAATTTTGCTGTATTTTTAACTCTGCTTAACCCTGGCGATAAAATCATGGGCATGGATTTGTCTCACGGTGGACATTTAACTCATGGTTCTCCTGTTAATGTTTCTGGTAAATGGTTTGAGGTGTGTCAATACGGTGTAAGTAAAGAAACTGAACGCCTTGACTATGATCAAATTCGTGAGTTAGCTTTAAAAGAACGTCCTAAGTTAATTATCTGCGGTTATTCGGCTTATCCTCGTATTATCGATTTTGAAAAATTTAGTGCGATCGCGGATGAAGTGGGAGCGTATTTATTAGCAGACATTGCTCACATTGCAGGATTAGTAGCTACAGGACATCATCCCAACCCAGTACCTCATTGTGATGTAGTTACCACCACCACCCATAAAACCCTCAGAGGACCTCGTGGAGGCTTAATTTTGACCCGTGATGCGGAATTAGGTAAAAAATTAAATAAATCTGTTTTCCCCGGCACTCAAGGCGGTCCTTTAGAACACGTAATTGCAGGTAAAGCAGTGGCTTTTGGTGAAGCCTTAAAACCTGAGTTTAAAACCTATTGCGGACAAGTTATCACCAATTCTAAAGCATTGGGTAATCAGTTGGTAAATAGAGGGTTTAAGTTAGTTTCTGGCGGTAGTGATAATCACCTCAATTTAGTAGATTTACGCTCTATCGGTATGACTGGAAAAGTGGCGGATCAACTTTTAGGAGAAATCAGCATTACTGCCAACAAAAATACTGTACCTTTTGATCCTGAATCTCCTTTTGTCACCAGTGGTATTCGTTTGGGAACTCCAGCAGAAACTACTAGAGGTTTAAAAGAAGAAGATTTCACCGAAGTAGCTAATATTATCGCTGATTGTTTACTCAATCCTGATGATGCAGATATGAAAGCTAACTGTATTAATAGAGTAGAGGCGTTGTGCGATCGCTATCCTCTTTATCCTCATTTACAGATTCCTGTACCTGCTTTAGCTTAACTTGAGTAATGGGTAATAAGTAATGGGTAATGAATAGGGAGTGAGGAAGAGACTTTTCTTAATTCTTCTGACTCCTCATCTCTAACTTTTTTTCTTAATGTTTAATTCTTATTTTCTTTCCAAAGTTCTGATATAAACGACAGGATACTCCCCAGACTGCATAAAGATTTGTTCTACAGTGTTTTTATCGAGAATGGTAATTTCGTGAATCCCTGACTCTTTCGTTTCAACCATTCTGAGGGTACAGTTACGGGGATTAAAAACACCATATAATGTCTCTGTATCTTCGACAACTTTTACTCCCTCACTATTATTTCCCATCTTTGTTTCTTCCTTCGTTTGCCAAGTATATTGACCTTCTAAAATATTATTCGTTTTTGCTTTGATTTCTAAAACTCCTGAAACCTCCAATAAGCCTTGTTTATTCAAAACTTGTGTTACATCTGATTCCCAAATCCCTTCTAATTCTTGAGCAGATGCGATCGCACAAGAGGGAGTTTCTGCTTTAACATTGCTTGAAAAAAAACCGAGAGAGACTAAGCAAGTGGTAGATAGTAAAAGTAAAGGGGGAATTATTCGCATCATAACGATTAATATATCTAAATTTTTCCTTATTTTAACACCTAAGACTTAAATAACGAATATTATCCCTGATTGTTTATTGTCAATGATGTAGAGATGAAAGCTAATTGTACCAAGATATTCATTTTAGTTGACCAACAGGTGAAAATTAGATATAATTGGTCAGTGTCTTTAAACTAACTTATAATTTATTTCTAAATTATATTTGGCGACAGCCGAAGACAGCAGGGGCAATAGCTTAATAATCCTGCCTAGGTTGATGCAAATTACAGATCTTAATAATCGATCTGTCCTAAGATTAACTAACTATAGTAAAAATCTACTGCGATACATCAACCTAATGCCTAGCAAATTTTAGCAAGGCTTTTTTTATTGTCTGTTGGTTAATAAATCAAAAGTTTAATCACTCCCTTGAGTTAATCAATGGCGCAAAAAAGAACATCAAACACCCGAGGAGGTGAGAGTCATTTCTAAGTCATTAGAGAGTAAAAAACAAGAAGTAACTGAAATTAAACAGTTGCTAGAAAAATCTCGCTTGGCGGTGGTAATAGACTATCAAGGGCTGACTGTTGCTGACATCACTAATTTGCGTAATCGCTTAAGAGAAGGCGGAACTATCTGTAAAGTAACTAAAAATACTTTAATGGGTAAAGCCATCGAAGGTGATGAAAATTGGCAACCGATGACCGAATTTTTAAAAGGTTCTTCTGCGTTTATTTTGGCGGACGAAGAAAACATCGGTAGTGCAGTTAAAGCCTATCAAGCCTTTGCGAAAGAGAGCAAAAAAACAAGCCTCAGAGGCGGTGTGATGGAAGGTAAAGCCCTCAGTGAAGCTGAGGTTAAGGCTTTAGCAGATTTACCCACCAAAGAACAACTTATTGCTCAAATTGCAGGTTCGATCAATTCTATTACTGCGAAAATTGCGATCGGAGTCAAGGAAGTACCTGCTTCTATTGCTCGTGGTATCGAAGCCTACAGAGCCAAGCAAGAGGAAGAAGCGGCTTAAAAGTCGTAATTTCAGTGTCGATTTTTTAGTGTTTACATAGTTTATAGGAGATTAAATTTAATGTCTGATAAAGTTGCAAATATTGTTGAAGAGTTAAAGACTTTAACCTTATTAGAGGCTTCCGAGTTAGTTAAACAAATCGAGGAAGTATTTGGTGTAAGTGCTGCTGCTCCTGCTGGTGGTATGATGATGATGGCACCTGGTGCGGCCGCTCCTGCAGAAGAAGTTGAAGAGAAAACCGAATTTGATGTTATTCTCGATAGCTTCGGTGATGCTAAAATGGGCGTTCTCAAAGTCGTTCGTGCTATCACTGGTTTAGGCTTGAAAGAAGCTAAAGAGTTAGTTGAGTCTGCTCCTAAAGCTATCAAAGAAGGTATCAACAAAGAAGAAGCTGAAAACATCAAGAAACAGTTAGAAGAAGCTGGTGGTAAAGTAACCGTTAAGTAAGATTTTTCGGTTATTGGGGGATTGAGGAGATTTAATTCTTCATTCCTCCCATCTTTTGGACAAATCCAGTAAAACAAAATTAATACTCTTTTAAGCCGACATAAAATCGCTACAAGTTGTACCTGAGTTCGGAGTTCGGAGTTCGGAGAGTTCGTTGCTCTCATGCACTCCCTTCGGTCGTGAACGGAGTTAAAAGTAATAATTATTGACAAAAAAGCTGAATAAATTGATTTTCAATGAGTTTTTCCTAAATTTAATAATTTTTTATTCCAAAATTGGCTCGATGATAACTCTCAACGCTTTATTTTTCGATACTTTTTTCATCGAACTCAGGTAAGTTGTGTCAAAACAAGAGAACACAAAGTATTATTCTCATCCTATCTTTTCTATATTTTTTTGACGGAGGAAAAGTTAGATTGGATCTCATTTTAATTATTCTATTATTGATATATTGAGAATTATTTGATCTATCTTTATTCTCTTAATTCTCTTGTGAAAACTCTCTTAAGTAAAAAACTACCTCTGAGGTTAGTCTTAATTATTCCTTTTATTGTGCAAATTGTTGGTACTGTTACCTTAGTAGGGTACTTGTCTTATCGTACTGGGCGAAGTGCCGTAGAAAATTTAGCGAATCAATTAATGGCTCAAACTTCTAATCTTGTTCGAGATCATCTTAATCATTATTTGCCAATTAAACAAGAAACCATAGCTGTTAATTACAAAGCGTTTCAAGAAGGTCGTGTGGATGTAACAAATTTGGATGAGGTGCGATCGCATCTTTGGCAACAGGCAACTTTAGCTTCTCCTCCCTTTGTGACAGGATTTGCAAATAATAAGGGAGAAAATATTATTTATATGTCTCTACCAGAAGAAGATAATATCATTGTTAGAGAGATTACTTTACCCGATATTTTCAGCAATAAATTTTATCGATTAGATAATCAAGGTCAAAAAAAGCAACTTTTATCAGCAAAAACAGTTCCCCTTGATATACGTACAACGGATTGGTATTTAAAAGCTAGAGAGAAAAAAAAACAAACTTGGTCGCCGATTTTTATAGATCAAACTGTACCGACTCTAGTTATTAATAGTTTATATCCCATTTATGATGAGTCAAATAATTTATTAGGGGTATTCCATAGTGGAGTTAGATTAAGAAGTATTGGCAGTTTTTTGAGTCAACTGAAGTTTTCTCCTTCGGGACAAACTTTTATTATGGAATTAAATGGTAATTTAGTTGCTACCTCCGCCCAAGATGCACTCTATCAAAATCAGGGGGATTATTTAACCCCTTTGAATGCTAAAAATAGTGATAATCCAATCATAAGTGCGATCGCATCTCAATTAGAGGAGAAATATTCGGATTTAGGCAGTATTTCTGAAAGGATTAATTTACGAGTAGATGTCAAAAATAATATCTTATTCGCCCAAGTTGAACCCTATAAAGATAAGTATGGTTTGCATTGGTTGTTAGTGACAATTATTCCTCGCTCTGATTTTATGAAAGAAATCGATGAGAATAGAAAAATCACTTGGCTTCTGTGTGTTGGAGCTTTCATTTTATCTATTGTGGTTGGTATTGTCATTGCCCATTATATTAGTCAACCCATCGAGCGTTTAAATCGGGCTAGTGATGACATAGCATCGGGAAAAATGACATCAACAGCTATTGTGACGCAAATTACGGAATTACAAAACCTTGCCAACTCCTTCAATTTTATGGCAAATCAATTAGAAAATGCTTTTGAAACTTTAGAGAATAAGGTAAGGGAAAGAACAGAAGAACTAATAATTGCCAATGAAAAACTAGAATTAATCGCTAATCTCGATGGTTTAACGCAAATTGCTAATCGTCGTCGTTTTGATGAATACTTAAACTTGGAATGGCAAAGACATTTAAGGGAAAAACAACCTTTAACTCTAATTTTGACAGATATTGACTATTTTAAACGCTATAACGACTATTTTGGTCATCAGCAGGGTGATGAATGTTTGAAAAAAGTGGCTCAAACTATTGCGTCTATTCCCAATCGTTCGAGTGATTTAACTGCTCGTTATGGGGGAGAAGAATTTGCTGTAATCCTTGTTAATACTGATATTCAAGGTGGTATAACTATTGCTGAACAAATGCGAGATGCGATCGCATCTTTAAAAATTAATCATCCTCGCTCAGAAATTGCTGACCATGTTACATTAAGTCTAGGGGTTTTTACTCTGATTCCAAAACATGATAACACCATAGAAGATTTTATTAACACAACAGATCAAGCGTTATATTTAGCCAAAAATAAAGGAAGAAATTGTATCCATTTCATTCAATCCGATTCAAATCAAGAAAAAAAAGATAAATTATCAGATTATCTTCTCACATCAGAAATAGATGATCATGAAGATTTGTTTGATAGAGATAAAGACACGGGGAGCGAGATTAATCTATAATAAACTGCCATAATTTACCGATAAACTTGAATAAATTTCTCTAAATTCTCAATTCCTCATGTTAACTAATGAAATTGTCACTGAAGCAAAAAAACTTATAGAAAAAGATTCGATCGCACTTTTTGAGCAAATCCAGTTTACAAAAATTAACACTCCCTTATGTTCAGAGGAAATCGCCACGAGTTATGTAAAAAAGGGAGAAGGAAAAACACCAGTGTTGTTATTACATGGTTTTGACAGTTCCTTGTTTGAATATCGTCGTTTATTACCGTTTTTAGGAGAAGAATACGATGTTTGGGCTTTAGACTTGCTAGGATTCGGTTTTACCCAAAGACAGGCTAATTTAAACTATTCTCCCCATAGTATTAGAACTCATCTCTATCATTTTTGGTCAACCATGATTAACAAACCCATGATTTTAGTGGGGGCATCTATGGGAGGAGCGAGTGCTATTGACTTTTGCCTAAGTTATCCCCAAGCAGTGGAGAAATTGGTGTTGTTAGATAGTGGCGGTTTGACAAAGCAACCGATAATTGGGAAGTTTTTATTTCCCCCTTTAGGTTATTTAGCTACAGAATTTTTACGGAATTTGAAAGTAAGACAGAGTATCAGTAAAACGGCTTATTTTAATCCAGAGTTTGCCAGTGAAGATGCCTTAAGATGTGCGGCCTTACATCTACAATGTGAGAATTGGAGTAAAGCGTTAATTTCTTTTACCAAGAGTGGTGGTTATGGTTCATTTGCAGAAGAATTAGGGCAAATTAAAGCAGAAACCCTGATTTTATGGGGAAAAAATGACAAAATCTTAGGCATAAAACCCGCTAGTCAATTCCAAGAGTTAATCCCCCAAAGTAAATTAATTTGGATTGATGATTGCGGTCATGTGCCACATTTAGAAAAATCAGAAATTACAGCTCATCATATTCTCGATTTTGTCAATAGCTGATACACTATAGAGAAATTAAACATTTTGTTACAATTAACACAACAAAAGTTAATCTATTAATAATTATTATGAGTGATAAAAAAGTCGTTATTTCTCCTTCCATTTTATCTGCGGATTTCAGTCGTTTAGGAGAAGAAATCAAAGCTGTTGACGAAGCTGGTGCAGATTGGATTCATGTGGATGTCATGGACGGTCGTTTTGTACCTAATATTACTATTGGTCCTTTAATTGTAGAGGCTATTCGCCCTTACACCAAAAAGCCTTTAGATGTACATTTAATGATTGTTGAACCTGAGAAGTATGTAGAAGACTTCGCAAAAGCAGGTGCTGACATTATTTCTGTTCACGCTGAACACAATGCTTCCCCCCATTTACACCGCACTCTCTGTCAAATTCGTGAGTTAGGTAAAATGTCTGGGGTGGTTTTAAATCCCTCTACTCCTTTAGAGTTAATTGACTATGTGATTGATGTTTGTGATTTAGTCTTAATCATGAGCGTTAACCCCGGCTTTGGTGGACAAAGTTTCATTCCTTCTGTTGTGCCTAAAATCAAGGCTTTACGTCAAATGTGCGATGAGAGAGGTTTAGACCCTTGGATTGAGGTTGACGGTGGTTTGAAACCTAATAATACTTGGCAAGTTTTAGAGGCTGGTGCTAATGCCATTGTAGCTGGTTCTGCCGTCTTTAAAGCTCCTAGTTATGCAGATGCGATCGAAGGTATCCGTAATAGTAAGCGCCCTGAGCCTGAATTGGCTACTGCTTAAGAAGTATCTATCGCAATCCTATTTGAATTGTGTTAATTATCTTTTAGAAAAAAGCAAAAAAGATTATATTCTCGATGTTTTTTCTAATAATTGATTTTCCATCAACGATTTAGGAACATTAATAGATAAATACAAAATAGTAATTTAATATGGGGGTTAAAGCCCCCTTTTTTTGTAATTAATTAGAGTTTGCTTAACAATTTTAAACTGTTTGACAATCACACTTTTTAAGATATTAGAAGACAAAAAAATCTTTATGAGTCAATTTTATTCTACTAAAACCACATATAATCGCCTGTTTTACAATTTATTAATTTTCATGGTTTTTACACCTTTTTTACAATATTTTGATAGGTTTAATATTTGGTTTCCTATTATCTTTTTTTCTACTATTATTTTAGCAATTAATACCCTTGGTTTTCCGAAAAAGTTTATTTATGTTTTTCGTGGGATAGCCATTTTTGCGTATTTAAGCTCTATTCTTAGTCGTCTTAAAATGCTTAATCATATAGATGCGATCGAAATTTTTTCAGATGTATTAAGTGCTTTATTTATGATTTTATCTATCGTTGCAATTGTTCTTCGGATTCTTTCGGAAACAGAAATCAATGGAGATGTAATTAAAGGATCAATTTGCATATATTTAATGATTGGCATTCTTTGGGGTATTTTCTATAAAATTCTTGTTAATATAAATGCTAACTCTTTTGAATTAAGTATATTTATAGATGCAAGTCCACAATATCAATTATTTTATTTTAGTTTTACCACCCTCACAACTTTGGGATATGGGGATATAAGTCCTCTTAATAGTATGGGAATGATGTTGTCTAATATAGAGGCTTTACTAGGACAACTTTTTCCTGCTATTTTTATTTCTAAATTAGTTAGTTTAAGTTTAAGTAAATAGAATCAAAGAAGGATTAAAATTTTAAACTTAAGAATCAACAATTAACAATCATTAGTGACATATTTTTCATTATTTCATTATTTCATTGTTTTGTTTATCCCCGTCAATTTATACATCTTTATCATTATCTTTTATTTCTTGACTAAGAATAATTAAAACTTAACCAATTCTTAATATTAACTATTTAGATATAAGTGGGAGATTCACATTTATTAATAGTAATATAAAATAAAAATAATTAAAAAATTTAGTTAAGGGTTAAGATAATATATGAAATTTAAACGTAGGGATTTTTTAACATTTTTGGGAATCAGTGTTGCTTCTACCGCCTGTAGTTCTGTTTTTAAAAACTATTCCCATGCTCAAGGAAATACCAATCAAGAAATTTTTAAATTTGCTAATTTTAAACCTGTTCAATATCCTATTCCTTTAGAAATAAATAACCTTAATTCACAAGAACAAAAACAGCGATTTAATTCTTATCAATTACAAGACGATTTAACTTTGCCTGAAGGATTTAGCTATGATGTGATTGCTTCTTGGGGAGATAAAGTGGGTGACTCCCGTTTTGGTTATAACAACGACTATGTTGCTTTTGTGGAAACTAATCCCAATGAGGGTTATTTGGTGGTCAATTTTGAATATGTTAGTCCTACTCCTTGGCTACAAGGTTATGAACAGGTGCTTCAAAAATCTTTGCCTCAAGAGGTTTTATCTGCTTTACACTCGGCAAGGGAAAATCGACAAGGATTAAATATTTTTGCTTTGCCTGATGATAATTCTGCTAAGATTCTTTTTCAAGAGTTTTTCGGGGAATTGTTGACAGATCAAGGTTTGGGGGTTATTTCCATTCGTCGCAATGGTAATGGTAAATGGGGGCGGACTTACTCGGAGCAAGATCGGCGTATTACAGGTATATCAGGATGGAGAGATAATCGATATTTACAGGTAACTGGACCGGCTAAAAGTGTTTTTCTGAAAAATAAAGGCTTAGGTTATATTGACGATAGAGGGGAGATGATTATTGGTACTTTTGCTAATTGTGCGGGAGGTGTTTCGCCTTGGGGTACAGTATTTAGTGCAGAAGAAAATTTCCAAACTCAAGTACCAGAAGCGGTAATGGCAGATGGCACGTCTTTTCCTCCAGAATCTTTACCCATCAATGGTTTTAGTGGGCAAGGCAATCCCTTTGGTTTGGCAGGTAATAAGTATGGTTGGATGGTAGAAGTTGATCCTGCTAATAAAAATGACTATGGTACAAAACATACATGGTTAGGACGTTTTCGTCATGAAGCTGTTGCCATTCGAGCCGAAGCTAATCAACCTTTAGCGGTTTACTCAGGATGCGATCGCACTGGTGGACATTTGTATAAGTTTATCTCTACAGGCACAATTGTTAATCCTCAAGATAAGAGTAACTCGAAATTATTAAAAGAGGGAATGTTATATGTAGCCAAAATGAATCCTGATGGTAGTGGCGAATGGATACCCTTAAAAGCCGATACTGCCATTAATCCCACTGCCTTAAGCAATTTGCGAGGGGAATTGCTAACCATTCCTAATCCAGATAGAGACAAAGGAGGTATTGTCACCGTTACGAAACAAGAAGAATTAGACCAATTTCGAGAAAAATATTCTACCCTCGGAGATTTATACATAGGAGATACCGCCGAAGAAATTCAAGGTGCGATTTTAATTGATGCTCATTTTGCTGGTAATGTCATTGGAGGTACTTGTACCGCTCGACCTGAAGATGTGGCTTTACATCCTGTGGATCAATCTTTAGTGATTGCTTTTACCTCTGGAGCGGCTGGAAACGATGGTAGCCCAGATAAACGAGTTTTTAGCGATAAACAAGGAAATATATACGAGTATGGCTGTTTAATCCGCCTTAGAGAAAATGAAAATGACCCCTCAGCCCTTAATTTTACATGGGATGCGATCGCAGTTGGTGGTGAACCAGCGTCAGGAGGTTTAGGTTTTGCGAATCCCGATAACCTTGAATTTGACAAACAGGGAAATCTTTGGATGGTGACAGATATGCCCACAGGATTACACAATCAACCAGTGCGTAAGGGAAATAATCCTTATATTACAGGAGCATTAGGAAATAATAGTATTTGGTATATACCCTTATCGGGAGAAAATGCGGGGAAAGCCTATCCATTTGGTATTGCACCGATGGAAACGGAAACTTGCGGTTTATGCTTCAACCAAGAACAAAATACTCTCTTTCTGGCAATTCAACATCCGGGGGAGAAAAATGGAACTAGAAGTAACATGGCAGAAGAAACCAGAGAAATAAGTATCCTTACCACTGATGGGGAGGAATTTACCCAGACTAGAACTATTCCCAAGGGTTCAAACTGGCCTAGTTTAGATAAAAATGCTTTGCCCAAGCCTTCTTTAGTAGCGGTTTATTAAAATAGTTTTAGGAGGAGAAACGAGTTCAGAGTTCGCCCCCCCGGCTCTTATACTCCCTTAGATAGTGAACGGGGTTTTTAATTCTTAATTATCAACTATTTACTTTTGCCCTTTGCCCTTTTTGCCATCACCCATTGATAATTATCCCGAACTCAGGTTGAGTAAAAGTTATAATGGAAGTGTAGCTTTCCCCCGAAAACAATGAAAAAGTCCTCTTTTTTTTCTAGTATAGTTACTTCAGTTGCTCTCGCATTTTGTCTATCCCCAGATACCCTTGCTCAAAGTAAAAATACTTACAGTTGCATCAACTACAAAGGCAAACCAACCACCGTTGTGGATACTTCCAGAGGAAAAATTCAATTAATAGTTTGGGAAAGCGATTACTTCCAAAATTCTGGTTGGACTCCGAACAAAAGATGTCAAGAAGTAACACAAAGATTTCAGGAATTTTCTGACAAAGGTGTTCTTAAATATGTAACCACTGGGCAGATAAATTCATATCCTGTTATTTGTGTGGGCGCACAAGTGCCGGGGGGCGGTTATCAATGCCAAAAAGATGGATTGCTTATAACTCTACAAAAAAATGACAATCCTAATAAAGTTTTAGAAAACCTCTTTACTAACGCCGCTAAAGTTGGAGGTACTCCCGTTACCAGAGAGCCTACAGGAAAATATATTTTCCCCATGTCTAATTTTATTGAGAATGCCCCAATTATGACAGAAACAGACATTGCTGATATTAAACTGGAGGAAAAAGAAGTGACAACAGAAGTTACCCCCGAATCCAAAGCAGTAAAAAGCGAACCTCCTTTAGTCGAATGCTCACCCCTATTATGTGATTAAAACCTTATTTATCCATGAGGTAAAAACCATGAAACCTCGATTTGCTCTAGTTTTTAGTTTTATATTAAGTTTGATATTCGGACAAATTCTATCTCTGATATTTATTAATTCTGCTCAAGCAGATAGTAAAAAAAATGTTTATAGTTGTATAGAGCATGAAGGTAAACCCATAACGGTGGTTGATACAACAAGGGGAAGAATTCAATTAATAGTGTGGCAAAGTGACTATTTTAGAGCCTCTGGGTGGACTCCAGAAAAACGCTGTCAAGAAGTAAGTAAAAGATTTCAAAGATTTTCCGACAACGACACCCTGAGATTTATCGCCAACGGTACAATCAATAAATATAAAGTTATTTGTGTATCTCCTAAATCTAGTGATATAGTTTGTCAGGAGCAAAACTTATTAATGACTCTCGAACCAAAAGATAATCCAGTAGAAGTCATGAGACAATTGTTTGAAGATGCAGTAAAAATCGGAGCAATGCCCATAAGAAGAAGTCAAGCAGTATTAGACTTAGACAAATATTTTGCTGTTGCCCCACTAATGGATGCTATTTCCCCCATTCAAAAACCTCCCTTAATACCGGAAGAAAAAAAACCGCCCCAAAAACCTTCCCAATCAGGTACAACTATCGAGTGTCCCCCTATTTTATGTGATTAATACCCCAGTTTTTCAGCAAAAATATTACCTGAGTTCGATATAAAATTGTCAGTGAAGGTAGGCAAATTCAGATCTGAAATGGGTAATAGTGAATAGTTTATAGTTAATAATTAATAATTAATAAATTCACTTTTTCATCAACTCCTAAATGACTTATGGATAACCCTGCTACTCAACTTCCATTAATACCTTTTCCTTACCAAGTAATCAAAAAGTTGGGTAACGGCAGTTTTGGCAAAGTATATTTAGTTATAAACACCACAAATCAGCAACAATGCGTAATTAAGCAGTTACACCCTTCTTCAGAGCAACCCAACTTCATCAAACAGGCAAGAAGACTTTTTCGTCAAGAAGCAGAGATATTAAAAAAACTAAGTCATCCTCAAATTCCCAAATTAATTGATTATTTTGAAGATAAAGGAGAATTTTATTTAGTCGAAGAATATATCGAGGGAAAAACCTTACGTCATGAGTTGCCTTCTGGAAAATGTTGGACGGAAGTAGCTACTATTAAATTATTATTAGAAGGGTTAGGAATTCTCAAAGATATTCACAATTTAGGCATTATTCACAGAGACATCAAGCCTGATAACTTTATTCGTCGTCAACGGGATCAAAAATTAGTCTTGATTGATTTTGGGGCAGTGAAAGAGTTTAATTTAGAACAAAGTCGCCTTTTAGATCCTACCATAGCAATGGGAACTCGTGGCTATATGCCCACAGAACAAGCGAGGGGAAAACCTAGAAAAAATAGTGATATTTATGCTTTAGGGGTTATAGCTATTCAGGCTTTGACGGGGAAAAATCCCCTTGAATTAGAGGAGGATGATGAAGGAGAAATTCTTTGGCGTAATCTAGTTACTGTTGATGAAAAATTAGGCGAAATTATCACGAAAATGGTTCGCTATCAACATAAATTGCGTTATCAGTCAGCCGATGATGTGATTAAAGATTTACACGCTTATATTTATGCAAAGCAACAGTCTTGCCCCCCGACTCAAATTTTGGAGGAGAAAAATAAACCTTCTTCCATAGAGGATAACCATTCTAATGCCTCTACCTCTAAGATAAATTCAATTTCTTCATCAACAAACCAATCATTGAAAAATCAAGAAGACACCTCAGAAAAATTTTCCTTCAGTGATTGGTTAAAATCTCCTTTTGGTTCAACTTTAACTACTGCTATAACTATTGGTGTTATTGCAACGGGGGGGGTATATGTGATGAATCAACAACAAAAAGCTCAAATTGAGAAAGAAAAAGCTGATTTTTTGACCTCTTTAGATACTGCTTATAATAATCAAAATTATTTGGAATGTTTTGAAAAGGCAGAAGAAAGATTACAAGATGGAAATAATCATATTTCTGCTCAAGAGTTGGGGGAATATATCGGGAAATGTCGTTTAGAAGAAGCAAAACAAAAAGCTCAATTTCTCAATTATGCGGAGGCTTTGTCAACGGCGAAACAAATTCCAACCCAGAATCAATATCATAATCAGGCTCAAATTATGATGGAGGATTGGAGTAGGGCTATTTTTGATAAGGCAAAGCATTTATATACGGAAGAGGGAAAGCTGGAAGATGCTTTAAAGGAAATTGATACAATTCCTGATAATCCTGTACGTCAAGCAGGTTTAATTGTTGTTAGTCAGTGGCAAGAAGAATATCGTACTAATAGTTATTTAATTAATCAGGCACAAAAAGACTTAGAATATGGTAACTGTCAAAGTGCGATCGAAACTGTGAGTAAAATTGAAGGCTCAAATTATTGGTTATTGGAAGGAAAAAAAATAGTTGATCAGGCTGAAAAATGTTTTCAGGATCAAGGTATTGAGGGTAATATTAATACTAATAATAGCACCGATAATTCTAGTAATAATCAAGATAATCAAAATAACCAAAAACTGCCCGATAATGTAATTATTTGCCCCCCGATTTTATGTCCTGAGTAATTAATTAGACTTAGGTTTAAGCTAAAAGTTTCGTGAAAATAAACATTTCTAAATATTATGAAAAATCAATTATTTATTCAATCTTTTATTTATGGTTTATTAACTATCGCTAATGGCTTTTTTTCTCAAGATTCCTTAGCACAAAATAAAAATAGTTATAAGTGTATTCCGTTAAATGGTAAACCCACAACAATCGTAGATACAGCAAGGGGAAGAATTCAACTAATAGTTTGGCAAAGTGACTTTTTTCGTGATTCTGGTTGGACTCCTCAAAAAAGATGTGATGAGGTAACAAAAAGATTTCAGAAATTTTCTGATAGTGGTAGTTTAAGATATATCGCCACTGGTACAATGAATCGACAGCCTGTTATTTGTGTGGCAGAAAAAAAATCATCAGGCTTTAAGTGTCGGGGAGACGGTTTACTTTTAACTCTTCAGCCCAAAGATAATCCTAGCAAAGTTTTAACTGATTTATTCAATATGTCTGCTCGTACTTCCACTGGAGGTTTATCTCGTGGAGGAGTCTTAGATTTAGATTCTTTTTTGGCTACTGCTTCAACTATTCCTAGTGATAATAACGATAATTTGCCCACATCTGATAATAACTCTCCTCCTCCTACCATTATTTCTCATCCTGAAACTAATCAAAAACCCAAAGATAATAATCCCTCTTGTCCGCCAATTTTATGTCCTTAATGGGTTGTACAAGGCAATGAGCAAAAGGCAACCCCCTCTGTGTCTCCCCTAAAAAGAAACCCACCTCGAAAGGGGAGAGGGCGAAAGTTTTTAATTAACAGTAACCCTAACACCCCAACAACCCAATACCCTAAGTCCTCATCAGCTAATTATCACTTATTTTTAAGTTAGTGCAAAATGTCAGTTAAATATTTCGTAGGTTAAAGATTTATTGATCATGAAAAAATTTAATTTTATAGGTAATTTCGGCATTATGATACCAACAGCACTCGGTGTAGCTGTACCTTCTGCGATCGCATCTTTCGGGTTAATATTAGGCTTGGGTAATTCTGCCTCTTCTCAAGACTATCAAATTTCTGTGAATGAAAAAATAAGAGAATCTTTTCCTCTTAGTCAACAAGCATATTTAATCAGCCAGAGACAAACATCAGAAAAGAGAGTTGCTTTAGTGATTGGTAACTCTAACTATCAACACGGTAGTAAACTGCGTAATGCGGTTAATGATGCTAATGATGTAGCGAAAAGCCTTAGAGACTTAAATTTTGAGGTTATTCTGCTCACCAATGGTAACTTAAAATCAATGGATCAAAGTTTAGAAAGATTTTACCGAGAATTAGAGAAAGGAGCAGTCGGTTTATTTTATTATGCAGGTCATGGTATTCAAGTCAATGGGGAAAATTACTTAATTCCTGTGGATGCTCGTTTAGATAGAGAAAGCGAGGTTAACTATGAAACCTTACCTTTAGGAAAACTTTTAGCGGCAATGGAAGAAACGAATAATGATGTCAATATCGTCATTCTCGATGCTTGTCGTGATAATCCTTTCGGACGTAGCTGGACTCGTTCTTCTAATAATAAAGGATTAGCCGCTATCCAAAATAGTGCTACAGGTACTTTTATTGCTTATGCCACAGGTCCGGGCAATGTAGCTCAAGATGGGACAGGTAGAAATGGAACTTTTACAGAAGCCTTGCTTAAAAACCTGAAAAATCCGAATCAAAATGTGGAAGAAATATTTAAACAGGTAAGAATTGATGTGGCGAGTAAAACCGATAATGCTCAAGTGCCTTGGACTACTTCTTCTTTAATTGGAGACTTTTTTTTCTCTGGTAGTCAAAAAAAACCTTCATCTAATAATAATCAAAATATCACGAAGAAAGAAGAAAATATTACCCCTCCCGTGGTGGAAGAAAAGAAACCTCAGCCCCCCAATAATGTAGCAATTAATAACCGCTCTAATAGTCCTTTTCAGGATTTAACTGGTGCAAACCTAACCCCTCGTAAAATTTCTTTACTGCGTTCTTTTATTGCAGGATACAATTTTAAGGAAGCACCTTGCGGAAGCGATCGCCATCAAGTTACTATCACATTAAGCAATCGATATGTAATGTGTGCAGAGGGTAATAGTAAACATCCTTCAGGGAACTTTTCTTTGGAAATACCTTCTCTTGATTAAAATGGGATTGCTCAATTAAAGTATAACGAGAATTGCTATATATATATCAAACTCACAATTCCATTAACTTATTTAAAGTAATAAAAATCTAGTAATTAGTGATTGGTAATTAATATTAGTTTTTCTGCTATTAAAAAATAAACAAGATTCATGAAAATTAAACATTTACTAATAACAAATATATCTCTATTTACTCTCTTTTCTAGTCCTTTACAAGCTCAAAACTCATCTTTTCCTACCATCATAAATAATAATTCATCCCTCCAACAAAAACTTATGGATTGGGGTTTCTCTATGAGCAATTGCGATGGTAATGTGGTTAGTATTAGGGATTTGAGTACCCAAGAAATAGCTTGTATTAAACCTAATCAACAAATAAGCTCAGGTAATTATGTATATGACAGAGTAACCAATCAAATTCGTCCCGACACTAACGTTAATCAAATTAATACTCGTAGTGCAACTCAGAATAGTGAAAATCAGAATATAGAAGAAGTTGTTATCGAGAATTATGTCAGTCCTATGCCTAGTAACACAGATCCCCGTATTGCTGATGTAGTAATTGATTTTGTGGATATTTATGGCTATAACAATTGTTTAGATGCGTTGTTACTACTTTATGAAGGAAGAAATCCTGTGGGTAATAATTCTTGTTTGCAAAACGTAACGGAGGTTTTTGGTAATCAAATTAGTCGTGATGTGATGTTGGAATTAGTAGATATTGCCAATGTTAGGGCTACCAGTTTACTACCCAGAAAATTATATCCCGCTTATGGTCTTCGTCGCCGTGTTGCCCAAAGTGTGGGTTATGTGTATGAAATTGATGTGGATAATCCAGAAATGATTAGACTTGCTCAGTCTAGCGGACGTAATTAACCTCAGTTCAGCTTAAGAATATCAGATAAGGGTCGGTTTTAGGTTGCAGGTTGCAGGTTGCAGGTGTCAGGGTGTTGAGGTGTTAGGATTAGTATTAATTAAACACTTTCGCCCTCCCCCCTCTCGAGGGGGGATAAAGGGGGGTTTGCTCTTTTTGCCATCACTCATAATTTAGGATTACTATATATGATTTATTTGGGCAAAAGAATATTGATTTCTTTACCTACTCTATTAGCCATTAGTATTATTGTTTTTATTATTCTCGCATTAGCACCGGGAGATCCTTTAAGTGAGTTTGCTTCAAATCCAAATATCACAGCAGAGGTTAGGGAAAATATCCGTAAATCCTTTGGCTTAGATCAACCTATTTATATACGTTATATTAAATGGCTAATAGCATTTTTACAAGGAAATTTGGGCTATTCTTTTACCAGTAGAAGCCCTGTATCTGATTTAATTTGGCAACGTTTACCCAATACTTTATCCATTGTTGGTTTAGCTTATTTATTAAGCGTTATAATCGCTATTCCTTTGGGTGTAATTTCTGCTTTGAAACGTCATTCTTTGTTTGATAAATTAAGTAATGCGATCGCACTTTTCGGTTATTCTATTCCACCTTTTTTTACGGGATTATTATTAATAATTATTTTTAGTGTTAAATTGCAATGGCTACCCTTTATTTATGACAGTAACTTGGTAGTTAACAGTTGGGCTAGTTTCATCGCTCAAATTAAACAATCAATTATGCCCATTATCGTTTTAACATTATATCAAACCGCCGTATTAATGCGATTCATGCGATCGAGCGTTAGAGAAGAATTAAATCATGACTATGTACGCACCGCCTATAGTAAAGGCTTAAATCCTTATCAAGTAGTTATCAATCATGTGTTGCGTAACGCCTTAATTCCCGTCATTACCTTAATAGCTTTAGACATTCCGAGTATTTTTACAGGGGCATTGGTAACAGAACAAATTTTTCGTATCCCCGGTATTGGTGCTTTGTTAATCGAATCTATTTACCGCAGTGATACCCCTGTGATTATGGCAATTACGATGATTTATGGAATTTTGATTGTCATTTTCAACTTAATTGCTGATTTAACTTATTCTTGGCTTGATCCCAGAGTTCGTTTTAATTAGAATTGCTTAGGCTAGATTGAAGATTAAGGAAAATAGAGAAAATTATCTGAGCTTGGAGTTAAGATAAAAAAGAAATTTCTCCTTAACACCCCAACACCTGACACCTGACACCTGACACCTCCCCTTATTCGATATTCTTAAACCGAACTGAGGTTTACTTAGTCTTCAAAATCCTCATCAACGGCGGCACTACCACCACGCACCGTGACTAAATCAATTTGCTGACGATAGTAGTCAACGCTTTTAACTTCCACTTCCACTTTATCACCAAGACGATAAGCAGTGCGGTTTTTCCTGCCCACTAAACAAGTATGTTTGGGTCGATATTCATACCAATCATCTTTGAGTGAACTAACATGAACTAAGCCTTCTACTAAAGTATCTTCTATTTGTACAAAGAAACCATAGGATTGTACTCCAGTTATCAAACCATTAAAGATTTGCCCTGTACAGTCCTTCATTTTTTCTGCTTTTTTCAATCCTGCTAAGTCTGTTTCCGCATCTTGGGCAATTTTTTCTCTCTCATTTAAATGGGTAATCAGAGAATGTAAATCAGCCTCTAAGTTGGATTGTACCGCAGGGGGTAAAACATTCCAGTTAATTTGTCCATGACAGCTATTACTAAATAAATCCACTCCTTTTGTAACACGACTAGAACGTCTATCCCGTCCTTGCTCAAATACGGCTTTAATGATTCTTTGGATTTGCAAATCAATATATCTCTGTCCGGGGGAAGTACAGTGAGTATAGATAGGATAGGCTAAACCAAAATGGGGGGCTGGATGTTGGGTATATTTGTTGGGTTTTAGAGAATTAAGTAAGAGGTAATGTAATACTTTTTCATCATCTGATTTACTAAACTCTTGGATTAAATGATAGTAGTCTAAGGGTTGAATTTCATCTTCTGATTGCAGTTTAAAGTCTAGTTTGAGATTGGCAACTAATTTAAGTAAATCTTCCAATTCATCCCAATCGGGTTTACCCTGAGTGCAATAAATAGCAGGGACTTGCAATTCGTTAAGGTGTTCTGCAACTACTTTGCCCACTAGAGTCATTAACTCGGTCATTAGAGATAGTACAGGCAAAGTGGAATAAGATGCGATCGCACCTATTCTTCCTTCATCTTTAAAATAAGAAGTAATATCATCTAAATTAATCTCAAAACCACCTAACTGTAAACGTCTAGCTTTGATCAGAGGGGCAATACTAAAAACGAGATTATTTAACATCTCCAGAGTTGATTCTAACTCAGGTTTTGTCGCTCCTGCACCAATCATCATTTGTACTTCCTTGTAGGTAAGTTGATGATCTACTTTGATGATACTTTGTTTAAATTCGTAGCCTAATAATTGCCCTTTATCATCAAGAGTCAGAAAAATAGAAATTGCTAAACGCTCCTTATTAGGAATTAGGGAACAACATTCATAGATACTAGAGGGGAGTAAATCAATAATTTTGTCTCCTAAATGAACCGTAGTGCCTCTTTTTCTCGCTTCACGGTCTAAATGAGTTTCTTCTGGCACAAAATGAGCAACATCAGCAATATGAACCCCCAACAACCAATTTTCAGTTTCTGTTTTTTCCAGACTTAACGCTGTTTCTCTTAAAAGGTTATTTTCCTGAATAATATCTTGTTCAAGAGTAACCGTGAGAAGGTCTGTTAGATCAACTCTTTTTTCTCTTTCTTCGGGGCTAATTTCTGAACTAATTTGACGAGCTTGATTTAAAACTCTGTCGGGAAACTCCTGGGGTAAATCATGTTTTGAAGAAACAATGTCAGTATCGGCGGCGGCTTCCGCATCACTTCCTAAAACTCTGACCACTTTTCCCACAGGGGGGTTTTGTCCGATGGGATACCTTAAAACATTAACATGGACAAGATGATTAATGGCATCATCAAGGGTTTGCCCATTTTGTCTTAACTGTAACTCAAACAAGAGGCGATCATCAAGGGGAACAGCTAAATAATCCCCTGACTCATCCTCTACCACTCTGGCTAAAACAGAAGGGTTTGCCCGTTCTAAAATTAATTTTACCTCTCCTTCAGGAGATCTTCTTCTCGTACCTTCTTTAATAATTTTAACCAAGACGCGATCGCTGTTCCAAGCATTGCTAAGATGACTTTCCCGAATGTAAATATCGTCGGCATCTTCCTCATCTTGGATAGCAAAACAGAAACCCTTACTAGAGCAACGCAACTTGGCTTCCACCACATCTTCTTCAATGACACGGCGATACTTGCCAAATTCCTTCGTTACAACCCCTATTTTTTCAAGAATATCTAGGGCAATTTGTAACTTTTCGATTTCATGTTCGTCTTCACAGCCTAATTTTTTTTCGATTACTTTCCCCGCCACTAATTTATCGGGACTCAAAAGGGAAAGAATTGTAGCGATTGAAAAATCCATTTACTATAATATCCTTTTCTATATCTAAAATGGTAATGTCAATGAACATTGAGTCAAGTACAAAGAGATAGCATGAACCTATATCTAAAAATTGAGGTCAGTGAGAAGATGCCTCCCCCTGTGTTAGTTTTGACCAATTTTCAGGAGTTGATAGAGATAAAACATTATTCACCCTTAGAAAACTGTGCTTCGATTACACCAATTTAACTTGCAAAGGTTATTATTTCTTTGTATCCATTGAACAAAAAACTAGGTGTAATAAAGATTATTAGTTGTGAACAGAAATGATCTATAAAAGGACTCATTCTTATCTCTAAAAGTATTTAAAATTGGTTTAACTAATCTTGACTCAACAGATTTTAGTCTTAATCTATAAATATAACCTATTCTGTCTTTTCTTCCAATTATTCCTTATATATAGTAAAATTGTATTAGTTTTTTAAATAAATAATATTTTATATGGCTAACTATCCCTTTATTTTGACCAGTGAATTAGTAAACATTAAGCATGGTAAGTATATTGTCAAAGTCTGTGTCCATCAAAATCAGCAAATTATTAGCACTGCCCACTCAGAAGGTTATACCGTAGAAGAAGCGGAAGACAATGCCAGAAAAAGAGCAATTCTCTTTGCCAATGAATCTATTAACGTACATAATGTGCAGAATACTCCTGTTTCCACTGCCAATAAAGTCACTTCTCCTCCTCCTGTGGAAGAAAAATCGAAATCTCCGACAACTTCCCCCTCCACAAAGACGAATCTTTCTGAAAATATTACCCATCCTCCTGCCCCTCCTCAAAAACCACCGATTAAACCCCCGATGTCTCCACAAAAGGAAATAAAACCATCGGAAATAACTCCTCCCCCCCTTCAAAATGAAAATCCACCAGAGGAAATAACCCCTCCTTCCATAAATCATAGCGATGAAACTTTACCATTAGAAATCCCAGAAAATCAAAATGGCAAAGAGGAAATACTTTCTACCCCAACCAATGACATTGAAGAAAGCACTACTCTTCCTTTATCTTTAGATACAAATGAGACTATGGATTTCAGTCAAATTATAGATCAAACTACTTTTGAAATGAAGCGTTTAGGATGGACTCAAGATCACGGTAAAAAATATCTATTGGAAACCTATGGTAAAAAATCTCGCCATCTATTATCAGATCAAGAATTAATTGAGTTTTTGCAATATCTACAAAGTCAATGATTAACAAGTTAGGGGTTCAGAAAGAGGTGTCAGGTTTCAGGTTGCAGATGTTTTTTATTATTTATTATCAATAATCAACTATAAACCATTTACCTTTGCCCCTTGCCCTTTTAACTTTGCCCTTTTCTTTAATTACTAATTATTAATAAAAATCTGTTAACTATTTTACTTTTAACTGAAAAACACTAAGGAAAAAACTGGCAAAAATAATTTGTAATCCAAGTGCGATCGCAGTTACAGAAGGGATAACTAAACGCATAGTTTGGACGGGGTTTAATGCCCCAAAACCCACCGCTTCCCATTGAAAAAGGGCAAAAATAGAAGTAATTAAACCAGCAATAAATAAAATCGAACCAATAATCAAACCAATTTCTAAACTAAATAAATCCTTAAATTTAAGTACTCTTTTATCATTAGGTAATAAACCTTCTTGAATAGCATAAATTTTAGTGAAAACTGCAAAATTAACTAGCTGAAAACCAATAATAATAGCTGTGGCTGAATATAATAAACTATGAACTCTTGGACTAGCTAAAAGAATAATAGTGCTAATTAATCCCATAATCATCAGGAAAAAACCCGGATAAAGAAATAGCCAACGGGGACTATATAACAACAAAAAACGAAGGTGGCGCCAACCATCGCGCCAAGTGCGTAAATGGGGTTTACGAGAACGTCCATCAGGTGATAAGGTAGTTGGTACTTCAGTTATTTTTAAGCCGTTAAGAGTCGCTTTAACAACCATTTCTGAAGCAAATTCCATACCTGTGGTGCGTAAATTCAAGCTCATAATTGCCCGTTTACGAAATCCTCTCAAGCCACAATGAAAATCATTACAAGGACTTTTAAAAAATAGCTTACCTAGCCAAGTTAAGACAGGATTACCTAAATATTTATGAAGAAAAGGCATCGCATTCGGTTTGATTCCCCCCTTGAAACGATTACCCATAACTAAATCATAACCTTCTCTCAACTTTTCTACAAAAGGATTTAAACTCCTAAAATCATAACTATCATCAGCATCCGCCATAATAAGAAACTCACCCTTCGCCGCAACTATTCCCCCCATCAAAGCACTTCCATAACCTTTCTCGGTGACATTAACTAATCTCGCTCCCATCTTTTTTGCAATATCTTGAGAGCCGTCCGTGCTTCCATTGTCCGCAATTAACACCTCCCCCTGAATTTGATACTCTTGAAGATACCATTGGGCTTTTTCAATACAAGTAGCAAGGGTTTCCGCCTCATTCAAACAAGGCATAATGATAGATAATTCAAGGGTTTCCATAAATATTTAGGAGTCAAGATGAGTAGGAATTAACAACCTTCAAATATCAACTATTACCCGTCACCTGTCAAGTTTTGATTTTGATTATTTGGGGAAAGTAAGGTTTTGATTATGGTTTCCAAAATTCAATTGCACCCTTGGGTAGTTCTTTAAGTAATTGATCGAATGCCTCTTCGTCCACGTGTCTTCGTAATGCCTTAGCTACGTCTTGAATTGCGGTGTCTGTGGAAAAGCGTAGTCTTTGTGTAATTATTTCGCTTCTTCTGTCATCACGTCACGGTTTTCACATGGTTTTCTTTCCTCGTTAATATCCCAATCCTTGACAAACAAGGCTCGAAGACAAATAGGTAGAACATTTGCAAATGCGATCTCGAAGAGATCTGCTACGCAGCACGAATTTTTTGTGGAAAGCCGACGACGAAACACCTGAAAAACGGCTTGGGTCATGGTGTATGTAACATGAGTACTCCAGAGTCCTAACATATGAGATCGACCGATTCATCTTCAATATATTCGTTTAATACCGTGATAGCATCTCCTAAAATAATTTTTGTTTTCTCATTTTGAAATGTGGATATGAACTTCATAATCAATTTTCTATTAATTTTGAATGTTGAAGGGGGTAAAAATTTCAATACCCACCTTACTGTTATTTATAACCAAGCTAATTTACCAAGTGCATGATTGACGGCATCTTTTACATGAGCTTGTCCCGTGTTAATTTTACCTTCTCTCACAACAGTATTAGACCAAATTTCGGCTTTTCTTGACCAATCAATATTACTCGCAATATGTTTGATTTTTTCTAATAGTTGATAAAGATTACTCATAAAAAATTAACAGGTATAATAATGATTAATGAGAAGATTAAAATTCAATTTCTATCACTTCAAAATCTCCTCCAAAGTCTTTAATAGGACAATAAAAGTTATTGAGCCAAATTTCCTTGGGAATACCTTGATGATGAATGTTATCAAACACCAAATTTTCTCGATTTTCTTCTTCTATGGTGATTTTGATTTTCGTATTTGGTTTTAAATTAACTTGTGATGATGGTTCAAAAACTTTACCATTAAAAATCGCATCGATTGTATAAGTCATAATATTTATATTTTTTGAATAAATTATTAACGACAATCATAAATGATATAGTCTTATTTCTAATGAATCATAATTATTAATATTTGTTAAATATTCTTCATAGATTTTGATTAAATCTTTTACTGATACTTGCTTCACTTTTATATTATTTATTACTTTTATCTGTTTACTGTTTCCTTGAGTAATGATCCATACTTGTTTATTATAATTAATAAATTCTTCTTTGATTTGAGTGGAAATAGAAATACTACCAGCCTGCAACTGATTACAATAATTATTTATTTGTTCATATTTGTTTTCTTCAATATTACTTATTCTTAATGTACAATCATACAAAACTGCCAAGTTTCCAATCTTAAAAAAACCATCTGCTTTACCAGCTTGTATTTGTCCAAAAAAACTATAAATTTTATTGATTCCTAATAGTTTTAATAAAGAATAAGTATATTTTTCAAATTCTTGCCAATTTTGGGTAGTAAGTAATTTCCTAAAAAAAGGAGGATTTAAATCTAAATTCTTATTATTATCTTCAATTTTATTTTCAATGATATGTGTATTTGTTATTCTTTTTTCATTTAATGAAAAACTAACTAAATCATCAAAAATTCTTAAAAATTCTGACATTTCATCTTCAAAAACTCTAATTTTAGAGCCTATAAATTCATCCCCTATTTTTTTCCTCTGATCGATGATGATGTATTTAGAACCATTTTTAGCTTCTTTTACTTCAAAAAAGTAATGATGAGAACCAGTAAAATAACGTTCTTTTTTTAATAACTTTCTTTGTTCTTGTGAATACCAATTTGTATTATCATTCATTAATTATGACCTTAGATATTATTATCAATATTCATTGTTGTAGTATTTGGCAATCTGTGGGGTGAGCAAAAAACACACCATTTTGATTAATTAAGCACTAAAATACTTAGCAACAGGATGATAACAGAAGAATTAATGATTCTTTATATATTCTTTCAATAAATTATTAATTTCTATTTGATGGGAAAACTCATTTTCTTTATACCAATTCACAATTTCATCATCAAGAAAAAGAGTTAAAGATTGTTTTTTTGATCTTGTTTTTAATCGATCGAAGTAAGGATTTTTAACACCTTGAGAAAAATCATAATTATCTCTCATAATTAATATCTCCTATATTGTTTTTCTTCTAATTTATTGGCTTTTCTAGCAGAAATAATGCGAATAATTGTATCATTTTCACGATAGCAATGACAGACGATTAAAAGACGAGAATAATCACTTATTCCTAATAAAATAAATCTATCTTCTTGTTGTGAATGATCAGGATCATAAATAACGACCGCACTTTCATCATAAAAAGCAGATTTTGCTTCTTCAAAAGAAACACCATGCTTTTTGATATTAGTTTGAGCTTTCACTTTATCCCAAGTAAATTCTAACTCATCCATTTTTGTTTATAAATAAGTAACCTTACTATTTGAATCTATCTTGATAAATTTATTTTTTTGCAATTCCGAAACTATTTTATCTCTCTCAATATTAGAAATTCCTCCTTTAAATTGAAACATACTGGTTATAAAACTTTGTAGTGAGTTTAGTTTCTTTGGTTTAGATTTTTTTTAACGTTCGATAATATATTGAAATTTATCTACATTATCGTCTGATTTTTTATTTTTAACAACTTGAGTTTCCTTCGTCTTATTTTCTTGATTAAGATTTTGAACTTTATTATTAGCAATTTCTTCTTCCTCTTTTCTAGCTAATTGTATTAATAATTGAGCTAAACGTAACTTATCTCTATAAGTCATTTTCTTACAGAGTAAAACTATTTCATCATATATTGTATCAATCATTATTATTGCTTTGAAAATTTTGGTTTATATATTTAAAATATGTATTATAAATTATTGTAGGGTGGGCAATGCCCACCAAAACCTCACCTAAGCACTAAAATACTTAGCCACAGGATGATAACAGACGATCGCACTTGTGGACTGTTCGGGGTATATTTGTTCTGACTCATCCATGTACATACCAATCCGTTTAGCGTCTAGTAAATCTAATTGTACATACTGATCTTGCATATTCGGACAGGCTGGATAACCAAAACTATACCGTGAACCTTGATAATGTTGCTTAAAGATTTCTTTGATATTATCAGGCTCTAAATGTCCAAAACCCAACTCACGGCGAATCCTTGCATGACACCATTCCGCCATCGCCTCTGCGGTTTGTACCGCCATACCATGATAATAGAGATAGTTGGTATATTCATCATTGGCAAAGAGTTTTTGGGCGTATTCTGTGGCAATTTCTCCCACTGTCACCGCTTGGAGAGGGAAAACATCAATTATGCCAGAGTCTTTAGAGGCGAAAAAGTCCGCAATACACAACCTTTTACCAGCCTTTTGACGGGGAAATTCAAACTTGGCAATTTCTTCTTTCGCTTCTGGATTTTCAGGGTTATAAATATATAAAGTATTGCCCTCCGATTGGCAAGGAAAATAACCATAAACTAGAGTAGGATGTAATAAATTTTCTGCTTTAATTTTGGCTTTCCATTCCTCTAAAATAGGGTAAACTTTTTCTTGCAAAAACTCATCATACTCCTCTCTTGGTTGCCCTTGAGGTTTACGGAATTGCCATTGCCCTGCAAACAGTGCTTGTAAGTCTAAATACCAGAGAATTTCATCTAAATTAAGCTCATCAGGAGACATAATTTTTGTACCCCAAAAAGGAGGAGTCGGGCGTTCAATATTAGGATCAACTGCTTCACTTCTTCGGGTATCAATTTCAGTTATTTCTTGATTTTTGGACAGGCTAGAAGCCTGTTTTACGACTTCTCCAGATTCATCAAAATTACGACCTTTAAAAATACTATTTTCTTCGGCAAAATCTCCTAAAAATCCCTCAAAATCATCCCACTGATTGCTATGTTTAGAAGGCATTAATTTATCCATAAAATGCAAATCTGCAAAGGCATCTTTACCGTAAACCACTTTTCCTTTATAGGTTTTTTGACAGTCTTCATAGACAAATTTTGGAGTTAATGCAGCTCCCCCTAAGATAACAGGCACGGTAATTCCCTCTTGATTGAATGTCTCTAAATTGTCTTTCATGAAAGCTGTGGATTTTACTAATAAACCACTCATGGCGATACAATCTGCGTTCGATTCACGGTAGGCTTGAATAATGTTTTCTACGGGTTGTTTAATACCTAAATTAACCACTTTATAGCCGTTATTAGACAGAATAATATCGACTAAATTTTTGCCAATATCATGAACATCTCCTTTCACCGTAGCGATTAAAAATGTACCTTTTCCACTGCCATTTGTATCGGCTTTATCCATAAATGGTTCAAGAAAAGCAACGGCGGCTTTCATGGTTTGAGCAGATTGTAAAACGAAGGGTAATTGCATTTGTCCACTACCAAATAATTCCCCTACAACTTTCATCCCATCTAATAAAAAGACGTTGATAATATCTAAGGGAGGATACTTTTCTAAGGCAATATTTAAAGCATCTTCTAAGCCAATTCTTTCCCCTTCAATAATATGTTGTTTTAGTCTTTCTTCGATGGGTAAATCTGCTACATTTTTCTTATTACTTTTAGTGGTTTTACCCTCAAATAAGGTGGTTAATTTTCCTAATGGATCATAAGTACAAATATCACCGTCAAATTCTCTTAAATCATAAATTAAATCACGACATACTTTTAAGGCTTCTTCGTCTATTTTTGCCAATGGTAATATTTTACTAGCAGATACGATCGCACCGTCCATCCCAACTTGCATGGCTTCATGAAGAAACACGGAGTTTAACACCTGTCTCGCCGCAGGGTTCAAACCGAAGGAGATATTCGACACCCCTAACATAAAATGACATTCAGGGAACATTGCATGGATGCGTTGGATAGATTCGATCGTCGCTTTTCCGTTTTCCCTGTCTTCCTCAATCCCCGTAGAAATGGGCAAAGCAAGGGTATCAAAAAAGATTTCATGGGCGGGAATACCGAATTTCAGAGCATCATTATAGGCACGTTGGGCAATTTCTACCTTTTTATCCGCCGTGCGCGCCATACCATCCTCATCGATTGTACCAATAACCACCCCTGCACCATATTCCTTCGCCAATTCCAACACCTTGAAAAATCGTTCTTCTCCGTCTTCGTAGTTGGTAGAGTTGAGGATACATTTACCCCCTGCAACCTTTAAACCTGCCTCCATTTTTTGCCACTCGGTGGAGTCTAACATCAAGGGGAGAGTAACGTTATTCACCAGACGGGAAGCCAATTCGTGCATATCTTTTACCCCATCGCGCCCCACATAATCCACGTTAACATCGAGGATGTGCGCCCCTTCTTTTACTTGGGCTTTAGCGAGGGAAATTAAACCATCCCAATCTTCGGCATTGAGTAAATCACGGCATTTTTTCGAGCCACTGGCGTTGAGTCTTTCTCCCACAATTAAGAAAGAGTTATCCTGTTGATAGGGTTGAGTGGTGTAAATGGATGCCGCCGAAGGCTCATAATGATATTGTCTTTGTTTGGGTTTTAATGTACTAGCGATTTCTGCTAAGGCTCGAATATGCTCGTAACGGGTTCCACAACACCCGCCGATAATTTGAACCCCTAAGTCTTCGATGAAGTGCATTAACGCCATGCGTAGCTCAATGGGTGTCAAGCGGTAATGAGCTTGTCCACCGACATTTTCAGGTAATCCTGCATTCGGCACACAGGAGACAACAAAGGGAGAGTTTTCGCTCAAATATTTAATGTGGGGTTTCATCAAATCTGGACCTGTGGCACAATTTAGCCCCATAATATCGATAGGATAGCGCTCTAAAATGGCGAGGGCAGCGTTAATTTCCGTACCCACTAACATTGTACCCATTGTTTCCATCGTCACGGATACCATGAGGGGGAGTCTTTCTCCTTTTTCCGCAAATACTTCTTCAATGGCGTTGAGGGCGGCTTTGATTTGTAAGACATCCTGACAGGTTTCGACTAATAATAAGTCAACACCACCATCGTATAACCCTTGTACTTGGGTTACATAGGCGTTTTTGAGGGTGTCGTAGTCGATATGTCCTAGTGTTGGTAATTTTGTACCCGGTCCCATACTACCTGCCACGAAACGGGGTTTTTCAAGGGTTGAGTATTCATCGGCTAATCTTTTGGCAAGTTGGGCGGCGGTTTTGTTGAGATAATAGGAGCGATCTGCTAGGTCATATTCTGCTAAAACTAAGGGAGTGCCCCCAAAGGTGTCGGTTTCGATAACGTCTGCACCTGCTTCTAAGAAGCCTCGATGCACAGTTTCTACTGCTTCGGGTTTAGTATGGACTAAATACTCGTTACATCCTTCGTATTCTGCACCGCCAAAGTCTTCGGCTGTCAGGTTTTGCACTTGCAGATTTGTACCCATCGCACCATCAAATACTAGCACGGGGAGATCGCTGCTGTGTAGTCTTTCTAAAAATCGGCTTTTCATAGATGATTAAGATTATGAGAAGTTCTATAAAGTTATGTTAATTAACTACTTTAGCTTATTTAATGGCGATGATTTGATTATTTAATTCCCATTAATGCAATTTTTAAACAATCACAAATACCTTTCCAATCCCGTTCCGATAAATGACCAATATAAACTAAATTATTTGATGATGGTATAGTGACTAAAAAACTTCTAAATATCGATGGTACTTTTAACCCCGCACATGACCAATCTTGTAAAATATAATCTGTAACTCCTACATTTTTTGTCTGACTGGTAATCAATCCCATAATTACATCGGGGCGATTTTCATGATAGAGAGAAGAAGATACAATTACAGCAGGGCGACGTTTAATCCCTTTTACTCCCGGAAAGTCAACCGTGATAACATCTCCACTTTTAAATTCCATTTAGTAAATTTCCTCACGTTGATCATCAATATTTTGTAAAGAATAGTTCACAATATCTATTTGATCTTCTTGCGTCCAAATATCACTATAATTTACAAGGCTAATGTTTTTATTTGTTAAGTCGTTTAATATCATGGTTGCTAGTCTTAATCTTTCATCTAAGGGTAATATCTCTACAACTTCGCTATAAATTTCTTGAACTGTTTTACTCATAATGCCCAATGGTTATAACTTTGACCAATGATAACTTAATTTTAAGCAGTCAGGGTAGCAATAGTAAAAATATTACTATAATTTACGAGAGCTTCAACTAAGTAATGTTAATCTTTGATTTATTAACGAATCGATCGTTCCATTTACTCTAAATTTTGCAAATAGTCCCATTGTTAAATCCACCATTTCTTTTGATTTTGATACTACTTTTGTTTTTCTATGAAAGATTATCGGAATTATTTCTTTCTATGGCTACAGTTTCCCTTTTTGTAATCACATGATCAGCATCAGCATCTGGATGTTGAGATAATAACTCTTGGTACGGTTTCCAATTATCGGTACAGTAGACTGTTACATCCCATTTTAGTAATCTAATTAAAGGTTTTTTGAGGGTTTCACTATCACGGTTTTCCAATTCTCAGTCGATAAGTCTGTTAGTGTTACGGTCATAAGCTTTCCAGATCCATAACTTGTTTTTTTTGACTCTATAAAATGCCAAAGTTCATCTAGTTCCACAACTACCCCTTCGCAGGGTTCAGGCTTTTCATAATTTTCTAGTGCCAAAGCTCTAATCCAATTTAGAATAGTCTGAGCAGAAACATTAAGGAGCTTTGCGATCAAATTCATAGACATTCCACTGCAATACAGAATTACTGTTTCTAGTTTCATCCACATAGGTTTACCTCGCTCGATCTTATCAGTAGTGAACTGATAGTTACAGTGCTTACATTTAAACCTTTGTTGACCACGAGCAAAACCAAAACCGTTTTTGACAATTTTAGTATTATGATATCGAGAAAAAATTATCTCTTGATCAAATTTCATCTTTTCGGGGTTGTTTTTTTTAGACAATAATGATAAAATTTTGCAATAACTAGAATTAAAATAAAAGTCAGTTAGTAGGAGTCGTTATGTACGTTTGTATTTGTAATGGTGTAACAGAAAAAGATATTCATAAAGCCGTTGAAGGAGGTATTTGTTCACTAGACCAATTATCAGCAAAAACCTCTGTTACTAAGCATTGTGGCTGTTGTACAGAATATGCTTGTAAAGTGATTGAAGAAGCAATGGCTCAACGTCAAGTAAGATAGCAGAATTAAGGTAAGACAAAAAGAGCAAACTGTGAAAAATAATATAGGGAGAGCAAGATATACTTAACAGCAATTATCAAGTTTATTGAGAATAATTAAAGATTTTTCCAAAATAATTGTAACTCTTGCCAAATGTTATCCAGACAATTATTCAAACTGTGATCGCTATTTAGTTCGATTAAAGTAGCGTTATTATGTTTTTTGAGATAATCTCGACTAGATTGGATTGGTATAGTTTCATCGTTTATACCATGAAAAATAAGAGTGGGGATGGAATGATTAATTAACGACTCGTCGTAGGATAGTAAATCTGTCCAGAAATTATAGTTTAAAAACATTTGTTGTTTATAGCCATAGTGATAGATAGGAAAGAAACCGTCTTTTTGCCATTGAAGAAAAGCCTCTTGTGTTTGTAGATTTTTTAAGTGCAAGGCAAAGTTAAAAGCTGGTGCAAGAAGAATTAAGGCTTTAATTTTATCGGGATTGTTGTGGGCTACCCAGCTGGCAGTTAAACCTCCAAAGCTAGAACCAATTAAAATAAATTGTGGATGTATTCTTTGCCCTTCCAAAGATTCTTGTTTATCTATAATTACTTTTGTTACCTGATTAATTTGCCGAGAAAGAGATAAATTAGTGAAATCAGGTTGATTAAAATCCATAATTGTGAGGGGAGTATTGATTTGTTGATACCTTTGTTGAAAATAAAGGGCTTTGGTGGAATTAGGGCTAGATGCAAAACCGTGTAAATATAAATGTAGATAATTACTCATAAAAATTAGAGAGTTTTGATAATTGATAAGGAATACGGAATAATGAATTGTTAATAGTAAATATAAATGGAAAGTATTAGTTGGGGAAAGAAGAATTATGGCAAACAAAATGCAATGGATTAATGCTTTATCGATAAATCCTTCTTTAGAAAAGGCGATTGATGAAGTAGTAGAGAAGATTAAGAGTAAATTTGATGGTAATGCTGATTTAGGTATAATTTTCATTTCCTCGGCTTTTGCTAGTGATTATCCCCGTTTAATGCCGATACTGTTAGATAAACTACCTTTGCCCTGTGTGATTGGTTGTGGGGGAGGGGGCATTGTGGGCATGAAAAATGATTATCAACCTCAAGAAATAGAAGGAAATCCCGCTTTAAGTTTAACGGTTGCTAGTTTGCCTGATGTTGAAATTACTCCTTTTCATATTATTCCTGATGATTTACCAGATTTAGATAGTCCTCCTTCGGCTTGGTGGAGTATGATCGGAGTAGAAATGCAAAAAGAGCCTCATTTTATTCTTTTATCTGACCCTTTTTCAGCGAAAATTAATGAATTATTGGAAGGAGTGGATTTTGCTTATCCGGGGGCGGTAAAAATTGGTGGTTTAGCCAGTACCAGTACTATGGGAGTTGGAAGTGGTTTATTCTATTATGATGGCTCTAATTCTGATCAATTATTTCGCACCGAAGGCACAGTAGGTATTGCATTGACGGGGAATATCCAAGTAGAATCTATTGTTGCTCAGGGTTGCCGTGCTATTGGTGAAACTTATCAGGTAACAAAAGGACAAAGGAATGTTATTTTAGAGATGAGTGATAAAGAAGGAAAAATAGATAGTCCGTTAAATTTACTGCGAGAATTGATTAATAGTTTGAGTGGAGAGGATCAAGAATTAGCTCAATATGCTTTATTTATGGGCATTGCAAGAGATGAGTTTAAGTTGGAGTTGGGAGCTGGAGATTTTTTAATTCGTAATTTGGTTGGAGTTGATCCTAAATATGGTGCGATCGCAGTTGGAGATAGAATTAGAACAGGACAAAGAATCAAATTTCATTTAAGAGATGCCAAAGCCTCTGCTGACGATTTAGAAACGTTACTAGCTACTTATTACAATAATAAACAATCTTTAGATCAAACCATTGGTGCGTTAATGTTTTCCTGCTTAGGTAGAGGAGAAGGGTTATATGGCAAACCTAATTTTGATTCTCAATTGTTTCTTGACTATGTAACTGATATTCCCATTGCAGGTTTCTTTTGTAACGGAGAAATAGGCCCAGTAGCAGGTAACACTTTTTTACATGGTTATACTTCCGTTTTTGGTATTTTCTCTTCCAAAGATACTGTAATTGATTAACCTCAGTATAATGACAAGAATATTTAATTGAGGTAGGTTTAAGGTATTAGAGTATTGGAGTGAATTAGGGGCTTAGGGTGTTAGAGAGAAATAAGGTATTGGGGTATTGGGGGGAAATTTCTTTTTCATTTTAACTCCTAACTCCGAACTCAAATGATTGCTTTTTTGCCATCACTCATAAATGAAAATTTATCCCAAACTCAGGTTAGTTTAGATTGGTAATACTCTTATTTTTTTCTGCTACTTCTGTTCAAACGCTCATATTCTTCTAAAACTTTACCAGTGCCGTAAACAACGCATTTGAGAGGATTTTGAGCAACATGAGTAATAATACCCGTTTCATTTGCAATTAAACTATCTAAACCTCTAAGTAATGCTCCCCCTCCCGCTAACATAATTCCTCTATCAATAATATCCCCTGCCAATTCAGGTGGTGTTTGCTCTAAAGTTTTCTTAATAGCATCAATAATTAAACTAACAGTGTCTGCAATACATTCTCGGATTTCTTCTGTCGTTACATTAACAGTTTTGGGAAGCCCTGAAACCACATTCAAACCTCTAATTTCCATCCCTTGAGGCTCATCATCCATTGGATAAGCAGAACCTATTTCTATTTTTACTTGTTCTGCACTGCGTTCTCCTACAATAACATTATAATTTCTTTTCAAATGACGTTTAATGGATTCAGTTATTTCATCCCCTGCAACCCTTACCGAGTCACTTAAAACAATTCCCTGTAAACTTAACACCGCAACATCAGTTGTACCGCCACCAATATCAACAATCATACTTCCTACAGGTTCATCCACAGGTAAACCCGCCCCAATGGCCGCCGCTACGGGTTCATCAATAAATTCTATATTATCGATCGCACCTGATGCCTCCATTGCTTCTTCGATCGCCCTTCTCTCTACAGTTGTAATTCCACTAGGAACACCAATAATAATACGGGAACGAGTCAGATTAGTATTACCTCTAACTTTTTTGATAAACTCTCGTAACATCATTTCTGTTTCTTTCACATCAGTAATAACACCATCTTTCAGAGGACGAATAGTACGGACATTTTTAGGGGTGCGTCCTAACATTCTTTGGGCTTCCTTCCCCACGGCAATGGCTTCTTTTTTATCTTCATCAATAGCAATCACTGATGGCTCATCCAAAACAATATCTTTCCCCGGCATATAAATTAAGGTATTAGCCGTACCTAAATCAATACCCATATCTTGGGACTCAGAAAAAAATTCAAATAAACCCATTAATACTACCTCAAATGATTCTTTATAAAAACTTTACATAATCACATTATCTTAATTCACTTCTTTTCTTTTTGGTAGCTAAACAAATGACTAATCATGTTTTATCAATTCAAGAGCATGATTTACAATTTTTCATAAAAATTGACCACTTACTATTCTTTAAATAGTCTAGTAATATGAATGAGAATATAAAAAAACTAAATTATTTCCTTGAGAATGACCAAAAAATTCTCCACTTATAAATTATTATTATCTTCCACCTATATCCTGATAGTATTTTCTGTAGTTTTTGCCCTTGCTGAGAAAGGAAATTGCCAAACAACAACAGAAACATCTTCTCAAAAAGAAAAACAAGATTCTCAAAACTCCGTAGAGACTGGACAAAAACAATTATATATTGACCCTAATTATCGTATTCCTCCAAGAATCGTACCAAAAGAGAAAGTAAGTCAAGAAACCACTTCTTTTTCTCTTAATGGTATTGCCGTAAGCCATCTGACAGAGTGGCAAATTCTCGGTGGTAGCACTTTCGGAGATAACATAAATTATCAACCTTCTTTCAACAGCATTTTTACCTTATCTTCTCAAGTAGAGGAGAGTTTGAGTAACGACAATATTTTTGTGCGTAAATACACTGGCTCTTACCTTCAAGCTAGAACCATTAGAAGTAAAAAAACCATTACCACTACAACAAAGATACCTCAAACGTTACTAGGGTTTCAACTACAATTAAGTTTTACAGGAGATTGTGACTTATTTTACCTTGGTTCAAACACCACAGATCAATGTACTTTAACCCCCGGTGTTGTTATTGACAAAGAAGATAACATAAATCCTGAAACCCTTTTTCCTAAAAGTATTTCCCAAACAAGTCGAGTTGGAACAGTAATTTCTCAAGAAAATTTAAACTTTATTCGTCAACCCGGCTTCCAAAGAGGTATAGAGGGACAAGAAATCGGTATAGATTTATATATTCCCAATGCGGGGGCTGTGTTTGGTAATTCTATCAGTCGTCAAACAACTATTCGTCGGCAAGAAGAAATTGACGTATTACCAGCAGGGTCTTTTTCTACTATTGAACAAATTGTTAAAGTTAACCATGAAAAAGCTGTTTTAGGACGTACTGTTAGGGGTATCCCTATTATTCCTGAAGGAGAAGAACCTTGGCTTTACACTCTCTCATCAGGGGCGAGTTTTCTTTTGCCAACCATAGATCCAAAATTAGAAGGTAGTGATAAACCTGTTGATCCTCGTGCCAATCGTAATCTATTCTTAGCCAGTAATAATGCTCGTTTACCTCCTGCCAGTTTTGTCGTGTATCAAATTGGAGTGGGAGAAGCGGATACCCCGAAGTCAGAGGTAGAAGAATTGAGTCAGTTACCTTCTGCTATGTATAACAGCATTTGGTTTGGTTTTTCTCCTGATGTACGAATTTCTCTCCATAATCGTTCTTACCTAGAAATTCTTGGTTCGGAAAGGCTAATTGAAAGTGCAGGAGGGGAAGGAGGTGTAGCTGATTTTAGTAATATCAATTCTATTGTTAGTTTTAGCAACCAAATTATTAATCCTGATGATTTAAGTCGATTTTATGTTCAAGCTTATGCCCGTTTTTTTACCACAGAGGTAAATGCGATTAATCAGACTATTGTTGATGAGGATACTATTTATGCTCCTCATATTAGTTTTACGGGAAACTTGACTTATACAGATAGGGTTTTTCGCTATTACTTAGGAACTATTTTTAGTGATGATGTTAGATCTTACTTGGGTGCTGACTATAATCAGAATCTCTCCAATGATCTTGATTTGAATATAGGCGCGATCGGTTATATTAATCCGAATCGAGAATATTACAGTCAAACATGGGGGAGTATAACTAAGAATTTTCCCTTAAGTGATAATCAGAATTTTACTTTAGTAGGTCGTTTTAATTATGCAATAGATCGACCGGTTCAAGCGAGTAATTTTGCAGAGGCTATATTTCCTTCTTTAGCTAGTTTTTTAATATTAGAAGGTCAATATAATTGGGATTGGTTTTCTTTGAGAATTGGAAATAACTTTGGTAGTGTTTTACCTAATTCTTTAAAAAATCAACTGTTTATAGGAACTACGTTAAATATTAGTCCATTTGTCAATTTGTCTGGTTATTTTGCCCCTATTGATGAAAACTCATCAAGTATAAAAGCTAGTGCAGGAATTAATTTTCGCCTTGGGCAGAACTTTAATAGTCCATTTTTAAGTTTTAATTGGAGTCAATACCGTTACGATTTTGGTACGACTCCTCAAGGAGATGATTTAATTCAAAAAGATGATGTTTTCCAAGTATTAATTCGTTTTGGAGGATAAGTAAATCTGACACAAAAAGTAATTGTTAAACTTTATAAAAACTTTATAAAAACTTTAAATAACATTTTGAATTTTTTTGTATAATCTAGTTAAAACAATCTAGGAAAATTTCACTAAAAAATAATGAAAAAATTACTTAAGTATGGCTCATTGGCTGTTGCTGGAGTAACGGCACTAAGTTTACCTATATTGATGAATCAGAATTCTGCACAAGCAGGACAAGGTGGTTTAGCGGCGGCTGTTTCATTTACGGTAGATAGTAACCAAAATGTTAATGGTGTTGCGGCGGCTGTTGGTATTGGTAAAACCGATGCAGCCGCATCTGCCTTTTTTGAAACTGATGGTAGCACTTTTAACGGTTCTGCGGCTGCTTTAGGTTCTAGTAGCCCTATTACTATTGATGAAATTAATGCTATTGATATTAACTTTATAGAATCTTCCGGTGACAGAGGCGATCGCGATTTAGATACTGCCCAAGAAAATGAAATTGATGGTTTAGCTTTAATTGCTAGTAACGGAGATCTTATTGGTGGTGGTGTAATCACCTTTGGTTCTGTCATTGATGCTTTCACTGGTGGCGGTGTATTGCCTCCTAACTAGATTGTAAGCTATCTATAAGTTTTTATTCTTTAGGTGAAGGTGTTTTTGAATAAGACTTTTACTTAAATTACCCTAAATTACGGATAAGTTAAATAAAATCATAACAAATAATTAGTTTTATTTATATAAACTATTACCTCTCAAGCAGAACAGTGTAAGATTTCTCCCTGTTTTCCTTGGGGGGCTTTTTTCTGTCAACATGGGAAAAAAACAATTTACAGTGTTTTGGGAAAAAGACTATTACGCAACTTGTAAAGGAATAAAAATGGGTGCAAACATTTAACTACATTGACAAAAACTGTTTTTCCATAACCTCTAGTTATTAATGTTTCTAACCTGAGTTTTGGTTAAGCAGATTGAGGTAAAATCCATTCTAAGGGAAGGTGGGGCTTCTTTGGTTGATGACAATATGCGATTAACCCACATAATATATTGACACAGAAATTTATTGGTGAACGATGACGAGAATGTTCTATTTGTGATATGTTTTTGAGCTGATCATTGATTGTTTCGACAATCGCTCGTTTCCGAGATAAAAGTTTGTCATGAAGTCTCATTAATTTGTTCTTCATATTGCGTCTGGGTTTGGCAAAAAACTCAATACCAAAATCTTTCAGTAGCTTTGTGGCTAATTTTTGTGAGACATAACCTCTATCACCAAAAACTTTTCCCCAAAGCTCTTTTAAAAGATCGACTACAGGTTTACGGTCATCGACATTACCTGGGGTTAAACTCATATTCACAATTTCCCCCAGTTCATTGACTACCAGATGGAGTTTAAAACCAAAAAACCAATCCACAGAGGTTTTGCCTCTTTGAGCTAAATTTTTAAATACTTTATGTTGGCGAATACGGCGATTATGACAAACTTGGATCTTAGTAGAATCAATAAAACTAATTCCGGTACAGTTACCAAAACAGTGCTTGAGGTAAACACACAAGGGAATAATCGTTGATGGAATCCATTGGACAAAACGTTGATAACTGGGAAGTTTGGGAAAAGCAGAAGTCCAATATTGTTGAACGTGATTAAGATAAAAATGTTTGAAATTACGGTAATGATTTTGGTGAAAAGCAATGAGAATAGTCATAATTTCACTTAAACACAGACTTTTAGTACGAACACGTTGGACAGCACCATGAGAGATAAGTTTTTGTTGCCATTGAGGCTCAAATTGTTGGCAGAAATCATCGACATGACAAAATAAATAATCTAAATTAAACATAGGGCAGTAGTTAGTTGATGGTTTGTTATATTCAGCTTACTATCTGCCTGTTTTCTTATCCAAAACTGAGGTTAAGTTAACCTGATTCATAGGAGGATTTGTGTGATTTTTTGTTAACTTCTATCAAACCTCCTACCTTCCCACATTGCAACCCCTTTCTTTATTTTTTTGTCCTGTACTGAGATCAAGTCCATTTAGTCAAATTATGCAGTAGTAGGAAAAAAATATTTTTGTCTTAACAATTTGCAATATAATGTCTTATTTTTTTGTTTTATGATACAAACAATGACAACACTAAATGAAAGTCATGTCCTACAACTTTAGTCTATCAACCTTAGAGAAAGAATTAGAAGCTATTTGCATTCCCCGTCATCCCGTCTGGAATAATTGGGGTTATCACAAAGTACAGGAATATTTATATAAAAATCCTTGTAAAAGTCAAATAAAGTTACTTGATAAAATAAAATCTGAGAGAGAACAATTAAAAATTTTATTAGAAAATCTACACTGTTCTGGTTATGAAATTTCTTTTCAGCATAAAAAAGATGAGGATAAAATTAATAAAGGAACTTTAAGAATTACAAAAAGAGTTGAAGACGAGAATATCCATTATGGATATATTAATCAAGATACATTAGAAGAAAATAGTCTTTTTGGTTATTGCTTGGGATTTAAGTCAGATAAATGCCCTGATAATTTCTCTAATCAAATATATGGATTTTCTCAAGATAAGGAATTGTATCTTATTACAATAGAAGGAAGTGATCAAGGTTGGTATCTTGTTGAGGGAAAAAGAAAGGATGATAAAGATAAACGTTATGTTCTTATTACCTCCATTGAGTTAGCACATAAAATATTTAATCTATCAAATTAGGGTGCGATCATATTTTTTTTCTGAAGGAGTGCGAACCGCAAAGCGGCATCTTCGATGAGCGCATCTTAAAATAATTTTTACTTTATAATCATGATTAAAATTTATCTTGATGTCTGCTGTCTAAATCGTCCTTTTGATGATTGGAGTTATGAAAGAAATCGTTTAGAAGGAGAATCTGTAACTTCAATTCTTCAACTTTTTAATTCTGAGCAATATAAATTAGTTAGTAGTGAAGTAGTTGAAGTTGAACTTAGAAAAATGAAAAACCTTGATAAATTAAAACAAATAAAAAACCTGCTAAAAAAAGCAGACCATACCATAATCTTAAATCAAGAAATTGACGCTCGATCTCAAGAATTAGAAAAACTAGGCTTTGGATTATATGATTCTTTTCATATTGCTAGTGCTGAATATGCTATGGTAGATGTGCTATTAACAACCGATGATAGATTACTCAAAAAAGCATTAAAATACCAGGATTTATTAAAAGTTAAATTGGACAATCCAGTTATTTGGTTAATGAATAATATTTTATTAAAAGGAGATTAAAAAATGATTCCAACTGAATTAAAACAAAAAGGTTATCAAGTATTAGTAAAAGAATTAGGACAAGTTGACACCATTCGTTTTTTACAAGAAATGGGTTGGGGAAATGGTGATTATACAAAAGAGCGTCAAGATACATTAAAAAATACTACTAGAGCAGAATTTTGGTGTGAAATTGAAGAAATGAGAAAAGAACAAAAACCAACATAATTTATATTAAATTAATAGAGTGCGATCAATTAGTTATAGAAATCCTAAATCATTCATGAGAAACTTAAAATAAGTTCCCCCTTTGTTTAAACAGGGTGTTTTCATTCTCAAAAATGTTAATTTCTGAAACTAATAAATACTGCTATATACAGAGCTTTTTAACTATTAATTAATCAATTATAAAAAAAATAATATTTTTCAGCCAAATTGGGTTAAATTTATTTAACGAGAGCTATTAGCAATGAAATTGATTTCATTGCGGGGTAAGGGTTTCATCCCATAACTCGCTTTGCAATAAATTGACAAAGCTAATAGATAACGTTCAATGAATTGAACTAATAAAATATAATTTTACGCCGACTTTGTTTAAGGGGGGTTAGGGTATTCTCTTTTTAGATGAGTTAAATATGGCACCGCCTACCATGCAGGGAGTGGCACAACAGTTAATTTTAGATCGGAAAGTAGGGGCTTATGAAGTGCCTGAAGGGTGGTTTATTTGGGCGGCAGGTAATCGTAAAGAAGATAGAGCGAGTATATTTGAAATGCCCTCTCCTTTAGCTAATCGTTTTCTACATTTGGAGGTAACTGTTGATTTTGATAGTTTTAAAGCCTACGCCCTGACAAATAACTTTCATGAACAAATTATCGCTTTTCTCAGCTACCGTAGCGAATTATTACATAAACTAGATATTCAAAGTCATGCTTGGGCTTCTCCTCGCACATGGGAAATGGCGAGTAAGTTACACTCTAATCAAATAGATATTACTCCTGCGGTGGGAGAGGGTGCAAGTGCAGAGTTTAATGCTTTTGTGGCGTTATATCAAAATTTACCTGATATTGACGGGATTTTAAAGGGTAAAGGAGAAAAAATCGACTTTCCCACAGAAGCATCTACCCGTTACGCTACTGCCATCGCCCTTGCTATTAGGGGGAAAAATGCCGATGAAGCGTTAAATGGTTTTCGCTGGTTGATTGATAAGGCAGGTAATGAATGGATACAGTTATTTGCTGTGGATTTAATGAGAATAATGAGGGAAAAAGGACAATTAGGAGCTTTAAGTAAGCTAATAAAAACGGAAAAACAATTACAAACTTTTTTCAAGGATTTTCAAAATATTATCGGTATTCTCTAATTTTTAGTTGTATATATTATGAGTGAGATCGAGCAAAGTGAACAATTAATTAGTCATAGCAGATTAAGAATGAGGGTAAAATCCCCCTTTTTTGCTACTTTAGCCCTATTTGCCCAGTTTAAAGCTAGTTATGCCATTGATACCGCCGCTACAGATGGTAAAACAGTTTTTTATCATCCCGAATATTTAATTTCTTTACCGACAGCACAGCAAGATGGTTTAATTTTACATGAAATCTTGCACATGGCTTTATTCCATACTATTCGCCGACACCATCGAGAATGTCAGTTATGGAATATTGCTTGTGATATAGTGGTTAACGGTTTAATCGCTGAGGATAAAAATTATGAATTACCCCCCAATGGAATCCGTAAACCTGAATGGGAAACTAAAAGCGTTGAGGAGATTTACGAATTACTCTTACAACAGCCTGATGAATCTAAACCTAGTCTGTTAATACCAGATTTACTTAATCAACCTCTTTGTGATTCTGACGACGAGGAGAATAATCAACCAGAAACTACTAATAAATCTGCTAATAATAAGAAGAATAATCCTCAAAAAACTATTAATAAATCTGCTAATAATCAGCAGGAAACCATCGATAAATCTCCTGATAATAAGGATAATAATCAGCAAGAAATCATTGATGAATCTCCTAAAAATGGTAATCAGACTCGAAGTAAAGACAAATTTTCAGCAAATAATGATATTAATTTAGAGATAGAATTAACAGGTTCAATCCAAGAACATAAACAAGGGGAATTAAAAGCCTATTGGCAGAATGCCATGCAACAAGCGAATATCGTTGCTCGAACCACTAATCAAGGTAAATTACCAGCAGGGATGGAAAGGCAGTTCAAAGAATTACAATCAGCACAAATCGATTGGCGTACTTATCTTTGGCGGTATTTAGTGCAAACTCCGACGGATTTTCAAGGGTTCGATCGCCGTTTTATCTCTCATGGTTTATATTTAGATACTTTAGCAGGGGAATCAGTGCAAGTATATGTTTGCATTGATACTAGCGGTTCAATATCAGATCATCAGATGAATTTATTTTGTAGTGAACTACAGGGAATATTAGGAGCATATCCTCATCTCCAATGCCAATTATACTATGCCGATGCTAACATTTATGGAGGTTATGAACTAAAAGCTAACGATGACATTCCCAAACCCATTGGCGGTGGTGGCACATCATTTATTCCCTTTTTTGAACAAGTAGAAAAAACCAGAGACTTATGTTTACAAGGAGTTTGTGTTTATTTAACAGACGGTTATGGAGATTTTCCCAGAGATAAACCAAGTTTACCCGTTTTATGGGTAGTTGTGCCGGGGGGATTAGATATGGATAAATTTCCCTTTGGAGAAGTAGTTAAGATTTACTAGAGAATATTTATGGGATAATTAATTTATAAAGATTATAAAGGTTAGAAAAACTATAGTTTATGATGACTGTCAACTTAAGCCAGAATATCGAAAGTCGTTATAGAGTTTTAGCAATGGAGTCGGGGCAAAAAGAAGATGATTTATTACAAGAAGCAATTATTTCTTATTTAGAAGATTTAGAAGATGTCAGAGATGCACAATACCGCTTAGATAATCCCGAATTTTATATAACCCTTGATGAATGGAAGAAAAGTCTTGACTTGGAAGATTCGCATTGATTCACGGGCGGGGAAGGAATTAAAAACACTGGATAAATTAGCACAAAAAAAGATAATTCTTTACATGACTAAAATTAATAAAAGTTCGTAATTTTGTTTTTATAATGAATTTTATTGTTATCGACACCGAAGGAAGTGACACCCTCAGAGAAATAGCCATTATCAACCAAGACGGAAAATTAATTTACGAAGCCTTTGTCAGAACAAGAGGCAGTACAACAAAAAGACTGAATCACAAACCCCTAACAGAAATAGTCAGAGACTTACAAAATATTCTACCTAACCAAAACATTATCTGTCATAATGCACAACACGATCGCACGATTCTTCATAAGAGTTTCCGCCGATGCCGACAACAATTACCCCAAGTACAATTTATCTGCACCCTTGAATTAGCACAAGAAAAACACCCCAACCTCGACAGTTATCAACTCGGTAACCTAAGCCGTAGATTCTTCCTACAAGTGGATAATCTTTATTTTAGAAAAGTTCAAGCCCATCGAGCTCGTTATGATGCACAATTTACCTTACAATTATATTTATACTTAACTTCTCACTCCCGAATAGAAGATAAACCAGCGATGACAGTAGAAAAAATTGTGACAACACCCTCTGTTAAAAATCCCTTTAGTAGCAGTCGTGTGGATGATCCTTACCAAAATCATTTAGACTTTGAGCATATATACAAAAGCCAATTTTATCATCTAACATCCCTAGTGGAAGAAATCAGACAAGATAGGGAAAACAAACAAAGTCGAGGTGCGTTAATACTGGGGGAAGCAGGAAGCGGAAAAACTCACCTGATAATGCGGTTAGCCAAAGCCACCTTAAAAACCAATCGCCTCTTATATGTGCGTCAACCTAACAATCCTAACTCCGTGATGCATCATATCTATTCAAGAATACTAGAAAGTTTTGCTCAAAAAGTTGACATCGAAGGCAGTCAACGCACCCAATTAGACTTACTTTTAGCCCATGTTTTTGTCAATATTTTAAAAACAATTCAGCAGGAATATCAAAGCCAAAAATTAGGACAAATCATTAAACTTTTACAAAATGATAGTCTAAGTTTATATGAACGTTTAGGAGGAGAAAATACTCAAAGAAATAGGGATAATTGGAAATATATAGAAACTAAAATTACTCAATGGTGGGAAAATAATTATTCCGCTAGTGGTTACGCCCCTAATATTCTTCAAGGTATCATTAAATATTGTAGCTATAAAGATCTGAAAATCAAAGATAAAGTTAGAAGATGGTTAACAGGCAACGAATTAGACAGTCAAATTTGTGAAGAAATAGGCTTAAATAATTGGCAAGAAGATAATCTCAGCAGAGAAGATTTTGCCTTAGAAGGAATCCGTTTATTTGGGCAATTATCGACTTTAGATGAACCATTAATTATTGTCTTTGACCAACTGGAATATCTAATTCATAAACTCGATATTCTTACCAGTTTTGGCAATGCTTTAAGGGAAATTATAACCCATGTTCCTAACTCTTTAATTGTAGTTAATCTTTTTCCAGATCGTTGGCAAAGTTTTCAAGGATATTTTGACAATTCTACCATTGACAGATTATCCACTAATCAACTAATTTTACAAACTCCCTCTAGTGATGAATTAAGAAAAATGTTAGGGATGAAATGCGAAAGAGTTGGCACAACTTTAGAGGAGTTATTTCAACCCGAAGATTTACAAATAATTTTGAGACAATCTTCCATTAGAAAAGTAATTAATAAAGCCTCAGACTACTATCATTATCGAATTTTAAGCATACCTTTACCCCCCCCTCCTAAGAAGATTTCTGTAGAAGAAAGATTAGATAAATTAGAAAATGCTTTACAGCAATTAGAAACATTAGTAAAAGAAATTGAGGGGAAAATAGGACCAACACCCCCACCAAAACCACCAATAATTACTTCAAATGATCCTATTTTAAAATACTTAGAAGAAAATGAACGTTTAATTGCTGATAAATATCACAACCCTAACATTATTACCGATGATGATGAGTATGGAAAATTAGTAACAATTATGGAGGCATTTAAAAGCTATGATTCAAGTATTAATATAGATCATTTACCTTTAGGAAAAAAGGTAATTCCAGAAAATTTACTAATAACGAGAAATAAGCTAAAATTAGCAGTAGGTTTTTTAAATATAGGTGGTTCAGCTTTTACATCCAGAATTAAAAATTTTAACCAATTGGTTATATCTAACCGTAATATTAAATTTTATTTATTAAGGGATAAAAAAGAGGGTTACATTACAGGAAAAGTAGGATTAGAAGAAATTGATAAGTTAAATTATACTGAAAATGGCTCATTTTTAATAATAAATAAAGAAGCAAGAGTTATCTTTGAATTAATTTATAAAATGATAGTCGCAATTAATCAAAATGATTTAGAAGTTAGTATGACTGATGCTATTAAAGTGGTTTTAAATAAGTATGGAAATTACTGGTTAATCAGGGAAATTTTCCCCACAAATGATATAATGATAACTAGCAAGTAGTAAATAGATTTGGGCGTTGCTTAATCATCGCATGAAATATAGTGATGGCGAAAAGGGCTGTCTCAGCAAAGGGCAAAAGTGTTTAATTAACACGAATCCTAAAACCCCAATCCTCTAACACCTGAAACCTACCCTTACCCGTTATTCTTAAACCAAACTGAGGTTAGAATTAGATAAATCCTTGCTCAAAGAGGATTAAATTATTATCATAGATAATAACAAGGCTACTGCGTTGGTGACTGCCAATCAAGTTTTTTGATCTATACTTGAATTATGAGGAAACCGACAGATTTCCAGTGGTAGTAAACCGAGCTTTTGTACTCGGAAACGGAAACGGAAACGTTGGTCTCCACCTGGACATACCAGGTCATAAACTGAGGTAAAACGGCGTAGTGGTCAATAATTTTAGAATTTAGAGGGAAATCCGCAGTTAGTAAGCATAAACAAAGATTTGTTTTTTTTCTATCTCAGCCTTTAATTAAATACATTATCTCACTCTCACACCATCATCGAAAATGAGTTTAGCAGAAATACAGTTTCAGGTTTTAACAGACAAAGATTTGGAACAGGTGTTAGAACTTGATAAAATTTGTTTTGGTGGTTTATGGAGTTTAGACAGCTATAAAAGAGAAATAGAAAGTCCTAATAGTTATTTATTAATCATCACAGTAAATACTAAGTCGGAGACAAGAGTTATTGGTTTTGGTTGTTTTTGGGCAATTTTAGAAGAAGCACATATAACAATTCTTGCTATTCATCCTGATTTTCAGGGGCAAGGTTTAGGTAGTCTATTACTAGAAAATTTGCTTAAAGAAGCTGTTAATAGAAAATTGGAAAGGGCAACTTTAGAAGTAGGAGAGAATAACACGAAAGCTATTAATTTATACCAAAAATTTGGTTTTAAAGAAGCGGGAAGAAGAAAAAAATACTATAAAAAAACGGGAGAAGACGCTTTAATTCTTTGGAAATCTATAAGAGAAAATACTTAAAATTTGAGTGAAAAAATAGAAATTAAGACCAGAATCATAATTGGTGTAAGTAGTTGAGTAAATCTGCCATATCTTCTGTAGAAGTTTGAAATTTAGGCATGGGAGGAGTTTTTCCACTAATAACTTGTTTAATAATTTGTGAATCTGATTTGTGTTTAGTCACGTTAAGTAAGCTAGGGCCTACATTACCTGCACCATTTAATCCATGACAACCTGCACAGTTTACTTGAAAAATAGCTTCTCCTCTTGTTTTGTTGCCTTCCAGAGATAAAACTTCTTGCACGTAAGGATCTGAAATAGGAAATAACCACCATATAGTTAAAGATATGAGGACAATAATAACTATTGCCAATATATTCCCAGTGGTTTTATTCTGGGTGGAATTATCATTAAGTTGTGTTTCAAGTAACTGGTTATTCACTAGCTCATTGTTAATTTTTAGTTGACTTAATTAACATTTTGCAATATTTTGTCTCATTCATGCCACTATTTAAGATTTTATGAAGATTTATGATCGATTAATAAATGTTATCGGTTTTCGGTTCATTAATAATTTCTCATAGGAAGTGTCATAGATTAAAATATTAAGAATAGTTAAGCAAGGAGTTGTGGTTAAGGTGAATAAAATAGTTATTCTTGGCGGTGGTTTTGGTGGTTTATATACTGCCATTAAATTAGCTCAATTTCCGTGGCAAGAGTCAAATCCTGAAATTGTTTTAATTGATAAAAATGATCGTTTTTTATTTTCTCCGTTACTATATGAATTAATTACGGATGAAATGCAGAGTTGGGAAGTCGCACCTTCTTATTATGAGTTATTGAGCAATACTTCTATTCGTTTTCTTCAAGATACTGTTACAGAGATTGATGACACTGCAAGACAGATTTCTTTAAAAAATAATGGTAATTTATCTTATGATTATTTGGTAATGGCACTAGGAGGAAAAACTCCTGTTAACCAAGTATCAGGGGCTTCAGATTTTGCTATTCCTTTTCGTACTTTAGAAGATGCTTACCGAGTTAAGGAGAAATTGAGGGTTTTAGAAAATTCTGATTTGGAAGCTATTAGAGTTGTCGTCGTGGGGGGAGGTTATAGTGGGGTTGAATTAGCCTTAAAAGTGGCTGATCGTTTAGGAAAAAAGGGTAAAATTAGGATAGTTGATAGGGGTTCAGAAATTTTATCAGATTCTCCTGAATTTAATCGAAAAACAGCCGAAAAAGCCCTATGCGATCGCACTATTTGGACTGATTTAGAAACCGAAGTAACTAATATTACGGAAAAAGACATCAGCTTATCTTACAAAAATCAAATTGATACCATTCCCGTTGATTTAGTATTATGGACGGTAGGAACAAAACCTGTAATGTTAGAGAAAAAATTTCCCTTTGCCACTAATGCTCAAGGAAAAATAGAAATCAACTCCTATCTACAAGTTAAAGATAATTCAGTAGTTTGGGCTTTGGGTGACTTAGTTGAGTGTTATGATCAACAAGGAAAGAAATTACCAGCTACTGCCCAAGTTGCTTTTCAACAAGCGGATTACTGTGCTTGGAATATTTGGGCAACCATTGAAAATAAGCCCCTTTTAGCTTTTAAATATCAACCTCTTGGGGAAATGTTAGCACTGGGCAAAGATAGTGCAACTATTAGTGGTTTAGGTTTATCTCTTGGCGGTGGTTTGGGCTATTTAGCAAGAAGATTAATTTACCTTTACCGCTTACCCACTTTTGAGCATCAAATGGCGGTTGCGATGAATTGGATTACTTCTCCTCTAACTCAGCTTATCGGCAGTGCAAATGAGTAGTAATGAATAGGAGTCAGAAGTTAGGGTATTAGGGTATTAGGGAGAAACTAATTAATTATCATTACCTCTTGCCTTTCTAACTTTGCTTAGCCTAGTTGGAGGTAATTAACTACTTTAAAACCTTCTGTTGATATTATTTCTTGAACTTTTTGACTACAGAGTGCTTGAAATTCTTTATCTGTGAGGGATTGAGGGTGAAAATAGATTTCATTATAAATAGTTTTTATCTGAGGAATTAAGCCTAATAAGTAAGATTCTGACATATTACCTGTTTGGAGTAATCCATAGATTCTATCTAAAAATTGAACTCCAGATGTTGATAAAGGTTTTTCTGCTGATTTTCTTAACCAACGAAATATATTGGCATAAATAATTTTTAAGATAGTATTGGTACGATCGAGTTTTAGGGTAAAATTTAATTCTTCATAGGGAAGGCGGATAAATTTGATTTGATATTCTGAAGCTAATTGTGCAAGAATTTGAATGACAATTGGATGGGTATGTAAGTGCAGATGTCCATCCACATGGGATAATTTTAAGCCAGTTTCCCTAAATAGATCTAATTGTGCCTTAATTTCTCGTTTTAACTCTTGTCTGGCAGAGGGGATAAATTGATATTTCAAACCTGCGATCGCAGCGCTATCATGAAAGAATCCTTCTTTATTTACTAAATTAGGTATTTGCTCAGGATTCAGGGCAGATTTACCGCAACATAAAACTAAATGTAAACCAACCCCTAAACTCGGATTCTCTTTAGCTAACTTTACAGCAGATTCCGCTTTTTCTGCTGTCACCATTAAACTGGTACTAGAAAGAATACCATTTTGATGAGCTTCGATGATTGCCTCGTTTACCTCATCAGAGTAACCAAAATCATCGGCATTGACCACCACATACTTATCAGCAACTTTCACTTCTTCACCGAATTATCTGATAAAAACTGGGGTGCTAGGATTCGAACCCAGGAATGGCGAGACCAAAACCCGCTGCCTTACCGCTTGGCGACACCCCATTGCGTTTAACGCACATTAAATATTATGGCGAAACCTAACCAATTTTGTCAAGAGTAAAAATATTTTTTTCTTCAGCTTTGAGAATCTTAAACCGATAACTTATATATTTCCCGACGAGACAAGTTACTATATTTTGCTAACTCCTGACAGGCTTCACTTTTTGTCATACCTTTTGCCATTAGTTGTTCAATTTCTTCTTTTATCTGAATGGGTGATAATTCTACTGTATCTTGATGTTGATTTCCCTCTAAAATAATAGTAAATTCTCCTTTTGGATTTTGATTTTGATAAAATGCGATCGCATCTTTAATCGTACCGCGCCAAAAATCTTCATGGAGTTTAGTTAATTCTCTGGCTAGGGTGATACGGCGACTATCTCCAAAATACTGAGAAAAATCCTTTAGAGTTTTTAAAAGACGATGGGGGGCTTCATAAAAAATAATCGTCCTTTTTTCCCCTTGTAAATCCTTAAGTAAATTATCTTTTTCCTTCTTTTTCTGGGGCAAGAATCCTTCAAAACAAAACCTATCACTACTCAAACCAGAAGCAATTAAACCATTAATAGCTGCGATCGCACCAGGTATTGGTATAATATTAATTTGATGCTCAATACAAGCCGATACTAAATGATAACCCGGATCAGAAATAGCAGGAGTACCAGCATCAGTAACTAAAGCAATACTTAAACCATCTTCAAGTTTAGTTAGCAACTCTTGTACACGACTTTGATGATTATGCTGATGATAACTAATAGTCGGAGTATTAATTTGATAATATTTTAACAACTTGCCCGTATGTCTAGTATCCTCGGCGGCGATAATATCCACTGATTGTAAAACCTTAATAGCTCGAAAAGTAATATCTTCCAAGTTACCGATAGGTGTTGCCACTAAATAAAGAAATCCACTCATAAATCTGGCTATTTTGCTTCCCGTCGTGATTAATGATTACTAAAAAAATATACAAGATTTCAGGTAGAAGGTTAATTAAACACTTTTGCCTTTCTCCCCTTAAAAGAAAAGGGGCAATAAAGAGGGGTTTGTCTTTTCCCTTTTCCCTTTTCCCCACCATCACCCAACAATTTCAATGCAAAACTAGCTCAATAAATTTGCAGATCAAGACAAAATCAGAGTAAAATGGTAATTTGCTTACTAAATTAAATATTAAATTAACATTAGGAGATAATTTATTATGGCTCGTGTTTGCCAGTTGACAGGAAAAAGGGCGAATAATGGTTTTGCCGTCTCTCACTCCCATCGCCGTACCAAAAAGTTACAACACGCTAACTTACAAGATAAAAAAATTTGGTGGGCAGAAGGTAACTGTTTCGTTAGATTACGCTTATCAACTAAAGCCTTAAAAACCCTTGATAAAAAAGGTATTAATGCTATGGCAAGAGAGGCTGGTTTAGACTTAAGACAATTCAAGTGCGAAAACTAAACCATTTTCCTAAGAGTTGACAAAGTTATCTTAATTGTGAGTAATGGAACAGGTGACTAAATGTCGTTTCTGTCCACACTGCCAAAAAATACTGGTTCAACTCTTAACCCCACCACAGAAGAAGGGCGAACAACCATGTATTCTCCCTGAATGTTTTTGATAGGTACATTAATAAAATCTTTAGAATCCGCCTTTGGTACTAACTCTCCACTGTACCATTTTTGAAACTCTTGGATACTGGGAAATCTAACTTCTTCCCTATGACCATTACTGATTAATATATGCACTATATACTCGTCTGGTTTTCTGGGCATAAACTGTTTCCTAATCGTTTATTCTCAAGCTAATTTGATCATTTTCTCATAAAACTAGGAAAAAAAATCATATTTTTAGGTTTTATAGGATAATGACAGATAAAGAATTGTTAAACTCTTGCTTTTTCCTAAAAATTGCAGGGTAGGTCACTAAACAACCACCAATGAACATTTTGAGATAAAAATACTATTATTAAATCGCTTCACTTATTAAAAACTACTATAAGTATTTGAATAATATTATTTAATAAAAAGCTAGGTTTAAGGTGTCTTAGATAAATCAAGATAAATTAGCAATATTGAAATGGCTATTGAATATTTAAACTACAAAATTGTCTCTGACTTAAGCATTTTTTCGTAACACCACCACCCTAATAAAATGACAATCAAAGAGAATATAAATAAAAACAAAAAATGAGTTTTAATTTCGCTAAATAATTCTCCTTTTCCCCATATTTGAATTAGAGCTTCATTCATATGAAAAATAGGATTAAACTGAGCTAATTGTTTCATTTTTTCAGGGAATAAAGAACTAGGAAAAAAAGTCCCTCCTAAAATTAGTAAAGGTACTCCAAAGGTTGCCACAATTGAGTTAACATCTTCTGTTCTTTTTGCTAACTGAGTACCCAAAATAAAACCTACTCCTACATAACTAATTATACTTAAAATAACAATAATTAAACCTAACAAAAAAGAGCCTTCTATTGGTTTTCCTAAAAAGAAAAGTAATCCATAAATAAGAATAGTTTGACAAAATGCGATCGCACTATGAGCTAATAAAATTCCTAAAAAATAAGCAATTCCCATCAGGGGTGAAATAAATAGACGAATGAGAGTTTTTTGTTCTCTTTCTCCCACAATAGTGGCAATAGTTCCCCCCAAACAACTAAAAAATAAAGCCGCTCCCATTAAACTCGGAGGAGCAGATATTTTCATTGCCAAACTCAAATCAATCTTAGCCCTTTCAGCAATAATATAACTGTTTAAAATGAGAATAGTTAAAGGAAAAACTGACCAAAAAATTAAATTTCGTTTTCTCTTTAACAACTCTAGTAAAATTCTTTGAAAAATAGCAATAGTTTGCTCGTATAATGTCATATTAACTAATTAGAATCCCGTCTTCCTAAATCGTAAACAGCACAACAAATAACTGCTAAAATTCCCACACTAATTGACCAATTTTGTCCTAAACCTATCTCCACTAACCAATTACATAAAAGTCCCAAAATAAGAAAAGGAATAACACTCATCAAAGAAGCTAAAAAAGCATTTTGAGATTCCCTACCTTTACGAGTCCTTTCAAATTCTGCCTCGGAAGTATAGAGGAAACGTTCAGCAAAATTAAACCAACGATATAAACCATCAATTACCATTTCTCTTAATTGAGCAAATCCAAGATATAATGCTAAACACCATAAAAAACTACCAGTAATAATAGCAATATTAATTTCCCAATGAAAAAACCACATAATAGCAAATAATTAAATTTTAATTAGAATTTTTATTATACGTCTGATGTGAATTAAAAAATTAAACAAAAGGGAAAGACTAGACAATATTAAACTTGATAATCTGAGGCAGGACAATAAAGCTAAACACACTATGATATAAGGGATTGAACATAACAAAAAGTTAACGCAGTTAAACAAGAGATGATAACTTCTGCATCGCTTATGATTCTTCATAATATCTTCGGAGTGAAGGCACACCTTAATTAGCCCAAGTTCGGTTTAAGAATATCGGATAAGGGTAGGTGTCGGGTTGTTGGGGGATTGAGGTGTTAGGTTTTGTGTTAATTAAACACTTTTGCCCTCCCTCCCTTTCGAGGTAGGGATGTTTCATTCTAAAATTTTTGGTTAAGAGGGAGTAATGAGTAACGAGTAATAAGTAATGAGTTTTGATAATTTAAAATGATTAATTGATTGTTTCAAGATTTTTTCTTATTACTTAAAATCTGTAAACTAAAAATCACCCTAATCCCCTAATCCCCTAATACCCTAACACCTCAAGATTTTAAACAGCTTACATTGAAACAGCCCTAGGGATAACGAGGGGTTTCTTTTAAGAGGAGACATAGAGGAGTTTGCCCCTTGCTATTTATTCTTTTGGGGTGGCAACATCTCCCACTTGAAAACCATTCCCTGAAATAATTTTCCCTAAACTAGAAGAAGTATCAACATCATATAATTCAACAACACCTATAGCAGTGGTTAAGCGACGAATAACTTTCCCCGTTTCTGGGTCCTTAATTTCTTTACCGACTCTTTCTATAGAAACTTTCATTCCTGTGCGGTAGCCATCTTGAGAGCCTTTATTTAAAACAACAGTTCCCCCACTCACATCAGCAACCACCGCATCGACATTTGGTAAAACTTTTGGCACTGCCGCTAATTTAGCTTCGTTTTCCGACATTTTAGAAACGATACCTTTTACTGCTTCTTGAGTAGCAACAGTTAGTAACTTTGTTTCATTGCTGGTATTTGTTCCTCCGCCAATAGTGAAAACTCTGACATTATCATCGGATTGGTTCGCAACTCCTTTACCTTCAGCAGTCATTAAGATTTCCCCAGTATTGGTGTTAACAATACGAGAATTAAGGGTTACATAGGCTTCAGAACTTTCATTACCCACACTTACCCCAAATAAACCAAAGTTAGAACCTCTTTTTTCAATATCAAATTGGGTAACTGAACCTATTACCACCATTTCAACTCCTAGTAAGCGTCCGATTTCGGCGGCAGTACTTGCATCTACTCTACCACTTGCCCCTAAGTTTTGTTCTGCGAGAATTGCGTCTAAGCGACTTCTTTCGATAACTCGATATTTTCCTGTTTCTACCAGTTGGTTAACTATCATATCGCTAACACCTTTTGCTCCGCCATTAAAATAGCTTAACCAAGTAGGGTTACTAACAGCACTATAGTCAAAGTCCAAGACTGCTATTCTAATTTTTTCATCATTAGTGGTTTGGGCAATAATTGACGGGGAAGGGTTTGCTTTAACTACGTTAATGTTAGTTTCTATAGCAAAGGCAGATAATATGCCTATCAACAGAAAGGAAAAGTTTTTAGGGCAAAAATGTTTTTTCATAGCTCCTTATTTATATATTACTTTTTCAAACAACTGATAACAAAATACAACATCTTTATACTAATATGCTTATTTTTTGTCTAATTCAGGATAAAATTAATTAGTTAGCATTGAAAAAAACCTTGCTCAAATTAATAATCATTAGGGTTTTCAATTGTTTATTGTCTAAATAAAAAATCTATGACAGAGAATAATAATCTTCAACAAAATTTGACTGCGGCAGAAAAGGAAGAAATAATAAGATCATTGCTACATAAGGAGGGATGTTGGGTAGATTGGGGTAAAGGCTGTCAGAAATTACATGACAATGGGGTTAGTAATCAGGAAATATTTGAACAAACGGGATTACAAAATAGTCATCAAAACTTAGTTATTGTTGCAAGTAAAGTTTTTGAGAGTTTAAGACAACAAGAAGCAGGAGAGGATTTATTAGAGTATTATCGAGGTCCTCGTTCTGATGTATTATATGAGTTAAGAATTTTGAATCATCAAGAGAGATTATCGGCGGCAAAGTTAATCCGAGAAAAATGTCTGGATGTAGATGGGGCAAAAGAAATTGCGAAGGCAATGAAGGAGTTTTCTCACTTAAGTCAACCTCCTAGTGGTTTTACTCTTAATCCGGGAGATGCGGTGGCGTATCAATATTGGAAAAATGCTCGTCAGAAAAAAACTTTGGCGGATAAAGCCCGTTTGATTGCAGAAGGGTTAAAATATGCTCAGTCTGCTACTGCTAGGCAACAAATTGAGAGTTTATTAACGGATATTGCCCAGACTCCTCAACAAAATGCTCCGTTATTACCAATGTATCGTTTGGAAAGTGATGAGGAGTTACCTTGTATTTTACCAGTGGCGGGGAGATTTCCTTTGAGAGTTAGAGATTTAGATCATGTTCCTATTTTAGATGCGATCGAACCTTTTGGAGTTGTGGAGGTGCAAAATAGTGTTTCGGTGGTAACAATTCCTAGTTGGCAAGTAATTCTGAAGGCGAAAAAACCTGTTGTAATTTTTTGTCAGGGCAAAGATTTACCGAAAGAAACTCAAAATAAGTCAGAAGAATTATTAATAGTGGTTGATTTAGCTGTGACGGAATGGAATGCAAATCATTATTTTTTAACACAAGAGGATGATAATTTAATTTTTAAGTGGTTTAATTCTTCTCCTCAACAACAAATATTAGGTCAGTTATTAGTTATATTAAGACCGAAAAAAATTCTTGATGAAGGTAATTTAACTCAACCTTGGCAAATGGATGATTAATAATTAGCAATTAAAGGGCAAGGGATAAACCCCTCTATGTCTCCCCTTAAAAGGCGAGAAGGTGATTAAATATTAATTAGCATCGTTCGCTTAATTCTCCATCTTTGTTAACAATAAATTCGTTGTCACGCCATTTAATTTGATTACCAAATAATGCTTTTATCCATATATATAAGTTAATAAAATCAACAAGTATAGTTAACCCTAAATATTGATGACAGGTTGAATTTTTTAAATATTTTATTCCTACTTGATAGGCTAAATTCAATCTCAAAAAATAAGTTATTATTAATAGTAAAAATGCGGAAAATTTAAAGTTGCTTATACAAAAAAATATAGTGCTTGTGGCAATTCCTTGAGTGAAAATCATTCCTATATAACCCCAAAAACGCTGAACTCGAATACACTTTAACCAGCGCGTTTGCCTTGTTAAATAGTTGCTAAATGTTTCTTTTCCTACATGGTGCGTAACTATATAGTTGACTAATTTAACTTGATAACCTAATTTTGTCGGGAGATTTCCCAATAAAAAATCATCGGCAATATTATTAATTAATTGATCAAAATTACCAATTTCTTCTAAAACTTTTTTTCTAATTATAATCGTTGAGCCAAAAGCAAATTTCACCCCTTCTAATTTTTTTGCGGTTATAACTCTGGGGATGAAATTACCACTCATATTTAAAGATTCTAAAATAGAAACAAGGTGATTACCAATAGATTCATAGAGACAGGTAACAACGGCTATTTTTTTTTCTTGAAAAGGTTGAATAACGGTTTTTAAATAGTCTGGTTTAACTTCTATATCACTATCTGCAATTAAAATAAAATCGTAGTCACAATGGGGTAAGCCGTTGGCTAAATTACTAGCTTTATAATTATAGCCAAAGATGCGATCGCACACTATTAATTTTAAATCTTTTTCTGGAAAAGAAGCGATTAATTCCTGTACTAAAATGATAACGGGATCATTAACATCTCTAACACAAAAAATAATCTGATATTGAGGGTAATTTTGTTGAATAAAAGAGGTTAAATTTTCTTTTAAATTATCTTCTAAACCACATAAGGGCTTAAGTATGGAAATGGCTGGGAAGAAACTTTCATTTATATCTATTTCCTCCTCAAAAAAACTTTTTACCCCATAGATACTATATACATAAAACGCGATCGCACCTAAGATTAGAGGTAAAAAAAAACATTAACAATCATGATAGAGAATTATAAAAGGGCAAAAGGCAACAGTGATAAAATTAACTCTAAAGAAGTTTACTGATGTTTTCTTGAGGATTTAATTCCCCCCATTGTACTGCCAATTGACTCCATTTTCAATGAAAACACAATGTTAAGCAGGGCGAACGCATACTCCATTATTTTCGCAATAAGAGTCAAAAAAGCAGGTTTTATTGAGAAAATTACTAGCATTTTATCATTAGTGATCGTTCAAAGTATTATGACTTCGTTGACCAAAAATTAGTATGCGATTGCCCTGCAATGTTAAGTTCAATCAGTTTTAGCCTAATCCACAAAGTGTTGCTGTAATTTAATAAATCTTAAATTTTATTTAATCTCTTCATGGAATTTTTAAGATTATAATTAACCCATTAAAATAATTATCATCAGCATTTCTCTCAAAATTATGTTGTTAGGGCTTTTTTTTTCTCAATTACCCATCGATGAAATTCAAGTCGAAAGGGTTAATGTTTTCCTACAAACTATTAAAGAACAACTGGCTAACTTTGGTATAAAGTTAGTAGGTGCGATCGCACTTTGGATTATTGGACAATGGTTAATCAACAAAGGGGTTAAACTATTATCCAGAGTCTTGAAAAGACAACAAATTGATTTAACTCTCATCAGTTATTTAACGAATTTTCTCATCGTTGCCCTAAAAATAGTGTTAGTGGTCGCTATTTTAGGATATTTTGGTATCGAAACCACTTCTTTTGCCGCTTTGTTGGCGGCGGCGGGTATTGCCATCGGTGCGGCTTGGGGGGGACTTTTAGCTAATTTCGCCGCAGGGGTATTTTTAATTATTTTTACCCCCTTCGCTGTAGGTGATTTTATTTCAGCAGGAGGAGTAACAGGCACAGTAGAAGAAATCGGATTATTCGTCACAACCATTAACACTCCCGATAATGTAAAGACAGTGGTAGGTAACAATAAAATTTTCTCCGATAACATCCAAAATTATTCTGCTAATCCTTATCGTCGAGTTGATTTAGTCGCCCAATTAAATCATAGTGTTAATCATCAAGAAGCGATCGCACTTCTCAAAGATAAATTAAGTCAAATTCCTAATGTAATTACAGAACCTCAACCAGATGTCGAGATTTTAGAATTTAATTTTGCTGGTCCAGTGTTAGCAGTACGCCCATACTGTAGCAATGATAATTATTGGCAAGTTTACTTTGACACAAATAAAGTGATTCGTGAAACTTTCGGGGAAGCAGGTTATCCCGTACCAGAACATCATTATGTGGTAAATGGTGCAATTACTAAGCCGTCAAGTTAATTTGAATTCAGAGTTTTTTTAAAAAAGGTAACTTTTTTTACAACTATTCAGAAAAAATAGGATATAATTAACAGTAGGTGAGGAGTGAAATAAGTAAAAGTCCTTGAGGTCGAAACATGGCAAGACTCTCAGGGGCTTTTTCTTTTTGATTTGACTACGAGTCATATTCAACCAAGTTAGATAAATCATGAGTATTAATTCTAATTTTCCCGAATCTGCATCATCAGCAAATATTAGAACTCCCCCTTGGGGAATGGTTGCGGTTTTAGAACAAGGTAAAAATTACCGTATTAACAAAATTACAGTTAAACCAGGACATCATATCAGCACTCAACTTCACTATCATCGTAGTGAACATTGGGTTGTAGTGGCAGGAACAGCGAAAGTAACCTTTAATGGCAAAGAACAACTTTTACTGCCCAAACAATCAACCTATGTCCCCATGAATACCCGTCATAGAGTTGAAAATCCCGGGGTTGTGCCTCTAGTAATGATTGAAATTCAAAATGGGGAATATTTAGGGGATGATGATATAATTCGTTTTCCTGATGAAGAATGATCACATAATTTATATATTTAGAAAGAATGCGTATTGTTTTTTTTGGGACACCTGAATTTGCAGTTACTACTTTAGAAAAATTAATTACTACAGAAAATCACGAAATTATTGCCGTTGTAACCCAACCAGATAAAAAAAGGGGTAGAGGAAGTAAAATGATTCCCTCTCCTGTGAAACAAGTGGCGTTAAAAAATAATTTACCAATATGGCAACCATCAAGAATCAAAAAAGACCAAGAAACTTTACAACGACTAAAAGATAGTCATGCAGATGTTTTTGTAGTTGTTGCTTATGGACAAATTCTTTCCTCGGAGATATTAAGAATACCAAAATTCGGTTGTATCAATGTTCATGGTTCAATTTTGCCTGAATATAGAGGTGCGGCACCTATTCAATGGAGTCTCTTTCATGGGAAGAAGGAAACTGGTATCACCACGATGTTAATGAATGAGGGTATGGATACAGGAGATATGCTATTAAAATCTTCTACCCCCATTAATTTATTTACTAATTTAAATGATCTTTCTGTTCAACTAGCAAATCAAGGGGCTGATTTATTGTTAGAAACGTTGGAGAAAATCAGCTTAAGACAACTTACTCCTATTCCTCAGAATGAGAAAAAAGCAACTTATGCTAGATTAATAACCAAAGAAGACTATATTATTGATTGGTCTAAATCTGCTTTAGAAATTCATAATCAAATTCGTGGATTTTATCCTAATTGCCTAACAACATTCCGAGAACAAAATCTGAAGATAACTCAAAGTTTACCTTTAGGAGAAATTGAAAATTTAGAATTACCACCTCAATTTCAAAAACTTCCTAATTACCTACAAGGTATCAATGAAATTTCTGGCAATGTTGGGGAAATTGTAAAAACTATTAAAAATTTCGGTTTTGTGGTGCAAACTGGAAACGGTTTATTGCTGATATTGGAAGTACAGTTAGCAGGGAAAAAGTTACAGTCAGCATGGAATTTTATAAATGGGACAAGGTTAGAGGTTGGAGAGAGTTTAATTTCTGAAGCTAGTTAGAGATATAACATTTTTAGAGCCGTGAAAGTTATAAAAGAATTTCGTTTTGCACCGAGTTATTTTTCTTTGAGGATTTTTAGTGTGGGTTTGCCTTGGATTATTTAATCGGGGGCTTGTCAAAAAAGGGGTCAATATAAGATAATAGTAGATTGTGTATAAAATTACTCCCATAGTAACTTAAGCTAAAAAAATGGCAAGTAAAAAAGGTGTCCGTATTATCATCACTCTTGAATGTACAGAGTGTCGTAGCAACCCTGACAAACGTTCTAAAGGGGTTTCTCGCTATACTACCATGAAAAATAGAAGAAATACTACTGGTAGAATGGAAATTAAAAAATTCTGTACCCATTGCAATAAACATACTATTCACAAAGAAATTAAATAGTTTTATTCGGGACAATTTTCAAAAAATTAAAGTAAAAAATTAAAGGTAAATTATGGCTTATTTTCGTAAAAGATTATCTCCTATTCCTCTAGATCAAAAAATAGACTATAAAGATTTAGAATTGCTCCATAAATTTGTAACAGAAAGAGGCAAAATGCTTCCTCGTCGTATCACTGGCTTAACCGCTCGTCAGCAAAGAGATTTAACCAATGCTGTAAAAAGAGCTAGACAATTGGCTTTATTACCTTTCTTAAACGTAGAAGGTTAAATTTAATTTGAAGGTTTAATCGCTAATATTTTAAATCACTTTAACGTGTAAAAAAGACTCCCGTTAACTTTTCCCAAACGGTTATTATTTTTTTTATTAACGGGAGATATATAGCAATTAAATTGGAGTTGTGAGATAGGCTTCTTTTAAAAAATGTGAGGTTTAGTGTTTTTATTGGAGAGTTATTGATTGAGTTTTTCAATGTTTTTAAATACAATAAAAAATATCACAACCCATTGATAACTGCTATACTAAAATACTAAACTAGATAGTATTATTACTTCTAAAGTTGGGTGCGTAGCTCAGTTGGATAGAGCACCAGATTCCGGTTCTGGGTGTCGGGGGTTCAAATCCCTCCGTACTCGTCTTATTTAAACCTTTTAATATAAAAGTGTACATTAAAAGATTTTTGGGGAAAAGTTTTTGGTGATAGAGGCTATGTCTCACAAAAATTAGCCACAAAGCTACTGAAAGATTTTGGCATTGAGTTTTTTTGCCAAACCCAGACGCAATATGAAGAATAAATTAATGAGACTTCATAACAAACTTTTATCTCGAAAACGAGTGATTGTCGAAACAATCAATCATCAGCTCAAAAATATAACATTCTGGTCATCGTTTACTAATAAATTTTTGTGTCAATATATTATGTGGGTTAATCGCATATTGTCATCAACCAAAAAAGCCCCACCTTCCCTTAGAATGGATTTCACCTCAATCTGCTTAACCAAAACTCAGGTTATCTTAGTTTGGAATTAGTGATTAGGGGCTTAGGGAGAAATTAATTTTTAATTGCTAAAAGTAAATTCATTCATTCTCTTGACTAAGGTGATTAATAACAGCCGCACCAACACTATCTCCCCAAACATTGATTGTAGTGCGACAACGATCTAAAAACCAGTCGATAACAAGAATTAAGGAAATACCCTCTACTGGTATATTAACTGCTTTTAATACTATTACCATAGTGACGAGTCCTGCTTCGGGAATACCTGCCGCCCCTACTGCCGCTAAGGTTGCAGTCAAGAAAATAACAATTAACTGCCCCAGACTTAATTCTATACCGTAGATTTGGGCAATAAAAACGGCGGCAACTGCTTCATAAAGGGCTGTACCATCCATGTTAATTGTCGCTCCTAGAGGTATAACAAAATCAGCAATTTTACTATCGACTTTATTATTTTTGATGGCACATTCAAGGGTGACAGGAATTGTGGCAGAACTAGAGGAGGTGGAAAAAGCTGTAATTAAGGCAGGGGATGTTTTTCTTAAATAATCAAAGGGCGATCGAGAGGTGATAAGGTAAAGTATAGAGGTTAAAATGAAAAATCCGTGTAAAGCTAGACCTAGTATCACTGTACTAGAATATTTCCAAAGAGAGAGAAATTCACTGCCAAACCCTTCAAATCCCCCTGCATCTCCTAAGCGCCCTGCGATTAATGCACCAATACCAATGGGAGCAAAAATAAGAATTAAATCGACAATTTTTAGGATAGCTTTATTTAAAACGGAGATAAAATCTATGACTATTTGTCCATCTTCTAAGGTAGTTAAAATCGCACCAAAAACGAGGGAAAAAATGATTAAAGGTAAAACGTCATTTTCTACCATTGATTGAAATAAATTACGGGGAAGTAAATCTGTGACTACTTGCTCAAGGGTTGTTTTGATCGAACTTTTTTCTTTACCTTCTATTCTTTTAGCAATAGTTAAATCTATTTTTATGCCTCTTCCTCTTCTGAGAGGAGAAACGATTTCTCCTTGACTATTTTCCCACTGAGAAACAATTATTTTTTGACTATTAATAGTAGTTTTTTCGAGAATATTTCCCCGAATATCTTGATCAATTAAAGAAACAAAATAACGATCATCAAAAGATTTTCTTAAATTTGTATCTGAGAGCAAAACTTCATTTTCTTCAACTTTATATTCTACTTCAGTTAAAATTTCTCCACCTCTTAATAAGACTCTTTCCGCATCATCTTGAGCAACTCCGGGTTGAGTGATATTAACTAAAACTAAGCCTAAAATTACAGCTATTCCAGTGGTTATAAAATAAAAAATAATTGTTTTTAAGCCAATACCTTTTAATTTACTAATATCGCCTAAAGAAGTGATACTAGCTATCATGGAAGTTATAACCAAAGGCACAACCAACATTAATAAGGCATTAATAAATAATTCTCCTAAAAATTTAACTTCTTGTCCCCAGATAGGTAAAAAACCCCCCAATAAAATGCCGACAAAAATTCCGATAAGAATGGGGATTAATGAACTTAAAGGGGATTGATTTATGGATGTTTTTTGATTCATTGAGGCTTTTTTACATGAATGATGGACTCAAGTCATTTTATGGTAAATATAGTAACATCTCCCATCCTCTCAAGATAAAATAATTTAGTTGTAAAACAAAAATGTTGCTTCCTCAAATTGATCTGAATGTGATCAAGGTTTAGAGCTTTTAGAATTGATACTTTGGTGAAATTTATCTATTCTAAAATCCATTTATTGTACACTAGCACCAATGAAAATCTGTTACCCTTAATAACGAATTTGCAGAGTCACAGAAGCAGAAACCGTTTGTTCGCCACCGACAACAGGAGTATTTGCCACACTAGCTTCCATCGCACTACGCATTCTGGGCATTATCACAGGATTGGGATTATTTGCCCCATTAACACTGATGGTGATAATTTCTTGAGGGTTTAAATTTAGAGTCTGTAAAATAACATTAGCCTGTTTTTGTGCTGATTCTGTTGCCTTAACTAGAGCTTTTTCTTGAGCAGATGCGATCGCATCTTCTTCGGCGGTAAGAGTAACATTATCAATACGAGTAGCACCAACTTTAACACTTTCATCTAAAACAGCACCCACTTTGTCGATAGGTAACTCAAAACTAACAAGATTGGTGGCAACATAACCGATTAATTTTCTCTGATTATCGTTATAACTATAATTCGGACTTAATTGAATACCGCTAGTTTGCAGTCTTTGTACAGAACGAGATTTTAGTAGGTTTACTAAAGAATTACTTTTTTGGGCTACCTCCTCTTGAACTTGAGAAGCATTTTCTCCTTGGATTTCAACCCCCAACTGTACATTAGCAATGGTAGTAGGTATTCTTTCTATACCCTCTCCTGTAACAGTAATCGTTTTTAACATTTGTTCTTGTGCTAAAACTGGTTGCATTGAAAGTAAACCAAAACAACCAATAGTAAGAAGTAATTTTGATTGATTAAATAACATAAAGAATTAATAATGAATAATTGATTAGGAGAGAAGTCAGGTTTCAGATGTTAGGTGAATGAAGATTCTTCTCCCCACTCCCTACTCTCCGAACTCCGAACTCCGAACTACAACTTCGTGCCACATTCAGAGCAAAAATTACTTTCTCCAGAATTGTGAGTACCGCAATTAGTACAAACTTGTACTTCTAAATGTTGTTTTTCTGGTGCTTTTTTCGGTAAACCTAACATTTGAGCATTACTTTTACCCGGGGCAACCATTGGATAACAATTTTCATCCCGCTTAACATGAACATCTAGTAACACAGGACCATCATGTTCCAACATAGATGCGATCGCACCTTTTAACTGCTCACGATTACGAACAGTAATACCCTTAACCCCAAAAGCCTGAGCTAAGAGTTCAAAATTAGGCATTCCTGTGGACATATTAGAAGCAGAATAACGTTCTCCATAAAAAGTTTCCTGCCATTGACGAACCATGCCCTGCCAACCATTGTTGATAATAACGGTTTTGGCTTTGATGTTGTATTGAGCTAAAGTAGCTAATTCCTGCAAATTCATTTGAAAACTAGCATCACCACTGATACAGATAACATCTTCATCTGCTAAAGCAACTTGAGCCCCCATAGCCGCAGGTAAACCATAACCCATAGTGCCTAAACCTGCACTAGAAATCCAACGGCGAGGACCTGTTTTCAAAAATTGTGCTGACCACATTTGATGTTGACCCACATCAGTAGTATAATAAGCATGAGGTGCTTGACGACCAACTTCCACAATAACCTCTTGAGGAGAAAGAGCATCTTCTGGATGGGGTACAACTAAAGGATAATCTTCTTTCCATTTATCAATGCGTTTTAACCAATCTTGGGTTAAGCCGTCTGTGTTAGACAAATCCAACTCCCTTGCCCGTTGCAACATTTGCTCTAAAACTTGACGCACATCCCCTACAATAGGCACATCAGGACGACGATTTTTACCAACTTCCGCAGGATCAATATCAATATGAATAACTTTAGCACGGGAAGCAAATTCATCTAATTTACCCGTTACTCGATCATCAAATCTCGCACCAACGGCAATTAATAAATCACACTCACTTACCGCAAAATTGGCGTAAGCAGTGCCGTGCATTCCTAACATTCCCACAGAAAGAGAATTGTGTTCATCAAATGCACCTAAACCCATTAGAGTAGTAGTTACAGGAATTTGGAAAAGTTCAGCTAATTCCTTAATTTGAGCATGGGCATTAGATAAAACTGCACCGCCTCCAACATAAAGTAAGGGTTGTTTTGCTTCACTAATCAAATCCAAAGCCGCACTAATTTGGCGGGGATTTCCCTTGACAGTGGGACGATAACCCGGTAATTTTACCTCTCCGGGGTTAACAGGTTGATAGTAAAACTCCTCTAAACCAACATCTTTGGGAATATCCACCAACACAGGACCTGGTCTGCCTGTACTAGCAATATGGAAAGCCTCAGCAATAATCCAAGGAATATCTGCGGCATTACGAGCAACATAAGAATGTTTGACAATAGGTAGAGTGATACCATAAATATCAGTTTCCTGAAAAGCATCAGAACCAATAGCGGCTCTTGTCACCTGCCCTGTAATAATTACCATGGGAATAGAGTCCATATGTGCGGTGGCAATACCAGTCACTAAATTGGTTGCTCCAGGTCCAGAAGTTCCAAAACAAACCCCAACTTTACCAGTGGCACGAGCATAACCATCCGCCGCATGGGCCGCCCCTTGTTCATGTCTAACAAGGATATGTTGCAGTTCGCCTTTAGCTTCAAAGCGATATAATTCATCATAAATAGGAAGAATAGCTCCTCCCGGATAACCAAAAATATGCTTTACCCCATGACGGCAAAGACTATCCATCAAAGCATAAGCCCCTGTACACTTTATAGGGACTACATCAGAAGACGACAAATTGACAGGGGAAGTAGTGTTAGAAATTACCATATATCTTATTTCTCTCAACGAATCTGCGACTGTATCTATACTTTCATTTTAGATTCACTCACAGATTAGAAGATTAATTTTTGTTCATAGATTACATATTTAACATTAATTCTAGGTTAAATTCTTTACACTATGCAAGATACGCTCTCATAAATCAAGTTTTTCTGACAAAAAGGTTTAGAGAGTTCGGGGAGTTCGCTACGCTCATACACTCCTTTCAGTCGTGAACGGGGTTCGGGTACAGATGTCAAGGTATTGGGGTATTAGGGTATAGGGAGTGTTAGGCAGGGCTGTTTCATTCTAAAATTTTTTGGTTAAGGCAGGGAATACCTGAGTTCGGAGTTCGGAGTTCGGAGTTAAAAGTAATAATTATTGACAAAAAAGCTGAATAAATTGATTGTAAATGAGTTTTTCCTAAATTTAATAAATTTTTATTCCAAAATTGGCTCGATGATAACTCGAGGGCACTTTATTTTTCGATACTTTTTTCATCGAACTCAGGTAGGGAATAGGCACTCTTGCAATAGTTTTTAATGGTTTATGGTTATAAATTGATAATCTCAACATTTTTAACTACTTCTTAATCCTAAAAGCTCTAAAACCCTATATTCTTTTACTGGCAATAGTTTTAGCGTTTTTGTCTTTCTACTTTGAAACTGCCCGGGGAGTGTTAGGGGAGGTTAATTAAACACTTTTGCCTTTTACCTCTTGCCTTTTGCCTTTTGTCTTGTCTTATATGACTAATTGAAATCTAAATCCTTATGAGTGAAAGGTTTCGCATTAATACCACTATAATCGGCGGCGATTTGTCCTTGTCCTCTTAGTTTATATTTATATGTGACTAAGCCTTCTAAACCTACAGGTCCTCTGGGGGGCATTTTTTGGGTACTTATGCCTACCTCTGCACCAAAGCCATAGCGGAAACCGTCAGCAAAGCGAGTTGAGCAGTTATGATACACTCCAGCCGAATCCACTTCATTTAAGAATTTCTCGGCATTATTTAAGTTAGCTGTTACAATACCATCAGTGTGTTTTGAACCGTATTTATTTATATGTGCGATCGCATCTTCTATACTATCTACAATCTTGAGAGCAAGAATTAAATCACTATATTCTGTCCGCCAATCATCTTCTACTGCTTTTTCACAGTCAATAATTTTGCTGGTGGCTTCATCTCCTTTCAATTTTACTCCTTTTTCTTCTAAGGCTTGGGCAATGGCAGGTAAGAATTGAGGTGCGATTTTCTCATGGATTAGTAGAGTTTCGATGGCGTTACAAGCGGCAGGATATTGAGTTTTTGCATCGATAGTGATTTTAACGGCAGTTTGTAAATCAGCAAATTCATCGATAAATAGATGACAAATTCCATCAGCATGACCTAAAACGGGAATTTTGGTATTTTCCTGCACGTAGCGGACAAATTCGTTAGAGCCACGGGGAATAATTAAATCCACATATTCATCTAAATCTAAAAGGGCTTTTATTTCTTCTCTAGTGGTCAAAAGTTGCACTGTATAAGGATTAACTTCTGTTTCTTGTAAGGCTTTTTGGATAATTTCTGTTAACACAGTGCAGGTGTGGAGAGCTTCTTTTCCTCCTTTGAGAATAACCCCGTTGCCAGATTTAATGGCTAAACTAGCAATTTGAATTAAGGCTTCTGGACGAGCCTCAAAAATTACTCCTAAGACCCCTAGAGGACAAGATACCCGCTCTAAAACCAAATTTTGGTCTAATTCTCGTTTCAGGGAAATACTGCCTAAAGGATCTCTTAATTTTGCCACATCTCTAACACCAGCGATCGCACTTTGTAATTTTGATTCTCCTAACTTGAGACGGGCATATAATGCGGAAGATATATTATTTTCAGCTAAACTACAGTCTTTTTCATTAGCTTTCACTATTTCTTCTTGATGTTCACTCAATGCAGATGCGATCGCATTCAAAGCAATATTTCGAGCAGATTCCGATAAAGTAGCAAGATGGTGAGCGGATGTTTTAGCTTGAGTCGCAATAGTCAATAAATCCATAGAAATCAGAGAGAGGCAAAGAAATGATAAAAAACAACAAGAAAAAGTATAACCCAATATCATGTTATCTTAAGTTTGCAGTGTTGGGGGATTGGGGTGTTAGGGAGAAACTAATTCTTAAAGTGCTGAAGTTACTAATTACTAATTGTTTGTTTATTACCTTTGCCCCTTGCCCTTCGCCCTTTGCCCTTTAAGTAAACCACAACTGTATATTCTGAAGTTAGTGCAAGATCTAAGTAAAATAGATACGATTACATAGTAAATTAGAAAAAAGCCTCAACGGGGCGCAGTAGTGCAACAAACTGGAGAAAAAAACTAGCAATGGGAAGAGTCGTAGGTATAGACTTAGGTACAACCAACTCAGTCGTAGCTGTTATGGAAGGGGGAAAGCCTCTGGTAATTGCCAATGCCGAAGGTAGTCGCACCACTCCCTCTGTGGTAGGTTTTAACAAAGATGGTGAGTTAGTGGTTGGACAAATGGCAAGACGACAAGGAGTATTGAATCCTCAAAATACTTATTATGGTATTAAACGCTTCATGGGGAGAAGATACGGTGAATTAAGTGAAGCTAGTAAGCGTGTTCCCTACACTATCCGCCGTGATGAGATGGATAATATTAAAATTCGTTGTCCTCGTCTCAAAAAAGAGTTTGCCCCCGAAGAAGTATCAGCGATGATTTTGCGTAAACTAGCAGAGGAAGCGGAAAGGTATTTAGGGGAGGAAGTAACGGGGGCAGTAATTACTGTACCTGCTTATTTTAATGATAGCCAACGTCAAGCCACAAAGGATGCGGGTAAAATTGCTGGTTTGGAAGTGTTAAGAATTGTAAATGAACCAACGGCGGCTTCTTTGGCTTATGGTTTGGAGAAGAAAAGCAGTGAGAAGATTTTGGTTTTTGATTTGGGGGGAGGCACTTTTGATGTATCTATCCTTGAGGTGGGGGATGGAGTTTTAGAGGTAAGAGCAACCAGTGGCGATACTCAGTTAGGAGGTAATGATTTTGATAAGAAGATTGTTGACTATTTAGCAGAACAATTTTTGGAAACTGAAGGGGTGGACTTAAGGCGCGATCGCCAAGCCTTACAAAGGTTAACAGAAGCGGCTGAGAAAGCAAAAATTGAACTTTCAGGGGTCAGCACCTCAGAGATTAATTTACCCTTTATTACTGCCACGGAAGATGGACCTAAACATATCGAAACCACCCTCTCTAGGGCAAAATTTGAGGAGTTATGTGGAGATTTGGTATCCCGTCTCCGTCGTCCCATTATTCGGGCTTTAAAGGATGCTGGATTGTCTCCTGTGCAAATCGATGAGGTAGTATTAGTGGGTGGTTCAACCCGTATCCCCATGGTGCAGGAGTTAGTACGCAGTTTTATCGACATAGAGCCTAACCAAAATGTTAACCCTGATGAAGTTGTGGCGGTGGGGGCGGCGGTTCAAGCAGGAATTTTGGCTGGAGAAGTCAAAGACATCTTACTCCTTGATGTGACTCCTTTATCTATCGGTGTGGAAACCATTGGGGGAGTGACCAAAAAACTTGTGCCTCGTAATACCACTATTCCCGTAAGAAGATCAGATGTTTTCTCCACTTCAGAAAATAATCAAACCTCGGTGGAAATCCATGTGGTGCAAGGGGAGAGGGAAATGGCTTCAGATAACAAATCTTTAGGGCGTTTTAAATTAACGGGTATTCCTCCTGCACCTAGGGGTGTACCTCAAGTGCAAGTATCTTTCGATATTGATGCTAACGGTATTTTGCAGGTGATTGCGAGAGATAAAACCACTGGTAGGGAACAAAGTATTATTGTCCAAGGTGCTTCTACTCTTTCTCAGTCAGAAATTAATCGCATGATTCAAGAAGCTGACGATTTTGCTAGAGAAGATAGGGAAAGACGCGATCGAGTCGAGAAGCGTAATCGGGCTAAGGCTTTGACGGATCAGGCACAAAGAAGATTAAGGGAAGTTACCCTCGATTTTGGTAGTCAATTCACTAATCCTTACCGTCGAGATATAGATAATCTTTGTCGGGAGATATTGGATAGTTTAGAACAAGATGACGATCGCCGTTTAGATCGTTCTCAGGCAGATTTAGAGGATGTTTTATATGAATTGAATCGAGAAGTCCGTTTGCAATATAACGAAGAGGAAGAAGGCTTTTTTGAGTCCATTAAGAAAACCTTTATCGGTGATGATGACGACGACTTTGACTATAATCCGCGCGATCGTCGTAATGTTTACCGCAATAGCCCTGATACAACCCTTTATGGTGGTCGAGTTAATCCCAGTCGTGATTCTCGCAGAGATTATCGAGATCCCTATTCTCCTCCTCCTGCGAGTAATACCCCTTACAGTGGTAGCAGTGTTTCTCGTCCAACTCCACCTCCTCGTACTCCTTCTCGTCGCTCTCCTGATTATCCCCCAGAAAGAGGCTATCGTGTAGGCAAAGATAGAGAAATTCCTTATGAAAATGATTGGAATGATGACGACGATTGGTTTTGATTCCATTAACAATTAATACAAGGGCAAAGGTAAATAGTTGCTAATTAATAACTTCTATAGTTATTTAGAATAAGAATGAAACAGTTTAATAATCTAAATGTTTATCCCAAAATGCTTATTGGTGGGCAATGCCCACCCCACAAATTTTATTGAATTGTCTCAATATTAATCGAAACGACTATAACTCCGAACTCCGTACCGCTTTGCGGAACGAGCGCAGCGAACTCTCCGAACCCCGAACCATGATATGATGTTGACTGAAATTTTGGTACATATAAAGAAACAAAAAATAGATGACAAGTGACAATTTTGAGTGGTTATATAGAGGCGTTACCGAAGTTTTTCCCTCCCAAACAGATTCTCAAGAAGAGAGTGAAAATTTAGAACAATTATGTAATAGATGCGATCGCCCTTTGAGGGTCAAATTAGGAATTGATCCCACAGGGACGGATTTACACTTGGGGCATAGCATACCCTTTCGTAAATTAAGGGCATTTCAAGATCAAGGACACACTGCGGTAGTTATTATTGGCGATTTTACCGCTCAAATAGGTGATCCTACAGGGAAAGATAAGGTTAGAAAACAATTGAGTGCAGAGGAAGTAAAACAAAACGCAGAAACTTATTTACAACAATTACGACCCATTTTAGATTTTGATACTCCTGGACGATTAGAGATTCGCTACAATTCGGAATGGCTAAGTAAGTTAGATTTAGCTCAAATACAGGAATTACTAGCCACCATGACAGTACAACAAATGTTGGCAAAAGAGGGTTTTAATAATCGCTACAATCAACAAACTCCCATCTATCTTCATGAATTTCTCTATCCTTTAATGCAAGGTTATGATTCGGTAGCAGTTAACGCAGATGTGGAATTGGGAGGCACTGACCAAAAATTTAATATTGCAGTGGGGCGAGATTTACAGAGACATTTTGGACAAAAACCACAATTTGGCGTACTTTTACCCATTTTAATCGGTACGGATGGAGAACAGAAAATGTCGAAATCCCTTAATAACTATGTCGGGTTAAAAGAAGATGCTTTATCTATGTATTCTAAATTAGAAAAAACTCCCGATGCTTTACTACCCAATTACTATGAATTATTGACCAACTTTGCCTTAACAGAAATTCCCGAAAATCCCAGAGAAGCACAAAAATTATTAGCTGTAGAGATTATTTCTCAATATCATGGTCAAGAAGCGGCTAAAAGGGCTCAAACAACTGCTTTAGAAATAGTTAGTCGTCAAAATATGGCTAATGCTCAAGCTGTTCCCGAATTTTCTCTCGAAAGTGTTGAATTTCCAGCTAAATTATTTTATATTCTTAATGCTAGTGGTTTAGTAAATAGTAGCGGGGAAGGTAGAAGACAAATTCAAGGAGGTAGTGTCCGTTTAGAGGGCGATCGCATCTCTGATGTTAATATAACTTATGATGACCCTACTCAATTGAAAGGCAAAATTTTACAGGTGGGTAAAAAGAAATTTATTCGCCTAACTTGAGTTCGGATAAATTTTCATATATGAGTGATAGCGAAAAGGATAAGAGGCAAAGAAAAAGGGCAAAGGTAATAAACAGTTCGTAATTAGTAATGATGCAGTTTAGGAATGAGTTTCTCCCTAATACCCCAACACCCCGGGGCTGTTTCATTCTCAAATTTTTGGTTAAGAGAGAGTAATGAGTAAAGAGTGAGGTTTAATAAGGGAGAATTTGATCCCCCCTAACCCCCCTTAATAAGGGGGGAATTTTATTTACAATTATCATTTTTTCCTTGTTTTTTTCTTCTCAGGTTTTAACAAAGGGGTGCTGATTTGTTCATATAAATTAAATAAAAATTCGATGCGGTTTAACTCACTGGAAAAAGACTGTTTTGCATAGCATAAATCTACGGCTTTGTCAAGGGTTTGATGGGCTTTTAATAAGTCGGGAGGCATGGTTAAAGGGTTATATAAATCCGCTAAACTACTATCAGGATATTTGTTTCTTATATCGAGGATTTTTTGAGCTAAATTTGCTACTTTTTCCCTCTGTTTTGCCGTTACATTTTCAGGGAAGGGAAAGTTATTATAAACAATAGAATTAGAGTAACGATAATCGCTTTTTAGTCTTCCACAGACATATTTAACCCAAGTCATGTGCATTTCTGAGGTTAATATTCCAAATAAAAATAAATCACCATTAGAAATAGTTATACAACTATCACTAGCAATAATTTCTTTTTTAAAAAATCCCATTGGAATATATTTTCGATTTTCTGAAGAAACTCTAGGTATTAAAATATAATCAGTTTTAGGTTGTCTATTTTCTGTAAAAATAGTGGGAAATTCTGCCCATTTTTGGGTTGCTTTTTTTGTACTAGCTAGACGCATTTGCTTAACGGCTTCTACTCTTTTTAATAGCAAAGGTAATTGTTTTAATTCTTGAGGTAGAATATCTATTAACCAAAAACAATAACGATTTTTCCCATTAATAAATTCATCAGCAGAAATAAAGGGTTTAATAAATTTTTCTCCTAATTTTTCCTTTTGTAAATACTCTATTTTTTCTTTTTCTGTCATCAATAAATTTCCACCATCAGTTGGTTGACTTCCCTTTAACATTTCAGGTAAGTTAGATATTTGAGTACTTCTTTTTTGAATAATTAAATCATTTCCAGCTACTAAATAAGGACTGATATTTTTAACCTTAATTTCCGTCGCTTCACCTTTGATATTTTCGTAGGAAAAAAGTCGCTTATTATCGATATTTTCTAAACCAAAACCAATAATAACACAATGTACGGCAGCGTTACCTTTCGCTTCATTACTCCAAGAAAAAGTACGATGGGCAAAATGAATTTTAATCTTATATTTAGTGTATAATTCCTGCCATAAAATGCCTACTTGTTCACCCTGAGAAATAGAATTTGTACTAACAAAAGCACAACGAATCTTAGTATTTTGAATAAACTCAGACGCTTTTAAATACCATGCACAAACATAATCTAAAACTCCTGCATTTTTCACTCCATTAAAAACTAAACTCATGTCAGCTTTTTGCTGAGAATTTTGTAACTGTTTACCAACAAAAGGGGGATTACCAAAGATAAAATTAAAGTTATTTACCCCCCCTAGCCCCCCCTTAAAAGGTGGGGAATTTTGAGACACATTTTTCTCCCCTCCTATGTAGGAGGGGTTGGGGGTGGTAGATTCTGCTATGTAGGAGGGGTTGGGGGTGGTAGATTTACGTTGAAAAGAAGCATCAGGATTATAAAGATATTGCCGAATATCCTCTAAAACCCCCGTTAAATTATCAAATACATCGTGATTGTGATAACGAATTACTCTAATTCCCACATTGGTAAGAAAATTGTCTCGGATGCGATCGTATTCTTGTGCTTCAGGAGTATAATGAGATTCACCATCTAATTCAATGGCTAGACTAACACTAGGACAAAAAAAGTCTAAGATGTAATTACCAATAGAATGTTGCCTACGAAATTTAAAACCATCTAATTGTTTCCCTTGTAAGGCTTTCCAAAGTAATATTTCGGCTGAAGTGGCATTATTTCTTAGGGATTTTCTTAACTCTTTTTTATCTTTAAGGTTGCTTATTGATTTATAAGCGGGATAATTATTTTCTGTTGTTTCTTTTCCAGATGTTAATTCAAACACCCCGAATCCATCCTTCAAAGATTTAGATTCTACCACCCCTAACCCCTCCTTCAAAGGAGGGGAATTTAAGAGCGAGTGCCAGTCAATTTGTAAAGCATTACCATGAACAATTTTAGCGGATTTTTTGAGAGGTAAACGGACAAAATATTGACCAAATTCATTACTTACTTTAATATTCATTTGATGATCAATTAACCACATGGCAACCTCTGCCACTCTCACCGCAAACTCATCGTATTCAATACCAAAAAATTGATCCACATCGACTTTAATAATGTTGCTAATATCTAATTCTAATTGTCCTTTTTTATTTAACTCTTTTAAAACTAAAATTTCTAAATCTCTCAATTCCCGATAACTGACAATTAAAAAGTTACCACATCCACAGGCTGGATCTAAAAATTTCAAATTAGCAATTTTTTCCTGAAATTCCTTGAGTTTATTTTGATTAGTTTTTACCTTTTCAAACTCTGTATATAAATCATCTAAAAAGAGAGGTTTAATGACTTTTTGAATATTTTTTTCTGAGGTATAATGAGCGCCTAAATTACGTCTTTCATTAGGATTCATCACCGCCTGAAACATCGAACCAAATATGGCAGGGGAAATTTTCCCCCAGTCTAAAGCACAGGCTTTTAATAACATTTCCCTCATTTCTGAGTCAAAGGAAGCTGGAGGCAAATTTTCTTCAAATAACTTGCCGTTAATGTAGGGAAATTGTGCTAAATTTTCATCTAAATTTTTGAGTCTTTTCTCTTCTGGTTGGTTTAAAGTATGGAAAATAGAAGTAAGGTGCATAGCTAAATCGCTACCATCTTCTTTAGTATGTAAATCGATATATTCTTGGAAAATGTTTTTATTAAAAATGCCTGTATCGTCAGCAAATAAACAGAATAATAAACGTACTAAATAAACCTCTAATTCATGACCAGTATAACCTATTTCTTTGAGTCTATCATGTAACTGTCCCATTAATTCAGCCGCTTTAATATTAACAGGATCACTATCTTTATATTCTCGTTTTTTATACCCTGCTATAAAGTCAAATAGGTGAACATTATTAACAAATTCACTGAGTAAAAATTCATGGTTAATATCATTTTCTAAGTCGTATAATTTAAACCTAGCAAAGTCAGAAATAAGGATATATTTGGGCAATTCATGATCTTTTAATCCGGGGAAATAGTCAATGGCTTGTTGATAGGCTTTATCTAAATTTTTGCCTTTGGATTTATGTTCAACAAGAATAACTCCTTTCCATAATAAGTCAATAAATCCCTGTTTATTATCTAATTTTTTAACCGATTTTTCAAAGGTAGCCACACGCCTTCTAGGCACACCAAAAACATCGAAAAAACCATCCCAAAATGATTTGGCTTCGGCATTTTCTGAGGTTTCATTTTCCCATTCTTTGGTAAAATTTAAGGCTCTATTTTTAATTTCATTCCAACTTAAAACCATGATAACACCTCAGTTAGATATAAAATTGTCGGTGAAGGTAGGGAACAGGGAACAGGGAACAGGGAACAGTGTATAATTAAATTTTATTCTTAACTCCGAACTCCGAACTCCGAACCCCGAACTCAGATTAACCCTACGTTAAATAGGCTACGGTAACTCCTGCCCCTCCTTCTTTTTGCTCGGCTAATTCATAATGACTCACTTGGGGATGACGATCTAAAAATTCATGTACCCCTTTTCTGAGGCTTCCTGTGCCTTTACCGTGTACAATCCACACTGTACCCATATCCGTTGCAGATGCGATCGCCCTCTCTAAGATGGGATAAGCTAAATGTATCCTTTTACCCCGAATATCGACACTATTACGGGAGGTGCGTATGGCTGTAGGGGGGCTTTTCGTCTCGGTTTTGACGGGATTTTTGGCAGGGGTAACAGGGGGTTTTTCCTTCACGGGAGTTTCTGGTTTTTCCCACCGTTTACCGTCAAGGGATTCTAAATCAGAGAAGGGGATAACCATTTTCATTAAGCCAAAACGGGCGCTAATTTGCTCGTTGCTGTCATCTACCCCCAACACTTCCGCTACTTGCCCAATACTCAAAATTCTGACTCTTTCTCCCACTTTTGGTTTATAACTAGATTTAGGCTTACTTTTCTGAATAGGGGTTAAGAAGCGATCGCCAATTTTACCGAGATTTTCCGTTGCTTGGTGGGCATCTTGGGCTGTCGGGCTACCTTTTTGCTTTAATCCCTTAATAACTTGGTTAATTTGGCTTTTAGCGTCTAATAAGAGCTTTTGCACCTGTTGCTCTTGTTCTTTCTTTAAATCTCTCTCCCTTGCTTGTAAAGAAATGGCTTTTGCCTCTACCTGTTGATAGAATAACTCCGTTTTGGTTAACAAATCCTGTGCCTGTTGATGCTTGTCTTCTTGCTCTTTTCTCTGTTTTTCTAGGGCAGAAATCAACTCATTCACATCCGCAGAGAATCCCCCTACCAATTCTTTTGCCTCCGTGACAATATCATCATTTAACCCCAATCTTTGGGCGATGGTAATGGCATTAGAACGCCCCGGAATGCCCCATAATAAACGATAGGTAGGCTGTAAACTCACGTCGTCAAATTCCACCGAAGCATTTTCAAAACGGGAATCGCTATATTTGAGGCTTTTTAACTCTCCATAGTGGGTAGTAGCGATGGTTAACAGGTTATTACTAGCTAAATATTTCAAAATAGAAATTGCGATCGCAGTTCCTTCATTGGGGTCTGTACCTGCTCCAACTTCATCTAACAATACTAAAGAGTTATTTTCTTGAATTTCGTCTAAAATGCGGACAATACGGCGAATATGCCCCGAAAAAGTGGATAAACTCTGTTGTAATGACTGCTCATCACCAATATCTGCTAAAACATTATTAAACCAGGGTATTCTCGCTGGGGATTTCGCAGGAATAAATAAACCTACTTTTGCCATTAACGCCACCATGCCAATGGTTTTCAAAGTAACGGTTTTACCCCCTGTATTAGGTCCTGTAATGGCTACAACTCTCGTTTCAGGGGAGATACGCACATCAATGGGAATGACTGGATTGCCTTCTTCCTGCCTTTGTTGCCACACTAATAGAGGATGTCTAACCTGTCTTAAAGTGATGCTTTCTCCGTCGGCAAAATCCACAAATTCGGGGGGATAAGCCTCTAACCAGAGGCTATATCTTGCCCTTGCGGTGGCTAAATCCAAAGTGGTTGCCACTGCCAAAATTCTTTCTAAATCTTCCCAATTTTCCGCTACTTTCTCCGATAATGCCCTTAATATCTTTTCTTCTTCTCTTTTCTCTTGATTACGGCTAGTTTGTAGCTTATTCCCTAATTCAACCACTGATTTCGGTTCAACGTACAAAGTCGAGCCTGTACTAGAGGTATCATGGACAATACCCGTAATTATGCCACTATGATCCGCTTTCACAGGCAACACGAAGCGATCGCCCCTTTGAGTGATGACTAATTCTTGTAGGGCATTGCCATAACGTTGAATAATACCTTGTAAAGTTTGTTGAATTTTACTGCGTAAAGACTTGATTTTTTGTCTAATTTCTGCTAATTGAGGACTAGCTCTTTCTGTGATTTCCCCACGATCATCTATGCAAAAGTGAATTTCTTGCTCTAATTCGGGGAAAGTTCTAATATTTGCTATTAATTCTTGGAGAGTAATTAAATCGTTTTTATCATCAATAATTCTTCTTAATTTGCGTACCCCTGCCAAAGTTGTGGCTAAATTCAGCAACTCGTCCCCTGACAACATACCGCCCATTTTTGCCCTTTCAATACCATCACCCACATCATGAATACCCTGAAAAGACCAATTACAGTTAATATCTGTTTCTAATGTAACAACTTCTTGAGTCTGTGCTAATAATAACTTAGTGTGGGCAAGGGTAGGGGGAATAGTTAAATTTTGAGATGCGATCGCACCTAATTTTGTTGAGGCAAAAGTGGCAAGATGTTGACATAACCTTTGCCATTCTAGTAGTTTTAAAGTCTCTTTTTCAATCAAGGCTCAATCGGTTACTATATTTCCAATAGGTTTTAATCAATTCTAACTTAAACTGAGTTAGGAGTTTGTGTTATTAACTATTTACCTTTGCCTCTTGCCTACCTTAACCAACGATTTTATATCAAACTCAAGTAAAACCTACCACCTGAAACAATCAAACTTACCTTCACCCGATATTTTTGCTCAACAACGAAGGTAAGTAATGATGCAAAATAGATTGTGGATTTTAAAATGAATAAAAATTCTCTAAAACCCTATTGCCCATTGCCTATTCCCTATTCCCTTTTATCACCTAAATATCCAATTAATTTTGCCTACCTACTTACGCAGTCGCTTTTTCTTTTCTTTCCTTGAGGTAAGCAAAAAACTCTTTACCCTCTCTAAGTCTTCTTCTTAACATCTGCGTATCCGTTAACATTTCTGTAACAATGGGAATAATAGCTTGAGGGCGAAAATAAAATTTTCTATACATCTGTTCAACTGCATCCTCAATTTGGGCAGAAGAAAGATTAGGATAGGCTAATGTTGATGTTTGAATACCAGACTCAGAAATCAAGTTTTCCTTACTAAACCAGTTATTTTCTAATGCCTGACGATATAATTCTGTACCGGGATAAGGGGCGGCAATGGATACCTGAATAGTATGGGGATTGACGTCACAAGCAAAACGGATGGTTTCTTCGATGGTTTCCCGATTCTCATTGGGTAATCCGATAATAAATGTACCATGAACTTTGATACCCAATTTACGACAATTCTCCATAAATTTACGGGCAACTTCGAGTTTAATACCCTTGCGAATACCGTCAAGAATTTGCTGATTACCTGATTCAAATCCTACCAACAAAAGTCTTAAGCCATTATCTCTGAGTTGTTTGAGGGTATCATAGTCTAAATTAGCACGGGCGTTACAACTCCATGTTAGCTTTAATTTTTTCAAATGCTCACTAATTGCGATCGCTCTTTGCTTATCAATGGTAAAAGTATCATCATCAAACATATACTCCCTTACAGAATCTCCGAAAAGACTCTTTGCCATTTCCATTTCTTTACCCACTGCTTCTGGTGACTTGGCTCGATAATTATGTCCACCAATAGTTTGAGGCCATAAGCAAAAACTACATTTAGCAGGGCAACCTCTGCCAGTATAAAAAGAAATATAAGGATGCAATAAATAACCGATAAAATATTTTTTGATGTCTAAATTTTGTGCATAAATAGGCAAAACACTGGGCATTGCATCCCAATCATGAATTAACTCTCTTTCTTGATTATGAATAATACTACCGTTTTGATCTCGATAACTTAAACCTTTAATATCACTAAAATCTTTACCTTCCGCAATCTCTTTGCAAGTATAATCAAATTCATTGCGACATACAAAGTCTAATACGGGATTATCAACTAAAGTTTTTTCGGGTAAAACTGCCACATGAGCCCCAATAAAACCAATAACAGTGTCAGGATTTTGAGCCTTAATGGCTTCAGCACATTTAACATCATTAGCTAAAGAGGGGGTGCTAGTGTGCATAATAACCAATTCGTAATCAGAGGCTATTTTCAACACATCTTCTACTGTTTGATTATGAGGAGGGGCATCAATTAATTTACTACCAGTTACTAAAGCGGCAGGTTGTGCCAACCATGTGGGATACCAAAAAGATGTTATTTCTCGTTTTGCTTGATACCTTGCACCTGCACCACCATCAAAACCATCAAAGGAGGGAGGATTTAAAAATAAAGTTTTTTTCATAGTCAACAAGTATTTATTTTTGTAACAAAAATATTGAATACAATTTCTTCCAAGTCTGATTACATTTACAAGAATTGTTAATCAAAATATACCTTAATCGAAGAGAAAAATCTTAGATAAGACAATTTAAGTTCTTAGTTTAAGGGGTTGTCAAAATATTTTCTTGTTTGTTACATTATAGGAGTCGCAAATAAAAGGCGATCTTGTCTAAGACATGACGCAGTGCGATCGCACTGTTAATTTAATAACCTAACAAATTTACAACACATAAGTACCTCCGTACTGATAAACACGAAGAATTCTGGGCAGAAACAATAGTATATTATTCGTCAGGGGTTGAAATTGGAGCAGTATTGGGTGTTAGTGGTTAAATGGAAGGATTTTCCTAAAGAGAAGGAGGAGTGGATTGGTATTCTTTACCGTGAGATTGATACTCCTGTCACAGTTTCAGGTTGCCGTTTGATTATTTTGTAAGTTAAGTTGATTCGAGAGGAGGTTTTGCCTCCTTTTTTTAGTTTTTCTACAATTATTTGAGGGATTATTTATTGAGCATCTTCATTAATTAGCTTTTTGATTTTGAACCATTTTTTCCTTAGTTTCCAAAATTTACTACTTTTCATTCCCTCTATTTCCGCATTCTTATCATTAATTAATTTCCGTAAATTAGATATTTCTAAAGATTGATCTTTTTTAATATCAGTGTGTTCTTGATTATATTTTTTCAGTGTTTCTTGTTGTTGAGATAAAATGCTTTGCAAATGTTGAATATAATGATTTAAGTCTTTTTTTTCTGCCTCATGAATTGTATATTGTCTTTTAATTATCTTCTCTTGTTCATTAATTAATTGTTTACATTTTATTAAATCATCTTTTAAATTTTGGTTATCTTCTTCTTTGGATTTTATCATTTCTTCTAGGTTATTTATATATTCATCTTTAGTTTTAATCATTTTTTCTAAATTACTCATTTGTTCTGATGTAGTTTGTTTTTCCATTATTAAACAATTGATATATTCGTCTTTGGAGTTAATAGCTGTTTGTAATTGAGTGATAGATTTTTGTTTTTCTTGTTCGGGATAAGTGGTAAATTTATCAAAAACATTAACAGGAGTCTTAAATAAGTTTTCCCAATGTTTAAATTCTTCAGCTACATAAAAATCATTTAAACCATCAAAGTAAATATGATGATAATTATACTGATGTAAAAAATTAGAAATATTAGTATTTTTTCTTTCTGGAGAATTGGGAATAGTAGCTTCTATCACTATCACTTTTGGGCGAAAATTTTGCCAGTCTCCACTATAAATTACTTTTTCTTCCCACCCTTCTACGTCCACTTTCAAAAAATCGATAGGTTGATGAATATATTTATGACAAATATCGACTAATTTTTTTACTTTAACCGTGTATTTTTCTACACTAAATCCGTCTTCCTTTGACAATTTTTCTGCCATTTCCTGATCAAATGTAGATAAGCCTGTATCTACTAAATCATAAAATGTTAATTCTCCTTCTTCATCACTAATACCTATGTTTAAATTAATATCTTCGATGCGATCGCACTCTAACAGATTATAATATTGAGGTACTGGTTCAATATTTATTCCTCTCCATCCCCTTTCATAAAAAGCCTTGGTTACAGAATCATAAACAGGGTGATTAGCACCAATATCAACATAAAATCCTGTATTTTGTTCTCTAAAAATACGATTTAACAACACATCTTCAAAATTTTGAGCGTAAGAAATAAATTTATTTTCCATAATTAAATTGATAATTATATATACTTGATAAGTGATGTTACTATTTGATTAAACCCAAAGTTTGTAAACGATGTAAATATCTTTTTCCTGCACTTATGGGAGAATAATCCGTTTGAATTTTTAATTGTCCAGCCCTAGCAATTTTTTCAGTTTCAGATAAATTTTCCACTACTTTTTGCATCAACCAACTAGCATGATATATATCTGCTTTAGCCCATTTTTGTCCTTGTGCAAAAGGATAATCATTAGCATTTAAAGAGACTAATTGATAGTCAACAGGAAAACCAGTAGAGCTATTAATAAAATCACAATTTCCCGAATAATTAGTCGCAATAACAGGTTTTTTCAACAACATTGCCTCCGCCATTGTATAACCAAATCCCTCCGAACAATGTAAGGAAACATAACAATCACAGCAATCCATCAATGCCATAACATCACTATGACTTAAATAGTCATTAATGACAATAATATCTTCTTCCCCATCAATCATTTCTAAGAGTTTTTGATAATTTTTTTTGTCTGGATCATAACCCCTAGTTTTTATCACTAAAGCAGTAGGAATATCTAGTTTTTTATTACGAAAAGCAAGACGATAAGCGTCAATTACTGCTTGAGGATTCTTTCGACTAGAAAAAGAGGAAAAATCGAAGTTAAAATGAAATAAGAAGGAATCTTTCGGTAGGTTAAAGAAACTTCTATCTACTCTTGTAAACTTAGTTATGTTGATGGCTGGTGGCATACAAATAACAGGAATATTTAATTTAGACTGTAGAGAGAATTGAACAAATTGTGATTCTACCCAAACCTCGTCAATATCGTCATAATTTTTTACCCATTCTGTGGGAAATCTACTTAATTCCCATGCTGGCATATTAATAGTAAAAATAGGTTTATTACTTTTTTGTTTTACCTGATTTTTGACAATTTCTAACTGATCTGCGTTAACTTTGTAGATATGTATAGGAGAGTTAATTTGATTTACCAAAAATTGACTAACTTGTTGATCTTGTTGGCGAGTATAGTTATTATCAACATGAAAACCTCTCACTGGAAAAGTAACAGCATCAAAACTTTTAATTACCATTCTTGCCGCTTGTCCAACCCCTGTTTCTGTCTTTAAATAACCAATAATGTTAACAGGTGATTTACTTTTTATAATTTCTTGAGAAGTTGATTTATAATGGGAAAGTTGCTGGTGCAAAATATTAATTATTGGTTCAATAAAATAGTCATCAAATAGATTAATTTCTGCATTTTCTATAAACCATTGAATATATTTAACCCTTCCTTGATCAGTGTTTAAATTAAATGCAAATTTAAGATCATCTCTAAATTCCCATAAAAAATACATTAAATTGGTTATAAAAATATGATGATTATTGTTAAGAGGATTATTAAAATCTTTTAAGTATTCAGCAAAATTTTCAAAAGGATTATCACACCAGAAATCACTTAATTTTCTATAAAATTTTCTAAAAATACTTGGGATAAAAGAACCATTATTAAAATAGCTATAATAATATTTTGGTTTAAATTTATTGGCAAAACTATAGTGTTTTAATTTGAGTATATAGTTGTCAACTAATTCTTGTAGTTCTGGGCTAAGATTTCCATTAAAAGTATGGGTATATTTAGATAATCTTTTATTATTTTTCACATCAATACCACTGTAGTGAAAAAAGACTAAAGGGTTATTATCAACAAACCAATTATTATTATTTTTCTCTAATTTTCTTTGTTCTAAATTCCAATAAGCAACATTAACATTTGTATCTTTAAGAATGGTCACTTTATCATGAAAAGCTGGTAATAAATCAACAAATTTTTGATCTACAAAAATCCCTTTTTCTTGCTCACTTAAACAATGAAAACGCAATTTTCTACCCCACCAGTGTAAAAATTCAATTACTTGACAACTATTACTGACAGCAATAAAACCCAAGTTATAAATACCTGCTTGCATGACTCCAATATCTCCGGGATAGCCTTCTCCTTCTGAAGGTTTAGTTATATGGGGGGTAATTACAAAATCACTGCCATTATCTAAAGCTGAAAAAACAGAATCTAAAGGAGCGTATAATTCTATATCTGGATCTAAATAAACTACCTGATCAAAATTATATTTTTCTATCAATAACTGCATCATATATGGTTTGAGAGCAGTATTAAACTCCATTATGTCGTAGCGAAAAGCAAAATCATAAAAATTGGGAATATTTAATTCTTCTCCTTCAATAATATTAATATTATCTATCTCTAGGGGAAATAAGGGGTCTTTTTTATCCGCAAGACAAAGATATATTTGGTCTGAAGGATGATATTTTTGTAATGAGTGAAACAAAATTCTAGCATATGGTAAATAATTATTAGAGCAGATAGTAAAGATTGCTCTTTTTTTATTAGTTAAATTATCATTAACCGAGATATTATCTACCTTTTGAATATTGCTCATGGCGAATTATGGATCTATAAATTGATGATGAAAATAGATTGCTCAAGGCTCATTCTACTTTATTTTGAGCAAATTTTATCATTTTTTATGGGATTAATTTTTTTATATATGGAGAATAGTAATTTCATTTTTTATGATTTGATAATTTTCTTTAATCTAAATATTGTCGATAAATAGTATTATAATTTTATTTAATTATTCTTTTTTTATTCAAATATATTTAGTTATTATAAGGTATAAATTAATTGTTTAAAATAATAAAAAATATTTTTTATTTGATAAATTTATATTAAGATTTAATTTTGAGTCATTCAGATATGAGCATAAATTCTGCCTATTTACATATTCCATTTTGTCGAAGAAGGTGCTTTTACTGTGATTTTCCCATTACTGTTTTAGGGGATAATGGTGGAAATAGTTACTCTAATTGGCAACAAGAATATGTTGATTTTATTTGTCAAGAAATTATTATCACTTCAAAATGTAATAATCAGTCTTTAGATACGGTTTTTTTTGGAGGAGGAACTCCTTCTCTATTAGCATTAGAAGGTTTAGAAACTATTTTAAACACTTTAAATAACTGTTTTGGAATCAATCAAAAAGCAGAAATTTCTTTAGAAATTGACCCCGCAACTTTTAACTTAGAGAAACTAAAAAGTTATAAAAAATTAGGAGTTAATCGTATTAGTTTGGGAATTCAAGCATTTCAAGATAATTTATTAGAGTTTTCTGGTAGAACTCATCGAGTTAAAGATATATATGAAGGGGTAGAATGGATTAATGACGCTGGTTTTGAGAATTGGAGCTTGGATTTAATCTCTGGTTTACCCTATCAAACTTTAAATGATTGGCAGGATTCTCTGGAAAAAGCGATCGCACTTTCGCCAAAACATATTTCTTGTTATGATTTAGTATTAGAACCGACAACCGTATTCGGAAAGAAATATCAAGAGGGAGATAACCCTTTACCAATGGACGAAATAACCGCACAAATGTACTGCCTCGCTTCGGAAAAATTGGGCTTACATTTTTATGAACATTATGAAATTTCTAACTATGCTCAAAAGGGCTATGAATGCCGTCATAATCAAGTTTATTGGTTAAATCAATACTATTATGGTTTTGGTATGGGAGCGGCTAGTTACTTTGACAATATTCGTTTTACTCGCCCTCGCACCCGTCAGGAATATTTTAAATGGGTAGAACAATTAAAAGCAAATCAGGGAAAAATAGAGGCTATAACTACTTCTAAAAATGAGCAAATATTAGAAACTTTAATGTTAGGTTTGAGATTAAAAAAAGGAGTTAATTTATCTGAGTTAAAAAGTCTATTTGGAGACTATATAGAAACAAAAATTATTGATTGTTTAAAGAATTATATTAAGACAAATTTAGTTATTTTTGATACTCACACTCTAAACTTAAGTTTAAGTGATCCTGATGGTTTTTTATATTCAAATCAAGTATTAACTGCTTTGTTTAGACAATTTGATGATGATGAGGAGTAATAATAAAGGGCAAAAGGTAAGGAGCAAAGATAATTAACAATTAACAATTAAAAGTTCAAGAATTAACGGTAATTTTCTCTTTCTCCTAAATCCATCTATCCCTCAACTCCTCAACTAACTAAATCATCACGACACCAAATCAAATTAATTTATTTTCATGGCAACTAACTGAGAAATAACCTCTCGGGCAGAATCTAAATTCAAAGATTTTTGATAGTTAGTAATAATTTGTCTTCCTACCACATTCATACCAATATAGGAAAGTTGCGATCGCATCGCCAATAATACATACTGTCCACCACCACCGCTATGGGTAGCAATCATGGCAGGTTTACTGTTAAAACATCTACGCCAATCATCACCACTAACACTCAACCATGCGATCGCATTTGTGAGAATGGGGGGGATACCACCATTATATTCAGGAGCGACAAAAATCATTCCCTCAGTCTTAATCAGAGTTTGAGATAGTGATTGTATTTTATCTGGAATACCCGATTGAGCCTGAATTTTAGGGGTATATAAAGGCAAATCTTCTTCAATTAAATCAATGATTTGAGTTTGTTGACCCATTTCTATGGCAATTTTATTAAGTTGATGGGCTAACTCTAAATTTTTATTATTACTAGCAACAATAATTGATATTTTCATAATCGAAATGTGGGTAAGTTTTTGACTTGAGTTTTCAAGTACTAATAATTAGGGAAATGAATTCGGGCTTAGGAGTTATCAAAGGGATTTCAGGTTGCAGATGTCAGGTGTCAGGGTGTTGAGGGGTTAGGATGTTGGGGTATTAGGGGATAAAGGGCAGGGCTGTTTCATTTTAAAATTTTCTGGTTAAGGCAGGGAATGGGAAATAGGCAATGAGCAATAGTTTTTAATGGTTTATGGTTATAAATTGATAATCTCAACATTTTTAACTACTTCTTAATCCTCAAAGCTCTAAAACCCTATATTCTTTTACTGGCAATAATTTTAGCGTTTTTGTATTTCTACTTTGAATTACTGCTGGGGATAAAGGAGGGTTTGTATGAGTGCCCTTCTCCCCAAAAAAGGGGAGATACAGAGAGGTTTTGCCTTTTTTTATCTTAACCAGACAACTAAAATACGCTCCTAGCTTAATTATCCACCAAAAGCAACGGGAAAAGCTAACTTTAAAGCCGCAGTCAGTAAAAGATTAACTAAAGCAACAGGAAGCAAAAATTTCCAGCCTAAATCTAATAACTGGTCAATTCTTACTCTAGGTACAGTCCAACGTAGTAAAATAGCGATAAATACGAGGAAATAAGCCTTTAACACCATCATGGTGATGCCTAAAGAAGCAGTAATTACCTGTAACCAAGGGGTATTTTCACTCACACCTAACCAATTAGCTAGATTATTGAGAGGAATAGGAAATTCCCAACCACCGAGGTATAAAACAGCAAACACAAGAGCAGATAAAACTAAGTTGACATAAGAACCAACATAGAATAAACCAAATTTCATTCCTGCATATTCAGTTTGATAACCTGCGACTAACTCTTCCTCAGCTTCAGGTAAATCGAAAGGTAAACGCTCACATTCAGCTAAAGCGGCAATCCAAAAAATTAAAAAACCCACAGGTTGACGCCAAATATTCCAACCTAAAATACCATAGCCTGATTGTTGTTCCACAATATCAATAGTACTTAAACTATTAGACATCATTGCGATCGCAAGTACAGCTAAAGCAAGAGGTATTTCATAACTAATAGATTGAGCCGCCGCCCTTAAACCACCAAGTAGAGAGTATTTATTATTGGAAGCATAACCCGACATCAGTAAACCAATAGGGGCAATACTAGATAAAGAAATCCAAATAAAAATACCCATATTGAGGTCAGTGATAACTAAATTTTGTCCAAAGGGTACGATTAAATAGGATAAGAATACGGGTATAACAACGATAGCGGGGCCAAGAGTAAAGAGTAAACCATCAGCCTTAGAAGGGATAATATCTTCTTTAAACACTAATTTAATCCCGTCAGCCACAGGTTGTAAAACCCCCAAAGGACCTGCATATTCAGGACCAATTCTTTGTTGGGCAGCCGCAGAGATTTTTCTTTCTAACCATACACTAACTAATACCCCCACCGTTGCACCAATAATCATTAAACCCAAAGGTAAAGGAATCCAGAGCGTTTTTGCTAATTCTGGGGGTAATCCCAAATCCGTCAGAGAAGTAATAAAACTTCCTTGTAAATCAATTCCTGCACTCATTTGTATTTACTTTTATCAATATAAAGTGTTCGTAACTTATAGCTTTTGTTATTTTAACCTTAGCTGTTGCATTTGGAATGAACAATCAACATAGCAAAAAAGATATTCTTCCGTTTTCCTTTTTATTATTTCCTGAAACCCGAAACCTGAAACCTGAAACCTCGCTTAACTTAACACATGAATAAGTGCGTAACGTCGGGTATTTAATTAACACTAACCCTAATACCCTAATCACTAATTCCAAATTGAGATAATTAATTCCTCCTATTAATTTATTAAAAGCTATAATAAAACAAAAATAAATTGACTTTTCTGAATCGTTCTTAAAATATTTATTCCTAAATGAACATTACTAATACCCCTATCGATACTATAAACTCTGAAAAAGGATTTGACGACCATAACCCTCCCTCACAAAATTTAATTGATCAATGTGTACATTGTGGTTTTTGTTTATCAACTTGTCCTAGTTATAGAGTTATTGGCAAAGAAATGGACTCTCCGAGAGGAAGAATTTATCTAATGAATGCTATTAATCAGGGAGAAGCAAAATTAGATGAAAGTACAAGTCCTCACTTTGATAGTTGTTTAGGATGTTTAGCTTGTGTTACTACCTGTCCATCTGGGGTACAATATGATCAGTTAATAGCTTCTGTGCGCCCTCAAGTAGAAAGAAATCAACCCCGCAATTGGTGGGAAAAAATCCTTCGCACTCTGATTTTTAATATTTTTCCTTATCCTGCAAGATTAAGCATTTTCTTACCCTTACTGTGGTTTTATCAAATTTCAGGCTTACAGACTTTAGTGAGAAAAACAGGCATATTCAAATTTTTTCCTCGTATTGCTTCTATGGAGTCTATCCTACCGTCCATTAAATTAGCTTCTATCAATAAAAAATATCCTTATACTATCCCCCCTCAAAAAGAGAAAAAATATCGGGTAGGATTGATTCTAGGCTGTGTACAACGGTTATTTTTTGACCCCGTAAATGAAGCGACTGTAAGGGTATTAACAGCAAATGGTTGTGAAGTTGTGATTCCTCCATCTCAAGGATGTTGCGGTGCATTACCTGCCCATCAGGGACAAGAAAAACAAGCCCAAACTCTTGCTAAACAAATGATTGATAGTTTTTTAGATGCTGAAGTTGATTATATTATTATTAATGCCGCAGGGTGTGGTCATACCCTTAAAGAATATCATCATATTTTAAAAGATGATCCCGAAGGGAACTGCTACGCAGCACGCATCTATGAGGAAAAAGCAAAAGAATTTGTCAGCAAAGTCAGAGATATTAATGAATTTTTGATGGAAACAGGCTTTAATGTTAATTTATCACCAGTTACCGATGACACTGTAAAAGTAGTTTATCAAGATGCTTGTCACTTGTTACATGGACAAAAAATTAGCCTACAACCTCGTCAATTATTGCAAAAAATACCTAACCTAGAATTAAAAGAGCCTGTAGATGCGGCTTTATGTTGTGGTAGTGCGGGAGTATATAATCTTTTACAACCTGACGTTGCCAACGAATTAGGAGAACAAAAAGTTCAAAATCTTCTTAATACAGGGGCTAGTATAATTGCTTCTCCAAACCCCGGTTGTGCCTTGCAAATCACAAAACATCTCAAATTACAGGGAAAAGAAATAAAAGTAATGCACCCGATGGAACTTTTAGATCATAGTATTAGAGGGGAGTTAATCAAGAGTACCTAACTAACCTCAGTTCGGTTTAATAATATCAGATAAGGTTAGGTGTCAGGTTTTTGGGGGATTAGGGAGAAACGAGTTAGGAGTTCGGAGGCACGAAGTTATTAATTATCAACTATTTACCTTTGCCCCTTGCCCTTTGCCCTTTGCCCTTTTAACTTTGCCTTTTGCCCTTTTCCCCATCACTCATAGATGACAATTTATCCCCAACTCAGGTTAATTAATGTCAGATACTAAGCAAGAATTTTAGGTACTTGGAAGAAATCATCATCTCTTTCAGGTGCGATATTGAGTAAACTTTCCCGATCTTCATAAGTAGATTGTACATCTTCACGGATAATATTATTAACATCGATCGCTCTTGTGGTAGGTTCTACATTTTCCGTATCTAATTCTTTTAGCTGTTCAAAATAATCTAAAATCGCGCTTAATTGGGGTGCAAATGCTTCTTCTTCCGCTTCTGTTAAATGTAAACGGGCTAAATTAGCAACTTTTTTAACTTCTGCTTGACTTAAACTCATAACTAATTTCTAAACAATGATGATTAATAATAAAAAGCTAATTACTGAAGGCTGAATCATTAATAGAGAATACTAGAAAAAGACATCAATTTCTGAGCGCCCAGTGGTTTTCAACCAGTTTTGAGCCTCTAAATAACTATTAGGAGATAAACGGATAGCCTGTTTCCAATATTCTGCGGCTTTATCAAATAAACTTTCTGCCTCGTTTTCATTTCCCGCTTGTTTTGATTTTTCGCCTAAATGATGATAAATCACGGCAATATTATTCAAAGCCGAAGGTTTGCGGGGATTTAAGTCTAAAGACTGGTGATAGTATCCTAATGCTTCTTCTAGTTTTCCGTTACTAGCATGGATTAAACCCATATTATATAGTATCTCACTGCGATCATTAGGATCTTCTTCTAGTTTTAAGGCTTCTTCATAGTTTTCTAAAGCCTCTGCATATTCCCCTTCTGCTTGGGCTGACATACCATCACGATAATAAACAAAGGCTTCTTTTGCTTTTGAGTCAATGGGGAGGACTTTAAGAATTATATCCGCCATGACGGTGAAAGTTTTATCGATAAAGTTATCGTTTCTCTGAGATCTAGGCATACTATGTTATTTATACTAAGAAAAATTTAAAATTGGTATTTATACATTAAACCTTTTCTTGTCCATTATGCCATTGTTGAAACCATTGCACTGAGTAAAATATCGGGAGTCACATTAAAAGGTAAACGGTGAATATCTGATTCTGGTTTACAAGTAATTTCAGCACATTGACGCAGTTGACTTAAGGTAATATTTGTTAAGCCTAAATCTTCTAAGGTGGTGGGTAAACCGATAGACTGATAAAACTTGATTAATTGTTGTCTGGCAGTTTTGGCAAGTTGATTATTAGCGATGGTTTCTTCTAATCTCAATTGCACGAGAATACCATAAGCCACTTTTGCACCGTGTAATTTGCCGTGAGTTGCTTCTAAGTGGGTTAAACCATTATGCACGGCATGGGCGGCAACGGTTCGACAATTTGCACCTCCCAAACCTCCGCTTACTCCTGCAAGTAATACTGTTGCGTCAACTACTTCTTTCCAAGTTTCACTGAGGGGATTTTGTAGAGCAGTTTCGGCTTTCTGGAGTAAAATATCTCTCAATACTCTTGCTTGTTGTACGGCGGCAATGGTTAAGGTTGCTGTAGAGTTTCCGCTACTGACGGAAGCTTCATACCATTTTGCGATCGCATCTCCGATTCCCGCTATCAGAGTATATTTAGGAGCAGAAGCAATAATATTGTAATCGAGAATAAGTAAATTAGGACAATGACGCAAACTCACATCATATTGAAAAGCTCCCGATTCTGAGTAAATATTACTTAAAGCAGTCCAAGCGGCACAAGTAGCCCCAGAGGTAGGAATAGTAATTACTGGTAAATGGCAATTGTGAGCTAATAATTTTGCACTATCAAGGGATTTTCCACCCCCCACACCGATAATGAAATCGGCTTCATGGGTTTTGACTGCCTTTTCGAGACGTTTTAAAGATGTTTCACTACAATCGGGAAAATAACTGGCGTAACGAGGTTTTAAATTAAATTTCTTACAAATAGGTTCAAGATAAGTTTCAATTAATTTTATAGTTTTCTCTCCTCCCACCACTAAGGGCATTTGACCAAAAGATGCGATCGCATTTCCACTATTACTGAGACTATTTTCTCCTTTAATAATATTTCCCGGTGCAACCTGTAAGCTAAAAATTTGACCAACTTCAATGCTAATTGATTTTGATTTCGACATTCTTCAACCGTTACTGCTTGATTAATAGACTATTTTATATAGTAGCAATTAAAAAAAACCTAGTACTATCTGAGAGAGAATTACCACTATTTTTAGTGATTATTTACAAACTTACAGACAATATAAACAAAATGCTACAGGGTTTCGTTATCGTTGCCCAGCTTATAGGAAAGAGGCTCACAAAATTGCTCAATTCCGTTTTTGACCACATAAATTAGTAAAGGAGTTATTAATAAAGGGGGACAAATTTTTTTTTCCAACAGATACTTAACCGCATTTTCAATGTAATTATCTTCTAAATCAGAGCGGAAACTAACTTCACAAATAGCAACTCGACAACGCTTTGCCCAACCATCCAACCAATCAACCCTATCAGGAGTTTGCCCAATAGCCAAAGCAATGGAAGTGGCGGCATCCTCTAAGTCTCCTTCCGCATCCTCTATTATATCGAGGGATTTCATCGCTGGTTCGCAATCAGATAATTGATCTCGATAATAACTAATTTCTTGACTTGTTAATTGCATAAATTCTTAGATTCTTCAGAATTATAAATATGAGTAGAAAATTTTTATTTTAATCTTAAAATAAGCGATGTGTCAGTTATTTTTCGCTAACATTGACAATACTGGTTATATTTAAACTTTAATTATTATTTATTTGGTTATTACATGAATTGGTGGCGCCGATTAAGAAAAAATCCCCTTGCTAAATTGGGGGCGGTTACTCTCCTATTGTTCTATTTTATGGTAATTGGAGCAGACTTTATCGCCCCTTATAATCCCTATTCAGTTCAGGAAAACGGCTCATTATTACCTCCAACTACTATTTATTGGCGTAATTCACAGAGACAATTCATCGGGCCTCATGTTTATCCTACTATCCAAGGTGCAACAGATTTACAAACGGGCGATCGCATCTTAGAAATAGATTATAGCAAACCTTCTCCCTTGCGGTTATTCCCAAAAACTGAACCCTATCAACTTTTTGCCCTTAAATTACCATTGCCCCCTAAATTTGAAGAAAGAGAAATTTTTTCAGGATTTACCATCAACCGTAAATTGTTTGGCACAACAGGAGAAGGAAAAATAAATTTATTAGGCACAGATGAACAAGGTAGAGATCAATTTAGTCGTATTTTATATGGGGGAAGAATTAGTTTATTTATTGGTATTATAGGTATCCTTATTTCATTTCCTTTAGGGATGTTTATAGGCGGAATAGCTGGTTATTTTGGCGGAATAATTGACAGTATTTTAATGCGTTTAGTTGAAGTTTTAATGACCATTCCGGGGATTTATTTATTAGTAGCTTTAGCCGCCATTTTACCCCCCAGTTTAAGCAGTGCTCAAAGATTTTTATTAATAGTTATGATTACTTCTTTTATTGGTTGGTCTGGATTGGCTAGAGTCATTAGAGGACAAGTTTTAGCCATTAAAGAACAAGAATTCGTACAATCAGCAAGAGCGATCGGTGCTAATTCATTCTATATAATTGTTAAACATATACTGCCCCAAACTGCTACTTATATAATCATTTCTGCAACCCTTTCTATACCTAGTTTTATCGTTGCTGAATCAGTATTAAGTTTAATTGGTTTAGGTATTCAACAACCAGATCCTAGTTGGGGTAATTTACTATCTTTAGCGACAAATGCTTCTGTTTTAGTTTTACAGCCTTGGTTAATTTTTCCCCCTGCTTTATTAATTATTTTAACGGTCTTATCTTTTAATTTATTAGGGGATGGTTTAAGAGATAGTTTAGATCCAAAAAGTAGATAATTATTAGACACTATTACTTTTACTTTGAGTATATAAATTATTAGTTAGAGTAAGCACTCTTGCAATTATTGAATAACTTCAGTTCAGTTTAAGAATATCCCATAAGGTTAGCTGTCAGGTGTTAGGAAAGACGAGAATTTGCTGCTCTCGTACACTTCTTTCAGTCGTGAACGGAGTTTTTAATTCTTAATTCTTAATTCTCAACTATTCACCTTTGCTCTCCCCCCTCGAGAGGTGGGATAAAGGGGGTTTTGCCCTTTGCCTCTTGGTTTTTTAACTTTGCCTTTTGCCTTTAATTTATCATAACCACTGTGGAAGAACTAATTATTATATTTTTAATTAGATGTTGATTATAAAATATTGTTATAAATTATGTCTAAAATTTTTCTTGAATAAGATTCAAAACCTTATGAGCTTCATCAGCATTTTTTGCTAATTTTGCAAACTCAATTAATCGCCCTAATTCTTTTTTCATCAAACTTTTTTCTACTTGCCAAATATCTCTTTCTAAAATAGGAGGAATGACAATCATGTCGAATAAATTAGCCTCTTGTTTTCCCTTATAAGGACGTAAAATTCTTCCCCTTCTTTGAATGAATTGTCGAGGATTACTACTACTAGCTAAAATCACCGCATTATTTATCATCGGTATATCTATTCCCTCATCAAGACAACGAATAGCGACAATTCCCTGCAATTCCCCTGTAATCAGTTGTTGTTTAATCATCTCTCTTTCCTCTACCGGTGTTTCTGCGGTATAAGTATTAACTCGATAATTTAATTCTTTTCCTAAAATACGTGTCACTGCAGCTAATTGCTTTTCATTATTATTCATACTGCCGTCTCCGCAATAAAACAAAGTTGCCTTCATATCTCGATGATTTTGCATTAATTCTTTGAGGGCAACTAATTTATTTTCAGCAGTAGCAACTAAACGGGATCTCTGTAATAATAGTGATTTTAATTGGGGATTATCTTCCAAATTATTATTCTCCGATAATATCCAACCAATTCTTTTTGTCAATTTGGCATATTTTAACGCTTCATACTGATTTAATTCTACTAAAATAGGATAATAATTATATTTAACTAATGCTTGTTTTTTTAATGCTTTTGCTAAAGTAAATTCAGGCTGTAAAACTGCTCCAAAATAATCAATTAATAAATCTGTGCCATCGTTATCAAAATGTCTTTCTGGAGTTGCGGATAGGGCAAGTCTTAAACTGATGTTTTTAGGCAAACAAGAAACAAATCGAGGCGAACCTAAATTATGGGCTTCATCACCAACTATAAGAGTTTTTGAGGGAAAAAAAGGTAATTGAGATTGAAATCTCTCACTAATAAAGGTTGAATTGGTTGTAATTATAGTCAAGAAATTTTGTTTTTTTTGGTGAATTTGATAGAGTTGTTGCGATAAGTCACTTTGCCAATTATAAACACTTTGAAAGGCTAATAGAGGAGATAAATTAAACTTCTTAGCTTCTTTTTCCCACTGTAAAACTAGGTGACGATAAGGACAAATAACGAGTAATACTTCTAGGTTTATATGTTGATATAATTCTGTAGCAATGGCTAAGGCTGTAATAGTTTTTCCGCTACCTGTTGCCATTTTTAATGTACCTCTCCCTTGATTTTTCATCCAGTTAATAACTGCTTGATTTTGATAATCTCTTAAAATTAATTCTGGAGGGTATTGAGGATATTTATTAAGGGGATAAACGCTATATTTACTTCTTTTTTCAGCTACTTTATGTATCTGTTTTGCTGAAAATATCTGAATTAATTTTTGCCAGTTAATTACTTCCCATTGATCAATATTTTGCCCTGTTATCATTGGCTCTTTCACTTCTCGTTGTGTAAATTTTTAGTTAGAGTAGGGAACAGGGAAAAGAGAGTTATTTAATAATAATTTATAATAATAATTTATAAACTTTTAAATTTTTTTTACCTGACACCTGCCACCTGATACCTTTTTTCAAAGAAAATTTATCATAACTACTGTAGAAAAGTCAATTAAGTTTTTTCTGCAATTCTTTGACATTTTTATAAATTTCAGGCAATTTTTTATAAATAGCTGAAACTTTTAAGTATAATTTATTGCTTACTGCTGGTGAGCCTGAAACTGTTTCTCCTGCTTTAACATTATGATGTATTCCTGTTTGAGCGGATGCGATCGCACCGTCTTCTATTTGTACTTGATTGGCAACACCAACTTGGCCAGCCAAAATAACCCGATTACCAATTTTCACGCCTCCTGCCAAACCTACTTGAGCGGCAAAAGCACAATTTTCTCCTATATCCCCATTGTGTCCGACGTGGACAAGATTATCTAATTTTGTATTCTTACCAATTTTCGTAACACCTACCGCAGGACGATCTATTGTACTATTACAACCAATTTCCACTCCATCTTCAAGGATGACATAGCCAGATTGTTGCATTTTGTACCACCCTTCTTGAGTAGGCACAAAACCAAATCCTTCTCCACCAATTACCGCACCACTATGGATAACACAGTCTTTCCCGATGTGGGTTCTCTCTTCAATGGTACAATTAGCATGAAGTAAGGTGCGATCGCCTATAGTAACATCAGGATAAACAACTACATTCGGAAAGATACATACATCATCACCAATTTTACACCCTTTTTCGATGACTACATGGGCACCAATAGAGACATTTTTCCCTAACTGCACATCATCAGCAATTACCGCCGTAGAATGAATTTGAGCAGAAGGCTTATAAGGTTTATAAAATATATCAATCCCTTGGGCAAAAGTAAGACGAGGATAAGGAGACGCTAACCAAGCAATTCCTTTTTCTGTAGCTTGAGTTTGTAGTGCAGAATCTAGTGGTAGAATAAGAGCAGAAGCCTTCGTAATGGCTATCATATTCGCAAACTTATCACCTTCAATGTAACTGAGACTATTTACGTCCGCTTGATCGATGGGAGCGATATTTGTTAACTCAGGATTAAGATGGGGATGAGAGTCAAAACTATGATGTTGAGGGGATAATTGATGAATAAGATCACTAAATTTCATAAAATTAAAGTATGACTATTTCACTAAAAAAAGGCGAAAGAATTTCCTTAGCTAAAGTTGCCCCTAGCCTAGTTGCAGGATTTATCGGTTTAGGTTGGGATGTCAATGTTACAGATACTGGCGGTGATTTTGATTTAGATGTATCTGTTTTTCTATTAGGAGACAATGACAAATTAGTTTCCGATAAACACTTCATTTTTTACAATAACCTAGTTAGTCCCGATTCTGATCAATCTGTTAAACTTTTAGGAGATAACCGCACTGGTGAAGGAGAGGGAGACGACGAAGGTTTAATTGTTGATTTGCGTAAAGTCCCTGTAGATGTATCTAAAATAGTGGTAACGGTGACAATTTACGAAGCTGACAAGAGAAAACAAAATTTTGGTCAAGTTACTAATGCTTATATCCGTCTAGTGGATGTACAAACGAAAGAAGAAGTTTTGCGCTACGATTTGACAGAAGACTTCTCAGTGGAAACTGCGGTAATTATGGCAGAATTGTACAGAAAAGACGGAGAATGGCGACTTAATGCTGTTGGCTCTGGTTTTCAAGGGGGATTACAAGCCCTTTTAGACAGATACAATTAATTTTAGTTCAGGGTTCGGGGTTAGGAGTTAGGATTTATTAATTATTTACTATCAACTATTTACCATTGCCCTTTTTTAATCTATTCACTATTTACTATTCACTAATGGAATTTTTATCCTTAGAACAAATTAAAGAATTAGCCCACCTTTACGGTTATTGGGCTGTGTTTGCAGGAATTGCGATCGAAAATACTGGTATTCCTATCCCGGGTGAAACTATTACCATTGTGGGCGGTTTTTTAGCGGGTAGTGGAGAGTTAAATTATTGGTTAGTATTATTAACTGCGATCGCAGGTGCGGTTACAGGGGATAATTGTGGTTATTGGATTGGTAGAATAGGGGGATGGCCGTTTTTACTGAAATTGGCTCGTTTTTTCCGTTTGCCTGAAACAGAGGTAGAAAAAGCGAAAAGTAAATTTGTCGATAATGCCGCAAAAGCAGTCTTTTTTGGACGTTTTATCACTCTTCTCAGGATTTTTGCTGGACCTATTGCTGGTATTGTGGAAATGCCCTATCCTAAGTTCCTATTTTATAACTTTATGGGGGCAACAGTTTGGGGGGCAATTATCGTTACTCTAGCTTATTTTGTGGGTAGAATTGTTCCCCTTGATCAATTAGTTAGCTATTTAGCACAGTTTGGTATTGTGGCTTTATTGGCTGTAATTGCTTGGGTAGTTATTCCTTTGTGGTTTAAGTCTTATAATGCACAAAAAAGGGTTAAAGGATTAGGGGATTGATAAATCAAATTAAAGAACTGTCTCTGTTTAGTTTTGTGCTACGGGATGATTTTCAAGAGGGTAGTGATTGAGATTTTGGCGTTGCATAATTGAATCTTGAAGGGAAAAGGCATAATATTATTTTAATAGAAATATAAAAACATACCAAAATAATATTTAATTATGCAGACTAATTTGGAGTTAAATCTCTTAGACAATCCCGTAACTCCTACTTTTGCCCGTCATGAGACTTTTCATCCCCGTTGGGGTTGGTTAAAGAAGGGTTTTGATATGGCTTCGATTGAAGGTAAAATTTTTAATGAGGAAGATGCACCTGTTAAATTAGGAGTGGGGAAAAATATGGTGCGATCGCTCCGTTATTGGTGTTATACTTTTAAGAAGAGTATCAATTAAGTAATGTTATGATATAGACTGATCCTAATCATCATTAATTAACCATGTCTCATCAATGCCCTCGATGTCATAATACTAAAATCATCAAAAACGGTTTTGGTTTTGCTCGTGGTCAACAAAGGTTTAAATGTAAGCACTGTAACTATCATTTCACTACTGATAAGATCGAGCGAGGTAAACCTATGTGGATGACACTAGAAACAGTAATTCTGTATTGCAGTGGAATGTCTATGAATTCGATGGCAAAGCTCCTCAATGTTTCTGCTCAGACTATTCTAAATTGGATTAGAGCTTTGGCACTAGAAAATTATGAAAAGCCTGAACCCTGCGAAGCGTTCGTTGTGGAACTAGATGAACTTTGGCATTTTATAGAGTCAAAAAAAACAAGTTATGGATCTGGAAAGCTTATGACCGTAACACTAACAGACTTATCGACTGGGAATTGGGAAACCGTGATAGTGAAACCCTCAAAAAACTTTTAATTAGATTACGAAAATGGGATGTAACAGTCTACTGTACTGATAATTAGAAACCGTACCAAGAGTTATTATCTCAACATCCAGATGCTGATCATGTGATGACAAAAAGGGAAACTTTAGCCATAGAAAGAAATAATTCCGATAATCTTTCATAGAAAAACAAAAGTAGTATCAAAATCAAAAGAAATGGTGGATTTAACAATGGGACTATTTGCAAAATTTAGAGTAAATGGAACGATCGATTCGTTAATAAATCAAAGATTAACATTACTTAGTTGAAGCTCTCCTAATTTTAATCATTTTGCTTTAAAAAGATATTTCACGTTTGCTTTTGACACAATCTTGAAGATATAAATTAATTAGTTGTTGATAAGAAATACCTTTTTCTTGTGCCTTTTTTTCAAAATATTCTATCACTTCAATTTCTAAAGGTAAATTTACTTGTTGCTTTAGTTTTTTTGCATAAGGATTCGGGCAACTTTTCATTTTAGTTAAATCATATTCTGGTTTCATGGTTTTTTATCCCCTATACTGTTGACTTTCTTTTTTCGTTGCTTTACGCGCTGAAATTATCCTTATTTCGGATTCTTCCTCTCGGTAACAATGCACTATTAATAATAATCACATTTTTGAACTCATACCAAGTAATAAAAATCTATCTTCTAATTCAGAATGTGCCTCATCCCAAAATTGAATTGCATTATCATCATAAAATACTGATTTTGCTTCTTCAAATGAAATACCATGCTTTTTTTGATTGATTAAATCCTTCTCTTTATTCCACTGAAATAATAATTGACTCATGTTTATATTTTACAACAAACCATTAGGTAAAAATGAAAATGTTATAAACTATTTGTTAACCAAAGAGTCGTAAATTTATGGAACAATTAAGTAGAGATATATTAGGAAAAATCACTTCCGCACTTATTAATAATCAAACAACAAAAGGGAAAATACTTGCGATCGCAAATTATTCAACTCATCAAGAAGTATGTTTTCAAAAACAAGAAAATGAAATGGGTGTTTGGATTCCTGCCCTTGCATTACTTGACTTGACGAGTCAAAATATTCTCAAGGAAAAAACCCAGACTCAACTGTTAACGAAATCATTATTTATGTCTGGGTTAAGATGTCCTAAAAAAATGTGGTTAGAAATAAATGATTCATCTATGATAGAATCTTTACCACTGGCACAACAGAGAATTATACAACAAGGAATTGAAGTTCAAGAATATGCTCGAAAAAGATTTTCTAGTGGTTATTTAATAGAAGGAAAATCATCGGAAGCCCTTGAAAAAACCCAAAAATTTCTTCATTCAAATATTGATTGTTTATTTGAAGCAGCGTTTCTATTTAATGATATTTTGGTTCGCTGTGATATTTTGCAAAAAACAAAAAATGCCTCATGGGATTTAATTGAAATAAAATCTTCAGGCTCTATTAAAGATGAATATATTGATGATATTGCTATTCAAAAATATGTATTAATTAATTGCTCATTACCTATTAATAAAGTAAAAGTAATGCACATTAATACAAAAACTTGTTTTTTCCCTAATTTAGAAAATCTTTTTGTCATAGAAGATGTATCAGATAAGGTCGATCAAAGATTATCAGAACTGAATATTGAATCTAAAATAAATCAATTTAAAGAAATACTAAATAGTTTTAAAAACCCCTTAATTGCTATTGGAAAACATTGTATTAATCCTCAGCCTTGTTCTTTTCAAAGTAATTGTTGGCAAAATATCCCCGAAGGCTCAATTTTTACTATTCCACGTTTATCTACAGAAAAATTAAATCAATTAGTAGAAAGAGAAATATTTGCTATTAAAGATATTAATAATCAAATAAAACTTACTCCTAACCAAAAAAAATATGTTGATTTAATTAGCAACAATCAACCAAATATAGATTTTGACGAAATTCAAAATATTATCTCTACCTTACAATATCCTTTACATTTCTTTGACATAGAAACTCAGAATCCCGCTATCCCCAGATTTGAAGGATTAAAACCTTATGAGCAATTTATCTTCCAATATAGTTGTCATATTTTACACAAGGACAAAAGTTTAGAACATTATGAATATTTACACACAGATAATTCAGATCCCCGACCATCTGTAATAGAATCTTTAATTAATCATATTGAACCTACTGGTACAATTATTGTTTATCATCAATCTTTTGAAAGTAATATTCTAAAAAAATTAGCACAAGATTTTCCTCAATATAAGCAAGAATTATTATGTATGGTGGAAAGACTTTGGGATTTAGAAGAAATATTTAAACAATACTATCAACATCCAAAATTCTATGGTTCAACTTCAATCAAAAAAGTTCTTCCTGTTTTAGTTCGAGATTTAAGCTATGATAAATTGGAAATTCAAAGAGGTGATGTTGCCCAAGCTATTTGGGATTCAATGATTATTTGTTCTAATAAAAATAAAAAAAGTGAAATGATAAAAAACTTAAAGGAATACTGTCAATTAGACACATTAGCAATGGTTAAAATTCATGAAAAATTATTAGAAATTATTAATTAACTATATGTAATGCAAGTTAGCTTAAAGGAAGTGCAACCCAAAATTTACTATAATTGAAAACATCACCTAGTTTATTTGTTAGGTTGAGGTACGAAACCTAACCTACTTTTTTTTAATTTACAGTTTTTATGAATAATCTTACACTAGCTAATTATTTTACCCTAGAAAGACGTTACACTAGATCAATTAACTTATAAAGAGATGTTGACGATGAAGAAGTATTAAAAGGCTATATTTTAACCGATAAAGCCATTGATGTTTTAGGGCGAGTTTTACGAGGTTTAACTAGGGAAAATAATAGTAATTGTTGGACTTTAACAGGAGTTTATAGTACTGGTAAATCTGCTTTTTGTCATTATTTAAGTTGTTTATTATCCCCTAATAATAGTCACATTTATCAATCAACTTTTTCTCCTATTGAATCAATTTTACAGGAAGAAAATGAGTTAATTAAAGACTATAAACAGTTAATAAATAATTTACCAAAACAAGGTTTTATAAGGGCGATCGCAGTTAGTCAAAGAGAATCTATTACCAATACTATTATTCGGGCTTTATCCATAGGATTAGATAACTTTAAACTTAAAAATAAAGCTCTTTTTCAAGAACAATTAGAGGCTTTTAATGAGTTAATAAAGCAAGGAAAAACTGTTAATAATAGTGCAATTATTGCCTTAATAAAAGACATAATTAGTCAAGCTAAAACTGACTTAATTTTTATTATTGACGAGTTAGGAAAAAATTTAGAATACGCCGTTTACAATCAAGGAGCAGAAGATGTATATTTATTACAACAATTAGCAGAATTAGAGTCAATTAACGGCAATCGAGTCTATATTTTAGGGATTCTTCATCAAGCCTTTACCGAATATGGGCAAAGATTAGGTAAAATACAACGCAATGAATGGGCAAAAAAAAATTCAAGGTAGATTTGAGGATATTCCCTTTACTGAATCGATAGCGCAAATGATGCGGTTAATGGGGGAAGCGATTAATGTTGGTAAGGAAATAAAAGATGCCTATGGAGATAGACAAGAGGCAAAAGGCAAGAGGGATTTTTTCAACACTCAAGTTATCATCTTTTTAATTACGATAGGATTGTAGATTATAGTCAACAATGGTTTGATAGTCTTTATCAGACTTTATCCGTAGAAAAAATTGATAAGTCAATCTTAGAAAACATTTACCCTTTGCATCCTCTGACAGCTTTGGTTTTACCAACTCTGTGTATGCGTTATGCTCAAAACGATCGCACCTTATTTACTTTTATCACATCTGATGAGCCTTTTTCCTTAAAAAATTTTCTCACGGAAACGATTATAGATAAAGATAACCTACCGACATTAAAACTCGATCGAGTCTATGATTATTTTATCGAATCAGCAGGAATGGGGTTAACATCGCGCCCCAATTTGCAAAGATGGATAGAAATTCACGACTTAATCGCCGATAGTAAAAGTTTGGATGAGGATAGTTTAAGGGTATTAAAAGTCATTGGTATCCTCAACTTGGTGACGATTACGGGGATAACAAAAGCAACTCGTCAACTGGTGGCTTATGGCTTATGTGATTTACCCCAAGAAGAAGAAGTTAACTACTGGCAGGAAAAAATAGCGGTACTTTGAGAAATTTTTGTACAAAAATAGCCTAAAATACAGTCAGGGTAAAGGATTTAGGTAAACACGATAAAAATGGCTGAAACTCCTACTATCAAAGGAAAAGTTATCAATTGATGTAAAATCTTTGATTCATAAGGATTTGAGACTCATATTTTGATATTTTTAGTTTAAGTACCGCTAAATTCTTTAATGAATTAAACTAGCTCTTATCCTATATTCTTAAACCAAACTGAGGTTATTATAGAAACTTAAAAAGTATTCAAATTTTTTACCTCTCACCCAACTTTATAAATAAGCTATGTTTTTATCTTCCATTGACAATAAGTGGCAACCCATTATTAAAAAACTAGAATCTGTCTTAGGTAAAAATGGAGTTGTCAAACGAAAAGATGAACTTCTTACCTATGAATGCGATGGTTTACCTCAATATCGTCAACGCCCTGCTTTAGTCACCTTACCTAAAACCACAGAAGAAGTAGCAGAGATTGTCAAAATCTGTAATCAATACGAAACTCCTTGGATAGCTAGAGGGGCAGGTACAGGCTTATCGGGAGGAGCATTACCTGTGGAAGATTGCGTTTTAATCGTTACTGCAAGAATGCGTCAAATTTTAGATATTGATTATGATAATCAACGCATTATTGTGCAACCCGGTATCATCAACAATTGGGTAACACAAGCGGTTAGTGGTGCAGGTTTTTATTATGCTCCTGATCCTTCTAGTCAGATTATATGCTCTATTGGTGGTAATGTGGCGGAAAATTCTGGGGGGGTTCATTGTCTCAAATATGGTACAACGACTAATCATGTTTTAGGTTTAACCATCGTCACTGCAGAAGGAGAAATTCTCAAAATCGGCGGTAAAGTTCCAGAAATGCCGGGTTTTGACTTAACAGGCTTATTTGTGGGTTCAGAGGGTACTTTAGGCATTGCCACAGAAATTACCTTGAAAATTCTCAAAACTCCTGAGTCTATTTGTGTTGTCTTAGCAGATTTTCAAAGTGTGGAAGATGCAGGAAAAGCTGTTGCTGATATTATTCAAGCTGGTATCATTCCCGCAGGTATGGAGATGATGGATAATTTTAGTATCAATGCGGTGGAAGATGTCGTGGCGACTGACTGCTATCCTCGCAATGCCGAAGCTATTTTATTAGTGGAGTTAGATGGTTTAGAGGTGGAGGTGAAAAACTATAAAGAGAAAGTTGCGGAAATTTGCCGTCAGTGTGGTGCAGATAGTATAACCTCTGCTAATGATCAAGAAACTCGCTTAAAGTTATGGAAAGGTAGAAAAGCCGCTTTTGCGGCTATGGGTAAAATTAGCCCTAATTATTTTGTACAGGATGGGGTTGTACCTCGTTCTAAGTTACCTCAAGTGTTAGCCGAGATCAATCAATTAAGCGAAAAATATGGTTATCGTATCGCTAATGTTTTCCATGCAGGTGATGGTAATTTGCATCCTTTAATCCTTTACAATGGGGCGATTGAGGGTGCTTTTGAAACAGTAGAGGAGTTGGGGGGAGAAATCCTTAAATTATGTGTCCGTGTTGGTGGTAGTATTTCTGGTGAACATGGCATTGGTAGCGATAAGAAATGTTATATGAGTGATATGTTTACGGAAACGGATTTGGAAACGATGCAATATGTTAGAAGTAGTTTTAATCCTAAAGGTTTGGCTAACCCTACTAAAATTTTTCCTACTCCTCGCACTTGCGGTGAGTCTGCTAACGCTCAAAAAACTGAATACAAAGGTGCGATCGCATTTTAAGAATTGCTATGAATTGGTTAATATTTAGTTGTTGCATTGTAACTCTGAGTTCATGATTATCGAACCCCTAGAAATCATAAAAACTTTACTTCCCATCCTGAAACTAGCAGGGCAATATGCGTGTAATATTCAGTCAAAAATACAAACTCAACCGGATAAAGACTATGGTGAGAATTTTTATGCCACTGCTTTAACGGATGCTGATTTAACGATTCAAACTGCCATTGAATTAGCTTTATTAGCAAAATTTCCTGAGTTAAAATTTTTTGGCGAAGAATATGCCAAATCCTACAATACTAAATATTTCCGAGGAACAAATTTAGGGGATGATGAGGAATTATTAATTACTTTAGATCCTATTGATGGCACTAGGGCTTATTTAGATAATTTATCTTGTTTTTCTATTATTTTAAACATTATCAAAAATAAACAATATGAGGCAGTATTTGTTTTACAACCCAAAAGAAAACACTACTTTTATGCCCTAAAAGGAAAAGGTGCTTTTATGGGAACTATTGATAATAATCTAGAGTTTGCAAAGCCTTTAAAATTAACATCTTTAAATTCCCATAAAATCTATTTAAGTTTTGCTTTAACCTCTTTAAAGACTAAATTAAACCCTATATTTGATACTTGGTGCAGTGCCACTAACTATAATCCCCCTGAAAATATTCCTGATTATTTAGACTTAATTAATGGAGATTTAGCTGGTTTTGTCCTTGATAAGGGTAATTTAATTGATAGTGCTAGTTTAGCTTTTGTGGCAAAGGAAGCAGGTGCAATCGCATCTCATTTTGATGGTAGTGATTTTCAACCTTTTAGAAATATTAATGATATGAAAATAGATGGTTTAGTAATAGCTTTTAATCAAGAAATTCATCAACAAATATTAGGCATTATTAACCAATGATCTTACAAATGATTTAGAATTGCAATCAATATCAAATTACCAATAGAAATTATGATCAGATTTTTTATTACTTTACTAATTTGCTTATCTCTATTTATTTCCCCTGTAATTGCTGAAGAAAATATTAATCTGCCCACAGAAGCACAATTACAAGCAGGAGAAGAAATCGCCCGTCAAGCCATTGAGGCAACAGAAAAAGGAGATTTTATTCAAGCAGAAAAATTTTGGACTGAATTAATTAATCAATTCCCTTCTAACCCTGCTGTTTGGAGTAATAGAGGCAATGCTAGAGTTAGTCAAAATAAAATTGCCGAAGCTATTGATGATTATAACGAGTCTATCAAATTAGCTCCCGATGCACCAGACCCCTACTTAAATAGAGGAGTTGCTTATGAAGGTTTAGGAAAATATCAAGATGCGATCGCAGATTATCAAAAAGTATTAGAATTAGATCCAGAGGATGCAATGGCATATAATAACCTCGGTAATGCCAATGCAGGACTAGAAAACTGGGATGAAGCTGTAAAATACTATCATAAAGCCACCGAATTAGCCCCTAATTTTGCCTTTGCCAGTGCCAATGAATCCCTTGCCCTATATCAGCTAGGCAGAAAACAGGAAGCCTTAACCAAAATGCGAAATATAGTACGTAAATATCCAATGTTTCCCGACATGAGAGCCGCTTTAACTGCTGTTTTATGGGAAGAAGGTAAACAAGGAGAAGCCGAAAGTAATTGGGTGGCAACAGTAGGTATGGATAGCCGTTATAAAAATGTAGAGTGGCTTAAAGAAGTTAGACGTTGGCCTCCTAAAATGGTAATTGCCTTGGAAAACTTCCTCACCCTTGATAACTAACATCCATTCTCAAACTCGGTTATTTTATTAAACTTCTTGTATAAATCAGTAGATTTGGAAAGATATAAGGGGCAATTAGCAATTTATGATTAGCGATTAAAAATACCTGAGTCATGAAAGTTGACAATTGATTTTATATTTTACGCAACCTCAATTATTAACTCTTCTGAAGATAATCCGCCAAAGCCCTTAAGCCCAAGCGATAGCTATCGACACCAAAACCACTTATCTGGCCAATCGCCACAGGGGCTATATAAGAGTGATGACGAAATTCCTCTCGACGATAAATGTTACTCAAATGAACTTCAACCGTAGGAATTGCTACACCTGTTAGAGCATCTCGAATAGCCACACTGGTGTGAGTAAATGCACCAGCATTAATCAGGATTCCTTGATATTTACTTAGAGCCTGATGTATTTGGTCAACTAAAACACCTTCATGATTAGACTGCACACAAGAAACACTTACTTGCATTTTTTCACCGTCTAATCTCAACATATCATTTATATCTTTCAGAGTTTGATGGCCATATATGCTAGGCTCTCTAAGACCGAGCAAATTAAGATTAGGACCATGCAATACTAAAATATTATGGTTGGACAATTTATCTAACTATCTAAACAATATTAGTGAACTATTTAAGTCTTTGTAAGAGTTGCTATTAATATCGTCGAGGATAATCTTTAACTGGAATGGGGATTAATTCCGCCTCTGGTTGACTTTCTGGACCGAACAAGGCTTCTATAACTTTTTGAGTCCATTCTTTGAGTTTTTCTAAGATTTTATCTACTTGCTCCATTGATCAAGAAGACTCCCATGTTAATTTGTTCAATATAACCATCATAGCCCTTCATTTTGGGAAATGCAACTTTTCTTAAACTTTGATTTGAGCAAAACTATTTTTAATCATCTAATTTTCGTTATTATTAAAAAAATTTATTTATCCTCAACATTTAATAGCTGAAATGACTGCAACTGCTCATCCAAAAACCAACACAACTCAATACATTCCCAAAAACAAAAAAAAAGTTTTATGTATTTTTCCTCAATATAGTCGCTCATTTGGCACTTTTCATCATGCTTATCCTCTGATGCCGGGGGTAAAAGGCTTTATGCCTCCTCAAGGAATACTGGTGGTTGCTTCTTATTTACCGCAAACATGGGAGGTAAGATTAATTGATGAAAATATTAAATCAGTAACAGAGGCAGATTATCAATGGGCGGATGCAATCATTGTCAGTGGAATGCACATTCAAAAACCTCGAATCAAAAAAATCAATGAACTAGCCCATAAATTTGATAAGATTACCATTCTGGGTGGCCCTTCTGTCTCTGGATGTCCAGAATATTACCCTGACTTTGACATTCTTCATTTAGGAGAATTAGGAGACGCAACAGATAAGGTTATTGAATATATTGATAATTATCAAAAAAGACCTGAAAAACAGATTATTTTTGAAACGAAGCATAGACTACCTTTAGATCAATTTCCGATTCCTGCTTATAATTTAATTGATGTATCACTATATTTTATTGCTAACATACAATTTTCTAGTGGTTGCCCTTATAACTGTGAATTTTGCGATATTCCAGAATTATACGGAAATTCTCCTCGTTTAAAAACCCCCCAGCAAATAATAACGGAGTTAGATGCTATTCTTGCTTCTGGAAATCCGGGGGCGATTTATTTTGTAGATGATAATTTCGTAGGTAATCGCCGTGCCTTAATGGAATTATTACCTCATTTAATCAAATGGCAAAAAGAAAATGGCTACCCCATAGAATTTACCTGTGAAGCTACCCTCAATATTGCACAAAGCCCAAAATTATTAGAAATGATGAGAGAAGCCTATTTCACAACCGTTTTTTGTGGCATAGAAACTCCTGAAGTATCGGCATTAAAAGCTATTTCTAAACAACATAATTTAAGTATGCCCATTTTAGATGCGGTAAAAACCCTCAATAGCTATGGCTTAGAAGTTGTTTCTGGTATTATTATCGGTTTTGATACAGATACACCACAGACAGCAGATAATATTCTTGAGTTTATCAATGCTTCTCAAATTCCTATCTTGACAATTAATCTACTTTATGCGCTACCAAAAACTCCCCTATGGAATCGTTTAAAAGCTGAAGGGCGAATTATTGAAGACGAATCAAGAGAATCTAATATCGATTTTTTGATGCCCTATGAGGAGGTTTTAAATATGTGGAAACGTTGTATTTCAACTGCTTATGAGCCAAAATATTTATATCAAAGATTTGCTTATAATGCTGAAAATACTTATCCTAATCGTATCGAAGTTCCGAATAGTCCAGAAAGGGTTTCTTGGGCAAATATTAAGAAAGGATTGCATATAATGGGCAATTTAGTTTGGCAGGTAGGTTTAAAAAGTAGTTATCGTCAAATTTTTTGGGATATGGCTATTCCTGCATTAAAAAAATTGGATATAGAGACTATGATTCGTATTGGCTTAGTAGGTCATCACCTAATTGAATTTACTAAAGAATGTACTCAAGGTAAAGAATCAGCTTCTTTTTACTCTCAAAAGAGAAAAGAATTAGTTGCTAGTGCTAGTCAATAGTTCAAATAGTTTAAAGTTAATTTAAGTTTTTTGGGCTAAAATTGAGAAATGAGGAATTACTGATAAGTCAAATATTTTATTGATATTTTGTGTTTAAATTAATAAAAAATTATCTTTTTTTTGAAGTTGATAATGGATATAATATTTTTGTATAATGAATGAAGATAATTTAAGAAGAGGAAAGAGAAAACCTCGAAACTTGTCGGAAAAACTGGATGCTCAGGTAGAAAAAATTGTCTATAAAGTAATGACAAATGAGGGTTTAGAAGAAACGGTAAATACTGCCATTCAAAAAGCATTGATTAGTCTTATTGTTCGGTATTTTGCATTAATTATTATAGGTTTATTATTAATAATAGCTTTGCAAAATTTCATTTTGGTTATAATTTTAAAAAATTTTTGGTGATAGATTCATCCTCAATAATTTACTTCTCAAACTAAAAATATTATTTGTTATTCAGGATTAGATTTTATTTTTTATTCATTTTCTGTTTGCAATTATTAATTGATTTATTAAATATAATTGATAGCAATTTTTTGTTAAATGAAGTACATCTCGATCCGCCTACATCCCTCTTAATAAGGGAAACTTACAAATAAAGAATGTACCCCATAAAGATGGGAAACGCTATCGTATTATTTTATTATAGTTATAGAACAAATTTTTGTATTTTTTATTATCGTTATATGAGCATTTTTTCACAAGAAAAATTATTATTTACTCCTGCATCTAAAGATATTAATGCTATTCCTTTAATTTTTGCTTTTCCTAATGAATATACTGTAGGAATAACTAGCTTAGGTTATCAATTAGTATGGGCAAATTTTTGTTCTCGTCCTGATGTGGATGTTAGTCGTTTATTTACAGATATTAATGAGAGTTTACCCCGCAATCCTGAGTTGGTTGGTTTTTCTTTTTCTTGGGAATTAGACTATGTTAATATTCTGAATTTATTAGAGTTGTTAGGTATTCCTATTTATGCTAAAGATAGAAATGAGAATCATCCGTTAATTTTTGGAGGGGGTCCCGTTTTTACGGCTAATCCCGAACCTTTTGCAGATTTTTTTGATGTTATTCTTTTGGGTGATGGAGAATTGTTATTGGATAATTTTATTAATTCTTATCAAGAAATAAGACAAGAAAGTCGTTTTTCTAAGTTACATTATTTGGCAAAAATAGAAGGTATTTATATCCCTAATTTATTCGAGGTTAATTATCAACAAGAGGATGGAAAAATTGATAATATTAAACCTCTTAATTCTGATATTCCTTCCTTTGTGGAAAAGCAAACTTATCGGGGAAATATTCTGTCTGCTTCTACAGTGGTGACAGAAAAAGCCGCTTGGGAAAATATTTATATGGTGGAGGTGGTGAGAAGTTGTCCAGAAATGTGTCGTTTTTGTTTAGCGAGTTATCTAACTTTGCCTTTTCGCACGGCTAGTTTGGAAAAGTCTTTAATTCCTGCCATTGAAAGGGGTTTGAAAGTAACTAATCGTCTGGGTTTATTGGGGGCTTCTGTGACGCAACATCCTGAGTTTTCAGGGTTGATTGATTATTTAGGAAAATCTGAATTTGATGATGTTAGGGTTAGTATTGCATCGGTAAGAACTAATACTGTGACGGAAAAATTGGCAAATTTTCTGAAGAAACGAGATACAAAATCTATCACTATTGCCATTGAAAGTGGAAGTGCTAAAATTCGGGATATTATTAATAAAAAGCTGGAAAATGAGGAAATTATTGAGGCGGCCATAAATGCCCAAGCAGGAGGATTAAGGGCGATTAAATTTTATGGGATGGTGGGTTTACCCCATGAGGATTATGGTGATTTAGATGCAACTATTGAGATGATGAAGGCGGTTAAAAAAGTCGCTCCTCGATTGAAAATTACTTTGGGATGCAGTACTTTTGTGCCTAAATCTCATACTCCTTTTCAGTGGTTTGGAGTCAATCAAGATAGTAAGAAGCGATTACAATATTTACAGAAAAATTTGGGTAAAATTGGGGTAGATTTTCGTCCAGAAAGTTATAATTGGTCTATTATTCAAGGTTTAATTTCCAGAGGCGATCGCCGCTTGAGTAAATTGTTAGAATTAACTCGTAATTATGGGGATACTCTCGGTAGTTATAAACGGGCATTTAAAGAGTTAAAGGGAGAAATTCCGCCGTTAGATTATTATGTTCACCAAAATTGGCAAGTAGGGCAGGTTTTACCTTGGCAACATTTAAAAACGGCGTTGACGGAGGAGACTTTAGTCAAACATCTTGAATCAACGGGCATAAGATGAGTTCAGAGTTAGATATTTTACCGTTGTCTATTACCTATAGCCTACTTCCCTGACATCATTTTTAATCAATCCCTAGATAAAGTAAATCTAATTCTTTTTGCATGGTATTGACGACTAAATCATAACATTCCTGAACATAAAGGCGATCGCAACTTGCTTCTTCTCCGTAGCGAGGGAAATAGATAGGAGGACAAACCCTCGTGGTAATTTGTAAAGGCAAGGGAATATTGGGTAAGGGGCCAACGGCTAATCCCCAAGGCAATCCGAAGTATATAGGAAACACTTGAGGATCAATATCAAACATCCATGGGAATAAACCCTGTTGATTTAATTTTTTGATTTCTTTATAGATATTAGCAACCACAAAAATAGTTTCGTGTGCTCCTTTCGCAATAAGAGGTACAATGGGGACTTGATATTTTAAGGCTAATTTAATAAATCCTTTTCTGCCAACAAATTTTATTTTTTGTCTTTCTGTATAGGGGCGAAATACATCATCTGCACCCCCCGGATATACTAAAACACTGGCTTTTTTCTCCAAAGCTGCGATCGCCATTTTGGGATGGGCGCGAATAGCTCCTGTTTGGGCGGCTAAACGAGTAAGACTACTATAGGCACTCCACACGTTACGGTGCATTAAGCCATAAGCAAGACGTTGAGTACCAAAACGACGAAACCAGTCATACAACATCATTGTCATGTCAGGGGCGGCTAAACCACCATTATGAGAACCAACAAATAACACCTGCCCTTCTGGTACATTTTCCCAACCACTGGTTTTTACCTGAAAATAATATTTATATAAAAAACCCCATAAAGGCATTAATTTTTCGATAACCTCGGGGTTTCTAGCTGTTAATGACCAGCCCGAATATTGATTTGACATATACAATGAATAATTACTGAATAGCAATCTCCCATTTTAATTCTTAATTTCTCCCAATGACTGATTAGGTTTTATTGAGTCAAATCATAGCTTTAATGAAAAATCTCGGTAAGGCTAACATTCTGCGCCAACGTGATGGTTCTTGATAAAGGCGGTATAACCATTCTAAATTGTTATTGCAGAAAAATTCTGGGGCTCTTTCTTTAACTCCCCCCCAAATGTCGAAACTTCCTCCAACTCCAATCCATACAGCATTCGGGGCTAGGTGACGATGATTCATAATCCATAATTCTTGTCTTGGTACACCTAAGCCAACTAAAATTAATTTAGGTTGCACTTTCTTGATGGTTTCGCACCAATTATCTAATTCTTGTCCAGATAAATAACCGTGATTGTAAATGATATGGGCGGAAGTTACTTTTTTCTTCCATGCCTGGGCGGCTCTTTCACTTACTCCTTTTGCTCCTCCATAGAAACAGATGGGGTAGTCTTTACCCTTTTTGCCAATTGCCTCAATGAGAGAAGCGGCTAATTCAATCCCTGCTATTCTTTGTTGTTTTTGTCCTCTACGTTTTAAATAAAATATCACTCCTGAACCATCAGGCACAACTAAATCCGCTTTGTTAATGGCAGTGGCTAATTCTGTGTTTTTTTGTGCCATCATCGCCATTTCTGAATTCATGGTGACAACGTGAGTGGGGATATTATTTTCGATACGACTAATTAATAAATCTTGATAGTTTTCACTCAAATGTATGGGTAAACCTAAAACAGGAAAAGTCTTCATAAAATAGCAATGTTAAATAGTTAGGATAAATAATGATTTGAACTAACAGGATTTTGAGTCACTATTTTATCATTGAATGGAAAAAACTGTTTTTTAGATACTCTGTGCAAAACCAAAATTAATATCAATTTTTACCTATAAGAGTCTATTTTCTTCATATTTATCTTTTATTTCCTGTTCAATAAAGTAAGGAGTTTGAATATTAATGGCTAATAACTGAATCTATTAATTGTTGATGTTTGAGGGCATCTTCTGCTAATTTTTGAATTTGCTGAGAGGAAATCGGATTAGGATTGTTATAGGTGTTTAAAAATTCTTGGAAAATTTCATCGATATTAGTTGGTAATTTTTCTAAATCGTATCCTTTGATATTTATTTCGCTCATTAAATTGTTTACTTTGGGATCATAACTAAGAGCAAAACATTTACACTTTTCACTTCCAGCCATGATTAAGCTATGAAGACGCATTCCTATGAGCATATCTATCTGAGAAAATAATCCTTTTAATTCTTGAGCATTTTCTAATGTTAAAATCTGGTAGTTAGTTGTTAATTGTTGAGCTATTTTTTCACAAACTTCTAAATCTTTTGATATTTGAAAAGGAAGTAAAATTATACTCGCATTAGTTTTCTCATTTATTTTTCTTAAAACTTGGGATATAGTTTCTATTTTGGCAATGGTTAAACTAGGATGAGAGCGTAAATTAACAGCAATTCTTGGAGCAGGTAAAAGTTCTATTTTTTTTGTTTTTTTACTAGGTAAAGCCCATACTGGATCAGGAGCAATTAAGTATTTTATGCCCCATTGATCCAATAGTTTAGCTGATTTTTGATCTCTGACACTGATGCGATCGCATCTTTTTAGGATAATTTTAGTTAACCATTGAATGAAGGGGGTTTTAATCGGTCCAATTCCTTGAGCATAGGCAATAGTTTTAACCCCTTTTAATTGTGCTAATGCCATTAAGGTTAAATAATAAATAGCACTTTTAACACTGGTAATATCTTGAATTAAACTTCCTCCTCCCCAGATAAATAAATCTTTTTTTGTTAGTTTTAATATTTCTTTGATAATTTGAAGACGAGAATAGCTAATTACTCCATAATCTTGACTTGTTTTTTGTGGATTACCAGACAAAATAATGGGAGTAATATTATTATTTAAACGGGATAAAATAGCCAGTAATAAGGCTTCATCTCCTGCATTTCCCTGACCATAATATCCACAAATAATTGCTTTTCTCATTGACTATAAGTTATTTTTTATTATGAATTAAGATGCGATCGCCTACAATCTCATCATTATAAATTAAATCGTGATGATTATTGGTATTAAGAGTAACTTCAATCTCATTTTCCGCTTCAGGAAGTTCAGATATATAGTACCAATTACCATAAATTCTACTTACTTTTACTCCATTAATGTACAAATGAGCATGACCTTGATTGGGGTTATTATTTTCTAAATTAGGAGAGATAAATTCAAAATTCTTAGTATTTAAGTATAGATTCCATCCTTTAATTTTATCTGGAAAAATCTCTATTTCTATTGATGGATTGTCCTTCAGGTTAGACACATCAAGAGTTTTATGATCATGTCCATTTTCGGCTGACATCTTCATTTCATGTTGATGAGAAGAGTCTGCTCTAACTGAAACTAGAGAGCTATTCAATAATGTATTTAGTCCAACAAATACACTAAGAAAAATAATGGAATTAAAGTTTAAAAATTTATTATGGCTAATTTTCATTGGCTATCTAAATGAATTATTAATGAGTTAAATAGTTGATAATGTAGAATCTTTTATGAATAGTCAAGATTTACATTTAAGGGTATTGTTTATATATCTCAAATAAATGTTTAAATCAATAGACAAGTTGTCAAAGATAGCCGTCTCAATTAGTGAATAAGTTAAAAAGGCAAAGGGTAAACCCCCCTTTATCCCCCCTCTTGAGGGGGGAGGGCAAAGGTAAATAGTGTTGGGGTGAATAATTAAAAACTCCGAACACTCCGTTCACGACTAAAAGAAGTTTACGAGCGTAGCGAATTCTCTGAACTCCGAACTCCGAACCCCGAACTCATCACTTGTTTCCCCTAATACCTTAATACCTGAAACCTCTTTCCTCACAATCCTTAGTTACTTAAAAGTTTTCGTCTCAATTGATCAAGGGCAAAACAACAGGTAAGATGGCGAATAGTCTCTCTATCCCGATTAATGCCCCATTTTAATTCATAACTAATTGTCTCTGATGAAGGAGATGCAGTCACAGAGTGGGGCTGCGCGATCGCAACATACACTAATCCTACAGGTTTGCTCTCAGTGCCACCATCAGGGCCTGCTATGCCCGTAATTCCAATACCCCAATGGGTTTGTAATCGATTTTTAACACCTTTTGCCATCTGTTGTGCTACCGTTTCAGAAACTGCTCCAAACTGCTCTATATCCGCCTCTGATACTCCCAATTGACGAATTTTGACTTGATTGCTATAAGCAATGATACCCCCATAAAAATAAGCGGAACTCCCCCCACAAGCCGTAAACATAGCCCCTAAACCACCGCCAGTACAAGATTCCGCAACGCTTACGGTTTCTCCTCTTACAGTTAACAATTTACCCACAACTCCTTCTAAGGTATCTTCATCCGAGCCATAATAATCTTCAAGAGCGATCGCTTTTATTTCTTCTACAATAGGATTAATTATTTTTCTCGCCTCAGCTTCATTTTTTGCCTTCGTAGAAACCCTTAATTTTACTTCTCCATGAGAGGCATAAGGGGCAACGGTAGGATTCGTCAAGGAAAAGAGATGATTAACTTTTTCCGCCAATGCTGATTCTCCTATGCCCCGAAACCGCATCATTTCACTGACAATAATTTCTTTCCCCCATCCCTGACTCTGTAAAAATGGAACAGCAGTATCCCGCCACATCTGTTTCATTTCTGAAGGCACTCCGGGAAATGTTAAAATCGTTAATTTTTGTTGTGGATGGTTGACATTATCTGAAAAAGGTTGCCAAATCATGCCGGGGGCTGTTCCTGTTACATTAGGTAATATGTCAGCTCCTTTTGGTAATAGAGCCTGTTTACGGTTATTATCTGTCATTTTTCGCCCTCTTTGGGCAAATTTTACTTTAATATCTTCAATAATCTCTGATTTTTCTTCTAAAGTTTCCTGAAAAAAAGATGCGATCGCTTCTGTGGTAAGATCATCGGGGGTAGGACCTAAACCCCCCGTAAAAATAAGAATAGAAGAACGTTGGGACGCAATGTTAATCACCTCATGAATTCTGCCTAAGTTATCTCCAACAACCGTTTGAAAATAATGGGGAATACCTAAAATAGCTAATTCTTGGGCTAAAAATTGAGAATTGCTATTCAGAATGTCACCTAACAATAATTCTGTCCCGATACAAATAATTTCCGCACTCATAATAACAAAAAAGTAGTAATTGGTTATGAATAAATTTTATGTTTAAGAATAATTTAATGGTAGAATATAATTTTAAACTTTAATTGCAATTATTCAAAATTTTTAAAATAAAAAGTGAACCAATCTTATTCAATAAATACCAATAAAAAAGAAGAAAATAAGCAAAAAATCGATGTTGCAATTATTTTTTACAGAGCTCATTTTTTGTCAGGCAACACAAAACCTATTGATTCTTTATCCTCTGCATTAAAAAAACAAAATTTAAGTAGTATAGCTATTTATTTATCATCCCTTAGAGAAGCTGATATTCAAGGTGAATTAATCACAATTTTACAAAAATATCAAGTAGATTTAATTTTAAATACTACCAGCTTTTCAGTCGCAAAAATAGGAGCAGAATCTAACACGAAAATATGGGAAACCTTAGATATACCAGTCCTTCAAGTAATATTAAGTGGAAGTACAGAAGAATATTGGCAAAATAGTTTTCAAGGCTTATCTCCCAGAGATGTTGCCATGAATGTTGCTTTACCTGAAGTGGATGGAAGAATAATCACTAGGGCAATTTCTTTTAAGTCAGTGGCTACTAAACACCCTCAATTAGAAACTGACATTGTTATTTATCAACCTCAAGAAAACAGAGTTAATTATATTGCTCAATTAGCTAAAAATTGGATAAAACTAAAAAAGAAAAAAAACGCAGATAAAAAAGTAGCTTTAATCTTAGCAAATTATCCAAATAAAGATGGAAGAATTGCGAACGGAGTGGGGTTAGACACTCCTGCTAGTTGTATTCATATTTTACAGGCGTTAAAAGTAAATAATTATGATATTCAAGATATACCCGAAAATGGAGATAAGCTAATTTTTCAGTTAATTGAAGGGGCAACAAATGATTTAGAAATGACATCTCAAAAGAAAATTAATCAGTATTTAACTTTAGAAGAATATCAAAAATATTTTCATACTTTACCCCTAGAAATTCAACAACAAATTACTAATCGATGGGGGGATTGTGATGACTCTCTTACCTCTTTAATCAAAAATTTTGATTCTTCCCAAACCTCCTCAATAAGCGGAGAAAAATTTTTTCCTGTTTCTGGGATTCAATTAGGCAAAATATTTGTCGGAGTACAACCATCAAGGGGTTATGATTTAGATCCTAGTCTCAATTATCACGCTCCAGATTTAGAGCCAACTCATAATTATTTAGCCTTTTATTATTGGTTAAAAAATGTTTTTCAAGCAGATGTAATTATTCACGTTGGCAAACACGGAAATTTAGAATGGCTACCGGGAAAAAGTTTAGTTTTATCTAATAATTGTTATCCCGAAATTGCTTTAGGCACACTTCCCCATTTTTATCCTTTTATTGTTAATGATCCGGGGGAAGGATCACAAGCAAAAAGAAGGGCAAATGCAGTAATTTTAGATCATTTAACTCCCCCTTTAACCCGTGCTGAATTGTATGGAGAATTATTAGAATTGGAGGCTTTAATTGATGAATATTATCAAGCCCAAAGTCTCAATCCTAGTAGGCTAAAAATAATCTGCGATCGCATCTCAAATTTAATCAAAGAAACCAAACTAAATGAAGATTTAGGTATAAAAGAAGTAAATAGAGATAGTTTAACAGAATTTTTAACGGTTGCTGATGGTTATTTATGTGAGTTAAAAGAAGCTCAAATTAGAGATGGGTTACATATTTTTGGACAATGTCCAGAGGGAAGACAATTAAGAGATTTAATAAGTGCGATCGCACGTTTTTCTAGTTATAATAACTTAGGATTAATAGAAGCTATCAAAACCGATTTAGAAACCAATAAAATTTCCCTCTTATTAACAAAAGAAAATCACCCTGAAATTCCCCCCTTATTAAGGGGGGTTAGGGGGGAGCAAGACTACTTAGAAAACATCGCCAATGAATTAATAGAAAGAATAATAAAAGGACAAGAAACCGAAAAAATAAAACTAGGAAAACATACAGAAAAATCTCTTGACTGGATCAAAAATAAACTCCTACCTAACTTAAAAAAAACAGAGCAAGAAATAGATAACCTTATCAAAGGCTTAGAAGGGAAATATATCCCCAGTGGCTCATCAGGCGCACCCACTAGAGGTAGAAGCGATGTTTTACCCACAGGCAGAAACTTTTATTCCGTTGATATTCGAGCGATTCCTAGTGAAACCGCTTGGGATGTAGGCAGAAAAGCCGCCGAAACTCTCATCGAAAGATATACCCAAGAAAATGGAGAATATCCCCGCACCCTAGCAATTTCCGTTTGGGGTACATCCACCATGCGCACAGGGGGAGATGATATTGCTCAAATAATGGCATTAATGGGAGTTAAACCCGTATGGGATGGGGTAAGCCGTAGAGTTGTGGATTTTGAAGTAATTCCCCTCGAAGTGTTAGGCAGACCTAGAATTGATGTTACTGTGAGAGTTTCTGGGTTTTTTAGAGACGGATTCCCCAACATAATGGAATTACTCTATAAAATTAATCAATATTTGTCAAGCCTCAAAGAAGAAAAAGAAAATAATCCCCTTGCCCAACAGGTAGAAAAAGATACCCAATATTGGATCAAACAAGGATTAGAGGAAAAACAGGCAAGAGAGAGAGCAACCTATCGGCTCTTTGGTTCAAAACCGGGGGCTTATGGGGCTGGATTACAAGGACTTATAGAAGCCCAGAATTGGCATAGTGATGAAGATTTAGCAAGGGCATATCTAAACTGGAGTAGCTATGCTTACACAGGCACAAAAGGAATATCTCAACCCGAAGCCTTTGAACAAAGACTGAAACAATTACAGATAGTTTTGCATAATCAAGATAATCGTGAACATGACTTATTAGACTCCGATGATTATTACCAATTTCAGGGAGGATTAACCGCCGCCGTCAGACATTTACAAGGGGAAAACCCAACGGTTTATTTTGGTGATAATTCCCAACCAGATAACCCTAAAGTTAGACATTTACAAGAAGAGATTGCCAGAGTATATCGCAGTAGAGTTATTAATCCTAAATGGATAGCAGGGGTAATGAGACATGGTTATAAAGGGGCATTTGAAATGAGTGCAACAGTGGACTATTTATTTGCTTATTCCGCTACAACTAAGTCTGTACCTGATTTTATGTTTACTGGGGTTGCCCAAAGTTATTTATTAGATGAGAAGGTAAGGCAATTTATTCAAGAAAAAAATCCTTGGGCATTAAGAGACATGGGAGAAAGATTGATAGAGGCACATCAGAGAAAGTTATGGAAGAATGTAGATACAAATTTACTCGATGAACTAAGAAATATTATTCATCAATCAGAGGGGATTATTGAAGGGTTTGATCTGAACCCGAACTTAGGTTAAATAAATTGATTATATCTTGAAGTATCGTTATTTAGAATAAGAATGAAACTGTTTAATAATATAGATGATGAACAGAAAAAAAGCACGGACAAAAAGCCCATGCTAATGTTAATTTATTCGAGATAAATTATTTATTCTTCGGAATTACCGTTATCATCGTTTCCGCCTTCAGAGATAACAAGGGGACTAATATTGATAATTTTGCCTCCCATGCGATTAATGCGTTGCATTTCTTCATTCATACGAGCATAAGGCACTTGAATAAACACACTGCCACTTTTACGGAAAGCATAGTTATTTTTGTCGTTTTCTCCACTTTGCTTTAAGCCTGTGACTTCATAGACGAAAACACGATTTTTAGCAGGAGAATAGGAACTACCACTAACTAATGTACTTAACATTTTTTTTAACCTCCATGATAGTTGAATAATTACGCTAAAGTAATACTAGCTACTTTTCCGCCCATTTTTTGGATTTTCTGTAAAGTGGTGGATAAGTCTTCGTAAGGTACTAACCACTCACGGCTAATACGACGCACTTTGGGATAACGGGGTAAATTCATCGCCGCTACTTCAATACGATAAACACGTCCTTCACGGGTAGAATTTCTGAAGGTTTGATTGGGAGTAACACCTTTAGTAGATGGACGATATGCCCAACCTTCACCGCTTCCAGAGGGATTTACTACCGCAGAAACGCTATTACGTCCTAATTCGGATGCTAAACGGGATTTATTTCCACCAACTTGGGCGCGATCGCTGTTGGCATAGCCACGATATAATTGGAACATACGGGTAAAACCGACAGTTTTTTGGTCAGGTTGAGTATTGAATCCTCTGTAGTAAGGAACAACATTTTCCCCGAAACTGCGACTATATTCTTCAGAGTCAATATAAGAGTCAATATCAGCCTCATAACCTTCATTTTGATATAAGTCTAAATGCTCAATCACTTCAGACTCATCATAAGGAGCTCTTCCGAGTAAGTGCTTAATATTGAGTTCGATGACTCTGGTTTGGAAGTTGTTGTAAAGGAATTTATTTTTGTAAAGTTCAGATTTCGCTACCATACGCACAAAATCACGAACTGTAATTGAACCATTACATAATAAAGATTCTGCATTGGAAAGGCGCTCGGATTTCATGATATAGTCGTTACCAAGAACTTGCTTATAAACAGCATTAATGGCAACTTGAGCTTCTTCTTTTGTCCAGTTAGGGCGCAATTCTACGGGTTTGAAGTCGTTAAATGCAGATACACCTAAACGAGATGCGGCGGCAGTAATAGCCATGATGTTTTTTCCTCCTTAAGTATTTGTTGTATTTGGGATTAAATAAATTAATTAAAAAGACATGAATTAGCTTTAACTTAAAGCGTTAATAGCATAATCAATGTAAGAATTAGCCTCTACAGCAGGGTCACCACTTAAGCCGTGATTTGCCTTGATGTATTTGAGGGCTTCAACGTACCAACTAGGAGATAAATCAAAAGTGCGGTTAATTTCCTCAATACCAGAAATTAAATATTCATCCATAGGGCCAGTACCACCGGCAACGAGGCAGTATGTAACCATACGGAGATAGTAGCCAATATCTCTTGCACATTTATCTTTCCCTCTTTGGTCTGCGGCAAAGTTTGCTCCTTGCATTTGGGTGGTATAAGGGAATTTTTGATATACAGCTTGAGCCGCTCCTTGAATTAATCTGCCGCTATTTTCAGTTAAAGACTTAGCGGCTTGTAAACTTGCTGTAGCTTGACGAAAACGTCCAAAAGCCACTTGAATTTCGGTACTGCTTAAGAAGCGTCCTTGAGAATCAGCACTGGATACTGCTTCGGTTAAAGGTGTTTTCATAATTAACGATGTGATTAATGAATTTTGTTTTATTTGTTAAAAAGGTTTTTCAGTGGTTGCAATTACTGAATTTTTAAATGTTGTTTCTACTTTGTTCAACGTTGGTGATTATTTAAACAGAATCTTTGTGCAAACTCCGTGCAGTTTTCCCTAGAATTTAGTAAAGTTTTATTGCGTTTTGTCAATGAAAATTAAAACCTATTAATTATTCGGAGAGGATATTGGTTATCCATATCGTAAGTTGTTAATAAAAAAACTAATTTATGGTAGTCAAAAACTGGTATCTTAACTGAAGAAAATTTATCGAATATGAAGGCAACCGAGGAATGACTTACCAACGGATTTTGTTAAAATTAAGCGGTGAAGCCTTAATGGGAAACTTAGGCTACGGCATCGATCCCAAAGTTGTTGCCGAAATCGCTGAGGATATTGCTCAAGTGGTGGCTCAAAATGTCCAAGTGGCGATCGTAGTTGGAGGTGGTAATATTTTTAGAGGAGTTCAGGCTTCTGCTAAGGGTATGGATCGCGCCACTGCGGATTATGTGGGTATGATTGCTACGGTGATGAATGCTATGACTTTGCAGGATGCTTTAGAAAGAATGGATGTCCCTACTAGGGTGCAAACTGCGATCGCAATGCAGGAGGTTGCTGAACCTTACATTAGGAGAAGAGCCATTCGTCATTTAGAATTGGGTAGGGTGGTTATTTTCGGTGCAGGTTCGGGTAATCCTTTTTTTACCACTGATACCACTGCGGCACTTCGGGCGGCGGAAATTGACGCTCAAGTCATTTTCAAAGCTACTAAAGTTGATGGAGTTTATGATAGTGATCCTGTAACTAATCCTAATGCTCGTCGTTATGAAAGTTTAAACTATAATCATGTTTTAACCAACGATTTACGGGTTATGGATGGAACTGCGATCGCACTTTGTAAGGAAAATAATATTCCCATTGTTGTTTTTAATCTTTTCGAGCGTGGTAATATAATCCGTGCAGTAAAAGGAGAAAAAGTAGGAACTATTGTAGGAGGTTTCTGTGACGTTAATTGATGAAATTCAAAATTTAATGCTCAAGAGTGTTGAAAAAACACAGCAAGACTTAAATACTATCCGTACTGGTCGCGCTAATGCCAGTTTATTAGATAAAATTATGGTGGATTATTATGGGGCGGAAACTCCCTTAAAATCATTGGCGAATATTAGTACCCCTGATGCTACCACTTTGATGATTCAACCTTTTGATAAGGGTAGTATTTCTCTGTTAGAAAAAGCTATTTCTATGTCTGATATTGGTTTAACTCCCAATAATGACGGGCAAGTTATTCGTTTGAATATTCCCCCTTTAACCGCAGAGCGTCGTCAGGAGTTTGTAAAAATAGCTTCTAAGTACGCAGAAGAAGGTAAAGTGGCTATTCGTAATATTCGCCGAGATGCGATCGACAAAGTCAGAAAACAAGAAAAAGCTAGTGAAATTTCTGAGGATGAATCGAGAGATTTACAAGATGAAATTCAAAAAGTTACTGACAAATATACCGCAAAAATTGATGATATATTAAAAGTTAAAGAGAAAGAGCTAACTAATATTTAAACGAGTTCGGAGTTCGGAGTTTTTAAAAGTAGGGGAGTAGGGAGTAGGGAGTGGGGAGAGCATTTTTAATTATATTTTGATCAGATTATGAGCAAGACAAGATGTAGCCGAATTTTTCCGTTAATAGTTATTAATTCCCTTTTTATGGGTTTTTTTGTTACCCCCTCTTATGCTCAAAATACATCGGAATCAGACTCAAATATTCCCTTAAATGTTACAAATCCTCAGAATAAACAGGACTTTATTCAACAGTGTAGCCAAAATCTTCAGGCACAGGGAAAAACTGCTAGTGATGCTAATGCTTATTGTGGTTGTAGTGCCGATGCTGTTTATCAATATCTATCTCAAAATAGTGGTGATATTTCCTCTGAAGGCGCTGTTTTAGAGAAAATTTTGCAATGTCGAGTTAAATATATCCCTAATGATTAATCTCATTAAATATTTGAAAAATTAAGTCGTCAAACTTGCCACTTGATACCTAACACCTAGAAATTTTTGTTGTAGAAATGTGATAAGATAACTTCCTGTTCAATGGCTATTTTCTCTTATAACTTGTGATTAACCTTACTCATAACCAAAATTCAAGTCAGTTAGTAATTTCTCATCAAGCTCAATTTCTACAAGGTAATATTACTATCCCCGGAGATAAGTCTATTTCTCATCGGGCTTTAATGTTAGGTGCGATCGCATCTGGAGAAACTATAATTAAAGGATTGTTATTAGGAGAAGACCCCCGTAGTACAGCGAAATGTTTTCAAGCAATGGGGGCAAAAATATCAGAATTAAATAGCGAAGAAGTAAGAGTTATCGGAGTAGGAGAAAAAGGATTACAAGAGCCTTTCGATGTTTTAGACGCAGGAAATTCAGGCACGACTATGCGTTTAATGTTGGGATTATTAGCCGCCCAATCAGGAAAGTTTTTTAGTGTGACAGGGGATGATTCTCTCAAAACTCGCCCCATGTCAAGAGTAATCAAGCCTTTGCAAGAAATGGGAGCAGTTATCTACGGTAGAAACAACCATCAAAACGCCCCTTTAGCAGTAGTTGGACAAAATTTAAAACCCATTCACTACCATTCCCCCATTGCTTCGGCTCAAGTTAAATCCTGTATTCTGTTGGCAGGGTTGATGAGTGAAGGCAAAACCACTGTTACTGAACCTGCTTTATCAAGAGATCATAGCGAAAGAATGTTACACGCTTTTGGCGGTAAATTAGAGATTGATAGGGAGACAAATAGCGTCACCATTGAAGGGGGGACACCCTTACGAGGACAAACAGTTATAGTACCGGGGGATATTAGTTCGGCGGCATTTTGGTTAGTAGCAGGGGCAATTACGCCTGATTCGGAGTTAACCATTACTAATGTGGGCATTAATCCCACTCGTACGGGTATATTAGAAGCATTGGAGATGATGGGGGCAGATATTACCATTATCAACGAAAGAGAGACTGCAGGAGAGCCTGTAGCTGATTTAAGGATAAAAACGAGCCAATTAAAAGCCTGTACCCTCTCAGGGGCGATTATTCCCCGTTTAATCGATGAAATTCCTATTCTTGCGGTGGCGGCTTGTTTTGCGGAAGGCACTACCACTATTAAAGATGCAGAAGAATTGAGGGTAAAAGAGAGCGATCGCCTTGCAGTAATGGCGTTAGAATTAGGTAAAATGGGGGCAAAAATCACCGAATTACCCGACGGTTTGGAAATTACGGGGGGAAATTTTTTGCAAGGAGCGGAGGTTGACAGTTATACTGATCATCGTATTGCCATGAGTCTTGCGATCGCAGCTTTGAATGCAAAAGGTAATACAATCATTAATCGTGCAGAAGCAATATCAATTTCTTATCCTACTTTTGTTGATACTTTGAAAGAAATATTTAATTAGAGTTTACGGAAATAGTGTTTTAGCTTAATTGGTGACAATAGGCAATAGTGCGATTCGTTGAGGGCTAATCTAATACTTATCCTCCACATTTCTCGGCACTTTCTATTTTTGTTAAATGGGAGTAAATTTATCCGTATCATAGATGTTTGTTAACTGGAAAATTTTTTCAACGGCATTAGTTAGAATCTCTGCGCTTTTTTCTATTTCCATATCGCTAGTGAATTTTCCTATTCCGATTCTCAACACACCTTCGATTAAATCATCAGATAAATTCATCGCTCTTAAAACGTGAGAAGGAGAAATGGTGGCACTACTACAAGCCGAACCAGTAGAAATGGCTAGTTTATCCCTGATTCGAGCAATAACAGCACTATTTGGCACATTAGGGATGGATATATGCAGATTTCCAGCTAGTCGGTTTTCTGTGTCTCCATTTACCACTAAATTCGGGATTTTCTCTTGTAATAATGATTGTAAGTGATCTCGGAAAGATGCGATCGCGCTTTCGTCTTCTTGCATTTCTAACTGTCGTAAATAACAAGCCTCTCCCAATCCCACTATCCCTGATACATTTAATGTACCTGATCTAATACCGTTTTGATGTCCACCGCCATAAATGAGGGGTTGTAAATGATAATCTTTTTTGATGACTAACGGTGCTTAGACAAAAAGATGTTAAGAATTGACTTATAATGATTATATGATAGTGTTTTTAGGTCAAAATGAAAGAAATCACCTCTTCATCAATGCCCCCATGTTTTAATCGCTGGTGTCAAAAAATAGATCCTGTCTTAAAAACAAAGGCACAAAAACGAGAGTTTAGAAATTATTTGCGCGGTTTATTAGGAGATTCTCAAAGAAAAAATATCACTCAAATTGCCAATAATAATCTTGATATTACTTATCATAAATTACATCATTTTCTAACAGAGTCCACATGGAATTATGATGAGGTCAATGATCAAAGATTAGAAATAATAGCTTCTTGTCGTCAAACTAAAATAAGTAGATATTTCTCTTTAATTATCGATGATTCAGGTCATCGTAAGAGTGGTAATTTTACTGATTGTGTTGGAAGACAATATATTGGTCCAATTGGCAAAACTGATAATGGCAATGTCATCGTCACTACTCATATTTATGATGGAGTCAGGAGTTTTCCCCTAGATGTTGAATTATATGAAAAAGCGGAAAATTTCCCAGAAGGAAAAGACGACCCACAATTTCAAAAAAACCTGAAATTGCCTTTAATCTAATTGAAAAATGTTTAAACCGAAATTATTGTCCTGAAATAATTTTAATGGATGGTGGTTATGGCAACAATACTAATTTATTGGAAAAATTAGATGGTTAGGTTTATCAGAATACCAAGTGAGAAATACAAAGAAGTGTAATGAGACATTTAATATTGGTATTTTGTGCTTATACTTTTATTCAATGGCATCGTTTGACAGGAGGGCTAAGGAGACAATGGGGGAATAAACCCTTAAATACTTTTGCAGAAGGTTTAGAGGCGTTTCGGACAGCAGTGTCTTTTCGCTTTTTTCAATGGTTAAAAGATAACGTGGGAGTATTTAGCTTATACAAAGCAAGTTTAGGGTTTATTTGGGCTTAATTTTTGTCTAAGTACCGTTATGAAAATTAAGAATAAGGAACTAAAAAAGGGAACAGAGAACAGTGTATATAATGAATACTAAATCCGAACCCTGAACTCCGTTCACAATCAAAGGGAGTGTACGAGCCAAAGGTGAAACCCTAAAACTCCCAATCCCAACCTTTTAAAACTATTAACCAATAGTGTTAATTGCCTGAGTTACTTTTTGAATTACATTATCAGGTAAAGGTACATAACCTAATTGAGAACTAAATTTCTGTCCACCAGTTTTGCTAACACACCACTTAAGGACATTTTTCAAAGCCTCAGCCTTTTTCGCATCTGAATATTTTTTATAAGCTAAAATCCAAGTATAAGTGACGATAGGATAAGAACTATCTCCTGCAGGATCGGGAATAAATGCTCTTAAGTTAGCAGGTAAAGTTACTTGAGATAATGTTTTACTAGCATTTTCTAAAGTAGCCGAAACATATTTCCCCGCTTTATTTTGTAACTGGGCAGTTTTCAAGTTATTATTTTTGGCAAAACCGTATTCAATATAACCGATCGCACCATCAGTTTGCATAATAGTAGCAGTAACACCCTCATTACCTTTTGCACCAATACCACCAGGCCATTGAACAGTTTTACCCTCACCAACTTTACTTTTCCATTCACTGCTAATGGCACTTAAATGAGAAGTAAATACAGCAGTTGTGCCACTACCGTCAGAGCGATGAATAACTTTTATAGGCTTACTTTTAGAAGCTCCTAGTTGTTTCCAATCCTTAATTTTACCTAAGAAAACATCAACTAATTGCTGACGAGAAAGTTTAAGACTAGATACATCTTTATTGTTATAGGCAACTACAACACTACCAGCAGTCACAGGTAAAAGTACCACACCATTTTTGACTTGGGAAATTTCATCATCTTTCATCGCTACATCACTAGCTCCAAAGTCCACAGTGCCACCCATGAATTGTTTAACACCTGCACCGCTACCTACAGATTGATAGTTTACTTGCACATTTCTATTTACCTTGTTGTATTCCACGAACCAACGTTGATATAAAGGAGCAGGAAAAGACGCACCAGCACCATTTAATCTCATGGCTTGAGCAGAAGCAGACTCGAAAGGTAACTGACTAGCAATAACGCTACCAGATAAACCTGCTAAACCGTATAAAAAATCTCTTCTTCTAATTTGAAAATCAGTCATTAGATTAATGCTATACCATAGAAAACTATTTACAGCTTAAATTCTAAAACAAATTGCTCTACTTTTAATATTTTTAAATAATTGTTTTTTCTTATCTTTTTTTACTATGACAATTATGATATTTCTCTTTTTTTTATGTTATCTATAACACTAAAATTTTATTTAGTTTAAGGTTAATTTAAAACAAGGTTAACGATAGTTTAAGAAGTTTTGGTTAGAGTATAAAATATTTTTTATCCCGAACAATAGTAAAGCTATTAACTATTTTCTCTTTCACTAACTAAGGAAATAATTTAATATACTGATGAAGTGTCATCTCACTAGAAAATAACCTTATATATTTTAAAATTAGATAAAAATTAAATATAGCAATTAAGACAAAGCAACAGTATTCAATAAATTTCCCCCTCTCTGCTTTTCTCCCCCATCACCCCTAACACCTGAAACCTCTCACCCCATCATCCTAACTTCTTGAGTTATTGTGTTGCCAGTAGCCGATTAATTTATAGATTAGTTTAGCCGCAGTAAATTCAGAAACAACAGAATCTTTTGTTGGTGCTAATTCCATAACATCACAACCAATTACATCAAAGCTCGAAAAAATTAAATTCATAAAAGCTAATAGTTGATACCAATCCATGCCACCGGGTTCAGGAGTACCAACTCCGGGTATTAAACTAGGGTCAATTCCATCTAAATCAATGGTGATGAATACTTTTTTAGTTTTGATGTTACTGATAGCTTCTGCCATCCAATGGGGATTAAAATAAATGTTTCTCGCCCACATTACGGGTATATTTTTTTCTTTGATTAAATCCGCTTCCTCTTGACAAATTGCTCTGATTCCCACTGGTAATGTCGGTAAGCCTAATTCTAATATTCTTCTCATCACACAAGCATGATTATGAATTGAGCCTTCAAATTCATGTCTCATATCTCCATGAGCATCTATCTGTATTACTGTAAAGGGTTCATCAAGGTTTTGTTGATAGGCTTGAACTACTCCTGTTGTGATAGCGTGTTCTCCTCCCACTGCAATAACAAATTTATTATCTTCGATCAATTTTGTCACGGTTTCTGTTGTGACTTTCAACATATCATCTGCTGTTAGATTGTTGTTGATACGGGTATCGGCGATATAGTCATGGGTAAAAATGGGGGCATGAAAACAAGTTTCCATTCCTAATTCTTCGTCATAACATTCTAGTTGATCAGAGGCAGTTAATACCGCATCAGGCCCATATTCACACCCCTTACGATAGGTAGTAGTAATTTCATAGGGGATTGGTAAAATAACTATTTTTGCTTCTTCATAGGTAGAGATAATTTCTGATTCTAAAAACTGTTTCATTGCTTGTATTTTGATGAGTGAGAAAAAATAATATTTTATTAAACTTTTAGGGTTAATAAATTTTTGATCCCTTACGGTTTTTTTGCTTATAACATTTTAAAATTTTACAAGATTTAAGTGTTTTTGTCTAGTTAAATTTTCTTCTTTTTTCTATTTAGTGTTTTCAAATAAAAATATATTGTCTTGATTATATTTCAACTGAAATTTTCTATTTTTTTCTAAAAAATTAATTAGATTTTTAATATCTTCTTGAGAACTATATCCAGTAGGATTGTCTAAGTTTAAGAGTACATAATGAAATTTATTAACTTGATTATAGTCAATAGAATCGATCGCAAGATCTAAAGTTAAACGATGAGTTAAATGAGGAGCAAATTGAGGAGCAGTAAAAACACTTTTTGAGGTATTTATCAGACTAATAGCTTCATTACTAGCTTTCCATGTATGTAAGTTTTTTAAATATAAACCATTAGGTAAAAAATAAATATATTTAGCTAAGGCTAAAAATAAAATTAATGACCAAATTCTAATTTTTATACTTTGATAAAACCATGTTTTATGATGAGCTAAACTAGCAATTATAGTCAAGATTAAAAAAGGAATTATAGGCAAAGAATATTGATGTACTAAGTCTTTTTGAGGTTGATATTCAGTAAGAAGATTGAGAAAAAGAGTGGGAATAGCAGGAATTAAATTAGGTATTTCTTGCCAAGCTAAAACGGGAATTACTGGTAAGAATAAAAGTAGTAAATATTCTGCATTAGCTAAAGTAAAAAGATGAGATAAAATAATTTGGGGTTTAAGAATTAAATTCAGGGCTATTTCACTAACAGAATCTCCTAAAAAAGCATAACGACTGACTGCGGCCGCTTCTTCTCCACTAAAAGCAGGAATAATTAATTGAGTGGCAATAATAAACCAAAAAATACCACTAAAAATTGCGATCCCACCATAGTTTTTTTTATGATAAATAAGAATTAACCATATCCCCATCATTACTATATTTAAAGCTAAAACTGCTTTACATCCTAAAATAAGTAAAATAGAGATAATAAACCAAATAACTTTATCTAATTTAACTGCTAAAATAGCGACAAAAAATAAAGGTAAAGCAATAACTTCTGGATGAAAATCAAATAGATTAACATTGAATATTAAAGGATATAAAATATAAATTAAGCAGATAGTCCTAGCTTTAGAATCACTTAAATTATTTAATTTACTCAGTTTCCAAATAGGGAGAAGTGCGATCGCACTTGCTAGAGATTGAATAAAAAAGAGCCAATAAACAGAAGGAAAAATAAAATAAAGAGGAGCGATAAAATAAAGAATCCAAGCGGCATGATCCCCTAAAATATGCAATTCTCTGAAAGAAACATAGGGATTTTTTCCTTGGGAAATAAGATAAATTCCATTATCAAAAATGCCTAAATCAAAAGCATGGGAATTAAATAAAATATGACGAAAGCTACTAGCAATAAATAAAAGAAAAAAACTAACTAATATATATGTTATTATATTGTTATATTTTGCGAATAAAATCTTCATTAAATTAACAGTAAAAAATATTTATTGATATTGAATCAAGCCATGAAATATAAGTATATTTTGTTTTATAAACCCTATAATGTTCTATGTCAATTTACCGATGATAGTCCTCATAAAAACCAAAGACAAACTCTCAAAGACTATATTAATATACCCTATATTTACTCAGTGGGAAGACTGGATTTAGACAGTGAAGGATTGCTTTTATTAACAGATAATCCCAGAGTAAAACATCGTCTTTGTGAACCTAGTTTTGCCCATCCTCGCACCTATTGGGCACAAGTGGAAAATATCCCTACCGCAAAATCATTAAAACAATTAGAAGAAGGAGTTATTATCAAAGGGAAAAAAACAAAAAAGGCAACAGCATCAATGTTAAAATCAGAGCCAGAATTGCCCCCTCGAAATCCCCCCATTCGTTACCGTCAAAATATCCCCACTGCTTGGTTAGAATTAACTTTAACAGAAGGTAGAAATCGTCAAGTAAGAAGAATGACTGCGGCGATAGGTTATCCTACTTTACGATTAATAAGAGTAAAAATCGGCATTACCCAACAACTATCTTTAACTTTACAGGGTTTAAATATAGGAGAATACAGAGAATTAACTACCTCAGAAATAAAAATATTAGACAATCTATAAATAACCTGAGTTCGATATAAAATTATCAGTGAAGGTAGGCAAAGGGCGACAGGTAAGCGTTTAAATCATTTTTAAGAATTAATGAAAGAAGTTAAGTAAGTTTAATGGGTTTTAGCTTATAACAGTTATAATTTGCAGTGTTACTTAAGAATTTAACTTTTTCTGCCAAAATAATGCCCTGCCCATATCAGGATTCAACTGATAACCGTCAAAACCAAAAGACTTATAAACCGCTTGAGCGACTTGATTACCTTCTAATACTTCTAGGGTAAGTTTACAGCATCCCAATTTTAGGGCAATATCTTCTATTCTTTGTAACAATAACTTACAAATACCCCGACGACGATAAGCAGAAGCAACCACCACATCATGAATATTCAATAAAGGTTTACAAGCAAAAGTTGAAAAACCCTCAATGGCAATAATTAACCCTGCAGGATTATCATTCACAAAAGCTAAAACAGTATAAATATATTTTCTTCGTGCTAATTCATTAGCTAAATTGTTTTTAACAAAATCTGATAATTCTTCTCCTCCTCCCATATAATCAAGGGCATAGGTATTCATCAACTCCACTACGGCTTCTCGATGAGCGGGTATGTTCAAATCTGCGTCAATAACTTTTATCATTTAGATTGGTTTAATTTGGCGAAAAATGTTCTTATTTTACTTTTACCTCATATTTTTGAAACTGATTCAAACTCTTATATTACTTCAGTTCGATATTAAGAATATCGGCGTTGGTGATTGGAGCTATGATTTTTTGTTGTAAGTTGAAGGCAAGAGGCAAACCAACCCTTTATACAGACTCTGGCTTTATATTTTTACCTAGTTTTTTCTGTGTTTCATGTTTTTATTCAGCAATGTTAGAATATCCCATTTGGATAGGTTTCAGGTGACGGGTTTGACGGCTTGATTTTTTGAATATTAACTGTTTTTGTATTAACTTTAACTCTGAAATCTCAACTCAGGTTTATATTTCCCTTTTGCTTACCTCATCAGTAAACTTAGATGCACTCAAGGCTCATAAAAATCAAAAATTTTTGCCTTATTTACTTTAACTTTTGTTATGAATATAATTCTTCAATCTGTTTTACCTGTTGCTTTTATTATTATCATTGGTTATGTTGCAGGAAAAAAATTGAGTTTAGAGCGCTCTACTCTTTCGCAATTAACGGTTTATATTCTCGCACCGGCTTTAGTGACAGATAGCTTTTATCGCAATTCTGTGGGGGGAGATGTTACTTTTCGTTTTTTATTTGCCTATGGTGTTATTTCTGTCATTTTGTATGGTGGAATAATCTTAATTGGTAAAGTTATTAAGTTATCGTCAGAAAATCGTCGCAGTTTGTTCGCAATTTTGTTATGTCCTAATAATGGGAATATGGGGCTTTCAATTACCGCATTTGCTTTAGGAGAAGGGGGATTAGAAAGAGCGGTAATTTATATGATTGGTTCAAGTATTGTCTTATTTGGCGTTTTACCTGCGGTTTTGAAGGGGGAATCAATTATCAAGGGCATAAAAATGACTTTTCGCCTTCCTTTGATTTGGGCAATGATATTAGGAGTTTCTCTTCATTTAGCCCATATTACTCTGCCGTTTAATTTGGGGAAAAGCATTGAGTGGTTGGGGATGTCTTCTATTCCTATCGCTCTTTTAATTTTGGGGATGCAGTTAACAAATACTCGTTTTCAGTTTGATTTTATTCACTTTTTAATTAGTTTAGGTAAACTTGCGATCGCACCTTTAATTGCTTATGGAGTGGGGAAAACAATGGGTTTAGAGGGCTTAGATTTACAAGTATTGGTTTTACAAACTGCCATGCCTACGGCTATTAATACGGCGGTGATGATGCAAGAATTTGGAGGGGATATAACAATGGTATCTAGGACAATAATTCTTTCCACTCTAATGAGTTTTATTACTATACCAATGGTTATTTTTCTAATAATTTAATTAACTACCCCCTAATACTGTAAGGGTTGAATATATTCAACCCCTACCACCTGAAACCTGCAACCTGATACCTCTTTCCCGACTCATTCCCTACTCAGAGAGTTTAACGACGACGACGGCTACCGAATCCCCCACTTCTTCTAGCGGGAGTAGTTCTTCTATAACCACTTGATTTATTACTGCCAAAGCTATTTTTGCTAGGCTGTTTATATTTGCTAGAATTACCACTGTTTTTCAAATCACTTGAGCCAAAACCTGACCCAGTAGCTTTGTTATTATTACTATTGACCCGATTAATAGTATTACCAGAACTATTTTTAAGAGTGCCTGTAGAGCGGAAAGATTGACGATTTTTTTCCACTGTGGGGGCAGAATTATAGTTACTACGATAGCTTTGCACGGCCTGATTATAAGTGCTTCCATAGCCACCAATACCTGATAAATTGCCACCAGAATAGACAGGAGGAACATAATATCTAGGGGTAAATAATAAACTACCTAGGGCTTGTCCTGCCATCGCCCCTGCAAAAGGAGTCCAAAAATTGGATTCTCGTCTAACAATAACGGTTTCCTGTCTGCCTGTATCTGGATTGGTGACAGTTTGAGTTTCGTTGTGGACATATTCAATGCGAAAATCCTCTGTGAGGTGCATTATTGCTTCGTTTCCCTTAATTTCAGCGTAGGTACTTTGTCCTTCTTTGATTTCTTCATCCGTTAAACGAGCCATTTGTAGGTTAGTGGTACGAAAAACAGGACTGCTACCGGCTGGAGTATTTAACAACATGAGGGTATATTCACCGTCTATATCATTAAATGTTGCTTGTTGTACGGGATATTTACCACTAGCAATGTTATTACTAGGAATATTGGTATTGTTATTAAAATTGTTGGAGTTGCTAACGGCTTCACTATTAGGAGCGCCACAAGCAAAAGTCCCAAAAGAAAGGAAGATTGTTAAAAATAGGGCTACAATTCGCTTAAACATTGTTTTTTATAGTGTTATTTTTTCTTGATCACAGGGGGATTAATTCAGAAAAATTGATTAAGATTTGATCGGAGTTAAGTTGTTCTCCCAGTCTAGCAGGAGAGAAATGAATTGCGATCGCTCTATATCTTTGTTTATAATGTAAGCTAATTAGGGCTTTCAATCCATCTTTTAAACTATCTCTCTGGGCTAAATCCGTTTCAATTTCTGGCACTTCTCCCTCAAAAGCTACTGTGATCATAACAATAATATTATCGGTTACGGGGAGGGATAAACCGTCATCTTCTTCATCGTCTTCTAAGTCTGGTTGACTAAGATACCGTTGAGCAGAATCGGTAAATAACTCCGTTACATAATCTCCTGCATCTCCTTCATTCCAAAATACATCCCCTTCATTAGAAGCACTTTTCCAGTAAAATTCGTATTGCAATAGACCTTCGCAAATGTTGACTAGACATTCTCCCATAGTGTCCATTTCACCATCGGCATCTACTGCCCTACGGGCATTTTGGTTTAAAATACCCAAAAAAGGGGCTACTTCTTCTCCCTCAAGATGAACAAAGATACGGGAAACCACATAACGGGTTTTACCCATGAATTCATTGATGCGATCGCCTATACTCATGATAATTTTAAATTTGGAAGGAATTACGAGTTATTAAATTTATATATTATTATTTTATAATTGCTAATTACTAATTGCTAATTTCTGATTAAAAGTAAGTTTATTTTTAATTTATTTTCTGACTAATAAAACAGGACAATTTGCATTAACCCTGACATAATCAGATAAAGAAGTACCCAATAAACGGTCTAAATCAACTAAACTTTTAGCAATAGAAGGACGACGATCTGGAGATCCTAATAAGAGTAAATCAATATTATTATCATCGGCTAATTTGCAAATTTGTTGTGCTGGTTTTCCTCCTTTCACAATACATTTAGCAGAAATTCCCATTCTTTTCGCTTGTTGTAAAGCAGAAGCTAAAACAGGATTTTGCTCCATTTCCGCCGTCGATAAGTCTAAATCGGCATTCATATCAGGATTCACTCTGACTAAATACAACTCTGCCTCACGATAATCTCTGAGAAGATATAACGCCATTTCAAGGGCGTAGGAAGAAGACTCGGATTTATCTAAGGCTAACATTACCCTTTTTACTTTCCTTACATATATATCATCTTTCACAAGTAACATGGGGCGATCGCTCAATTGGAATACATACTGGCTAACAGAGTTTTCCAAAAAAGACTCTAAACGTTTCAAACCACGAGAGCCCATTAAAATTAAGTCTGCATTAATTTCTTGTGCCGTCTTACAAACCGTATCTTTAGGATCGCCTTGTTTTAAAATAGTAGCAACCTTAGAGGGATCAAGATTAACATTTTTAACGATTTCAGAAAGTATTTTTCCACCTTCTTCCCATTTTTCAGCTAAAGCATCCGCAGAAACTTGAGGGGGAATAACATGGAGAATATTTATTTCACTGTTTTTAAATGCTGGTATATCGAGTAAAATTTTCAGCATTTCCTGAGTGTGACCATTGCCAGAATCGGCATATAAAATTTTATCTAACATATTCTACAACAGTATTTTAAATTAAACTCTTTATCTCTAAAATACAGCGATTAGGTACGGCAATATCTAACATTTTGTAAATAGGGTGTTGAGGGTGTTGGGGTTAGGTGTCAGGTTTCAGGTTTCAGGTGGCAGGTGATGAGGTGAGAGGGGGAGGTTAATTAAACGCTTTTGCCTATTGCCTATTGCCTATTTCCTATTCCCTATTGCCTTGTCTTAATTACTAATTGCTAATCGAATCAAAAAGCGACATTCTGAGAAATGACTTCTCCGATTTTTAAAGATGCCGTAGCCGCAGGAGAGGGAGCATTACAAACATGAAGAGCATTTTCTGTCGGTAATAAAGCAAAATCTTGTACTAAAGTACCATCTTGATTTAATGCTTGCGCCCTTACCCCTGCAGGAGAGGGAATAATATCATTTTCTTGTACTTCAGGAATTAGGGTTTGTAAACTCCTAACAAAAGCTGTTTTACTAAATGAGCGGATAATTTCCTCTATTCCTTCTTCATAGTATTTACTCGCTAATTTCCATAATCCTGAGTAAGTAATAGTTTCCCAAAATTCTCCCAAAGCAAAATCTGTTTTTTTGTATCCTTCTCGTTTTAATGACAATACGGCGTTGGGGCCTGCGTGAATATTGCCGTCAACTAAACGGGTGAAATGCACTCCCAAAAAGGGAAAATCTGGATTAGGCACAGGGTAGATTAAATGTTTAACTAAATACCTTTTTTCGGGCTTTAACTCATAGTATTCTCCCCTAAAAGGGATAATTTTCATTTCTGGATTGACACCACCTAATATAGCGATTTTGTCACTGTATAACCCTGCACAATTAACTAGATATTTTGAGGTTATTTCCCCTTGATTTGTGATGATAATATGTTGAGAATTTTGATATTTAAGATTAACAACTTTTGTATTTAAGCGAATCTCCCCACCACTATCACAGAATATTTCTGCGTATTTTTTTGCTACTTCCTTATAGTCAACAATCCCTGCAGTAGGTACTTTTATGGCTTGAATACAATTAACATAAGGTTCAATTTCTCTAGCTTCTTCCCTTGAAATTTTAGTGACGGCAATGCCGTTTTGTAATCCTCGTTGATAGAGATTTTCTAATTGAGATAATTCTTTTTCTTTACAGGCAACGATTAATTTTCCACAGACATCATATTTGATATTGTGGGTTTGACAAAATTCAACTAAGGCTCGATTTCCTTGAGTGGTTAACTTTGCTTTGTAGCTACCGGGTTGATAGTAAACTCCCGAATGAATAACTCCGCTATTGTGGCCAGTTTGATGGGTTGCATAATGATTTTCTTTTTCTACAAGGATAATTTTTTTCTGAGGATATTTTTGTTGTAAATTCATGGCAGTGGCTAAACCAACTATGCCTCCCCCTATAATTGCTATATCGTAAGTCATGTTTAAGTTGTTATTCTGGTAATTTTTCTTTTAAAGAATAATATTGCGAGGTTTCTGATTGAATCTCTATTTCCTTTAAATTATTGCCTAATTTTTCCTGTATTGCTTTCGTTAAGGTGATGGGAAAATTAATATTAACTTGTTTTTCTGCGATCAATTTCACTAATTCTTGTAAATCTGCTTTGATAGTTTTTTTTGAGGTTGACTGTATTTTAAAATGTTTATTCTCTTGGAGAGTATCAATTAGGTAATGTTATGATATAAACTGATCCTATCATCATTAATTAACCATGTCTCATCAATGCCCTCGACGTCATAATACTAAAATCATCAAAAACGGTTTTGCTCGTGGTCAACAAAGGTTTAAATGTAAGCACTGTAACTATCAGTTCACTACTGATAAGATCGAGCGAGGTAAACCTATGTGGATGAAACTAGAAACAGTAATTCTGTATTGCAGTGGAATGTCTATTATTTATTAACTTTTATTGCTTTTATTTTGACTTTTTGTTCATTTATCTAACTTCTAACAGATGCTCTAACACCCCAATTCCTCTTCTTATCTCCCTTTCTCCTCACTTTGCTAGACTTGTTCGTAAAAATTTAAGTAAATGCCTTTTAGCTTTTTTTTGGAAAACTATTACCGTGAAGATGGTCATAATTGAGATAAAATTTTAAGGGATAAAACACAATTTCCCATAATCATGATTAAATCATATCTACGTAAAATAATCTCTTTAGTTTTAATTGTTACTATTGCTTTATTTAGTTTTAGTCAAGGTGCGATCGCACTTACAGGTAAATACACTGACGATACTTTAACCGTTATTGAAAGTTTAACCCAGGTTATTGAAACACCTGCAGACGCTTCTATTGAAGTAAAAAGAGAAAATCAAACCCTTGCCCGTAAACAGATTAATGATTACGTTTCTCGCTACCGTAAAAATAATAAATATAGCGGTTTAAAGTCTTTTACCACTATGCAAACCGCCCTCAATTCTTTAGCAGGTTATTATACTTCTTATGGAAATCGCCCGATGCCTGAAAAGTTGAAAAAACGTCTTTTACAAGAATTTAAACAAGTAGAATTTGCTATTAAAAAAGGTTATTAATTCAATTACAAATTAGGAAAAGTTTAAGTTTAAAGGGCAAGGGGCAAACCCCCCTTTATCCCCCTTACAAGGGCAGGGCTGTTTCATTTTAGAAAAGCAAAATCAGTCTATATCATAACATTACCTAATTGATACTCTCAATTTGAATTTCAGAAGGGGGAAGAAAAAATGACAATACTTAATCAATCATATTCCTTAAACCACAACAAGCACTATATGCGATCGCGATCGCATCAACACTATCATCAATAGGTAAATCAGGTAAATCAAATAACTGTTGTAAGGTAGAAGCAATTTCTGCTTTTTTTGCTCTACCATTACCTAAATGAGCTTTCCAACTAGACTGATGAAGAAAAATAGGAGTCAAATGAGCATCTCGAAAACAAACCAAATTAATAACCCCTAAAGCCTGTAAGACTCCTCCTGCCGCCTTAATTTGACGGTTAAAAAAAGGCATTTCAATAGCAATCCCTTCTGGTTGAAATTCATTAATAATACTAACAAAATCTGTCTCTATTTCCGCTAAACGCTCTCCTGTTGTTATATTTTTACTGGTTTCAATAATTCCATACTCGATAATTTCTGGTAAACAAGTTTCATCTCCTGACAAAATCGCCCAACCAATAATCGCTAATCCCGGATCAATTCCTAACCAAATCATATTTTTTCATCTCAAATAGTCTTTAGATCTATTTCTACAGGAAAATAGTCGATTTTTATAACTTTTGCCTCTCCCTAGACAAAGCAAGAAGTCTTTTGATTTTATTCTCTCTCAATTTATATTGTCAACTTTTAGTTACCAATTGCTTTATTTTAATAAAGATTGTCAACCAAAAAAGAAATATGTAGAAAGTTGAAATTAAGATTAACCTGAGTTCGGGATAAATTTTTATCTATGAGTGATAGGGAAAAGGGCAAAGGGCAAGGGGCAAAGGTAAATAGTTGATAATTAAGAATTCAAAACCCCGTTCACTACCGAGGGGAGTGTAAGAGCCAAAGGTGCGAACTCTCCGAACTCGTTTCTCCCTAATTTTCCAACAACCTGATACTTACCCGATATTCTTAAACCAAACTGAGGTTAAGATTACCTTGACTTTATATCAAACTTTTAAATCAGGCGGCAGAGAACAGGGTTAATATTTATTTTTTCTAAATAAGAATTGATTTTTAGCTTAAATTCGATCGATGTCTATTAATGTTAGAGTACCGATACTTAAAATTAGGTCAAAATTAAATTATTCAAGGTTCTTATATGTTTAGACTGATACACTTAATTTCTTTATCTGGAGGAATTTTTGCCTTTTTGAGCAACATATTCTTCGGTCTGTACATTATAGGTTTAAAACTTTCTTCTCATCAAATCATTCCATTTTTGCTATCCTTCATATTATTGTTATTTTGGTTGATAATTAGTTTTTTCGCATATTTTCTGGTGGGTATTGCCACATTTTCAGATTCAGATAAAATCCTAGATAGACTTACTCCTTCTCTAATAGTTTTAGGTTACATGATTATTGGCTTAGTGGTTTTTTGGACTCTTAAAATGATTGATAATAGAACTTAATATTGTCAATTGTGAATAGGCAATGGGCAATGGAGGTTGAAGAGAATTTTTATGAATGTTAGACTAAACTGAGGTCATACTTGATGCAAGGCTCTCCTTCGCAGGGATTAACTTCCACAGAAATATGAGTCAAAGAAGGAATATGTTTAAGGAGATTTTTATAATAGTTGGGCGATCGCATCTCATGGGTAACAATAGAAATCATCACAGCTACACTATTTTGACTTAAATACCATAGGTGCAAGTCAACCACCCGATTATCCGCATCCCCTTCAATAGCATTAATTACCGCTAGGCGAGTTTTTTGATCCGCAGTTCCATCTAATAAAATTGAGCTAGTATCTTTAATGAGATGATAAGCCCATTTTGTAATCACCCCTGCACCGACAAAACCCATAATTGCATCAAGCCAAATCCAACCCCAAATTTTGCCTCCAAACAAAGCAACAATTGCGAGGATAGAAGTTAAAGCATCTGCCAAAACGTGTACATAAGCCGCTTGAAGATTATGATCTTGATGGTGATGATGTTCATGGGTATGATGATCATGATGATGGTGATCGTCTTGTAGTAACCAAGCACTAACTAAATTAACGATCAAACCAATAATTGCCACTGCAATGGCCTGATTAAAATATATCGGACGTGGTTCAAATAGACGCATTCCCGACTCTAACGCCATAACTAAAGCAATTACCCCTAACGCCACGGCACTAGCAAACCCTCCTAGTACATTTACCTTACCTGTACCAAAAGTAAATTTAGGATTATTAACATTTTTTCTCGCATATCGATAAGTAAATAAAGTGATAGCAAAAGCACCAACATGAGTCGCCATGTGCCAACCATCCGCCAAAAGTGCGATCGAACCGAACAGTAAACCCGTAATAATCTCCACCACCATGGTTATTGCCGTCAAAATCATCACTATCTGGGTTTTTTTCTCCGATTTTTCCTGATTTATCAGAAAATCATGAGAATGTTGCCATTGTTCTAAATTATGTACGTGCATTAATTTCGTAACAAATAATACTTAATTTTTAACCATTTATTTTATCCCAAACTCAAATCTATTCTTAAATCTTAATTACCCTCTACCCAAACCTAAACAGTAAACCTGTAAACTAGCTTAAAAGTAATTGACTCTCTAGCCTACTAGAAGGTTTAACGTATAAATAGAACTATTTTTTCCTTTAGTGAATTGGAATTGAACTGATTATGCTTAAGTTTTCTACTAAAATTATTCTCGCTTCAAGTCTTTTATCAATGTTTTCTTTACTTTTAGGAGGTTTATTTTATGTCACTCCCCTTAACATTGCTAATGCTGATGAAGTTGTCAACAATTCAATAATAAAGAGCGTTTGGGATAGAGAAACAAAGCCTTCTTACTCAGGAGTTAGAAAAATGACCGTCTATCGGAGTCCCAATTGTGGTTGTTGCGGTGGCTGGATAGAACACGCCAGAAAACATGGTTTTATCGTTAAAGATATAAAAACTAATGACTTAGAATCGATCAAACAAAAGTATAAAATTCCTACAGAATTAACATCCTGTCATACAGCTATTATTGACGGTTACGCAATGGAAGGACATATTCCCGCCGATGACATTAAAAGTTTTCTATCCACAAAGTCTCAATTTTCTGGTTTAGCTGTACCTGCCATGCCTATTGGAACTCCCGGAATGGAAGCACAAAACATCAAACAACCTTTTCAAGTCTTAGCTTTCAATAAAAAAGGAGAAGTGCAGGTATTTAAAAACTATCATTCCTATTAACCAAAAGTTATATTATCAGAATTTCGGAATAATTAAGTCATGGTTAAAATAAATCGTCGTCAGTTGATTTTATTTGGTACGGCTAGTGTCGGTACTATTTTCTTTACTAACAAATTTAATCAGAATATTTCCAGTCAACCCTTACCTTCTTCTAATGTTTTCGATGTTTATAAAAGCTCTAATGGTTTATTAGAGTTAGACTTAGAAGCCAAAGAGAATCTCGTTAACATAGGAAATACCAAGGCTTCTTTACTTACTTATAATGGCAAAATTCCAGCACCTCGCTTGGAAGTAAAACCCGGAGATAAAGTTCGTATTCACTTTACTAACAGTCTCTCTCAACCAACAAATATTCACTATCATGGCTTACATATTCCCATTCAGGGTAATGCAGACAATGTTTTTCTTCACATTAAGCCCAAAGAAAAAGTAACTTATCAATTTCAAATACCTAATAATCACCTTTCGGGAACTTTTTGGTATCACCCTCATCTTCATGGTTTTGTGGCTGAACAATTATTTGGTGGTTTAGCAGGTTTATTTATTGTACGAGGGGATTTAGATGAAATTCCTGAAATCAAAAGTGCTAAGGAAGAATTTTTGGTATTACAAGATTTTGCTGTAGATAGTAATGGTAGAGTTGCTAATTCTGCTCATATGTCTTTAATGACAGGAAGGGAGGGTAATATTATTACTGTCAATGGGCAAGTGAATCCCCGTATTTCTTTTCCAGAAACAGGATTATTACGTTTACGTATTCTCAATGCTTCTCCCTCTCGTTTTTATCGTTTAGCGTTGGAAAATCACTCTTTTTATCAAATTGCTACTGATGGTGGAGGTTTAAATAAGCCCATAGAGGTTAAGGAATTACTATTAACGCCGGGGCAACGTGCGGAAGTTTTAATTAAGGGTAATCAACCTGCAAAGGAATATCGTTTGTTAAATTTACCTTATAATCGTGGCGGCATGGGCATGATGGGCGGTGTAGGTATGATGGGCGGTATGGGCATGAGAAACGGAGATAGTAGGGATAACACTCCGATGGTATTAGCTACGGTTAATTATGAATCTTCTGGGCAATCTTCTTCTATCCCCAATGAATTAGTGGCGGTTTCTCCTTTACCTGAACCTCAAACTGTAAGAACCTTTGAACTCAATCACGGGATGAATCCCAGTGTGGGTATGGCTTTTCTAATTAATGGTTTGGCTTATAGAAGCGATCGCATCCATACACAAGTAAGAGTCAATACCGTAGAAGATTGGGAAATCATCAATACAGGAGTAATGGATCATCCTCTTCACATTCATAATAATGCTTTTCAAGTTATCAGTCGTAACGGAAAACCAGAAGATTTACTGGCTTGGCGAGATACGGTATTAGTAAAAACGGGTGAAACGGTGCGTATTCGTATTGCTTTTCGTGACTTTGTTGGTAAAACAGTCTATCATTGCCATATTTTAGACCATGAAGATTTAGGTATGATGGGCAATTTAATGATTAACGGTTAAACATTTGGTTGATGAAGGTGATGATAAAATGTACCCCTTACCGTTACAATCCAGACATTTTTCTGGATAATATTCAACAACACCCTTATAAGTAGGTGTGGAAGTTTTGACCAACTTAACCCCTGAACCTTTACAGGTTTTACATATTTGCATAATTTTTTCTTATCTTTTGATAATTTCATTAGTAAACATTGATTAGAGAAAAAAGAGATATTTTATTGACAATAAGGAGTTATATCTTCTCCCATTTCACACAAAAAAGATAATGCTCTAAAACGTAACATCATTAAATCTTCATAAAAGGGATTTAATTTACACAAAGGTGGAATTTTAAAGATGGAACGGTTAAAAAGTCTAATTTCCCTAGCAAAAGGGCAAGTATTAGGAATTAAATTAACTATTTTTTCTGCAGTTTCTTTAGTGCTAATTTCTAAATTTTCTAATCTTTTCTTAATAAAATTAAAGGGGGAATTCATCAAAACTAACAAATTAAAGTTAAACATTATCTTTCTACCTGATTAATTAGCTTTACTTAACTATTATTAGTCTAATAATATTTTTTGTTTATAGCAATATAATATAAATAGAAGTTTGCTTAGGTTTAGATAAGTTTTATTTATTGTTTGACAAAGATAGAATCAAAACTAAGGTCATTTATAAGCATCTCATTTGACACCTGAAAACCCGAAACCTGTCCTTATTCGATATTCTCAAAGCAAAACTCAGGTTAAATAAGTACATAACGTCAGTTATTAATGATTCTAGTCGCATTGAAAATAGCAACCAAAGCAACTCCTACATCGGCAAAGACAGCCTCCCAAAGACTTGCAACCCCAAAAGTTCCTAAAACAATGAATAAGCCCTTTACAGCTAAAGCAAATACAATATTTTGCCAAACAATATTATGAGTTTTTCTTGCAACTTCGATCGCTTCTGGTACTTTAGAAGGAGCATCCGTCATAATTACTATATCAGCAGTTTCGATCGCAGCATCAGAACCTAAACCCCCCATTGCCATACCCACATCTGCCCTTGCAATAATAGGGGCATCATTAATACCATCTCCCACCACCGCAACTTTTTCTTTTTCTTTACTTTGATAAATGAGATTTTCTAAAGCTGTAACTTTGTCTTCGGGTAACAATTCTGCTTGATAGGAATCTAACCCTAAATTTTTGGCAATTTCTGAAGCAATAACCTTATTATCTCCAGTTAACATCACAGTTTTTTCTATTCCTAACTCTTTCAACCGAGAAATGGCAAACGTAGCATCTTCTTTAATTTGATCAGCAATCAAAATGTAACCTGCATAATTATTATCTACCGCTAAATGGACAACAGTGCCTGTAACATTGCAAGTATCATGAGAAATATTTTCTTGATGCAATAGTTTATCATTCCCCGCAATGACTCGTTTTCCGTCAATGATAGCAGAGACACCATAACCTGCTAATTCCTGATAATTATCGATAATAGAATCGTCAATTTCTCCCTCATAGGCTTGGCGAATAGATTCAGCAATGGGATGGGAAGAATAGGTTTCTACCCCTACAGCAAAAGCTAATAATTCTTCTTTCGTAAAACCATTATAAGGAACTATATTCGTTACCTGAAATACCCCCTTTGTCAAAGTACCAGTTTTATCGAAAACTATGGTTTTCACCTGTAACAAAGAATCGAGATAAGTTGCTCCTTTTACCAAAATTCCCTTTTTTGCCGCTCTGCCAACCCCTCCAAAATAACCCAAAGGAATACTAATTACTAATCCACAAGGACAAGAAATAACTAATAATACTAAAGCACGGTAAACCCATTCACCATGACTAGCATTAGGTATCAATAATGGTGGTATCAAAGCAACAGCTAAAGAAGTAAAAACAACTATTGGGGTATAGTATTGAGCGAATTTGCTCATAAATTTTTGTGTAGGAGCTTTTTTACTACTAGCATTTTCCACTAAATCTAAAATTCGAGTAATGGAAGATTCTGCAAAAAGTTTAGTTACTTTAAGAGTTAACACCCCTGTTTGATTTATCATTCCTGCTAATACTGTTTCTCCTTTTCTCACCATGCGGGGTACAGATTCTCCAGTTAAAGCCGACGTATCTACCTGAGAATCACCTTCTAATATTTCTCCATCTAAAGGTATTTTTTCTCCAGGTTTAACAACAATGAAATCGCCTATGTTGACCTGTTCAGGATTAACTTTTTTTATACCATCCTCATCTTGAAGATTAGCATAATCAGGACGAATTTCTAATAAAGATTTAATGGATTTACGGGAACGATTTACCGCCAATTCTTGGAATAATTCACCAATTTTGAAAAATAGCATCACTGCCACTGCTTCAGGGAGTTTATGAATAGCAAACGCCCCTAAAGTTGCAACAGTCATTAAAAAGTTTTCATCAAAAAATTTACCTTTAACAATATTTTTCCCTGCACTCATCAAAACATTCCAACCAGCAAGAAGATAAGCAGGTATAAAAACTAAATATTCTCCGAAAGAATAAATCGTGTTATGTAATTGATTTTCAAAACCAAAACCCAAAATAAATAAAACACTGACAACGATGACAGATATAACCTCTTTTTTTAGATTTACATCTTCTCTTTCATGGTGATGATTATGACTGCTATTGTTTTGTGTGCAACAATGTTTTCCCATGATAAAACCTTAATATATGAACAAATATTCATATTTTATCTTAAAAAGTTTTTTTTGGAGAATGATGAGGGGGAAATCTGGGCCTAGGGTATTGGGGTATTAGGGGATTAGGGGGATGTTTGGCTTACAGATTTTAAGTAATAAAAGAAAATCTTGAAACAATTAATTAATCATTTTAAATTATCAAAAATCATTACTTATTACTCGTTAGTCATTACTCCCTCTTAACCAAAAATTTTAAAATGAAACAGCCCTGAAGATAAAGCAGGGTTTTTTCATTCTCAAAAATGTCTATTTTTGAAACTAACAAATAGTAACAGATACAGGAGTTTTTAAGTATTAATTAATCAATTATTAAGAAAAAACGCTCCCCTCTACTGTGGGAGAGGGGTTGGGGGTGAGGGCAAGATAATTTTGCCCTGACTTTGAAAAAACCCTGAAGATAAAGAGGGGTTTGTGCTTTGCCTCTTTTCCCTTACCTTAACTTACCAAGAAAGTATCCTAGTAAATATAAAGAACCACAAAGGACAATAGATGTAGTTGCAGTTTCCTGATTGTTGGTAACAGAATCTAGGGCAGTGTATAAATCTCCGTAAGTTTGTACCTGTTTTAATTGGGGTTGAATGGTTTTTGCTAATATTGCTAATTCTTCGGGTTCGGCGGTGCTATGATCTGGTACGGGTACTAAATGAAGTTGATCTTCAGGACGTAATAATTGCTTAAAAATACCTTCGTGGTCTTTTGTGTTTAACATTCCCATGACCCAAGTAGTGGGTTTATGCAAGGTATCCACATATTGTCTTAAAACCTTTGCAGAAGCTACATTATGAGCTCCGTCAATTAGTAAATCTCGTTGTTGCCACTTCACCCATTCAATTCTTCCTCGCCAACGGGTGTTTTTCATGCCTTCTTCTATGGCAGATGTAGGGATTTGCCAACCTTTTTCTTGTAATATTTTGATAGTTGCGATCGCAATTGCTGAGTTTTGTAACTGTATATCTCCCGCTAAAGCTAAAGGATAGTTAACCCCTTCATATTCAGCTTGATTAGGGGATAATTTTTGGGCTGATTTTACCCAAATTGTGGGAGCGTTTAATTCTTCTGCTCGATTTTTGACTACCTCAACGGCTTCTTCTGGGAGATTTCCCACCACTGCAGGGCATTTCTCCTTAATAACTCCTGCTTTCTCAGTGGCAATTTTACTGAGGGTATCCCCCAATCTTTGCCAATGTTCTCGACTGATAGAAGTGATAATACTAGCTAAAGAGCGATCGCATACATTAGTAGCATCAAGTCTTCCTCCTAAACCCACTTCCATCACTGCCACATCAACCTCTGAATTAGCAAAAAAAAGCCAAGCCGCCGCCGTAATAACTTCAAATTGAGTGGGACATTCAGGATCATTAGGATTAATAACTGATCTTATTTTTTCTAAAATTGTTATTAAAATGTCTTCTTCTATGGGTTTTTCATTAAGACAAATTCTTTCCGTCCAGTTAACTAAATGAGGAGAAGTATAGCGTCCTGTTTTGTATCCTGAAGCGGTTAAAATTGACGATAAATAAGCACAAACAGAGCCTTTGCCATTAGTTCCAGCTACATGAATTATAGGCACTTTTTCTTGAGGATTATCTAGCAAAGCTAATAAATTTTTAATTCTTTTTAATCCCAAATTAATCCCAAATCTTTGAAAAGGTTGTAACAAATCCTCAATTTGATTTCCCATACTTCAGTTATTTGTTTTTGTTAATAAAACTTAATAAATAATTGTATCATTATTGTTAAACGCAACATCCCCTATCTTTGTTGCACTTATTCAAAACATTACTAGGTTATAATTGATAATTTAGGGTTAATAATTGATTTTAAACATAACAAAATTGATTCGCATTTCTGACAAAATTTACTTCATAACCTAAACTTCACGCTCTGAACTCAGGTCTATTTATTCTTAACAAATTGCTGTAAAATCGATTCATCAAGAAAAGTAGATAAAGTTATTTTAATACATAAACATACTATTCAATAAGCATGATTAATTTTCTGATTCAGCATATATGGTTTATCCCCTTATATGGATTGTTAGGGGCTATTTTTAGTCTGCCTTGGGCATTAGGATTTATTCGCAAAACAGGACCTCGCCCGGCGGCCTATCTGAATATATTAATGACCTTACTATCATTTTTTCATGGCAGTATCATCTTTTTTAATATTGGTAATTTTCCCTCTCAAAGTGTTGTTTTTCCTTGGTTTAGTATTGCTGAATTAGATTTGTCTTTAGCCATCGAAATTTCTCCTGTCAGTAGTGGTGCATTAGAGTTAGTTACCATTATTAGTTTACTGGCGCAAATATTTGCCATGGGCTATATGGAGAAAGATTGGTCATTAGCTCGATTTTTTGGTTTAATGGGCTTTTTTGAAGCGGCTTTAGGGGGTATTGCCATCAGTGACTCCCTTTTACTCAGTTATGGTTTGTTAGAGTTGTTAACCCTTTCTACTTATCTATTAGTGGGTTTCTGGTATGCACAACCCCTTGTTGTTACGGCGGCTAGAGATGCCTTTCTTACCAAAAGAGTTGGGGATATTCTGTTGTTAATGGGTATTGTTGCTTTATCTAGTGATGGAGCGGGATTAAGTTTTTCTCAGTTGAAAGAATGGGCCGAAAATCCCTCTGTTAGTGGTTTGACAGCGACTTTAATTGGTTTAGCCTTAATTGCAGGCCCCACAGGCAAATGCGCTCAATTCCCTTTAAATCTCTGGTTAGATGAGGGGATGGAAGGTCCTAATCCAGCTAGTATTATGAGAAATTCGATCGTAGTTTCGGCTGGAGCTTATGTATTAATTAAATTAGAGCCAGTATTCACTCTTTCTCCTGTGGCTTCTCACACTTTGGTGGTAATTGGGGCGATTTCTGCCATTGGAGGTTCATTAATTGCTTTAGCACAAATAGATCTTAAAAGGACTTTTTCCCATTCTACCAGTGCTTATCTAGGTTTAGTCTTTATTGCGGTGGGATTGGGTCATGTGGATATTGCCTTTTTGATTTTATTCTGTCATGGGGTTGCCAAGGCTTTATTATTCATGAGTGCAGGTTCAATTATTCTGACTACCAGTTGCCAAAATATTACGGAAATGGGGGGAATTTGGTCTAAAATGCCCAGTACAACCCTTGCTTATATGACAGGCAGTGCAGGAATTATTGCTTTATTACCTTCAGGAATGTTAATTACTTTCCATCGCTGGTTTAATGGTAGTTTAGAGGTTTCTTGGTGGTTATTAGGTATTCTTTTGTTAGTTAATTTGATTAATGCCCTTAACTTTACCCGTGTGTTTCGGACTGTTTTCTTGGGCAAAACTCAACCTAAAACCCGTCGAGCTCCTGAAATTCCTTGGCAGTTAGCAATTCCAATGGTTTCTCTCACCATTATTACTTTACTTGCTCCAATTCTACCTTTTGATTATTCTCTCTGGTTAAGTCCTAATGCTCCTATTTTAAACAATACTGCTATGGTGGTTAGTTATGCCTTACCTTTAATTATCGCCTCTGGTTTGTTGGGTTGTGTTATCGGCTTTTTAATTCCCCTCAGAAAAGGTTTTTATCGCCCTGTGGAAAAATCCGTGCGAGTCATTCAAGATTTACTTGCCTATGATTTCTATTTAGACAAGATTTATCAATTTACAGTTGTGGCTTTTGTCTCTAATTTAGCTAAGTTTACCACATGGTGCGATCGCTACATTATTGATGGAGTAGTTAACCTGATTAGTTTAGTAACTATTTTCGGAGGCAATACCCTTAAATATAATACTTCTGGTCAATCTCAGTTCTATATCTTAACCATCATTGTAGGAGTGGTATTATTAATGTGGTCTATTCTAAGCGGACAATGGAATAATATTCTTAACTATTGGGGATCATTTTAATGAGAGATTGATCAATAATAAATTTCTTTAGTCATTCCTTTAAAAAAGAGCTAAAGTCCTCATTACAAAACCATATAGATATTATCTGCTAAATGTTTAATTAAAAAGTTTTTCTCAAAATTATTAACCATCAACTATTAATTATTTAATATGCTTAGTTCCTTAATATGGTTGCCTATTTTTGGGGCAATAATTATTTGTTTTTTACCTAGCTTTAAAAATACTCTTATTTATCGTAATATTGCTTTAAATATTGCGATCGCAACTCTGATTATTAATATCATCATTGGGATTAATTTTGACATTAACTTATTTGATAGTCAGTTTACTGAAAGTATTTCTTGGCTAAATTGGCTCGGTTTGGGCTATGATTTGGGAGTTGATGGTTTATCTTTACCCCTTATTTCTCTCAACAGTTTATTAACTTTAATTGCTATTTATATCTCTCCTAAAGATATTCAAAGACCTCGTTTCTATTATGGAATGATTTTACTTTTAACAGGAGGAGTTGCCGGGGCATTTTTAGCAGAAAATTTATTGTTATTTTTCCTCTTTTATGAAGTAGAAATTGTACCTTTATATTTTCTCATTGCGGTTTGGGGGGGAGCAAAAAGAGGTTATGCGGCAATGAAGTTTTTACTTTATACTGCTTTATCTGGATTCCTCGTCTTAATTTCTTTTTTAGGTTTAGTTTGGTTTAGTGGAGAGCCAACCTTTGCTTTTGAGCCTTTAAAATCTCATGGTTTACCTGTGGCTACTCAAATTTTACTCTTAATTCCTCTCTTAATTGGCTTATTCATCAAAATCCCCATTTTTCCCTTTCATACTTGGCTTCCTGATGCTCACGTTGAAGCTAGTACACCTGTCTCAGTTTTATTAGCAGGGGTGTTATTAAAACTAGGCACTTACGGCTTATTACGTTTCGGGGTGGGTTTCTTCCTTGAAGGTTGGTTGGTGATTGCCCCTTACTTAGCTTTCTTGGCGGGAATTAGTGCTTTATATGGTGCTATGTGTGCGATCGCGCAAAAGGATATGAAAAAAGTAGTAGCCTACTCATCCATTGCCCACATGGCTTATGTTTTACTTGCCGCTTCTGCCACCACTAGATTAAGTTTACAAGCATCTATTTTACAAATGGTGAGTCATGGTTTAATCAGTGCCATGTTATTTATTTTGGTGGGTATTGTCTATAAAAAAACAGGTAGCCGTGATGTGGATTATTTAAGGGGCTTACTCAATCCCGAAAGAGGTTTACCTGTCACTGGTAGTTTAATGATATTAGCAGTCATGGCTAGTTGCGGTATTCCGGGCATGGTTGGCTTTATTTCTGAATTTTTGGTATTCAGAGGTAGCTTCCCTATTTTCCCCATTCCTACATTACTCTGTCTCATTGGTACAGGTTTGACGGCAGTTTATTTCTTATTAATGGTGAATAAAGTCTTTTTTGGACGCTTAACCCCCGAATTAAGCAATTTACCTAGAGTTTTATGGACTGAGAGAATTCCTGCTCTGATTTTAGCGGTTTTAATCATTCTTTTTGGTTTACAACCCCATTTTATTAGCCGTTGGAGTGAAACCCAAGCCTCCCTCATTTTCTATGGTGGAGAAGAAAATGCTTCTTTTGTGATGAGTAATCGTCACACTTTTAGTCATAATTTATAACCAGTGAATAGATTAGATTAAAAAAAGGCAAAGGGCAATAATTTGAGTTCGGAGTTCGGAGTTCGGAGTTCGGAGTTCAGAGTTCAGATAAAAAAAGATAAAAAAGAAATTTTCCCCTAACATCCCAATCTCCTAAAACTCTAATACTAATTGCTCATTAATTAATCAGAGAAAAGGTGCTGATAACCGTATTAGCAGTCATGACCTAAGAGTGCTAAATTGATCTATGGGAAAAAAATAAATATAGTCTTACAGCAGAAATATCTATGGCTAAAATTGTATCTTTTAAAGAAGAGTCCAGAAGACACCTCGAACAAGGAGTTAACGCCCTTGCTAATGCAGTGAAAGTGACTTTAGGACCTAAAGGTAGAAATGTATTATTAGAAAAAAAATTCGGTGCACCTGAAATCGTTAAAGACGGTGTTAGCGTTGCCAAAGAAATCGAATTAGAAAGCCCCTTAGAAAATACTGGCGCTCGTTTAGTGCGCGAAGTTGCTTCTAAAACCAAAGACATTGCAGGAGATGGTACAACCACCGCTACAGTTATCGCTCAAGCAATTATTAAAGAAGGCTTGAAAAATGTTACTGCTGGTGCTAACCCTGTGGCGTTACGTCGTGGTATTGATAAGGCGATCGCACTTTTAGTGAAAGAAATTTCCGCTATGGCTAAACCTGTTGAAGGAGATGCGATCGCTCAAGTTGCTACCGTATCCGCAGGAAATGATGAAGAAATCGGACAAATGATTTCCACCGCCATGGATAAAGTTACCAAAGATGGCGTGATTACCGTAGAAGAATCTAAATCCTTAGCCACCGAATTAGAAGTAGTGGAAGGAATGCAGATTGATAGAGGCTATATGTCTCCTTATTTTGTCACCGATCAAGAAAAACAAATAGTTGAATTTGAAAATCCCCTCGTCTTAGTTACCGATAAAAAAATTAGCTCTATTGCTGATTTAGTTCCCGTATTAGAAAATGTTGCCCGTGCAGGTAAACCCCTTTTCATCGTTGCTGAAGACATTGAAGGAGAAGCCCTTGCTACCCTCGTAGTTAATAAAGCTCGTGGTGTCTTAAACGTGGCCGCCATCAAAGCACCCAGTTTTGGCGATCGCCGTAAAGCCATGTTACAGGATATTGCTATTTTAACTGGCGGACGTTTGATTTCTGAAGAAATTGGCTTGAGCCTTGATACTACCAATTTAGATGATTTAGGTAAAGCTCGTAAAATCACCATCGAGAAAGATAACACCATTATTGTTGCGGATGGAGAAAATAAAGCAGAAGTAGAAAAAAGAGTTGCTCAAATCCGTAAACAACTCGAAGAAACTGATTCTGAGTACGACACCGAAAAATTACAAGAGCGTATCGCTAAATTAGCTGGTGGTGTAGCAGTGATTAAAGTAGGTGCGGCTACTGAAACCGAATTAAAAGAAAGAAAATTACGCATCGAAGACGCTCTCAACGCTACCAAAGCCGCAGTAGATGAAGGAATTGTACCCGGAGGTGGTGCAAGTTTAATTCACTTATCTCCCAAAGTAGCCGAATTAAAAGATAGTCTTACTATCGAAGAAGAAAAAATCGGTGCAGACATTGTTCTCAGAGCCATTCAAGCTCCTCTAGCTCAAATTGCTAACAATGCAGGAGTAGAAGGTGCGGTTGTTATTGCCAAAGTTCAAGAATCCGAAGCCAACATCGGTTATAATGCCTTAACAGGAAAATATGAAGACTTAATCGCTTCTGGTATTATCGATCCTGCGAAAGTGGTTCGTACCTCCTTACAAAACGCCGCATCTATTGCCGGATTAGTATTAACTACCGAAGCCTTAGTAGTAGAAAAACCTGCTCCCGAACCTGCAATGCCCGATATGGGTGGCATGGGCGGAGGAATGCCCGGCATGGGTGGCATGGGAATGCCCGGTATGGGAATGATGTAATTCCTTAAAACTTATTGACAGGTAAGATACCTGTTTCATCTTTTATATTGTAGGGGTTGAACATTGGTTTGACCCTTTTTTTTGTTAAATTTTATTACTTTTTGTAATTTACTTATTTTCTGAATGTCATTATTGAAAAGTAAGTTAAGAGTTAAGAGATTCTATAAGCCCTTAATTCTTCATTATTTTTAATTCTGATTTCCCGTGACTATATCAATTTTATTTTCCGTTCGAGTTTGGAATAAGATTAGATTTTTAAGCCCCAAAGAGCGCAGTCGTTTTTTATTTAAAGTAAGAAGAATTACTCATAATAGTATTCCCCACCGTCAAATTAGGGAATTAGATATTAATAGTAATCTAAAAATTTTTCGTATTAGATATAATTTAAACTATCGAATTATTGCAACTTTATTAAGAGATAATCAAGATAATTCTGTTATTAAAATCGTTGATTTTATCTCCCATGATGATTTGGATAGAGGTAAGTTTCCTATAGATGGTGCTGGAGAATATAGCATAGAAGATATTGAAAATTTAAGCCGTGAAGAATTACAGGAAAATATTGTACAAGAACATCTTTGGCGTGATAATAGTTTAAGTATTAATTATAGTTATTTCACTCATCAAGAAAGTGATTTTTTCTCTTTTACAATTAACCCTGAAAGTCAAACAGATCCAGACTTAATTTTATCATCTCAACAGTATCAAATCATTACAGAAAAGCCTAATTTACCTACTTTATTAACAGGCAGTGCCGGAAGTGGAAAAACTTCGATCGCACTTTATTTAGCTCTTCATAATGCCCATACTCAAAAAAATGATGAATCGTCTTATCAAGTTTTATATGTCACTTATAATCGCTCATTAACTAACTATGCACAGAATATAATTAAGCGCATTTATCCTGAAAAATTAGATAATTTTATTAATATATATTATCAGAATTTATGTCAAATTTTTAGTGAAAAACATAAATTAAATATTGAGAGATTTAAGCCTGAAAATAAAATTAACTTGTATCGTTTTATTAATCATTTTTATCAACACCAAATTCAGAAAATAAATAACCTTAGTCCAATATCTTTATGGGAAGAAATTAGACATTTATTAAAAGGCTCATTAGAAGCAATTAATTTAGAAAATAATCTCATTACTTATGAACAATATCAAGAATTAATTAATCATAGTACTTTAAGAAGAGATATAAACTATCAACAAGTTTATCAGCTAGTTATAAACTATCAGCACTGGTTAGAATCTCATGAATATTGGGATGAATTAGATTATACTCACTACCTATTAAAACAAATACCAGAAGATTATCAAGGGGAATATCAAGAAATTTATTGCGATGAAATTCAAGATTTGACTCAAATTCAAGTTAAATTTTTACTAAAATTATTAGTCTTAAATAATGATGGTTATAGCTTACCAAAAATATTTTTTACAGGCGATCCAGCCCAAATAATTAACCCTAGTGGTTTTAGTTGGAATAAAATAAAAAATAATATTTATCAATCATATCAAAATTATTATCAAATCAATCAAATTAACGAACAAATTAAGCCTAAGCACCTAAGTATTAATTTTCGTTCCTATAGCGGTATCGTCAATTTAGGTTCAAGTATTGTTAATATAATCCGAGAAAATAGTAATAATCAATCGGAATTAATTAAACAAAAAACATGGCTAGAATCAGAAATAAAACCTTTTATTTTAAGAGAGAATCCTGAGCAAATTTTTCAAGAAAAAGCATCTTTTGGTCTTAAAAATGCCATTATTGTTAGTGATGAAAATGAAAAAGAAAGATTAGCCTCATATTTTCCTCAAGATAGTGAAAGAATTTTAACGATTCAAGAAGTAAAAGGCTTAGAATTTGATGAGGTTTTAATTTGGAACTTTTTTACTGGTTTTGACAGTTGGCAAAATCGCAATAATCAAGCCATTAGGGAGTTAAATAATTTTAAATATAACTGCTTATACGTTTGTATAACAAGGGCAAGAAATAAGTTATATTTTTATGATCAACAAACTACAGATTTTTGGAATAAACCAGAAATTCAAAATTTAGTTACTCAAGGTAATTTAGATGAGTTAGAAACTATTTTTGCGTCTTATGAAAGCCTAGATAAGATGAGAGAGGCGGCGGAAGAATACGTTAATGAGGGTAGCGAAAAAAGTTATAAAATTGCTATTCAAATTTATGAAAGAATAAAAGATGAAAAAGAAATAAATAGAGTGAAAGCCTTATTATCAGAGTTGCAAGAAGATTGGGAAAACGCAGGACAATACTGGGATAAAATTAATGATTTTGTTAATGCTTTTCGTTGCTGGGCAAAAGTAAATAATAATTTATGGCAGAAAAAATGGGGATATTTGGCTGAAGAAGAATGGAATTTGAGAGGAGATTATTTCTATCGAGAAAATAATTTTGCCATGGCTATTTATTGCTATCAGCAAAGTAATAATAAAGAAAAGGAAATTGATTGCTTAGAAAAGTTAAATCAATGGGAATTAGCTGGAGATAAATTAAAGGAAATGGGGAGAGAAATAGATGCTTTTCATAACTATGAATTAGCCAACGAATATTATCAAGAAAATAAACAATTAGATAAATCAGCACAAATGTGGACAAAATTAGAAGAATGGAAAAAAGCCTCTCCTCTTTGGGAAAGTTTGCAAAAATGGGAAAAAGCTGGTGAATGTTGGCAAAAAGCAGAAGAATTTGAGTTATCGGCGATGTGTTGGGAAAAAGTAAAGGCATGGGAAAAAGCTGAAGAATGTTGGCAAAAGTTAGAAAACTGGGGAAAAGTGGCTATCTGCTGTCAAAATCAAGGAAAATGGCGATCGAGTGCCAGAAATTGGCTTAAAATAGAAGATAAAAATAAAGCGGCTTACTGCTATCAACAGGCTAATGATTTAGATAAAGCAATAGAGTTATGGCAGGAATTGGAATCTTGGCACCAAGTTGCGATCGCATTTGAACTAGAACAAAGATACTCAGAAGCCGCAAAAATATGGGCAAAAGTCAACCCCCTTCAACAAAAAGCCTTATGTCATGAAAAATGTGAGGAGTGGGAAGACGCAGAAAAATGTTGGCGAGAGTTGGGTAACTGGTATCAGGTTGCCTTGATGTGTGAAAAACAAGATAAATGGCTAGAAGCAATAAAAATATGGAGAAAATTACGCAAAACAGATTTAGAAAGCAAAGCCATTGAGAGAGTCAGAGAAATCAAAAAAACAGCCCAATATTACGAAAGAATTGAAAATTGGCAAGAAGCAGAAAAATACTGGCGTATAGTCGATAACAAATTAAAAATAGCAATTTGTCTGTATAAACAAGCAACAAATTGGCAAGAAATAGCCGAAATTTATCAAAGTTTACAACAATGGGAATCGGCGGGGAAAGCATGGCAAAAAATCAATGAATGGGAAAAAGCCGCCGAATGTTATGAAAAAGGTAGCTGTTGGCAATTAGCAGAAGATTGCTGGAGAGGATTAAACAACACCAAAAAATTAGCCTACTGTTTAGGAAAGCAAGGTAAATGGTATGAAGCAGGAGAAGAATGCTTAAAAATTGACGATATTCAAAAAGCACTTATCTGCTATAAAAAGATTAATCATCTTAGCAAAATGGAAGAATGTTACAGAAAGCTAGAAGAATGGGAAAATGTAGCAAATGTTTGTGAAAAGCAAGAAAAATGGACAGAAGCCGCTAAGATATGGATAAAAATGCCTCAATATGAAAAAGCAGGTGAATGTTACGAAAAAAGCCATCAATGGGAATATGCAAAAGAATGTTGGAAACACATCGGCAATGATAAAAGGGCATTATATTGCTTAGAAAAATCTATAGATAATCTAAAGTAAGTAAATAAATATTAGGTATTTTAAGTAATTAATTTTTTTAATCTATTTCTTACCCAGATTAATGGGTTATTATCGTCTTCTTCCTTATCAATTAATCCCATCATCCTCAACTCATTTTGTCTTTCTACTAATTCATTTTTTCTTTCCGATAATTTATTAACAATTAAGTCATAAAGTTCAGGATTTTTCATTAATAATTTTCTAAAATTAGCCTGATTAATACAAAAAAGAATTGTTGGCTCTACTGCTTTAACTGTAGCAGTTCTAGGCATCCCTAACATCAAAGATAACTCCCCAAAAAAACTACCTGCTTCTAAATAGTTTAAATGCTTATTTATTTTTTCAACAAATACTTTAACTTTGCCTGAAAGAATAATATAAAAAGTATCTCCTATTTCATTTTCTTTGAATAAAATTTGTTCTTTTTCTAAATTTTTTCTATATCCTGATTCAATTAATTTTCTTATTTCTATCTCATTAAAATCTTGAAAATAATCTACCTCCCACAACATATCTTTAATTGATTTTTTTGAATTATTATTATGATTTTTGTTATTCTTTTCCTGACTAATATTTATATTTTTATCTCCTAAAACATCAGGATAGTTTTTCAGCCAAACATCTCTTTGAGGAAAAGGAATAGTAATGTTATGTTGACGAAAAAGATACTCAATAATAAAATTCAAATTACTTCTTATTTCTGGTTCTTGATCAATAGGATTTATCCATACTCTTAACTCTAAATTAAGGCTACTATCTCCAAAACCGACAAATAAAACTTCTGGGGAAGGTTGTGCCACAACCCTTGATTCTTGGTAAGCTGACTGTAATAATAATTCTGTCACTAATACTAAATCTGATTGATAGGCAACTGCAATGGGGATAATTATTCTAGCAGTAAAACTATTATAACTCCAGTTAGTAAAACGATGATTGATGAAAAAACTATTAGGGATGAATATTTCTGAACCATCCTGAGTTTCAACTACTGTGGAACGGGTAGAAATTTCTGTTACATATCCTTTTACATTTTCTATTTCAATAAAATCCCCCGGTTTAATTGGCCTTTCAAATAAAAGAGTTAAACCACTAATAAAATTTTTTGTTATATCTTGTAGCCCAAAGCCAATTCCTAAACCTAAACCTCCTCCAATAACAGCTAATGTGGATAAATTAACTCCAAAATATTGTAATAATAAAATAAATAATATTGCACCAAAAAAGTAACTAATAATATTAGCAAATGTTTCTCTATTAGCAGAATCTATATTTAATTTATTAAGGATATTTTCCTTAAATATTTTCTTAAAAATTTTGCCAACGATAATAACAAAAATTAAAGCAATTACAATTTGCAGTAAGGCAATTAAAGAAATGGATGTTCCGCCCACAGTCAGCATAAATATTTCTGAATAATTATTAGTTTTAACTACTTGACAGTGCTTTTAAATATTCGATCGCAGCTTCTAATTTAGTAGAATAAGAAAGAGCGAATTGTTCAAACCAAAACCCTTCATCGGAATAAGGATCTAAATTTTTTAACCATACCTCTGCTTTTCTGGTGATTAACTTTTCTTGTCTTTGTTTTTCTAACTCTTGTTGTCTAATTTCTTCTAAATTTTCAGATTTTTTGTTATGATTAATTTCTTTTTGTTTTTGATGATAAGAAGTAACTAATTCACTGATATAATTCTCTGCAATTCCAGATTTTTTTTGCGATTTATGAGCAGATTGTTTTTGTTTATATTGTTTTTCTATATCAGATATAATATCATCAGAATCTATTTTTGATTGAGACTGTTTTTGATTAAACTTAGACTCTATTTCTGATATTAAATTATCTTTCTTATTCGATTTTGAGTTAAGGGAATTACTAGATTTTTTTCGCTGAAATTTTCCCTCAATCTCTGAGACTATATCCTCCGTTATATCTTGATTTTCTGAAACCTTTTTTTGTGACTCTATTTCCGAAATAAAGCTATCAATATCAGAATTGTTGGATTTTTTTTGCTCTCTATCTAACTGATTATGATTGACCTTTGATACTTGTTTATTTTTTTGTTGATATTTACTTTCTATATCCTGTAAAAAATTATCGATTTCAGCCATTTTAAACCCCAAAGTTTTAGACTCAAATTTTCCTTATTATTACAATATAACAATCCTAAATCATTTATGATATGGCGTTTATCTAAATGCTGAGATACACCAATTATCAGTATTCAGGAATGGGCAAAGGGCAAGGAGCAAAGGTTATAGTATAATATTCACGGTCAATCATAGAAAAAACAAGAGACTAACAGCTAATGAATGTCCACTGGCAATCAGTCAAAGAATACGAAGACATACTTTACTTTAAATGGGATGGCATCGCCAAAATAGTAATTAATCGACCTCATAAACGTAATGCTTTTCGTCCACAAACAGTATTTGAACTATACGACGCTTTTTGTGATGCACGGGAAGATAAAAAAATCGGTGTCATACTACTAACTGGTGCAGGCCCCCATACAGACGGGAAATATGCTTTTTGTGCTGGGGGGGACCAGTCTGTTAGGGGTAAAGGGGGATATGTTGACGATGCAGGAGTACCCCGATTGAATGTTTTGGACTTACAGAAGTTGATTCGTAGTATTCCGAAAGTGGTTATTGCTTTAGTTGCTGGTTATGCCATTGGTGGAGGTCATGTTTTACACTTAATTTGTGACCTTACCATTGCCGCAGATAATGCTATTTTTGGACAAACAGGGCCGAAAGTTGGTAGTTTTGATGGTGGTTTTGGGGCGAGTTATTTAGCGAGAATTGTGGGACAGAAAAAAGCCCGTGAAATTTGGTTTTTGTGTCGGCAATATAACGCCCAACAGGCTTTAGATATGGGTTTAGTAAATACAGTTGTTCCTGTGGAAGAACTAGAAACAGAAGGAATAAACTGGGCAATGGAGATATTAGAAAAAAGTCCCATCGCCATACGTTGCCTGAAAGCGGCTTTTAATGCAGACTGTGATGGTCAAGCTGGACTACAGGAGTTAGCAGGAAATGCCACTTTACTTTATTATATGACAGAAGAAGGTGCAGAAGGTAAACAGGCTTTCTTGGAAAAACGTCCTCCTAATTTTCGTGATTACCCTTGGCTTCCATAATTAATTATGACTCTCTCATTGTGATTATGTAAATTATTGGTTTAGGCAGGAAAGAGGGAAGAGGAAAAAGAAAATTAGAGAGTATCAATTAAGTAATGTTATGATATAGACTGATCCTATCATCATTAATTAACCATGTCTCATCAATGCCCTCGATGTCATAATACTAAAATCATCAAAAACGGTTTTGCTCGTGGTCAACAAAGGTTTAAATGTAAGCACTGTAACTATCAGTTCACCACTGATAAGATTGATCGAGGTAAACCTATGTGGATGAAACTAGAAACAGCAATTCTGTATTGCAGTGGAATGTCTATGAATTCGATCGCAAAGCTTCTCAATGTTTCTGCTCAGACTATTTTAAATTGGATTAGAGCTTTGGCACTAGAAAATTATGAAAAGCCTGAACCCTGCGAAGCGGTGGTTGTGGAACTAGATGAACTTTGGCATTTTATAGAGTCAAAAAAAACAAGTTATGGATCTGGAAAGCTTATGACCGTAATACTAACAGACTTATCGACTGGGAATTGGGAAAGCGTGATAGTGAAACCCTCAAAAAACTTTTAATTAGATTACTAAAATGGGATGTAACAGTCTACTGTACTGATGATTGGAAACCGTACCAAGAGTTATTATCTAAACATCCAGATGCGTATCATGTGATGACAAAAAGCGAAACTATAGCCATAGAAAGAAATAATTCCGATAATCGTCATTGGTTTGCTCGCTTTCATAGAAAAACAAAAGTAGTATCAAAATCAATAGAAATGGTGGATTTAACAATGGGACTATTTGCAAAATTTAGAGTAAATGGAACGATCGATTCGTTAATAAATCAAAGACTAACATTACTTAGTTGAAGCTCTCGAAAATTATTTAATAATAAGCAAAAAACTTTTTACCCTTTAAATATTTTAAATATTATATTGATGATGATAGATAATAGCCAATTAGACTTAATTTTAGGAATTATTGCCCTTGTAATTGTTATTGCTGGTTTAGTGATGTTGTTTCAAGGGGTTAATACAATGAATAAATAATCAAATAAGTTGATGAGAATAGTTGACTATCTTTTTCATCGAATCAGCAGACTAAAATACTCTAGTTTTGACAATAAACACTGGAAAGATAATGCCAAAAGTTTCGCCGAAATTTACAGCATTTTGTTATCAGATAAATAACTGTAAAATAATTCTTTTTACTCCCTTTTTTTCTCAATATGGTTATTGGTTAGATTTCAACTTGCTGTAAATAAAATCAAACTAATTAGAAACAATTTCTTCTGTGGAATTAACATGACTTTCCGTCACCTTGTTAGGTTCAATAGTAAAATTAACTTGAGGAGTTGCACATCCTAAAGAAAATGATTTTTCTAGCAAAGCAATATCTGGTAAAGGTTGCCAATTATTGTCGAAAACAGGGGATGCAAAATGGCATGATTTCCAATGAGCTTTCACGGAAACTCCTAGCTGAGAACACATTCCCCCTCGTCTCCCTTCTGGAGAATAAAATCGACAGTATCGACAAGCTGAAGTACATTGGTTATTATGTGTCATCTTTTTAAGGTAAAATTTATCGGTTGTTTTTATCTTTCCTTATTATTACTTACTTGGGATCAAGGCTTTTTGAGCTAAAAACCAGTTATATTCAAGATCAACTTGTATTTTTATTCAGTTTACGTTTTAGATTTATTTAACTATTGCTTAACATATCTCAACTTTTTCTCAATGGTTAATTAAGTTAAATAAACTTTAATAAAAAACCTCAAAATATTATTACTATGCTTAATCTTTTTAAACCGTTTTATCCACTTTTTTTTGCTAGTTTAAAGGGAAATCCAGAGTCTGCTCACAATCAAGCCCTTAATATTCTTCATACGATTCAATCTCAACGAGATAAAACTTGGGGGAGATGGACTATTCAACAGTTAGAAAATTCTTTTTGCGTTAATTATCCTCATCTTTCTCAGTCTCTCTGGAATTTTAATTTTGCTCATCCTTTAGGTTTAGCGCCGGGATTTGATAAAAATGCGCAGGGGGCTGGAATTTGGTCTAGTTTTGGTTTTAGTTTTGCCGAGTTGGGGGCTGTTACTTACCATAGTCAGGGGGGTAATCCTAAGCCTCGGATGTTTCGTTTACCTGCGGATAAGGCTTTATTAAATCGTATGGGGGCAAATAATCAAGGAGCAGAGGCGATCGCACTTAGGTTACAAGAAACGTGGCAAAAACAAGAAAGAACTATTCCTATCGGGATAAACCTATGTAAATCGAAAATAACAGAGTTAAATGACGCAAAAGAAGACTATTTAAAAAGTTTTCAGGTCTTAAAAGCCCATGCTGATTATTTTGTAATTAATGTAAGTTCTCCTAATACGCCAGGATTGCGATCGCTTCAGGGAGGAGAACAATTAGAGCCAATCTTAGACACTTTGCAAAGCCATAATCAGGGAGAAAAACCAATTTTAGTTAAAATCGCCCCAGACCTAGAAAATGAGCAAATTAAGTCAATTATCAAGGTATCTCAGCAATATCAACTTTCAGGATTAATTGCAACTAATACAACCATCAAAAAAGAAGGATTACAAACAAAAATATTAAATGAAACAGGAAAGCCAATCACCGAAGAAGCAGGGGGAATCAGTGGTTTACCCTTAAGACAACGCTCAACCGAAGTAATTCGCTTTATTTATCGAGAAACAGAGGGAAAATTACCCATTATCGGGGTGGGAGGGGTTTTTGACACTGAATCCGCTTGGGAAAAAATCACCGCCGGGGCTACTTTACTACAATTCTATAGTGGTTGGGTTTATCAAGGTCCTTGGATTGTACCCGATATTTTACAGGGATTAAGCCAAAAGTTGAAAGAAAAGGGCTTAGATAATTTATCTCAAGCAGTGGGCATAGGGTAAGAGTTAGGAGTTTGAGGTTTTAAGGGATGAGGAGGAAATAGGGGCTTAGGGTATTGGGGTATTGGGGGGTAACTAATTAATTACCTTTACTCGTTGCTTTATCGTCATTGCTAATTAAATTTATGACCATTATTTGGTTGGCTTCTATCTTAGACTATCTTATCGGCGATCCGAAAAATTGGTTTCATCCTGTGCAGTTGATAGGTTGGATAATCCAAAAATCGGTTAATTTTGTCATTCACCAAACTGAGAATAAAACTGTTAGGAAAATAGCAGGAGTTATTTTGGGCTTAGTTTTGGTTTTGGGTAGTGGGGTAATTACTTGGTTAATTATCTATTTACTATCAAGAGTTAATTTTTGGTTGGGGTTTGTCTTTCAAGTTATCTTATTAGCTAGTTGTTTTGCAGGTAGAAGCCTATCAGATGCGGCGGAAGATGTTTTATCGGCTTTAAAAGAGAATAATTTATCCGAAGCTAGACATCGTCTCAGTTTTTATGTGGGTAGGGATACAGATAATTTATCCACTGAGGAAATTTATCGGGCAGTTTTAGAAACCGTGTCGGAAAATGCTACTGATGGAGTTACTGCACCCTTATTTTATGCTTTGTTGGGAAGTTTTATTCCTATAGTTGGTTGTGTACCAAGTGCGATCGCATATAAAACATTAAGCACCTTAGACTCAATGATAGGTTATAAAAGAGAACCATATCAAGATATAGGCTGGTTTAGCGCGAAATTGGAAGACTATATAACATGGTTGCCTTGTCGTTTAACAGTGTTAACTTTAGGCTTGATTTCTTTAAATCCTATTTATAACATGAAAGAATGTCGAAAATATGCCATACAAGACCCTAGCCCTAATTCTGGTTGGAGTGAAGGTATTTATGCTGTTATTTTGAAGGTGCAATTGGGAGGTGAAAATAGTTATCAAGGGGTGAAAAAGTTTAAACCTTTGTTGGGAAAGCCTGAAAGAGAAATTGATGAAAAAGTAATTAAAAAGGCTTTATTTTTAACTCGTTCTTGTTTTTTATTATGGTTATTATTAGGAGTTTTAATATTTTCTATAACATATTTATCTCTAAGCTAAAACGCATTAAACTTTCCTTTTTTATTAATTCTAAAAACTAACTCAAACCTTTACCTATTAACTTTTCCCTATCTTCATCATTCCATTTTTAGCTAGATGCAAGATCTGAGATTGAGAGATATGTACGAAAAAATAGATAAACTGATTGTATCTTGAACAAAGATAGCGACCTATTCTCAAAATATTAATTAATGAGTAAAGTAGATAGAATTTTAGCAAAAATGAAACTCAATCCTCACAATTGGTGGCTTGAAAATGTGAAAACTGTAGCACAAACTTATGGTATAGAATGGAGACAAAAAGGCACTTCTCATGTGGTTTTTATTAGAAGTGATGGAAAAACATTACCAATACCTGCACATCGTCCAATTAAGCCAATTTATATAAAAAAGTTCATCAATTTTGTAGAGAATTAGAGTTATGAATAATTTATTGTTATATCCCTTTGAAATAAAACCATTAACAGAAGAAGAAGGTGGTGGCTATTTAATCTCTTTCCCTGATTTTAATGAATGTATTTCTGACGGTGAAACTCCAGAGGAAGCAATGAAAAACGGTTTGGATGCTTTACAAGAAACAATTAATGCTTTAAAAAGTACTGGTTTTCCTATTCCTAAACCTTTTAGTGGTAGAAAAAATAATGATAATTTTTTTCAAAAAATACCTGAAAATTTATACCAACGTTTAGAAACATTGGCACAGAAAGAGAATATAAGTATAAATAGTTTAATTAATTCATTGTTAGAAGAAAGTTTGACTAAAAAGGAAACTAAGATTGCTTCTTAATTTTGTGAATAGTTAACTTCATAATTCATGTCCCAATGTCATTGTCTCGGTAAAATGAGGCATAAATTTTTTGAACTTACTTAAGCCATTACTTACTTAAGCTATTTAATTAAGTATTCTTAAAACGATAGTGACTAACTTATAAAAGCTAATTACAAATTTCTAATTAATAATTCCTTATTAAAGATATATGGGTAACAAATCAAATAGCAATTCTTTTTCTCAAGCATTTACGGGGATTTGGCAAACAATTCAGGCACAAGTACATTTTCCCGTGCTTAAGGCAAATGCAAAAGTACCCTCTATTCATGTTAAAAATGGTCAAGAAAAAAGACCTCAAGTATATCCTCTATTGGGCGATCGCTATATCATAGGACGTAGTAGTAAAAATTGTGATATTGTTATCCGCAGTCCGATTATTAGTCAAACTCACTGCGTGATTGAAAGAGATGAAAATAACCCTCAGCAGTTTATTATTAAGGACTTAAATTCCACTAATGGGGTATATTGTGGTGGCAAACGTTATCAATCCCTTAATCTTTTCCATAATGATCTTATCACTTTAGGACCTCCAGAGTTAGCAGAAGCGATCGAAATTCGTTACGATAAATCCCCTGCTAACTGGGTATTATTTGCTCGTTATGGTTTACTTAGCACCAGTGTGGGCTTATTGTTGATATTAGGTTTCATGAGTTTGCAGTGGAGTCAATACCAAGTTCATCCTATTCCTGATCATACAGGAGGTTCAACGGTAGTTTATGCAGAAGATGGTAAAACTTTACTTTCTCCTCGTATAGAATCCCCCCATCGGGAATTAGAAAGTCTCAAAGAATTTTCTCCTTATTTACCCCAAGCCTTACTTGCTTCTGAGGATAGTCGTTATTATTGGCATTTTGGCGTTGATCCTCTTGGTATTATTCGAGCAGTATTAGTGAATCAAGAAGGAGGAAGGCAAGGTGCAAGTACCATTACTCAACAGTTAGCGAGAAGTTTATATCCTGCGGTGGGTAGGGAAAATAATTTGGCAAGAAAATGGCGAGAAATGGTTGTAGCCACGAAATTAGAAGCGGTTTACAGCAAAGATATGATTCTCAAAACCTATATGAATCGGGTGTATTTGGGTATCAATTTATATGGCTTTGAAGATGCGGCACAATTTTATTTTGATAAGTCAGCGAGAGAATTAGACATCAACGAGTCAGCGACTCTAGTAGCAATTTTACCTGCTCCTAATGCCTATAATCCCGTGCAAGACTATGATACCGCCGTTAATTTACGTAACCGTGTCATTGCCAGAATGCAAAATTTGGGCATGATAAGTAATGAAGAAGCATCCCAAGCAAGACGATCGCGCATTGAAATTAGTCCCAAAGCTAGACAAACTTTATCTCAAGTAATTGCCCCTTATTATTATAGTTACGTTTTCCAAGAAATGAGAGAATTATTAGGGGATGATCTCACCCAAGAGGGAGATTTTATTATTGAAACCAGTTTAAATCCCAAAATTCAAACTATTGCTGAAGAAAGCCTCAAAAATCATATTGATAGCAACGGTAAATCCCATAACTTTTCCCAAGGTGCGATCGCATCCTTAAATAGTAAAAATGGAGAAATAATTGCCTTAGTGGGAGGAAAAGACTTCAACGAAAGCCAGTTTAATCGAGCTACTCAAGCCCAAAGACAACCGGGGTCAACTTTTAAGGTATTTGCCTATTCAGCCGCCCTAGAGAGCGGGATAAGTGCCTCTAAAACCTATTCTTGTGCACCATTGCTATGGCAAGGATTTCAATATAAAGCCTGTGAAAGAACAGGAGGTGCGACAAACATGACTCAAGCCCTAGCCCAATCCGAAAATTCTGTGGCTTTGAGGGTAGCCAAAGATGTGGGTTTATCTTCTGTGGTGAATATGGCAAAAAAGTTAGGAGTTGAATCTCCCTTAAATCCAGTGCCGGGGTTAATATTGGGACAGAATGAAGTTAACGTTTTAGAAATTACGGGGGCTTATACTGCTTTTGCCAATGAGGGAATTTGGTCAAAACCCCATGCTATCAAGGTAATTCGGGATGGTAGAGATTGTGAAGATTTTGATAATCATACTACCTGTCGGGAAGTATATCGCTTTAACGAAAATGGAGATGAGCAAAAACAGGCGATAAAAAAAACTACAGCCGAAACTATGAATAGAATGTTACAACAGGTCACAATTTCAGGGACTGGTAGAATCGCTTATTTAGGGAAACGGGAAGCAGGAAAAACTGGCACAACGAATAAAGGAGTTGATTTGTGGTTTATTGGTTATGTGCCAAAAAATAATATTTTGACAGGAGTTTGGCTAGGTAATGACGATAATTCTCCCACAAACAGTAGTAGTTCTCAAGCGGCTTTATTATGGGGTAATTATATGAAAAAAGTCTTATAATTAACACTTGTATTTTCTAATTGTACTACTTGATTTGACTCTACAAAATACTAATTTTTAAAGTTGATAACATAGTAACAAATATTCTGCAAATGTTCACTGTCGGTGCGATCGAAGCTACCCTTAATAAAGGTGAATGCTTCAGCATAAAAACCCTGAACAGTAAACCACTCTAAAAAGTTACTGATATTTTCTTTGGTTTCATCGGTAACATCTTCAAAGCTAATGATGGCAAAACACATATTAATATACAGGGCAAACGCATACTAAAAATTTATGAGAAAGTAATATAGTAAAGATTATAGAGGGAATTAATAGCCGTGATTTCTGAGAAATCATACCTGTGGAAACATTTTGAAAATATTGAAGATCCACGAACCAGTTACTTAATTGAACATAAATTAGTTGACATTGTAGCATTAATAATTCTGTCGGTAATTTGTGGTGCCGACTCTTGGGTAGAAATTGAAGAATATGGTAAAAGTAAACAACTTAGTTGAAGCTCTCAACAAATAAATACAAGGGTTGTGTGATCGAGCAGTGCCGCAGCTTCGCTGACATCGCACCTGTTGAAACAAAATTCCCTATTTATTAATTCATGCAACAAAGCCGTTTGAAGGGATACAGTGTCACCAAGGCAAAATATTACCATCCCAATTTACAAATTGACCGTTATTTTCTGGGGTGAGATGATTGATTATGGATAGTAACTGTTGAGTGCATCTTTCAACGGAAAATAATTTTTCTGGGGATACATTTGCTTGAAAAGGTTGAGATAAATTGGTATCGGTTGTACCGGGGTGTAAGGCTACCACTATGGTGTTTTTGACTATCCGATTATATTCAATGGCAATATTTTTGATGAGCATATTTAAAGCCGCTTTCGAGGTACGATAGCCATACCAGCCACCGAGACGATTATCTTCTATACTACCCACCTTTGCAGAAATAATCGCAAAAATAGTTTTTTCTGAGTGTTTAAACAGGGGTATGAGATGTTTTGCCCATAAAGCAGTGGGAATAGTATTTACTTGAAAGTAGCGGAGTAAATTATCAGAATTGATATGTTTTAAACTCTTTTCAGGAAATAAGTTTTCCTCGTGTAAAATGCCAACACAGTTAATGACTAAATGAAGTTTGTCCACATGAGATTGAATTGTTTTTGAAGAAGATGCGATCGCACCTTCTTGGGTTACATCAACTTCAAGGGGAATAATTTTTTGGGGATATAAGTCAACAAGATTAAATAAATTTTGAGCAGTTTCACGACAACGGTAAGTAACAAAAAGACTTCCCACATCAGAGCGAGACATCAATTGATGAACAAATCCTTCGCCAATGCCCCTATTTCCACCAATAACTAAAATATTTTTACCCATTCAAAATTTATAAAGTCAAGAATTAAATTAACTATTTATAACATTAAAGATGTTTTAATTTAGTTTTCTCTGAATAACCTAAAATTGATTGCTTTTTCTTAACCTAACCTAAGTTTAGGATAATTTTTCATCTATGAGTAATAGCGAAAAGGGCAAGGGGCAAAGGGCAAAGGGCAAAGGTAAATAGTTGATAATTAATAATTCTTAACTCCGAACCCCGAACCTCGAACCCTCAACAACCTGATACCTGATAACTCTTAAAACTCAACAGATAAAAGAGTTTATATAGTGGAAATAGTTTGGTTATTTTGTGCGATATTTCACTGAATTGCCATGGGATGGTAAACCCTCTGCAATAGTTAAATCAATAATTGCCTTAGACACTTTTTGTAAAGCAGATGGACTATATTCAATGATGCTTGAGTATTTCATGAAAGTTTCTACCCCTAAAGCAGAAGCATAACGAGCCGCCCCAGAAGTTGGCAAAGTATGATTAGGCCCTGCCAAATAATCTCCCACCGCTTCAGGAGAAGAATTACCCAAGAAAATAGCCCCTGCATGGCGAATATGCTCTACTAAATCCCAAGGAGATTCTACTTCTAACTCTAAATGTTCGGGAGCGAATAAGTTTGATAGTTCGGCGGCTTCGATTAGATTGTCAGCAATAATAATTACCCCATAATGGGCAATCGCTTTTTCCGTGAGAGTGCGACGGGGATGGTTTTCTAACTGTTGGGCAACTTCGGCTTGGACTTGTTGAGCTAATAACTCGCTATCTGTAACTAATATAGCCGCCGCCATAGGATCATGTTCTGCTTGGGCTAATAAATCAACAGCCACATGAACTGGATTCGCTTGACTATCCGCAATAATTAAAACTTCGCTGGGGCCTGCCAAAGAATCAATGCCAACTCTACCATATACTTCTTTCTTTGCTAAAGTTACATATATATTTCCCGGACCAGTGATGACATCCACTCTAGGGATAGTTTCCGTACCATAAGCCAAAGCGGCCACCGCCTGAGCTCCACCTACTCGATAAATTTCTGTTACTCCTGCTTCACTAGCGGCCACTAAAACTGCGGGGTTGATTTTACCGCCTTCAGAGGGGGGTGTTACCATCACAATACGAGGCACTTGGGCAACTTTAGCAGGTATGGCATTCATTAGCACGGTGCTAGGATAAGAAGCTCTGCCCCCCGGTACGTATAAACCTGCTCTATCAACGGGGGTATAACGTCTGCCTAATACCACGTTATCCTCAGCAAATTGTACCCATGATTTGGGGGTGCGTTGTTGGTGAAAAGCCTCAATTTTTGTTGCCGCCAATTTTATTGCCTGAAGTAAATCTGGAGAAATCTGCTGATAAGCCGCATCAATTTCTGAGCCACTTACTTTAAGTTTTTCGGGTGGGATTACTTGTCCATCAAATTTTTCTGTATATTCTAAAAGGGCGCGATCGCCATTTTTCTTGACTGTAGCGATGATTTCTCGCACCGTTGCCGATTGTGTTTCTATGTTTTCATGATAAGTCCGCTCACTAATCCGTTGCAATTCTTGTCGTGCTTCGCCTTGGTCTGTTATTATTCGCAACATTTAGATTCTATCAAACTAATATAAACCTTAAACTATTTGTTTTATGATAGCAGTGTTGAGGGGTTGTTTGGGGAAAACAGGTAATGAGTAATAGATAATAGGTAATGAATAGAGGGCAGGGCTGTTTCATTCTAAAATTTTTTGGTTAAGGCAGGGAATACCTGAGTTCGGAGTTCGGAGTTCGGAGTTCGGAGAGTTCGCTGCTCTCATGCACTCCCTTCGGTCGTGAACGGAGTTAAAAGTAATAATTATTGACAAAAAAGCTGAATAAATTGATTTTAAATGAGTTTTTCCTAAATTTAATAATTTTTTATTCCAAAATTGGCTCGATGATAACTCGAGGGCGCTTTATTTTTCGATACTTTTTTCATCGAACTCAGTTAGGGAATAGGCACTCTTGCAATAGTTTTTAATGGTTTATGGTTATAAATTGATAATCTCAACATTTTTAACTACTTCTTAATCCTCAAAGCTCTAAAACCCTATATTCTTTTACTGGCAATAGTTTTAGCGTTTTTGTATTTCTACTTTGAAACACCCCTGATGAATAGAGGGGGGGGAAATCGGGGCGATAAGTATTGGGGTATTGGGGAGTTGGGGAGAAATTAATTCTTAAAGTGCTGAAGTTACTAATTACTAATTGTTTATTGCCTTTGCCCTTTTAACTTTGCTGTAAATCAGGTTAATTAATTTCTAGCTAACCATTTTTGACCGTTGAGACGTTTTAAAGTAAATAAAACCATTAAGTCAAGAGTTACTTTACGCTCATCAATCATGAATGATTCTAAGGTGCTAGGTTTTTCCCCTTTGGTGGTACAGGAAAATGCTTTTTGTCCGCTAATATCTTCCTCTAAAAAGTATAAATAAAAAGTGCGATCGCCCAATTCCCCGATTATCTGCCAACACTCAGGACTAGATTCATAGCCTGTGACGGGAATTTTTGCTTTTTTAAACTCTAATTTCACTTCTGATAATCCTTGTTCAGTTAGGGCTTTTTCTAAACTGGGGGTGAAATGTTCTGACATAAACTCCTCAAAGGGTTTGTCCTCTAAAGCAGGGGGTTTAGCTTTTTTCGCTGGTTTAGTTGGTGCTGTTTTTGTTTCTTCTGTCATTATCTTTATTCTGTGATAATTTTATTTTACTTTAACTAATATTTTTAACTTAACCTTTATTCTTCGCAATTATATTCAGTAAGGAATGCTCACTAACGGAATTATACTATCCAAAGTCATAATTGCTCTGCCACAAGAAAACTGTTACCTATTGCTTACCCTCACTTAGATTAAGTTATGTGGAAACAGTGAGTATAAACACACATGAACGAGGGTTGAGAAAAAAGCAAAGAGCAACTCCTCATTTTTTTTAACTCCGATAAGATAAATAAGATTAATGATAAGTATTTTTAATAGTCTATAGTTGGGCTATTTCTCTGTCCATTCTAACGTATATATCTTTAAAAGCCTTATTAAATAAAGCATATAAAAAATATAAATCTTTTAAATAACTGACTTCGTCTTAATCTTATATAATTAACAAAACTTATTATATTCTGAGAAAACAATTTCATTTTTAATGTGTATAGAATATTAACCATTTATCCTTTACTATTCTTATTAGACCTACTTTAAAAAGTACGGAAAATTTTTTGTTAATTGTTCATCAAAGGAAATAGAATATGGCAACTTATAATGTAACTTTAATTACTCCCGACGGCGAACAAACTATCGAAGTACCCGATGATGAGTATATCCTTGATGTTGCTGAAGAACAGGGTATTGATTTACCTTATTCCTGCCGTGCTGGTGCTTGTTCTACCTGTGCTGGTAAAATCGTTGAGGGTACTGTTGACCAATCTGATCAGTCTTTCTTAGATGATGATCAAATCGAAGCTGGATATGTTTTAACTTGTGTTGCTTATCCTACTTCTGATTGTAAAATTGAAACCCATAAAGAAGAAGACTTGTACTAATTTACTCGTTTTTCTCCTATAGGTTGTTAGGTGTTTGGTTGTAGGCGTTGGGAATTATGTTAATCCTGACTCCTGACTTCTGACTCCTGACTCCTATCCCCAGCAAGGTGCTTTTGGTCATAACTTAGTTAACATTTTTCTAAGATAAATACGTTACCTTGGTTTCCTCTACCAATTCTTAAATCTTCGTCTAAGTAGGTAATTTCTAGCCATCCTCCTTCATTTTTGTCGCTACTAAATAACAAATTGCGATCGCTCCAAGGAAAATTACCCCAATTTAAGTCCACTGCAGGAAAGACTTTGCCCATTTCAATTTTATTAATTAAATCTCTGGGGGAAATGTAGCCCAAAACTTTTTGTAAGCCAATAATAGAACGCTGAAAACGGACGTTGACTCTTTTACTCGACACTGTATCAATTTTCGCCGCTACGCTGATAAGTCCTTCCAAAAAAGGTAATCCCATTATTTCAGCTATATTATAAACTTTACTTCCCTCTGTGCGAATACACTGATAAATTTCTCCTAATTTGACAAAAGGCAAGTTATCCAAACCCAAAATACTTTTACTGGTAGTGTATAGAAGTCTCCAATCACCATTGAGTAAGTCTGGTTTGTCTAAAGGATCAGCCGTTGGGTTATGATCTTCTAAACGTTCTACTGCAGTAAGAATTTGTACTTTATCTTTTTCTGTCGCTAATAAACCTCGATTTTTACCTGCGATCGCCTGTAACAATTCTTTTTTATAATTAATCATGACTTATATTTTAACAGATGCTATAATCATATATTGCTCAACATTTAACTATTAAATAGTTTATGAAAAATCCGGCTTTGCGTAAAGAGAAACGCTATGAACCTGCACCAGTTATACCTCTAAAACAAGATGGGTCTCTTTTAGATTGGTTAGAAGCAAATGACCGCATTATCTATAGAGAAGAAAGAGAAGATAGATTAGTTGAAACCACCGTCACTGAAGATGAGGAAATCAGTGATTTAATTGAAGGTGAAGAAGATGAATTCGATCCTGATGAATTAGATGATTTTGATGATGATGATGCTGATATTATCTAAATTCCCATAGATATAAAAAATAGAAGAAAAACGAAAAAATAAACTAAATTAGTAGTAAGTAATAATTAATAAGTGATAGGTTAGAGTATAAAAAATTGGAGTGTTGAAAAAAATAAATCGTAAATAATTGACGATAAACAGTAAAAAATGAAATAATTATTGATTGATTGCTAATTTTTTAAGAAAGTTTGCCCAAAACTAATTTCCTAATTAATTATGATCAATTTTGCGTAGAAATACTTATTCCAGATTGCAGATTAAGATTAAGATTCACTTTCCAACTCTCTCTCCTAATTATTTATTCTCTATTTTTGATTAATCCATGAAACCCGTACCTCCAGAAGTATTAGAACAAGTTGCAGAATATTTTAATATTCTCAGTAATCCCATGCGTTTACAAATTCTCAATTTGTTAGGGGAGGGAGAAAAATGTGTACAAGAGTTAGTTGAAGCGACAAAAACCAGTCAGGCAAATGTTTCTAAACATTTAAAAATAATGTTTCAGGCAGGTATTATCAATCGTCGTCCTGATGGTACTTCTGCTTACTATTATATTGAAGATTCTTTGATTTTCGATTTATCCCATTTAGTTTGTAATCACTTAGCCGACAAAATTGAGAAACAGGCTTTGAAGTTTCGTAACCTACCTATAGCGAAGAAAAATTAAGGTTTTAGGGAGATGAGGTGTTTGGGTATTAGGGAAGATGAGTTAGGAGTTAAAGGTTATTAATTATTCATCTTTGCCCTGTACTTGTTGTCAATCATCTTCTGATTTAGATAAGTCTTAGCTTATCACTGAGGGCTTTAGATTTATCGGTAAATAAAGAGTGAAACAACTTCCCTTATTTGTTTCTGATGTTAGGGTAATATCTCCCCCATGAAGCCTTGCTAATTCACGAGAAATTACTAATCCTAAACCGCTACCTCTATGTTTTTTTTGCAGGTGAGTTTGTAATTGAGAGAAAGGTTTAAATAGTTTACTTTGAGATTCTTTATCTATGCCAATACCTGTATCAATAACTTGAAAAATTAGATTATTTTTTACTTGAGTAACTTTAAGAGTTATAGAGCCTTTTTCTGTAAATTTAACTGCGTTGGAAAGAAGATTAACTAATATTTGTTTAATGCGTCTTTGATCTGCAAAACAATAACTTATGTCTGGATTTATCTCTAAATTTAAGTCTAATTTCTGTTCATCTGCCTTTGTTTTTATTAGTGCTAAAGATGATTCACAAAGCTCATTTACAAGGATTTTTTCAATAAATAATTCTTCTTTTTCTGCTTGTATTTTGCTGATGTCTAATAAGTCACTAATTAATTCTAAGAGATATGTTCCTGATTGGTAAATTGCATCTATATATTGAGCCTGTTTTGGGTTTAAATCTCCGTATAGTCTTTGCTGTAACATTTTTGCAAATCCAATTACTGCGGCAATGGGAGTCCTTAATTCATGATTCATGTGGGAGATATATTGGCTCTGACTTCTCTGATTTTCTTTGAGTTTTTCTTCTTCTTTTTTTAGGGTTTCTTGTTTTTCTTCAAGGGTTTGATTATACAGATATAAGGTAATATATTTAGCAATGGTATCAATTTCTTTAATTCTATTTTTTATATATTGTTTATTGAATTCTGTTTCTATATATAAATAACCTAGATGATACTTTTTAAAAATTAGGGGAATAATATAGATATTTTCATTATTTTTCTGTTTTTCATCTTCAATAAAATTTGTGTAGCAACTATAATTTTGATTGAAAATTAACTCATCTTTAATTCTTTTTTTGATAACTTCTAATTTGTTTTCTCTTTCTCCTAGGGATATTTGATCATATATAATTTTTATCTCATCTTCATTTTCTGTTAACTGTTGACAAATAATAATATTTTTTACTTCAATTAATTCAGAAATAGTATTTACGCAAGAGTTGCAAAAGTCTTCTAAATTTTCTGCTGTTTCTAGCAAGAATAATAAAGAATTATTTTTACCTAAATTTTGATTGTTATCTATGACATCATTATCTTCTATGACAATATTGTAGGACATAAGTTTTCATTATTTATTCAGTTAAACATCTAAGGTGAATAGTTAAACGAAGTATATAATTTATACATCGACACCCCTAGATTTTTTCTAGGTTTTAACCTTGATAACTGTTTAAAATTGCCTCCGAGAAAAAATTAAAATACTAATTGTTAACAGCAAAACAATATACAAAATTGCGTAAACAACACTACTTAATAATTCTCCTGTAGAAGGCAAGATATTATAAACAGCTTCATTTTTTAAATTGAGTCTCTCCAGATCTGGTAAGATTAAAAATAATGCTTTTGTAATTTTTTCGATGCTGGGATTCTCAGTGATTCTACCTAATTGTAATAGATCTCGGCTCAAATGTCCCATAATATAGACCCCAAAACTGAGGAGAGTTGCTAAAATCGAGCTAGTGAAAACCCCGAAAGTCATAGCCACTGCGGTTAATAGGGCTAATTCTAGTAAAATAAATGCGATCGCAACTACAAGACTAACTAAAGGGAAAGCAATACCCAACATCGCCATAAGAGCAAAATAAGTAATCGTCATGACAGCAACTAACACCAAAAGCACCGTAGATAAACCTAAGTGTTTTCCGACAATAAATTCTGTATTCGTTATGGGCTTAGGCACAAGAATTAAAACAGTTTTTTTCTCAATCTCCTTATTAATTAACCCAGTACCTACAAATATAGCCACGATCGCGCCTAATAAACTGATACCACCGATACCTAAATCAAGAAAAATTTTTCCATCCGCACCAACCGCAATGGGGGGAAGAATGCGAGACGCTAACACCAAAATGAGGACAAACAAACCGATAACATATAAAATACGATCTCTAATTACTTCACGAAAACCATTAGTTGCGATCGCAAAAATACGGCTTATATTCATGATTAGTTCATTCTCTCATCAACAATAAAAGACTTTAAATAGCAATCCTTTAAGGAATACCATAAAGTAATTTTAACCCCAAGATACTTAAAAGAAAACCCTAGTTAGGAGTTTAAATTGTCAAGTTAAGACGAAAAACAACCTTAACCTATAAATCACCTTCAACTATAGCGATTTCCTCCGCCGTCAATTCATACAATTTATAAACCATTTCATCTATATTTCTCTCTAATTCCTTTGTATCTGCTTCAGGATTTTCTCTTTTTTTCTCTAATATTTTTTCCACTATTTCGATAAATGGTTTTTCTTCTTCTTCTGAAATGATTTTAATAGGTAATTTTTCTAAATTTTCTTTTTTTACTTCTGCTAATGCTTCTCCTTTTTCTGGATTCATCATATAGTGATAGTAGTCTAATAATTGAGAATTTATTAAGGCTAATATGTACTTGAAACTTAAATTAAAATTATTTTTTTGTTTATCATAGGTAATAACATGAAGATTATTCATACAAATAAATTTTTCTGTATCGATAGTTGCAATTAATGTGTCACCAGTTTGTCTAACAATTATTTTTTCATCTGCATTAAAATTAGCAGAATATCTGGGTGCAGCTAAATTATTTCCATATTTTAACCATCTATCACCTTGCCAATTATTAGAATATTTATTAATGTCACTACCCCTTAAAAGTTTCTTGTAGCTTGAGTCAATTTTATAATCTGCATCGTAAATTCTTTTTTCAACATCTAGTTTTGTCTGAGGAGGTTTACCCTTTCCTTTTTCGTAAGGTTTTAAACCGACAACGACATTAAATAAATCTCCTAAATTAAGACAATTTTCAGAAATTTTAGTTTTCAGATTAAGTAATTCTTTACTTAAAAAAATATTGACTGTATCTCCTTGTAATTTATGCCAGTCTAACTGATTTTGCTCATTAACGATAAATTCTTCTTGATTATTATATATTCTAATTTCAATCCTCTGATTTTGATTATCAAAATTTTGCTTTGACAATAGCAGAGATTGAGTATCAACAGTTGCATCTTGAAAAACCGCCTTTTTATAATGGGCAATCGTATTAATTTTAGTTTTTTCAATCAAGAATTTTCTAATTTTCTTATACTTAAGATTAAATAACCAAGTATTTGGAATAATATAAGAAAACTCCCCATTATTTTTTAAAAGAATTAAACCTTGTTCCATAAATAGCAAATATGTATCTAATTGATAATCTTGATTGGTAAATTTATTTTGTAAATACTGCTTTTCTTCTTTACTTAATTTAACCCCATAAGGAGGATTACCGATGATGATGTCAAAACCGAGAAAATCCCCATTGTCATCGAGAATTTCAGGAAACTCAAAACGCCACTCAAAACCATTTTGATAAATACGATTATCCCTTTTATCTTCTCTCTCCAACCGTAATTTATTAATCTCCTTTTCTAACTGCTGTTGCTTTTTCTCTCTAGCCTTTTTCTCCTTCGCCGTTTCAGCAAACAAAGAAGTTTGATTAACTAAACCATTTAACTCCCCTTCCAACTGCCGTAAACGAGTAGAAATAGCATCAACTCCCGTAATCTCACTGCTAAGACTTGCCTTAATTTCATTGATTACCTTTTCAACCCGTAACTTTTCTTGCTTACTCTCAGGATTACGATAGGCTTTCACCGCCTCCTTATATTCAGCAATTTGACGCTTTACCTTCGGTGACGAAATACTATCCTTTAAATCAAAACGACTAATTAAAGAATTACCGCACTTAATATTAATGTCAATATTCGGTAAAGTTTGCAGAGGTATTTCCCCCCCTTTTGAAGGGGGGTTAGGGGGGATCAAATTTTCTTGTGAAGAGATAACATTAGGAATAATATAATAGGCATTTTTTAGCAATTCAATCCAGAGACGCAAACGACATATTTTCACCGAATTAATATTTATATCTACCCCAAATAAGCAATTTTCAATAATCACTTGTTTTTCATGGAATAAAGCCTCTTGAATCCGTCTTGATTCTCGATTGTTAGGATTATAAGCAAAAGGTTTATTATCTTCATCCGTTACTATTAACTCATCATTTTCCACCGTGACAAAATAATCAGTTTTTTTGATAGTTTTCCCTTGCCTATCAAGCAAAATATTTAACTCACTCTTCAGGGCGATAATTTCATTTAAAGCCGAAACTAAAAAATGTCCACTACCCACCGCAGGATCACATATTTTGATACTATTAATAATCTGGTTAGCTTCTTGTTTATCCTCGATTTTGTCATATAAATCATCAATAGTTTGACAATTCCATCCTTTAATTTGATTAAACTTATCGACAATAGCACGGCGAATAGTTTCCCGACACATATACATAGTAATGAAACCGGGGGTAAAATAAGAACCATCTTGATAACCATTAATTTTCTCAAAGATTAACCCCAATACCGAAGCATTAATGAGAGTTTTATTATCTTCTTGAATTTCTAAACTGCCCTCACTACTAAAATCATAGGCAGAAAGAAAGTTAAATAAATAATCAAGGGTTTTTTGCGGTTGAGTAAGAGGTTTTCCTTGACTATCTTTTAAAACAGTATGGGCATATAAATCTAATTCTGTATGATAATTTAAGCTACTAATACCGATAGTTTGTCTTTCAATAACCGTTACTTCAAAAAGTGAACTATTAAGATAAGGAATATGGTTAAATTTAGCTTGAATATCTGCTTTTCTTTCGTGATATTGTTTTGCTAATACCTGAAAAAAGAGACATTCTAACTCATTAAAATTAGTAATTATTTTGCTATTGAGAAAATTAAAATCAACCCTCGCCCCCAACTCCTCTACCAGTGAGACAGGAGAGTTATAGCGAATTAGTTGCGCCTCAAGAAGTTTAAGAAATAAAATGCGGTTAACCCATGTAATAACTAATTCTAAAGCGATATTAAAGAGTCTTTGTTGATAATTTTCGCCGTATTCTTCAGGATTTTGCAGATAATGGACTTTTTCGCTAATATCTAACTGATTAATAGTATTTTCTAACAATGAAGCGGAATGCCGTTGATTTTCGGGTAATCTTTGAATAATTTTCTTGCTTCCCTGTTTAACTTCTGCTAATCCAATAATGTGTAATAATTCGCTGTAAAAACCTTGATCTAAACTGTTACTATCGTTGGCAAAAGGTTGTTTTAAAAGGTGTTGAGGAGAGAAAAATTTATATAAAACAATCAACTCTTTTTCATCTTCTTTTTTATAGAAATTATTTAAAGTAAAATGAATACAGTTATCTTTTAACTCATTTTCTACCTGATTAATCGCAGGTTTAGCAATTTCTTGATAGAAAAAATTACGATTACTACTAGATAATAATTTATTATTAAAATCATCAAATAATTTAATAAGTTTTTTTTCTTGATAAAATAATTTTTCAAATAAAGTGGCAGGAAAAACATAAAAATCAAGAGAATTAGTAATAATTAAATGCTTTAATTCTAGGTTTTTATTAATAACTCTTTCCTGTAAATAGTAAAAAAGAAGTTGCTGTAATGATTTACTATTAAATTTTTGCTTATTAATCATTTCTTGGGTGTTGGTGGGGCTTTTAGCTTCGATAATTACCCCTACAGATGATTGAGCATTTTTGCCATTATGAATAACTAAATCATGGCTTTCTTTAGTGTTTATATAATAGTTAGGATGGTAATAAGTCTGTTTAAAAAAGTTAGATAAATTGTTTTTATGATATTCTTCTGTTTCGCTTAAATTAGTGTTAATTTGAATGTATAATTCTTGTAAATTCTGTTTAAATTGATTAATTTCTTGTCGTGAGGGTTTGACTTTTAAAAAGGCTTTATTTAGACTATGAAGAATCGTTTTCATTGATTAATCATGGGTGAGGATTTTAACTATTCATCTAATTGTAATATATAATGCACATCTTGCACAAATACACCGTAGCCATTTCCAGAAATCGGGGTCTTATGCCCGAAATACGGTGCAAAAATCCTCATTTAATTTTAACCTCGAACTCCGTTCACGACCGAAGGGAGTGCATGAGCGAAGCGAACTCTCCGAACTCCGAACCCAAATTCAATCCCCTTGGTGTAAATACCGAATTGTCACCAAAATGAGAATTATGTTAAGTTTAGTTAAGCAATAGTTGTTACAATAAATAAATATAAAAAGCAGAAAAGATAAAATAAGTTAACAACTTATACCCTTTTGCAAATAAACAAAATAAGAAAATATGAAATTATCGTGGCGTACAGTCCTATTATGGACAATTCCTTTTTTAGTAATAGGATTTTTCATTTGGCAAGGAAGTTTTGCGACTAATGTGGGTAACACAGCTAATACTGCTAGTACTCGCATGACCTATGGTAGATTTTTAGAATACTTAGACAAGGGTAGAGTCAGCAGTGTTGATTTGTATGAAGGTGGTCGTACTGCAATTGTAGAAGCGATCGATCCTGAGTTACATCAAGTACAAAGATTAAGAGTTGATTTACCCGGTACTTCTCCTGAGTTAGTCACCAAGTTAAGAGAAGCAGGAGTTAACTTTGATTCTCACCCCATGCGTAATGAAGGGGCTATCTGGGGTATTTTAGGTAATTTAGTCTTTCCTGTATTGTTGATTGCTTCTTTATTCTTCCTTTTCCGTCGTTCTAGTAATATGCCGGGTGGACCTGGACAAGCCATGAATTTCGGTAAGTCTAAAGCCCGTTTCATGATGGAAGCAAAAACCGGTGTCATGTTTGATGATGTGGCAGGTATTGATGAAGCAAAAGAAGAATTACAAGAAGTTGTTACTTTCTTAAAACAGCCTGAAAAATTTACTGCTGTTGGTGCAAGAATCCCTAAAGGTGTCTTATTAGTAGGTCCTCCGGGAACTGGTAAAACCCTCTTAGCAAAGGCGATCGCAGGAGAGGCAGGTGTTCCTTTCTTCAGCATTTCTGGCTCTGAATTTGTAGAAATGTTTGTGGGTGTAGGTGCATCCCGTGTCCGTGATTTGTTCAAAAAAGCAAAAGAAAACGCTCCTTGTTTAATCTTTATCGATGAGATTGACGCTGTGGGCAGACAAAGAGGTGCTGGTATCGGTGGCGGTAACGATGAAAGAGAGCAAACCTTAAACCAATTATTAACAGAAATGGATGGTTTTGAGGGCAATACTGGTATCATCGTCATTGCGGCAACTAACCGTTCTGATGTGTTAGATAGTGCGTTAATGCGTCCCGGAAGATTCGATCGCCAAGTCATGGTTGATCCCCCCGATTTCAAAGGTAGAGTCGGCGTTTTAGAAGTTCATGCCCGTAACAAAAAAATCGCCCCCGAAATTTCCATAGAAGCGATCGCACGTCGTACCCCCGGATTCAGTGGTGCAGATTTAGCGAACTTACTCAATGAAGCGGCAATTTTAACCGCCCGTCGTCGTAAACCTGAAATTACTATGGCGGAAATCGATGATGCGGTTGATCGTGTCATTGCAGGGATGGAAGGCACTCCTTTAGTGGATAGTAAGAGTAAACGTCTGATTGCTTATCATGAAGTAGGTCATGCGATCGTAGGTACATTATTAAAAGATCATGATCCTGTCCAGAAAGTAACCTTAATTCCTCGTGGACAAGCCCAAGGTTTAACATGGTTTACCCCTAACGAAGAGCAAGGACTAATCACCAAAGCTCAATTAATGGCTAGAATTGCAGGGGCAATGGGAGGCCGTGCCGCCGAGGAAGAAATCTTTGGCGATGACGAAGTAACCACTGGTGCTGGTGGTGATTTACAACAGGTTTCAGGTATGGCTCGTCAAATGGTAACTCGTTTCGGGATGAGTGAATTAGGACCTCTTTCTCTGGAAGGGCAAGGGGGAGAAGTATTCTTAGGTGGTGGCTTAATGAGTCGTGCCGAATACTCCGAAGAAAGTGCCGCTCGTATCGATGGACAAATTAAGATGATTGCCGAACATGGTCATAAAATGGCAAGGCAAATTATTCGTGATAACCGTGAAGTGATCGATCGCCTTGTGGATTTATTGATCGAAAAAGAAACCATTGATGGGGAAGAATTCCGCCAAATTGTGGCAGAATACACCGAAGTTCCCGAAAAAGAACAGTTTATTCCTCAACTGTAAAAATTTACATTATCTCTCGATAAAATTTAGGGGTTTTAGCTTTTCTAAGACCCTTTTTTTGTGCTTAATCTGTAACCTACAACCTGCAACCTGACACCTAACCTTATCGGATATTCTTACTTAAACCAAACTGAGGTTTCTTAAGTAATTAAAGGTCGAATTTGATCAACGATACCCCTACTTTTTGCATCGGGTGTAATAAACTCTATTTGTTCACTTTGACCTATTCCCAATCCTAAGTCAACGGCTCTTTTGATTTGCTCTAACTCCCATATTGATCCATTAGATACCTGATGAGTTGTACCTAATAAACGAAGTAAGGCGATCGCAACTACATCTATTGCAACTCGATCGACTCCTGCTAAAATGACATTGGAGCGGACTTTTTTCCCTGATGCAGGTCCTCCGTTAACAAAGGCTTCCACCCCGTCTAAAAGAACAAGAGAAGGCTTATAGGCTTGATTAATTTCTGCAATCATTAACCGTTGATGAGGAGAAGAATGTAAGTCTCCCATATAGTTAAAGGAGTCTCCCGGTACATATTTTGCGACCATTCCCACCGAATTTTTGAGGGAAAGGGTAAAATGTCCTCCATATTGGTGAGTTTTTAAGCAACAGGTGTTGATAATTGCTTCTGAGTCTAAGATAGGACGAGCAAAGGCAAAGCCCTTCTGCCAGTGTGTTCCTTCCGCAGATATATATTGCCATTTTTCGGCTTCCATTTCATCAAAAACAAGGGTTTTTACACCGTATTTTTCTCCTAACTGAAAAACCCCTTTTTGTTCCATCGCTTGGCGAGTATCTGCCATTCCAGAGCGATCGCCGATGGTCATTTCTCCTACTTCAGCGCCTTGAAATTCTTGAATCAAGGTTTCTAAAAGTTGACTATCAGTAGCCGCAGGAGCGGGATCACCAGTATTATAGTTAGGCTTAAGAAAAACAGTTTTACCCTTTAAGTCACTGGGTTGTAAAAGATCCAATGCCTGACGAGTACCTGCAGAACGATCCTCATTATAAACCAGTACCACTTTACTTATTTGAGGCGGAGTTAAAGGGGAAGATGAGGCAGATTGAGCCGTTACCTTGTTATCGGCAACAGTTGAATTAATAGCACGACAAGCCGAAGGAAATAAAGATGCACCAGTGGCTAAAGTTGCTAAACGTAAGACTTGTCTTCTTTGTAAAGGTCTATCTGAAGGCATAATTGAAGAATTAGAAACTTTTTTCTAGGATAACGAACATTATTTGAAATCTTGGAAGTTTATCGAGCAAAAGCACAAATTAATTAAATTCGTGGGAGAAAATTTCTAAATTACTGCATAAATCAGAAAAATGAGACTGATAGATCAATAAGAGCTAAAAGAATTTATTATCTATGTCAAAGAAAAACATTGTCTGTTTCTTATTGATTTTATTGCTTTGTTTTATACCTGTTCAAGAAGCCCATGCTGGTAATTTATCTTTGTTTTCTTCTCTGGAATGGAATCAAGAGCAAACCAATTTCAGCAAAAATCCTCAAAATTTTTCTCAAGAGATTCAAAACCGCCTCAACAGTACCAGAGATAGTATTGGTCAATTAGCTTTATTAATATCACATCCTTGGGGTACTTATGATTATACTAGACCCATTTTTGTTGCTCCTAGAGATGGAGGTGGGATTATTTTTGAAGTTGATATACACTGGCATCGAAATTTAAATTCCCGCAATCATGTTACCAGAATAGCTTGGGAAATAGTTAATAACAAACATTATAAGGCTTCTGTTATTTGGGATGACTCTGCTTTTAGCCCAATTCATGAGGAAGAAGTTAACGATTTTTTCCGACAACTTTTACCAAATTAAATTTATTTTTTCTTTTATATATTCAATTATATTGAACTAAAAATTATGTTATCAAATATTACTAATTACACCATAAATAACAGTTTAGAAACAAGTAAAAATATGCTTAAAGAGTTAGGAGATAGAGCTATTAATAGTTCCAATAATTTGACCGATGCAATGTCAAAAAATGTTCAATCCAGCCTAGAATCTTTGTGGAATAATTGGGTGGAAAATCATCCTATCATTGGGTTTTTTGTTTCTCATCCCCTTATCTCTATTATTGTCATAATAACTTTAGTTTTAACTATTTGGGGAGTAATTCAGATGATTCCTTCATTATTAGTGCAACTGTGGTTATCTGTTTTTAAATCACCTTTTATCTTAGGAAAATCATTGCTGAAAAATAATCAACAAGATACTCTTAAAGAAGAATTTTATCAACTAATTTTAAATAAGTTAGATGCGATCGAATCTAAGCAAAATCAGTTAGAACAACAAGTATCTAAATTAAAAAATCAATAACTAGATTTAGAGTTAAGTTCAAGTTATAGTAATACTTTAAAACCACCAGAAAATTGCCTTTAAAACTGAAGGTTAGGTATTCGTTTCTTTTTCAAGAAGTCTGAATTGTTTATTTATCAATACTTTCATTGATAGTCTCTATAAATATAAAAATGTAAATATAAAAACAATTGCAATTTGATCTCCATTACTCTATAATCATTCTCATTCAGTGGCCTCAACCCTTCAGATCGCATCAAAAAGTGTCTGGTCACCGAAGGTGCGGCGTAGCCGACCACCGATAAACTTGAATGAATAATTCTTGCTCAGACAACAGTTTTTAGAATAAACCAGTTGATTTTAATACTAATATTGAGATTGACAAAATATGAACAGATCATTCGCTGAAATGTTGCACGGAGGCCCTATTGACTTAGAGGAAGTGGAACGAGTCTCCGAGACGTTAATATTTGAGAGGGTTTGGAGGGGTGCAAAATTTTTTAAGTTTGCCTGTTTGTTAGTGTTGGCCGCAAGTATCGCTACATTTGGGCTTTTGGGGGACTCCGTTGCAGTTATCATTGGTGCGATGATCGTTGCTCCTTTGATGTTACCGATTATGGGTTTAGCTTTCAGTGTAAGCATTGGAGATCAGCGTAAAATTATCAGTACAATGCTTGTCAGCTTTGCAGGGATTGCCATGGCGATCGCAGTGGGATTCATTCTGACATTACCCATAGCTAAAGTAACCCATCCAGAGGCGATTCAACAAATAATGATCCGTACATCACCCCATTTACTGGATCTAATGGCCGCCCTTGCCACTGGCTTTGCTGGAGCTTTTGCACTATCTCGTAAAGATGTTTCTGATACCTTACCCGGAGTGGCTATTGCAGTATCTTTAGTACCTCCGTTGGCGAATGTGGGAATTCTGTTAGCTTTAGGTGAACCAAAACTGGCGGCTGGTAGCTTATTGCTTTTTGTAACTAACTACGTTTCTATTCTGCTCACAGGCTCTCTTGTTTTTGTGGTGATGGGGTTTCGGCAAGTGGCAACTTCTCCTTTTGACCCACGTGCCAGACGTAGAGCGGTAACAATCGCCCTCATCGCTTTAATAATTATTGTAATTCCTCTTTCTCTGTCTAGTTATAATCTGATCGTTGCTAATAAAATTTCCGCTAGAGCCTATACACTGGCACAAGAATGGCTAGACGGTTCGGGGTATCAACTTCTGAGGGTTGATGCTGAAACGGCAGATGGAACAGTAAATCTCCTCCTCTTGGGAGAAGGAGAAATTCCCCCTTTGAGTAAGTTTCAAGAACAAGCCAAGAATCTTCTCTTTGGTCGTACCATCCGTGTGAAAGTTGTTGAGTCACAAATAATGTACATAGATAAATAGTTCTCTGAAGCCATGACAATAGAAATTATTTGGTCTATTTCTATTTTAAGAGGCGATCGCATCTAAGATAAATTGCATTCTTTGGGATAACGGGCAATAAACCGTGTTTTGACACGAGCTTTATTTGTATGATGATCCGTTGATGTTAGTATATAATAATTTCCAAACGATAATTGGCAGTTTCATTTCTCCGAGCCGCACTACGCATCATATACACTCGAATTTTATAGTCACCACTTTGTGCTAAGGTTTTTTCAAACTGATTTCCAGAGGTTGAACCATTGAAAATAGCCACTTCATTTTGACCCGGTTCTAAGATATTAAAATAATTAGCCCCGTTATCCGTTGCCATACTCACATTCATTAATTGTCCTTTTCTGGCATTAACTACATAATCAATAATTTCATAGCCTTTAATGGAATGTTCGATAGTGGTACTTGTTGCACCAGATTTGAATTGTACTCTTTCTTGACGAATATCATTGGCAATACTCGGAGTTATAATTACGGTAGAAAAAGTTGTTGCTATAGTAAGCAATAAAAGAGGAATAATTTTTTTCATGATGATTTTATCTTTAAATATTTAATTAATACTGAGAAAATTCTATTCGAGGCGATCGCCCGGACAAATGGGGGGATTATAATCAATACATTCAGGCTTTAAAGTTCTGACTAAATGAATAAAATTTTCTGCATTTTTACCAGTAATATTTAGGGCAGAAATGGTTTCTTTTTGAGGATTGTCCACATAGTGAATAGTAATATTTTCCTCACCAGATGAGCCAAATTTTTTCAATGTATCACGAGCAAATTGACAAGTCCAAGAATATTCACCCATATAAACTTTACCGCCTTCAGCCTCATAATTCCAAGTAAATTTATACTCAGGTTCTCTATCTCGGCAAAAATGTTCTGATACCTCAATCATTTTAGCAAGATGTAATTCATAAAGTCTTAAACCATCCTTGACAGGAGTTACCGTTGTTTTATCTTCCACCCGAAAAGTAGCCGCGCGTCCTGTAAAATCACCTCCAGCACCAGCTATATTTATATAGGCATTGTTAACTGGAATAGCAGAAACAGGATTACAATAAGCAATTAAACCAGCTAAAGCCCATAAATGTTTTTTAATCATGTCTAAAATTAACATTAACCAACAATTTTAAAAGAGACGAAAAACTTATTGAGAAACTTCCCCGTTTTTATTAAATTTTCGTTAATTACTAATTACTACTTATTTCTTCAATACTTTTGTTATCCCCCATAAACTGCCGCATCGGGAATTATAATAAATAACTTGTTATCAATGCCTATGTACCATTCATCATCACTTTTACCCCAATTCAAATCGCCGTTATAGGTAGAAGTCACATTTCCATTTTTAAAGTCGTACTGAACTTCGTAACCATTGGGATATAAAACTACAACTGAAGCATTACCATTGCCTCTACGTACGATTCCTCCCGGACACTGCTGACCATGATTTGTATCACCGACAGAACATTTAAAATAAGCAGTAGCGTTATAGTAGTCACCAATTTTATAGGGATTTTTTGGTAAATCAGCAATCAAGTTTTGAGTAAACTTTTCTTCAGATATGTTGACATCAGGATTTTGTATAGTTAATGCTTTTAAATTATTTGCTGGTTTAAAAGACATAAATAATCCAATAAATGCGCTGAGTAAAAAGAAATAAATACTATTATTCATGATAATAATTTCCCCCTGATAATTACTGATAAATAAGAGTTTATCCTATTTTTCAATCATTATATAAAATGTAAATTGAAAAAAATAAAATTTTATATTTCTTTAATATTTATGATAATTAAAATTCATATTTGATAGCACAATATATAGCAATTTTCATATTTATGAAGTGCAGTTTTTTATGCCATTGCAAAAGTGCCTATTCCTCATTTCCAAATACGGATAATGGGTATAACTCAGCATTCAGATAAACGATATTGTTGCTAACAAAATAGACACACCTGAATAATCTTTGGAAAAAATGGGTCATCAACTTATTATTTCTTTACATTTTTTAATAGATAAATATAGAAAAGTTTACATTTTTTTTAATGTTTAAGATAAATAAAATATTCTGGTATATTAATCAAAATCTAAGCTACTGTGAAAATATGAGAACCATAAAAAAGCTAAATAATAATTAAATTCTCAGAGAAAAAACTGTCTCATTAATTTCTCATCGAAAAATAGAAAAGGAGTATAAAGTATGAATGATAGGGTAGAAACTCCTGCCAGAAATGTGGCAATTGTCGGTCCTTATTCTAGTGGAAAAACCACTTTGTTAGAAAGTTTATTATTCGTTTCAGGGGCAATTAATCGAAAAGGACGTGTCGAAGATGGTAATACCATGGGAGATAATTCCATCGAAGCAAAAAACAGGCAAATGAGCGTGGAAGTCAGCTCAGCTTATACAGAATACGAAAATATAAATTTTACCTTTCTCGATTGTCCGGGTTCAGTGGAATTTATGCAGGAAACTTACAATGCTTTAGTGGGAGCAGGTACGGCAGTAATTGTCTGTGAACCTTCTGTTAGTAAGGTTTTGACTCTTGCACCTTTGTTTAAATTCCTTGATGATTGGCAAATTCCCCATCTAGTTTATATCAATAAGATGGATCGATCGCAAGATGATTTTATGGATGTTTTAAATGCCATTAAAGATGTATCTAGTCGTCCTCTTGTACCGCAACAGTATCCCGTTAAACAGGATCATGATATTATCGGCTATATTGATTTAATTACAGAACAAGCATACCATTACCATCAGGGAGCAGAAGCGGATATAGTGGCTTTTCCTGAAGATTTAAGGGAATTTGAAGCACACGCCAGACAGGAAATGTTAGAAACTCTCGCTGATTTTGATGATTATTTATTAGCGGAGTTGATTGACGATATTGAACCTTCTAAAGAAGAAATTTTAAAGGATTTAAAAGAGGATTTAAGTGCAGATTTGATTGTGCCCGTTTTCTTTGGTATAGCAAAAGAAGATTATGGAGTGCGTCCACTACTAGATTGTCTCATAAAAGAAGCCCCTGATCCCAGTATAACCGCCGAAAGGAGAGGATTAGAAACTGTTACCCATAGTCCTGTTATTGCTCAGGTGTTAAAAACTTATTACAGTACCCAAGGAGGAAGGTTATCTTTAGTGCGGGTGTGGCAAGGAAAAATTACAGATGGTATGACTCTTAATGGGGTCAGAGTGGGCGGTATTTACCGTTTAATGGGAGGACAACAAAAATCTCAAAATATAGCAGAAGTGGGAGAAATCGTTGCTCTAGCAAGGTTAGAAGGGATAAAAACAGGGGATACCCTCACTGATTCTGACAAAGAAATCAAGCCCTTACCAAAAGCGAATTTAATTCCTCCTGTATATGCCCAAGCAGTGACAGCAGAACATCGTCGGGATGAAGTGAAAATTTCAGGTGCGATCGCAAAAATCTTAGAAGAAGATCCCTCTCTCAAATGGGAACAAGACGAAAACACCCATGAAGTAATACTTTGGGGACAAGGAGCAATTCATTTACAGGTAACACTAGAGCGATTAAGCAATAAATATAACCTGTCTATGGTGGCACAAAATCCCAAAATTCCCTACAAGGAAACTATCCGCAAATCCACGCAAATTCACGGACGTTACAAGCATCAAAGTGGAGGTCATGGGGCATTTGGAGATGTTTACTTAGACATCAAACCTCTAGCAAGGGGCGAAGGTTTTCAATTCCATGAAACCATTGTCGGAGGAGTTGTTCCTAAACAGTATATTCCGGGGGTAGAAACAGGAGTTAGAGAATATTTACAACAAGGTCCTTTAGGTTATCCTGTGGTGGATGTGGATGTAACCCTTACCGATGGCTCTTATCACTCTGTAGATAGTTCTGAACAGGCTTTTAAACAAGCCGCCCGTATTGCCATGACAGAGGGAATTGTACAATGTGATCCTATTTTACTTGAACCTGTTTTATTGGTGGACATTTTCACTCCCAATGAATTTACATCAAAAGTTTTGCAACTGGTTTCTGCCCATCGGGGACAAATTCTTGGTTATGACGGTGTGGGAGATTGGAAAAACTGGGATCAAGTCAATGCTTATCTTCCCCAAGGAGAAATGCAAGATTTTATTATTGAATTGCGATCGCTTTCTTTGGGAGTAGGCTTTTTTAACTGGCAATATGACCACTTAGAAATAGTCCCTGACAAGGTTTCTCATCAAGTCTTAGCGGCTTAAAAACGGTTAGGTGTCAGGTTGCAGGTGTCAGGTTTCAGGTGTTAGAGTTTTAGGAGATTGGGATGTTAGGGGAAAATTTCTTTTTTATCTTTTTTTATCTTTTTTTATCTGAACTCTGAACTCCGAACTCCGAACTCCGAACTCAAATTATTGCCCTTTTAAAATCTATTTGCCCTCCGCTTTTTTTTCCCAATCTGCAATATTCCATGTTTTAAAATCCCAAGGAGTTAAATTTACTCCAAATAAATTATTACTAACTCCCACCACATCCGCACGATGAATGAGGGGAATTACCGCCGCTTCTTCTACCAATAAATCATTCATTTGTTTGAATATTTCCGCCCTTTTCTCTGGATTCAATTCTTTTGTTGCCTTCTGCCAAAGTTGATCATATTCAGGATTACAATAGCGAGAGTAATTATCTCCAGACCAATTATTGCTTTTTTGAGGAATATTATCACAAGTATGATTTTTTAAATAAGCGATCGGATCAGGGCTTAAGTTGCCTGTTGTAAACATTTGAACATCGGCAGAAAATTTTTCCAGCGTATCACTATTACTAGGATCACTGGAAAATAGTACACTAGCATCAACACTTTTTAATTCCACTCCCACCCCTAAAGATTGCCAGTTTTGTTTAACAATAGCTTGAGTTTTTTGCCGTAAAGGATTAACAGAGGTTTGAAAAACAATCTTCATTTCTACGCCATTTTTATCTCTGATGCCATCTCCATTGGTGTCTTTCCATCCTGCTTCATCTAACAGTTGAGCCGCTTTTTCAGGATTATACTTCATCGAATTTGCTGAAGATACATATTCTTCTGGTGCAACAATATAATTATTCGTTGCTTTTCCCGTCACACCATACAACTGGTTAGCAATAGTTTCTTTATCCACTGCCATTGCTAAGGCTTGTCTAACTCTTATGTCAGAAAAGAAAGGATGGGGATATTGTAAACTGGATTTTTCTCCTTCATTTGTACTACGATTTGGATCGGTAAAATTAAAGATAATTCTTTCACTCAAAGACCCAAAATTAGCCACTAATTGACCTTTTCCACTCTTTTGGAGACTTTCGAGGATATTTGCCTCAACCTGTAAATTATGAGCAAAATCAGCCTCTCCTGTTTGTAACACAGCCCTAGCGGCAGACGTGGCATCTCCTCCGCCCTTAATTTCAATTTGTTCAAAACTCAATTTTTCTGGTTGGCGGTAGTAGGAGTTGGGTTGATAAATAACAGAATCCCCCGGTTTAAATTGTACTACCTTATAAGCCCCCGTTCCTACGGGCATAAGGTTATAAGGTGCTTCCCGCACATTTGCACCATTGTATTGGGCATATAAATGTTGAGGTAAAATTAAACCTGCACCTCCCACAAATACTGAATACCAGGCGGGGGTAATTTCTTTAAATGAAACTTTGACGGTGTAGTCATCTAATGCCTCTACTTTATCAACGATGGCATAATCTCCAGCATTAACACTGCCCACTTGAGGATTAGTAATGAATTCGTAAGTAAAAACTACATCTTTAGCAGTGAAAGGTTGACTATCAGACCATTTTACATCTTTTTTTAATTTCCAGACTACAGATTTTCCATCTTCGGCAATACCTCCATTGTCCAGAGTTGGTATTTCTTGAGCTAGTATGGGTATAAGTTTGCCTTCTTTGTCAAAAGATGCTAAAGGTTCAAGGGTAAGACGACTAGCCTCTGAATCTTTAAATCCTGTGGAGAGATGAGGATTTAGAATTGTCGGGGCTTGCCAATAAAGTAATTTTGCTTGTTTTAAATTATTGATATTGGAAGACTGAGAATTGGAATTACAAGCAATGAGGGCTAAACTGCCCAGACAAATAGTAAGATAACTAGAAAGTCTTTTCAATTTCTTCATAATCAATAACTAAGCAAAATTTTTACCCCATTTTAATCAGATTTTGTCCACTTTATTGCTTTAATCAATACTGGGAAGATAGATTTTAAACGTACTACCTTGAGATAAAATGCTTTCTACAGTTATTTTCCCCCCGTGGTGAATGGCTATCTTTTCCGCAATGGCTAATCCTAATCCACTGCCTTCTTTCCTCTTTATTCTTCCCTCTTCTCCTCGCCAAAATCTTTGAAAAATATTGTTTAGCTCTTGTGGATTTATTCCAATACCCGTATCTTGTATGGTTATAATTATCCAATTTAATTCTTGTTTGAGACTAAAAGTTACTTTTCCTCCTTGGGGAGTATATTGCAAAGCATTTGTGAGAATATTGGTTAAAAGTCTTTGTAAATGCGAGGCGTTACCCATAACCCAAATATTAGGAGTTATGTAAGATTTCAAACTTATTTGTCGTGACTCGGCTTCTATATATAGCAAGTCTAATAAATCCTCGCAAATTTCATCAAGGGGTAGTTTAATAAAGAGTTTTTCTTTTTCTGTCGTTTCTTTATCCATTCGGGCGAGTAATAGTAAGTCATTTACCAAAATTCTCATTTCTTCGGTTGCTGAAACTATGGTTTGAATTTTATGCAAATTATCTTCACTGATTTTCCCTTGGTTATTTAAAACTAATTCGGCAGATGTTTTTATTACTGTTAATGGGGTGCGCAATTCGTGAGAAGCATCGGCAGTAAATTGTTTTAATTCTTGGAAACTAGCAACAATAGGTTGTAATGATTGTTTTGTTAGGAAAAATGCACCTCCCGTTGTCAAAATAAGGGCAAATCCTCCTCCCAAAATTAAACTTATTTTTAACCAGAATAGATTATTATTAAGTAAACTTGTTGATTCTATAACTTTTATATAGCCGATAATTTGATTATTTTGGTTATTTCTAATGGGTAAGATTAAGGAAAATAAATGATTTTTTTCATCATAATATTTAGTTATTTTATCGTCGGCAAATTCCTTAATATTTAATTTTAAATCTCCTTCTCTAACTAATACTTGTTTTTTTTCATTTAACCATTGTATTGCAATATCTTCATTGGCAAAGAAATAAGGATTTTTTTTATATATGTTGATATTTTTTTGCGTAAAATTTGTATTGTCTTCACTTTGATGAATTAGGTCTTGTAAAGTTAAGTTTAAATCCTCTGAATTAAAATATTCTTCATGTTCATGTTTTATGAAATCTAGGATTAAACCTGCTTTTTTTGCACCTTTTAAAGCATTATTTTCAAATTGTCTATATAAATTACGAGAAATAATTTGATGAATAATTACACTTGTGGAAGCTAAAATGGCTATCATTACCGCTAGATAAGATAACATCAATTTTGATTTAATTTGTTGAAATTTATGGGCAATCATAGGAGTTTAAACGATAACCAACGCCGTAAATATTTTCAATTATATTTGTTTTTAATCCTGCTAATTTAAGTTTTTTTCTAATCCCTTTAATATGGGCTTTGACTGTTTCTTCTTGAGGTATTTCTTCCATTGACCATAGTTGATCTATAATTATTTCTTTAGTTAAGGTGCGATCGCAGTTTCTGAAGAGTAGTTCTAATAATTGATATTCTTTTGGACTTAAATTAACTAGATTATTTTGATATTTTACTTCATATTTATTAGGATCTAAAACCAAATCACCCCAAGTAAAAAGAGTGTTTAAATGATTATTATTTCTTCTTAATAAAGCTCTTATTCTTGCTAATAATAATTGTAGGTCAAAAGGCTTGATAATATAATCGTCTGCTCCTGCATCTAATCCCGTCACTTGATCTAAATTAGTATCCCTTGCCGTTAACATAAGAATTAATGATTGACATTGATTTTTTCTTAGTTTTTGACAAACAGTAATTCCATCCATTTTAGGTAGGCTTAAATCAAGAATAATCAAATCATAATTTCCTATTTCTGCCAAATCATAACCCGTTTCTCCATCATAAGCTATTTCTACAACATGATTATTACTTCTCAAAAATTGTGCTAAATTATTAGCTATTCTAAAATCATCTTCTACTATTAATATTTTCATAGATTTGGCTCTATGACTTCTCTTTTTGATAAGTTATTGGTTAGTTTTGGCAACAATTAACAATTAAAAATTAATCAATTATCACCTTAAATTTGCAACCTGACATTTACTTATTATTTGGTTTTGGTGAATTAACCTGAGTTCGGAGTTCGGAGTTCGGAGTTCGGAGTTAAAAGTAATAATTATTGACAAAAAAGCTGAATAAATTGATTTTAAATGAGTTTTTCCTAAATTTAATAATTTTTTATTCCAAAATTGGCTCGATGATAACTCTCAACGCTTTATTTTTCGATACTTTTTTCATCGAACTCAGGTAATTAAGCTATAATTTCTAGTTTAGATCAGGAATGGGGAATAGGCAATCTTGCAATGGAAATAATATTTTTAGTGTTGGACATACCGAGTAATTCAACTATATTTTACTGCATAATTAAGCAACATCGTTATTTATTACTTATTAATTAAGTGCAAACTATGAAATATAAATTTGGGTATAATTATACTTTAAATTTTTCATTTATTAAGAATAATAAGCTACCCAAAAATAGAGATAATTAACCTACCTCAAAAGCCACACCTTCTAACGTAAATTGAGAGGAATAGTTAGCCAGAATATTATTTTTTTCTTGTTCTAAAACAAATAAATATGTACCAGGATTATTTATACTTTGAAAACGATAAACATCTTCTCCTTGATTAGCATTCACACCGAGAACATAAAAAGCTATTCCTTCATTTTTAAAGTTAGTATAATTTTGAGAGATATTTTGCTTTTCTTCTTCCCCAACATATAAATAAGTGCCTGGAATATCTTTATTTGCCATACGATAAATCGCTTCTAAATTATTGGCTGGATTATTAGCAACACGAAAAGCAAACCCCTCTTCTATAAAAGTTTCTCCATAATTATTGCGGATACCATGAGATTCTGTTTCACCAGCAAAAAGATATGTACCATTTATATTGCGGTTCTGAAAGCGATAAACTGGAGTATTAAAAAGTGAATCTCTGTTATTGTCACTGTTTTCACTTTCTGTGTTTATATTATTAATGTTTGGTATTTCTTGTTGTCTATTATCATCAACATTTCCATAATCATCATAGCTATCATCTAAATCATTGCTAGAATCATCATAGCTATAGTTATTAAAAAGCTCTTTAGTTAATACAGGTGAACCATCTTGACGGGTGATTGACATAGCATCGAAATCATCATTATCATAAATTCCCGTTACTGTTACAGTTTCCTCCACTGTTAAATCTAAGGTAAGAGAATCTCGCAAGTCTGCATCTACCCTAACTCTACCCTGTGAGGTTTCTAAGATAAATTCATCATTGTCAAACATCGCCCCTACTATTCCCGTAATTTCTGACACAGAACCGCTATAGGAGTTATTATGATTATAATCGAAGGTGCGATCGAAATCTTCCATATTGTCATCTTGCCAATCTTCCCCCCTAAAATTACCAGTTAATACAGGTGAACCATCTTGACGGATGATTGACATGGCATCGAAATCATCATCATCATAAATTCCTGTTACTGTCACAGTTTCCCCCACTGTTAAATCTAAGGTAAGAGAATCTCGCAAGTCTGCATCTACCCTAACTCTACCCTGTGAGGTTTCCAAGATAAACTCATCATTGTCAAATATCCTCCCCACTATTCCCGTAATTTCAGAAATTGATGAATAATTTTCACTCATGGATTTTATTTAACCTCTTTATGTTTTATGGTTGAATAGTCCAAGTTTAAAAAATAAAAGTGAAAATCTAGGGAAGAAAAATCAAGAATTAAGGCTTTATTATTTTGGGTATGTAAATTATTAGTTAGGTTTAAGGTAGGCAACAGACAAAAGTCAAGGGCTGTATCAGCACAGGGTAAGGGGCAAACCTCTCTGTGTCTCCCCTTATAAAGAAACCCCCTTTTCGAGCAGGGTTTTTTCAAAGTAGTGGTAAAATTAGAAGTAAAGATGGATTTTTTGTTTATTTAAAATAAGCTATGAACATCTTATTTCAGTTTTTTTCCTTTATCAAAGATTTTTGCTCAAAGAAAGGACAAAGATATAACCTATCTACTATTTTAACTATTATTTTCTCTAGTTTTTGTTGTGGTTGTTCTACATATCAAGAGATTTAAAAGAATATAAGCGGAGAATAAAGTGTAAAAATAGTCAAAATAAAATATCATTAATAACAAGCATAATTATTAATTTTTTAAGAATCATAGATTTTGAATCCATAAAAGAGACAATAGATTGGTGGGGAAAAAATGGAAGATACTATTATTACTAAATCCTGAGATAATTTAGAAGTAAAAGTCAATAATGATCAAAAGGATAGAAAAGAAGAAAGTCTATAGTGTATTAAAAACAAGATATACAGAAATAAACATGGGAAAAAAGAAAAAATAAAGACAGAAAAATTAAAACAAAATAAAACTCAAACTCAGGTTTTCATTTTGGTGTAAAATTCTAACAAAATAGTCTTGTTAGCTCATGCTCAATATTTCTCAAGTTATAGCTTCTGAATTATCCCTCAATCTCAAAAATGTGGACAGTGCCTTAGAATTATTTAATGAAGGTGCAACCATTCCCTTTATCGCTCGTTACCGCAAGGAACGTACTGGATCACTCAATGAGATACAATTAAGGGATATTCAAGAGCGTTTTAATTATCTGCAAGAATTAGAGCAAAGAAAACAATTTATCCTAGATGCGATCGCATCTCAAAATCAACTCAGTGACGCTTTAAAGGCTCAAATTACCGCCTGTTTACAAAAAAATGAACTTGAAGACCTTTACCTCCCCTACAAGCCCAAAAAGAGAACCCGTGCTACTATTGCTAGAGAAAAAGGGTTAACTCCCCTTGTAGAATGGATTAAAAGCCTTAACAATGGTCAAAGTAAGGCAATATCTTTGAATAAAGAAGCAGAAAAATATATCTCCGATGACGTTAAAAGTAGTGAAGAAGCCTTAAACAGTGCAAAAGATATTCTAGCGGAAGAAATCGCCGAAAAAGCGGAATTAAGAGCCTATTTAAGAGAATTTATCCTTGATTATGGTAGTTTTACCTCTCAGATAAAAAAAGACTACCCCGAAGGAAGCACAAAATATGAGATGTATCGCAGTTTTACCTGTAAATTCACCAAAATCGCACCCCATAATATTCTTGCCTTATATCGTGGGGAAGGGGAAAAAATCCTCAGTTTAGACGTTGATTTTGAGGAAGAAAGGGTAATTAACTATATAGAGTCAAAGATAATCAAGACAAAAAACCCTGAAATTAGGCAATTTTACCAAGAAACTATCAAAGATAGCTTTAATCGTCTGTTAAAACCTGCTTTACTGCGTGATGTGCGTTCAGAAATGAAAATATGGGCTGATGGAGAGTCAATTAAAACCTTTGAGGCGAATTTGCGAGAATTGTTACTGTCTCCTCCTGCGGGAATGAAACCAACAATGGGCATTGATCCCGGATTTCGTACAGGTTGCAAAGTAGCGATTCTTTCCGAAACAGGGCAATTTTTAGAGTATCAGGCAATTTTTCCCCATAATGGAGCAGAAAAAAGGAATCTTGCTAAAAATGCCTTAAAAAAACTCATCCAAAAATATCATATCGCTTTAATTGCCATTGGTAACGGCACTGCTTCACGGGAAACCGATGAGTTTGTCACGGAGGTGTTAAAGGAGATTGACACGAAACCTATTAAGGTGATGGTGAATGAGTCGGGTGCGTCTATTTATTCCGCTAGTGATGTGGCGATTAGTGAATTTCCTGATTTGGATGTCACCGTCAGAGGTGCGATTAGTATTGGTAGAAGGTTACAAGATCCTCTCGCTGAATTGGTGAAAATTGATCCGAAATCCATTGGGGTAGGGCAATATCAACACGATGTAGATCAAAAATTGTTGAAACAAAAGTTAGAAGAAACCGTCGAAAGTTGTGTTAATTATGTGGGAGTTGATTTGAATACTGCTTCTAAGGAATTGTTAGTTTTTGTCTCTGGAATTAATGGCACTATTGCGAATAATATCGTACAGTATCGCAATGAAAAAGGGGCATTTAAAAACAGAAAAGAATTACTGAAAGTCAAGAAATTAGGAGCGAAAACCTTTGAATTAGCAGGAGGATTTTTACGGATTCGAGAGGGAGATAACCCTTTAGATAATACCTCAGTGCATCCAGAAAGTTATCACATTGTCAAAAAAATTTCTAGTGATTTAAAAGTACCTTTAACGGAAATTAATCAACTTAATCAACATCTGAAAAAGTTAGATTTAAAACAGTATATAACTGACGAAATTGGCTTCCCTACCCTAGAAGATATTATTCAGGAATTAGAAAAACCGGGGCGCGATCGACGTGCTGAATTTCAATATGCTACTTTTAAGGAAGGTGTCACGGAAATTAGTGATTTAAAGGAAGGTATGATTTTAGAGGGAGTTGTCACTAACGTGGTTAATTTTGGTGCTTTTGTGGATATAGGAGTGCATCAAGATGGTTTAGTACATATATCCCAAATGTGCGATCGCTTCGTGAGTGATGTTACAGAGGTTGTAAAAGTTGGGCAGGTTGTAAAAGTAAGAGTGTTAGAGGTTAACGAAAACCTGAAACGCATCGCTTTATCTATGAAGAATTAATGATTATTACCAGAAAACATTAAAACCATCATTCTAAAGTTTTTTTCTAAATAAAACACTTTAATTTCTATTAAATATTAATAGTAGTTTGTAACCAAAACATCTAATTATTGACTCGTTACTTTAAGTATTTTTTCTCGATTTCGTTTATTTGCAACTTGATTTGTTTTTGCCATGAATTTAAACCTAGTTTACGGGATAAAAAATCGGCTATAAACAACGATAATCCTAGTCTATTAAGCCTAAATTTAACTCTATATAACCAATCTTCTATTTTTAATTGTTGACGCTGAAATTGATCTGGATTAATAGAAGGTAAATTACTTAATTCATAGCCCTTATCAACTAATAAAAAGCCTACTTTGGATTCAACTAATTGAATTTCTAAATCAGAAAGTTTCTTTTTCCATTGTTGTATTAATTTCGGATCAGGAGTGCTATAAGTGGTATTTTCATCATAATTTAACATTTGTTCATGATAATCAAGCCCCATAAAATTGCAAACAAAAGTTAGAATCTTAACAGGATCTTTAATTAAGTCCTCATAGCGAATTTCAATATATCGATCAGGAGAAATCTTGTTTTTTAATTTATCCCAAAGTATTTCCGCTTCTAACCAGCGATCGCACCCATACCATACATTACCACTCCAGCCCATACCAATACAAGAACGAGCTACATCACGGGGGTCCCGAATTAAATGGATAAAACAAGCGTCATTCCAAATAGATAAGATGCGATCAAAGTGACGATGTACCGTTGCACCGATAATTTTATGTTCAGTGGGGTTATATATTTGTAAGAGAAAGCTATCAACTAATTCGGAATAATCTAAATTTTTATCAATAGAAAACTCCATAGATTGAAAAATACGATGAGTTTCCAACCAATCATAATAAGCATTTAAAGACGGAAACTGACCATTATCTGTGACCAAATCAACTGAGTATTCAAACTCTTGCACCCACGAGATTTCAGGGTGATGATTCAACATCAAACGCAGCAAGGTTGTACCAGATCTTTCTGCACCAACTAAGAAAAAAGGTTTTCTGATCATAAATTTATCTTTGATTTTGATTATTACTATTGTTTAAGTTAACCTGAGTTTTGGTTAAGCAGATTGAGGTAAAATCCATTCTAAGGGAAAGTGGGGCTTTTTTGGTTGATGACAATATGCGGTTAACCCACGTAATATATTGACACAAAAATTTATTGGTGAACGATGACCAGAATGTTCTATTTGTGATATATTTTCGAGCTGATCATTTATTGTTTCGACAATCACTCGTTTCCGAGATAAAAGTTTGTCATGAAGTCTCATTAATTTGTTCTTCATATTACCTCTGGGTTTGGCAAAAAACTCAATGCCAACAAAATCTTTCAGTAGCTTTGTAGCTAATTTTTGTGAGACATAACCTCTATAACCCTCTTTTGTCAGTTTCCGATTTTAACTATTATTAAATATTTTCAAGTGGCTTGGTAACTAAGGCTAAAAATATACTACATGATTAAATTTCTTAATTTAAAGTTTTGATTGATTTTATAGTATTAAAGATTCTATCGATCAATTGATATACCATAGTTCCAGAATCCAGAAATTGCAAATGTTTGCGGAGTTTGACAAAAGAGGGATAAATGGGAAGTTTGGGAAAAGCCCAAGTCCAAGATTGTTGAACGTGATTAAGATAAAAATGTTTGAAATTACGGTAATGATTTTGGTGAAAAGCAATGAGAATAGTCATAATTTCACTTAAACACAGACTTTTAGTTCGAACACGTTGGACAGCACCATGAGAGATAAGTTTTTGTTGCCATTGAGGTTCAAATTGTTGGCAGAAATCATCGACATGACAAAATAAATAATCTAAATTAAACATAGGGCAATAGTTAGTTGATGGTTTGCTATACTCAGCTTACTATCTGCCTGTTTTCTTATCCAAAACTGAGGTTTTTATAAATAATACCAGTTTCCCATTGACAAAAATCACTTAATGTGGATTGGATAAACTTGTAAAAATATAGATCCCCTTGATTTACCCAGAACAAAATTAGAACACGATAGCAAAAGCCAGATTAGTTAGGACATTTTTAAATTTCTAATTGTCATTAATTGAAATCACCAACTGTAATTAACGCTATAAACTTTTTTGAACAAGAAAATCGACGATCCAAAAAACATCAACATAACAACGGCTAAAGAAATAATGCTTGGTACTCCAAATACGTCCAACGTATCTTTCAAAGGCAAAACTAAGTCTTGGGTGATGAAAAAAGGAAAAGCCAAAATACCGATGCTGGAAAAAAACTGGAAGACAAATTTATATTTTGGAGGAAATTGATTATACTTAGCTAAAACTTGTTGAATAAATCTTAAACCGATCATAATTAGACCTGTATAAAATAACCAAGTCCAAATCCAGATCGGACGAGGCCATATCCACCAACTTTCAAACATTCCACCATGAGATGATGTCACAAAAGCAGCACCAACCAAGGCAAGACCAATCCATAGAAAATCAAGGGGTATAGGATTTTTCTCCATGTTTTCTCTAATTCTTATGCCAATGCCAATGCCACCCAGTGTACCAGCTACTAAGTTAAAATAGCTATACTTTGCAGAAATTAAAATCTTACCTAATTCTATCAAACCTTCCTGTCGATATGATGATAACGGCTGAAATATGTAATAGTAAGAACAGTAGAGAAAAACACTTAGACAAATAGCAACCACGGATGGGTTCCTAAATTTGCTTAGTAGTTTAAACCATAAACTTATGGTTGCAGTTATCAATAAATAATAACTTATTACTGAATAAAAAGAATTGGTTATATCTGTAAACGTGTTCAATTCTCCTTGTAAAAATTTAGCAGTAATTTCGGTTATAGCTAAAATTAGAACACCGCCAATCAATAAATTTAAAGTGGTAGATACTACTTTCTGGAAGCGTTGACGATCATTTTGATAGACAGAAAACAAAGAATAACCAGTAGAAACTCCGTAAATAACCGCAAATCCAGGAGTTCCCGCCGCAAAAAGATTGGCAATAAAAGGAGCGAGAGTTGAACCTATTACTTCGGGTAGTTTGTTGAAAAAACCCTCTGACCAGTGTCCCATTATAACACACAAAACTAAAATGCCTCTAATTATATTAATATTCATTCCTGTTTGCGTATAAACATTAGAAATGGTATGAGACACTTTGAGATTTTCGGTATTTTGAGATTCTTCGATGCGCATAGCTAATTCTCGGACTGTTAAACCTTGTAACATTCCCTTGACTATATCCCTTGAAATTCCCAATTGTTCCATTTTTACCATTACAGAAATGGCGGTTAAAGAATCTCCTCCCATTTGGAAAAAGTTACTATTTATGTCAATTTTATCCACTCCTAAAACTTCCTTCCACACCTTAATAATTTCTTTTTCACTCTCAGAAATTAAATTATTTTCTTTATCCTGTTGTTGAGATTCTGTTCTATGTTCTACGATATTTGACTCAAATAGTTTCGTAATTTCTTTTCTCTTGATTTTTCCTGTTGCGGTACTAGGAAAACTATCTAACTCCATGACTTTTACCGCATCTGCACTATGAATATTATACTGTGCGATCGCATCCACTGCCGCATTTTTAACATCCCCCCGATTTAAACCAGAATCTTCAAGTATCGCCACTAAAATGGCTTCACCTCTCATGACATCAGCAACCTTTGTTACGACAATGCCCGATTGAATCTTGAGTTTTTCTCGAATATATCTTTCAATCTCATCAGGAGGTATTTTGAACCCACCACAGTTAATTAAATCATCAGCTCTACCTAAATAATATAAGTAGTCATCCTCTATTTTACCGAAATCCCCTGTCGTTAACCATCCTTGCTCATCGGTATTGTTAATTTCCACTCCATTAACTAGAAGAGTTTGTGCAACATGAGGTCCTTTAATCATGATTTTACCTTCTTCGGAGATTTTGATTTTTGTTTGTCCATAAACGTTGCCAACGGATTCGAGATATTTTCCTTCTGTTTGATCTATTCTTAAAAAAGTAGTTCTTGAGGCTTCTGTTAAACCATAATGTTGTACAATCGTTGCTTGAGGAAAAAGATGACATAATTTTTCTTTTTCTTTCTGACTCATGTATTGACTACCAATCTCAATCCATTTAACATTTTTCGTCTCATGGCCAAAAATATCCTGACACTGAAACAATGAACGCCATAAGCTCGGCACTGCTGAAATAGCATTAATTGCTCCGTCTAAAAGCATATCTCTAATTTCCAAAGGATTAAAACCGTTCTCAGGGAGATAAAATTCCCCTCCAGCCGTAGCTACTGCACGACATCTTCCAAAACCGAAAGAGTAATTTACTGGGACGCCTACATATTCTCTTATACTAGAGTCCACACTCATTATTTCATTAAGTCTTGAAACCACATCGTTAAGTGCTTCATGGGTAAGTATAACTCCTTTCGGTTGTCCTGTGGTTCCGGAAGTAAAAGCAATTTGAGCAATATTATTATCATGACGGGGGTGGAGTTTAAGTTTACTCCATCCAAACTCTATTTTGGGACTAATTATTTTCGATACTCCTGTATCATTTATTCTTTTTTCATCTTCTTTACTGTTGAGAAGAACGACGATGTAATCATTTTGGTAACTCTGAAAAATATTCTTAACAAAGTCAAGAGAATTAACGGAGACGATCCCTGTAACTTTCCTGTTGCCTGACCACGTTGATCTATATTCTGTTGGGTTATTTTCGAAAAACGTCATAGTATTTACAATGCTTTATTTTAAAATAAATTTACGTTCTAGGCTGTCATGCCCACTAATACTTTTCTGTCTCCAACACAAAAAATTCCGCCGTGAGCAGTCAACATTTTACCTAAATAATATAACCCAGTTTTCGCACGGTATGTCGTATTAACAATAGATTTCAAGAGTTTAAATTCAGAATTCAGAATGTTTATTATATTACTATTTAGTATTGCTCGTATTTTTCTTTCGTCATCATTTTATTTATCGATGGGAGTGGGAATAATTTGTTTTCCCCTTTTTACCCTAATTTTACGTAGATTTTTTCGTGTCGATAATTGAGGGGAATAGATAAATAATCCCGATAAACCGCCACTAATCAGTGGAAAAATGGGATTAAACATAGCATTTAACAAACAGTCGAACACAAATAAGGTTAAACATACCCCCAAAACTATAGCAGATGAAACTTTTGGACTTAACCATGTATTGACAGGATAACGAATAATCAAATAAACAACGGGTAACAATAATGACATTGTGAGGGTAATTAGCCCAAATAACCCATTAATACCAAAAACAATAATCCATAAGCTATCTGTCACCGATATATTCTCTATTTCTCCGGCCCAATTTTCTGCATAAACACGGTTTCTGCCCCATCCTCCCCAACCAAATAATATTCTTTCTCTTGCTTTTTCTCCCAACAATTCTTCATTATCGAAACGAAATTCTAAGGATTGAATTCTATCTTCAGGGAAAAATTGATGTAAAAAATCGATAATATTTTCTGTGTGTAAATTGCCAGTGGATGCGAGAAGTAAATACGCCGTAATTCCTAACAAGACAAAAATTAAAGGTAAACTAAGACGAAACCATTTAGCGGAAAATAAAATGATCAACCCTATAGCCATTAAAACATAAGCACCGGTTGACTTATTCAGAATAACAGTTACGAATAGAATAACGACTACCCACTGAATTGGGATACGCCAAATTTTAGTAACAACTCTACCCTGCCATAACCAAATTGCCACAAGAGCGGTCATCATCATGAATAAACCTACCATTAAACCGTGTTGCATAAAAACTTGAGGTCTCCACCCCCCGAATCTCATGGTTTGAGCAAAAGAATGGGGAAAATAACCATAAACTTTACTATGTAATTGAGGACTAAAGCGACTCTCATAAAGACATAAAGGTGCATACACTAATCCGGCTTTAACAATACTGATTGCCAATTCTTTTAACACTGATAAATTATTCAGATATAATCGCCCCAAAAAATAAGGCATTCCCCATTGTACCGTTTGAGTGATGGATGAATTAATGCCATCATATAAACCTAAACTATTAGTCAAAGAAGAAAATAAAGGAGCGATACCGAATAAAATCATGGGATAGTCAATCCATTTGAGTTCAAATCGTTTAAATACTTCTGAATCATAAATCATGATACCGATAAAGATACCATAGCAAGTAGCAACCATGCCTTCATAGTCTGGAATGAGAGGTAAAGCAAAACCTGCCTTTTGGGGCAAAAATAATAATCCTCCCAAAAAACTCACAATTACAGCCTTTCTCGGAGGAAACTTATTGAATAAATATAAAACTATTGGTAGCCATAGAATCATCGCTAATTGGGCTTGAGGACTCATAATATTAAAAAAAACATTCAGTATATGGAAAAATTCTGAAAAAGGTGCGATCGAGTAAAACTTTAGTCATAATTCCATCTTTCTAAAACCTTCATTTGTTCCGCTTTTTTGTCCATATCCATATTGGTTGCATCAAATCCCTCAAAAGGGAGAGATTGCAAACTAGATACGTCTTAGTTTACTTTGTTAACTTTCATGTAATCTAGTGCCATTGTCAAGGATTTAATATCTATAGTTGTAGGGGACATTGCAAAAGCCCTCGCTTTGTGATTAAAGTCTAACTCTTTAATTACATTTTCTGTGATTTGCCCTGTAACTCCGCACCAACTTCCTCCCACAGCATAAGTCATTTGCCTAAAAGCATGAGTCACATAACCAGGGTGAAACAGTTCGATTAATTTTAATCTCTTTTGATTGAAGACAAGACTGCCTAAAGCCGCACCATGTATAGCAACCATCATTTCCGCATTCCTAGTAATTGACCATTGTAGAGGGATAGGTATATCTTCGTAGTAAAATTTTTTAAAACCATAATCTTGTAAAAGATCTTCTATATCTGATTCATTGGTTAAACCTCTGTTTCCCTTGCGAGAAATAAAAACCCTTTTCGGAGTATCCGCAATATATCCCTCAAAAGATAATTTCCCAAAAAGTTCGGGATACCATATCTCATATTGTCCAAATCGTCCTGTGGGAGCGGTAATAACTTTACCTTTAACATTTTTGTCTGTACACAGAACAGGAAACCCAAGGAGTTGATAAGCTGTTTTTGCCATTTCACACGCATTAGCTTTTAAAACCACTGTAATTTCTGGAATCTTTGGGGGAAAATGTTTGGAAGCCAATAAACCAGGAGCGATATTTTTGAGTATATGAGCAATATTTTTATCAGTCTCATAGCGAGTATCAAGAAAATATTTATCACCTAATTCTATGGGGGCGGATATTTTTGCATAAATTTTTTTTAGAATATTTCCTGTTTTTGATGTATTACTAATGCCTTCTTCTGTCACAATTTCGATCGCAGGACGATAAATTTCATAAGACGGTATATTGATTTCTAATATATCAGCTTTCCAAGCGGCGGCTAATCTCGTGGGATAGGAAAAAATCTTAAGATTATCTATCTTATTAACACCTTCTGGAACCATCTTGATTTGTTTGTCCATGGATTTTTTTAACTTTCCTTTAATTTATTATTTTTCTAGTAGAAATATAATTTTAGTTAATGAAAAATCAATTACTAGGTAGAGTTAAATTTAAACCTAAATAATATCTGATAAAAAGAATTATACTAATCAAGAAAATCAAAAACAACGTTGCCCAAAAATCTTGTTTAATTGTTAACAATTCTTCTTTCCACAAGCCATATTGAACAGCTATATAGAAAGGAATATCATTAAAGGCAATTACTAAAATTGCACCGAATATTCCCATAATATTCGTAACAAAGGGTAACATGACCACCATATAAATAAATTTTAATAAATAGCCATAAGCACCATACATTGGTTTACCGATTCCTAATTGCACACTTCTCATGGTGACGGCTAATAAATTGGGCCAAATACCTACTGCTAAAATTTGTAGCATCCAAGCTGCGTCTTTATATCGCTCATCATACAAATTTAAAACCAATAAATCTCCAGAACAGGTTAATAACACCACCAAAGTAATACCTAGAATCAGTATAAGTTTTCTTTTCTCAATAATTTTTTGTCTTAATTCTTGTCTTGATAAATCCTTCAATTGAGAAACCACAGGAAATACCACAGAACCGTTGATTCTATTGATAACTCCGATAGGAATATCTGCGAAAGTAAAAGCGATAGTATAAATACCTAGTATTTCTATGGGAAATAGTCGTCCTAAGATGAGGCGATCGCTCTGCATAGCAAAAAAAGTAATAGCAGTGGAAATAAAAATCCATTTGCCAAAAGAAAATAACTCTTTTAAAGATTCTTGATCCCAAGTGAATCTATTTTTGACTTCGGGTATTAATTTATGACTAATAATAGTTCTAACTATTTGGGAAATAATCGAAGCAATAACTAAAGACCAAATACTACGATAAAACCAAACTAGGAGTACCATGATAGTCAGAGAAATAAGTTGTACTACTAGCTCAAATGAAGTGCTAATAGAGACTTTAACTCTTTTGCTAAGTAAAGGTAGAGAAGTTGATTGAAAGCCACTGACGATAGAATTTAACCCCAAAATAGGAATAAGCCATTTTAGTTCAGGATTTTCATAAAAAATAGAAACTGGATAGGCAATAGCAATACAAGCAATCCAAATTCCAAAACCTCTAATAACTTGTAATGTCCATGCCGTGTTATAAAATTCTGGTTCTTCTCCTTTTCGATTTTGAATAATACTGGGATTTATACCGACATCGGAAAATAAGTTTAAACCTATAATAAAGGTGTTAACTAAAGCCATTAAGCCAAATACTTCAGGCACAAGTAGGCGAGTCAAGATTAAATTGCTTCCTAAACGTAATATTTGACTACTGCCATAACCGATAAAAGTCCAAAGAGCTCCACGAATAGCTAGTTTTTTCAGGGATGACATTCGATTTCTTTTATTTTGATTTTTTGTTTATATCGTTACTTATTCTTGTTTTAAAAGGATTATTAAATTTTCACATAAGTTAAGTATAAATACGAGGGGAAATAATTTTTCCAATATTAGTAATAAAAGTTATGGCTATTTAAGACAAAATTGTACTTAGTTAATTAATTGACTGTTACTGTCTCAAATCTTTGCATCACAAAGGTTTTTATCAGTGGAAATATGATAATTAAATATTATAGGTAATAATTTTTTGACTCTTCGGCATTGAGGAGAAAAAAGGTGTAAATATTATCTCACAATGGTTTCAAAGGATATACTGAGATTTTTACCTAGATAAAAATTGCTATTTATTGGGTTCAATAGGTAGAAAAGTTAGAGAATTTATCGGATGTTTTTCTTAAAGAAATGATAAAGAATATAAGTATCGAAAAACAAAAACTTAATTGCTAAACACTCTGAAAATTTATCAGCATTAAGCTCTTATTCTTTTTATATTAAAACTTTTGCTTGTTATTAGACAATGCAGAAACGCAATTTTATTGTTTATTTTTTACTTTTTATTCTTTTTTTATTTTCTTTAGTTTATTCAGGAGTTCCCACCATGTTATCTACTAATATCGTTCAAGATTCTCTTTTTAATTCTCCTCAAGATACATTTAATAGAAACTGGGGTACAACTTATTGGTCTGATGCGGATAAAGGTTGGTTAAGACCTAATCAACATAAATGGATCAAAGACAGTGCAAAAGAATATGCTTATGCTGATAATAGTGGTGGTGGTGGTTTAACTCAAGTTATTAAAAATGATTTTGTGAGTACTGGGTTGCAAACTATCAGCTTTGATGCCACGAATTTGGGTTCAACAAATACTCTAAGATTACAAGTCTATGGGATTAACGGACAATTTCAATTAAGTAATTGGAGTGCAAAAGATCCAGTTAGTGTTAATAGTGATTCTATTGAATATAAAACTTTGTTAGATACTGATAATGTTGCCACCGAAGAATTTGACTGGAAAACTTTTAGCCAAGATGTGGATTTTGGTGCTGGTTATGAGTATGTCGTTATTCGTTTTTTAACTGACGGTGTTGAAAGTGATGAGTTTATGGCGATCGACAATGTCAGTATTACTGAGAAGCAAGAGATTCATATTACATCAGTGATGGATTCAGAATTTGATTTATCCGTCAATGATTTTAATAGAAACACCAGCACAACTTATGCTTCTAATGCCAATCAAGGTTGGTTTGTTCCTGGTGGAAATAAATGGAATAGAGATACTGTAAATAAATATGCTTATGCCGATAATACTGGTGCTGGAGGCTTAACTCAAGTTTTAAAAAATGACTATGGAACTCAAGGTTTACAATTTATTAGTTTTGATGGTATTAATCGCGGAGTGGGCAATACTTTAAGATTACAGGTTTATGGAGTTAATGGTGATTTCGCATTTTCTAATTGGAAGACTACTGACCCTGTTAGTAATTCTCTTGAACCGATCGCAGTTCAAGTATTACTAGATACAGATAATATTGCTACAGAAGAGTTTAACTGGACAAACTTTACTAATCAAGTTGATTTCGGTTTTGGTTATGAATACATTGCCGTTAGATTTACCACCAATGGTATTGAAACGAATGAATTTATGGCGATCGACAATTTTATCATCACTAATCATTTAGCCGCTATTCCAGTTAATGAAAATAATAACTTTCCTGAAGCTAATAACGATATAGCATTCACCACTAGAAATAATGCCCTCAAAATAGATGTTTTAAGCAATGATTCCGATCCAGAAGGAGATGTATTTAATATTGACAGTTTTACTCAACCAGTTAACGGAAGTATCGCCTTAAATCAAGATGGAAGTTTTACTTACACACCTGCAAATAATCTTACGGGACAAGATAGCTTTACTTATACAATAGTTGATGAACATGGTGCGAAAGATACCGCTACAGTTGATATCACAGTAAAAACTCCCTTTTTTGAAATAGGTAGTAATTTGAATGGAATTAGTGATTGGTCTCCTCAATTACCTTTTATTGATACTTTTAACTCTTCTCGTAATTGGGTAACACAAACTAATAAAATTTGGGATACAAAAGAAGGTCATTTATTGGATTTAGATGAAAATGGTTGGGTGAAATCTCTTCCTACTTCTGGTACAAACTTTACCAAAGTTGGTACTCTTTTATTTAGAAGTATTAAAGGTCAATATCCAGGCGGAGAATATGTTGTTACTTATGATGGTGAGGGAACGATTGAATATGGGTTGGATGCTAAATTAGTGTCTTCAACTCAAGGTAGAGACATTATTCAGGTAACTCCATCTAATCTTGGTATATATGTAGGAATAACCACAACAGATCCTAATCAAACAGGGAACTATATCAGAAATATAAGTGTTGTTCCGATAGAAGCCGAAAATACCTATCAACAAGAAATCTTTAATCCTGATTTTCTTAACCATATTGATGACTTTCAAACTCTCCGTTTTATGGATTGGATGAGAACTAATAATTCTCAACAAAGTGAATGGAGCGATCGCCCCCAATTGAATGATAATACTTGGGCAAAAGATGGTGGCGCGCCTGTAGAGATTATGGTTGATTTAGCAAACCGTTTAGACTCCGATCCTTGGTTTACAATGCCTCATCAAGCAACAGATGAATATATTAGAAATTTTGCTCAATATGTAAAAGACAATCTTGAACCCGAAAGACAAATTTACATTGAATATAGTAATGAAGTCTGGAATTGGCAATTTGAACAAGCTAAGTGGGTTGATCAACAGGCAAAAGCCGAAGGCTTAAATAATTGGATGGATTGGTATAGCAAACGCACAACGGAAATGACTCGCATTTGGGACGAGGTTTTTGGAGACGATAAAGAAAGAGTTATTGGTGTTATGGGAGCTCAAGGAGGAAATAGTTGGATTGGTCAACGTGCCTTAAGTTACAATTGGACAGATACTCCTTTATCCCATCAAGAGTATGGCATTGACGTAGTTGCGATCGCACCTTATTTTGGAAATTATATCGGTGATAGTGGTAATAAAGACACGTTATTATCTTGGACAAAAGAAGCAGATGGTGGTTTAAATAAACTATTTGATGAAATTAAAAATGGTGGTTTATTAAGTAATAGTCCTAGCGGTGGTGCATTAGCACAATCCTATCAAAATATGAGCAGTTACCTTCAATTGGCAAAAGAAGAAGGACTTTCCTTAGTGGCTTATGAAGGAGGACAACATTTAGTGGATAAAACAGCAACACCTGAAATAGTTGACTTATTTGCTAAAGCTAACCGTGACCCTCGTATGGGTGAAATCTATAAAGAATACTTACAAACATGGTTTAATATGGGCGGCGGCGAATTTGTTAACTTTAGTGATGTTGGTACTTATAGCAAATCTGGATATTGGGGATTAACAGAAGGTCTAAATCAAAGTTCACCCAAGTATGACGCAATTATGACTTTAATTAATACTCCTACAAATTAAAAAAATTATTTTTATTATCTGAGTATTTTATTATATTTTCCCTAAGAGGTCTATTTTATAGATCTCTCTATTTTTTATTTGTCCTTAAAAATATTCAAGTGAACCAAAGAAGCCCTGCCTTCAATTAGAATGGATTTTATCTCAATCTGCTTAACCAAAACTCAGGTTAGTTAAGTTAGGATGTTGAGGAATTTTAGCCTTTCAAAAACTCTTTTTCCTCATCCATCCCCATACTAAAGACTTCTTAAGCCACCACTTCAAACACTATGCCTTCCTCTACAAAAATGTCCGAGTAACTCTGAATAATATTTTGTCTTTCTTGCTCTCCCACAAAAATATAAGCACCAGGATTAACTAAACTTTGAAAGCGATATATTCCAGATCCTGTACTACTTCCAACAGAAGCGGCATAAAAAGCAATACCTTCTTCTATAAAGTTGGTATGATTCTCTCGAATACTCTTACTTTCCTCCTCACTAGCAAATAGATAAGCCCCCGGTATATCCTTATTTTGAAAGCGATTGATTCTGATTAAACTATCTCCTTGGTGAGTTACTTTAAAAGCTAATCCTTCTTCTGTGAAGTTGGTATGATTTTCTCGAATGCTTTGGCTTTCTTCTTCTCCTGCAAATAGATAAGCCCCCGACACATCCTTGTTTTGAAAACGATAGATAGGAGTATCAAGCACCTTAAAAGTAATATCGGTATTGTTTTCTTCCTGATTGACAAGAAATAGGGTATCACCAAAATCACCTTCAAGGGTCATACTAGAATCTATATTGTTATCACCATCAGCATCAATGTCTAAAACAGTAGAATCAAAAGCAAAAGATAGTTTTATTTGTTCAGCACTTAAAAGAATATTTTGAATAGTTATTTGATCATTTTCTCCGAATCCATCGATAATATCTTCATTTAATTGAGGTAGTATCCCCTGAATAATATTTGCACCACCTGAAATCAAATCGAAAAAGTCTGGGGCAATACCTGACTCAAAGGTATGATTTTGATTACCTGCAATGAATACTGTTGAGGTATCGGGCTGAGGTGAAGTGATAATAACATCTTCTGGAAAAATGTTGTCAGCAGAAGAAGAAACATCAACTATTACTTGTTCATTGGTGTAATTGTTAAGATTATTGGTCAAAATTTGGTCAAACAAAGAATTGTCAAAAATAAAATTCTCCGTGGTTAAGTTTTCTTCTCTAATGTTTTGCAAAAGAATAATATCTCGTTCAAATAAAGAAATAATAAAATCATTTCCCTCTTGTCTGAATTCAAAACTATTTAACCCCACAGGAAAAGGAAAATCCACAAATGCGATCGCATCTTCTTCTGGATTGAAATCAGTGATTGTATTAACAATTCCATCCTGAAAACTTTTACCATACTCTTCGATAACATCAAAATTGAGACTACCACCACCAGTAACCACATTTTCAACGATATTTAAAACTAAATCCCCATCACTGTCATCATAAAACCAAAATTCATCATTACCTGTACCACCAGATAAGATATTACCTCCAGAAGATATACTGGCATAGATTTGATCATTTCTCCCAAGAGCAAAAACCTGTTGATTACCATCGACAATAATCCTATCATCATCATCAGTCCCTACAATAATATTCGTATCTGTGGAAGATAAAAATTCTTCTTCCTCTTGAATCTTAATTAACTTTCTCTTGCTGATTAACTCCTCACTACTTAGTCTGATATTTAGAGTCTCATCATCAAAACCATTATTATCAGTATCAGTTAAGTTTTCTTCTTCGTCTAAAATACTAAAAGTATTGAGAATATTATCCCCGTCAGAAATTTTTTCAAACAAAGAATTATCAAAGACAAAATGCTCAGAAGTTACATTTTCCGTGGGGGTATTTTGTAAAAGAATAATATCTCTCTCAAATAAAGAAATAATCGAATCATTACCCTGTTTTCTCCAGCTAACATTATTTATTCCCACAGGAATGAGAAAATCAGTAAAACCAATTAAATCCTCTTCAAGATTAAAATCGACAACCACATTTAATGTTGCCTCGCCAAAAGTGTTGATATATTGTTGGTAAACATTTTCTTGCCATACCTCCCAATCAATTTGATCAACATCTCCTAGTAAATTTTTGACAGTATTGATTACTTCTCCTCCATGCTCATCATAAAACCAAAATGCGTCTTCTCCCATTCCTCCGGATAAAGTATTGCTTCCTCTGGCCACACCTGCATAAATTTCATCATTTCCTGCACCTGCTAAAACCCCTTGTTGAGTATCCACTATAATTGTGTCATTCCCCGCTAAAGTAATTATCTCAGTGGGATTAGAATTTTCAATTTGTACAAAATCATGATCTTCTGTCAGAGTAAAAGAACTTCCTAAGTTCAACGGTTCTGAAGGTTGTCTTGAGGTTTCAGAATTATCGGGGCTATTGAGATTTGGTAAGAAAGAAATACCGACAAACTCGCCAGTAGTGGGCAAAATCTGATTTTCATCTCTGACAATTCTTTCCATGTCACGATTTGTAAAACCCTGTAAAAGCACTCTCGGTTGTGGTATCTTTCCTTGAGCATCGCTGAATACAAGACCTTGATAAATTTTATTCCCTATAATCTGACTTTTGTATTCTATTGTATATCTTAGTTTTCCACCGCCATTGTCTAAATATAAGACATCCAAACCGGGATCAAAATCTGGGATTACCGTCATTTTATCGAGGATACTCGGTTCATCTGGTCGTTTTCCTGTGTATTTGTCAATAAATTTCCATAGCTCTACCCCATAAACTCCCATATCAAGGACTAATCCGGGTATCTTTCCTATAGGTACTGTCTGTTGCGAAATATCGACGATTGTAACTAGGATTTTCAACCCTTTTAAAACTAGGTTTAGAGAATCCGCAATCATGGCTTGATTAATCTGCTCTTGTCGAGACAATTCTACTGTAGTAATGACAAATACATCTGGTTCTGGTATTTTCGATTCTTTGGAGTTACCGTAAATCAACTGCACTTTGTCTTGAGTGTTGGCAGACGTAGGTAATCCTGCCATAATAATATCCATTCCTTCTCCTGCCTCAATGGTGTCAAATCCTCTTCCACCATCTATTACTTCACCGATAGTAGGTACAAAATTGTTGGCATTTTCTAAACTTTTGATAAAGTCTTTTAAGTTTTTAAGCTCTTGTTCCAGAAATGGGGGCAGTAGGAGATTTTCTGCTGGAGTAGAATGATCACCTCCAATAATGCTATCATCTCCCTCACCACCAAATAAGATATTGATTCCTTGTTGGGTGGGATCTCCTGTCACCCTTAGTACATCGTTTCTTTTTCCCCCAAAGAGAATATCTGTACCTTCTCCCGATAAAAGAGTATCATTTCCCCAATTGCCATAAAGGACATCGTCTCCTAAACCTCCGTTAATATAATCATCTCCATATACATATATATCCTCTACATATGTTCCTATAGGCTTTATATAATCTCCATAAATAATATCGTTACCTTCTCCACCATCAATTACATCATCGTGTCCCATTCCTTCAATGGTGTCATTTCCAGCCCCACTATTAATTACATCCTTTGTCCTAATAAAATAATATTTCCATTGACTTACAGGCAGTCTGACATCTACTTGAATGAACTCATCTCCGTGAATTTTGTCATTTCCAATACCACCGTTGATAATATCCTGTCCGTTACCCCCCCAAATCTCGTTATTACCATTACCTCCATCAATCTTATCTCGATCGACTCCTCCTCTGATATAATCATCCCCATCTTCTCCATATAAAGAGTTATAGGGAGAATTGGTATAAGCAGTAATACGGCTTGTTCTGCCAAAAATGCTGTCGTTACCTGAACCGCCCCAAATTGTGTCAAGATCATCCCCACCATCAAGATAGTCATTACCTGAGCCACCATAAAGGGTATCATTACCTCTTTCTCCAATTAGGGCATCATCTCCTTCGTCACCTCTGATGTAGTCGGCTAGGTCATCTTTTCCACCCGGAACCCAATTGGCGTAACCCCCGTGAATAGTGTCATTTCCTTGACCTGCATATATATAATCTCGTCCTCCCTCACCCATGAGAAAGTCATCTCCGCCATAACCATGAATGATGTCTTGATCATTTGCCCCTGAGACGGTGTCATTATCTTCTCTGGCGTGTACAACATCAACCCCAGATTTTGCCCAAACTACATTAAAGTTAGTATTTCTAATGTCGATGCGATCGTGGCTTTCCGTGCCTTGATATAATTTGCCCATTTTGGAGTATTTTTTCCTTCACATAGGATATTGACCCTTAGATTATAGCCTGATGAAAGATTTTGCTTAACTTTTATTTCTGTTATGATAAATGGCGATTTTGGCTATTTTTTTACTATCTTTAGTCAGTCTTAAACCCTTCACAATTCTGTGAGGAAAAATATTATTTTTTAGGTCTTGAGTAATTTTTTTAGCATGACCAAAGGGGGCTATAAAGTAAAGAATATAAAGAATTTCTCCTGATTTTCTTTCTTCAATAGTCAAGTTAATATCATTTTTAATTAGTTGTTCTTCTACTTGATCATTAACAAAAGCCCAACAGACAAAACCAATAGGCTTATTTTCTTTTACGGTTCTATAAATTCTATATTGATTTAGATGTATTGATGGTAAAAGGTAGTTAATAATAAAACTAACGGGGTATTTTTTTGAATTGTCACAACTGCCCATTAAAAATACTATTTCTCCTAATATTTTTGCAATATTTTCATTAATAGCTATATCACATATACTCATATCTATTTTTATACTGTATTTTTGGTAAAATTAATATTTTTTATGTTTATTAGAAATCTAATTATACTTATTATTTTCTCCTCTATTTGTTCCTAATATAGTTTAAGAAAAAATTGTCTTTTGTTGATAATATTCAAAATATATTTATGTAACTAACTTAACATTTTTTAACAAAGATCTTGATTATCTTAGAATTAAAGAGCAAGAAAAGGTGAACAAAATGGCACAAATCAAGAGTGTTTCACAACAAAAATTGCAATCAATTCAGGGAGGAATGGCTTTATTTTATACTCCCCAGTCTAGCCATGAAACCATGTTAGTGCAAATTCCACCGCACACTATTGATGATTTATTTGTCCATCATTTTCAAACGGATCAATTATTAGTTGTAAAAGGTAATTTTGTTTTAGTAGTTTTACAAAATCGTCAATATCAATATTTACATTTAACAGAAAATAATCCCCAAGTAATTACAATTCCCCCGGGTATTCCTCATGGTGCAATCAATTTGAGTAATGATTCTTGTTTGTTAGTTAATGCTGTATTACGTCATGGAGAAACTCATGTCAAAGATTATCAACCGATAAAAAGACCTTTTGCTTATAATTTAGATTTAGTAAAAAAATTGACTAATCAGCAGTTAGTAATTAATAATTGACTAGCACTTATCCAGTTTGTTAATCCCCTGTTTCTTTTATGAGTCAATGCCTTTTAGACATTAACAATTTACGTATTGCCTATTCTACTATTCATGGAGCAGATGATAGTAACCCCCCTTGGGCAGTAGATGGTGTTTCTTTTCAACTGAATACAGGGGAAATAATGGCTTTGGTGGGGGAATCGGGTTGTGGTAAATCAACTTTGGGCAGAGCGATGATGCGTCTTTTACCTAATCAGACAAGGGTAGAGGGAGAGGCAAGGTTTCAAGGAGAGTCTATTTATGATTATACTGCTTCTGCTTTACGCAGATTTCGAGGGGAAGTTGTTGCTTTAGTTTTTCAAGACCCTATGACAAGGCTTGATCCTTTAATGACGATTGGAGATCATTGTATAGAAACTCTCAAGGCTCATCAACCCCATTTATCTTCATCTCAAGCAAAAGAAAAAGCCCTCACTGCTTTGGCTACGGTGAAAATATCCCCTGATAGATTTAATCAGTATCCTCATGAGTTTAGTGGCGGTATGAGACAAAGAGTTGCGATCGCACTTGCATTATTATTAGAACCTAAAGTAATTATCGCTGATGAGCCCACTACCAGTTTAGATGTTACTATTGCAGGAGAAATTCTGCGTGAATTAACTGCATTATGTAGAGAAAGAGATATGGGATTATTATTGATTTCCCATGATTTAGCTATGGTAGCAAAATATTGCGATCGCATCGGTGTTATGTATGGCGGGAAAATGGTGGAAATGGGAACAGTAAAAGATGTTATATATAGCCCTAAACATGAATATACTCAGTCATTGTTAAAAGCCGCTTTTCATCTTCATCACACAGGAAATGATAATAGAGAAGAAAAAAAAGAAGAAAATAAGCCTTTATTAGAATTAAAAAATCTGCAAAAATATTATACTATTTCCGTTAACTTTATCGAGCAATTATTAGGAAAAAAAAGTCAGTTTATTAAAGCCGTTGATGATCTCAATTTAAACATTTGGCAAGGGGAAATCCTTGGTTTAGTGGGAGAATCTGGTTGTGGGAAAAGTACCCTATCCCGCACTATTTTGCAATTAATTCGGGCAACCAATGGGCAGGTATTATGGCAAGGAAAAGACCTAACAACCCTTTCTAGGTCACAGTTACGGGGTTTAAGAAGGGAAATTCAAATGATTTTTCAAGACCCCCACGCCTGTTTAAATCCTATGATGACTATAGGGGAATCTATTATTGAACCTTTAATCATTCATCAACTAGGTAATAAATTAGAAAATCGTCAACGGGTTGAAAATATGCTACAAAGAGTAGGATTAGACCCCAAAGAATATTATAATCGTTACCCGAAAGAACTTTCAGGAGGTCAACAACAAAGAGTTGCCATTGCCCGTGCCTTAATTACACAACCGAAATTAGTGATTTGTGATGAGCCTGTCAGTATGTTAGATGCAACGGTACAAGCGCAGGTATTAGAATTGATGCTAGAACTAAAACAGGAATTTAAGCTAACTTATCTATTCATCACCCATGACTTATCGGTAGCTCGTTTTCTGTGCGATCGCATTGCCGTCATGAATGGTGGTAAAATAGTTGAACTAGATGTCACCGAGAAAATATTTAACAATCCTCAGCATCCTTATACAAAAACTCTACTTGCCGCCGCCCCTACCCTTTGAGTAATAATTAACCTAGTTTTGTATTCAATTTATCTGGCTAAGACAGGGAATAGGCAATAATGGGGGAGCGTTTGAGTTATTTTTAAGAACAATGAAAAGTAATCTACAATTAAAAGAATTATTAAAAAATTTAGATGGAAAAAGTTATCCAGCTTATAAAAGTATAAAAAGTGAGTATAAATTCGATAAATTTAACTTAATAATAGATCATGTTCAAGGAGATCCTTTTGCTTCTCCTAGTAAAGTTAGAATAAAAATAAATCAATCTATAGCTAAATTTCCTGAAAATTTATTTGATTCTTCTATTCGCAATATTGCCTTAACAGATTATATTCATCGTCAAATTAGTAATAGTCTTAAACAAATTAGTCAGAGGCGAGGTAGTGGCAAAAGTGGTTTGATTGCCATTGCTGATATTGCTCAAGAAGTGATACAACGCAGTAGTGTTTTACTGAATAAACAAGAGTTAGAAGTGCGTTTAGTGGTGGGGCTACCTGCTAACGGGAGAAGAATCTTAGGATTTCAAGCCATAGAATTACTTTGCGAAAATATCTCCGAAATAGTTAACCAATGCTTGTTATATGATGGACTTAATCATCAAGATATTAAATACCATGTAGAAACCGTTGAAGATGCTAATTATATTCGTCAAGAATTAGACAATCAAGATTTAGTGGCATTTGTGGCAAACGATGCTATTCTACCCCGTGATAGTGGTATTTCTCCTTTGCCCTTACAAGGAAAAGAAGCGATTAAATTTCAATCTCCTCCTTCTCTGGAAGTAGAATTTATCTGTCCAAATCGAGGTAAAGTAAAGGGAATGGGTATTAAAAAAGGAATCACTCTTATTGTTGGGGGCGGTTATCATGGTAAGTCAACTTTACTTCATGCCATCGAATTGGGGGTATATAATCATATTCCTGACGATGGTAGGGAATTAGTGATAACAAATTCAACAGGGGTAAAAATTCGAGCTGAAGATGGCCGTAGCATCACGGGAGTTGATATTTCTCCTTTTATTAATCATCTTCCTCAAGGTAAGTCAACGGTTAATTTTCATACTCCAAATGCCAGTGGTAGTACTTCTCAAAGTGCGAATATTATGGAAGCCTTGGAAGTGGGCAGTAAGTTATTGTTGATTGATGAGGATACTTCAGCGACTAATTTCATGATTCGAGATGGAAGGATGCAGAAGTTAATTGCCAAAGAAAAAGAACCAATTACTCCTTTAGTGGATAAAATTAAGGCATTGTATGAGGATTATGGTATCTCTACTATTTTGGTAATGGGGGGAAGTGGGGATTATTTTGAAGTAGCAAATACTGTCATTGCTATGGATAGTTTTCAACCTTTAAATGTGACAGATAAAGCGAAACAAATTGCCCTCGATTTTCCTCAATTTAGGGAGAGGAGCGATAGTATCAAATTCGGTAAGATTACTCCCCGTTTTATTAATCCTGAAAGTATTTCTGCAAAAAGAGGTAAGCGAGATGTCAAAATCCAAGTTAGAGATTTAGATACAATCCAATTTGGGACAGAAAATATAGATTTAGCCTCTGTTTCTCAGTTAGTGGAAAATGGTCAACTAAGAGCGATCGCATTTTCTATATTATATATGCAGAAAAAATATTTAAGACAAAAACAATCCCTTTCCGAAGCTATCAATTTATTGATGAAAGATTTAGAGACTAAAGGATTAGATATATTAACAGATTTTCCTCAAGGAGATTTAACTATGTTTCGTCATTTCGAGTTAGCTTGTGCTATTAATCGTTTGCGAAATTTGAAGACTATGCAGTGATATTAACACCTTTGCCCCTTCTTTAATTAAATTACTAAAAATTATAAACATCTTCAATAACCCTTACCCAACCTTGTGCTAAAGAAGCTAAGATGCGATCGCCTTTTTCCTTTGTAGCGGAGGTAGCATCCCCCATCACACCACTATCGCTTAACTCTTTTGTTAACCAAGCAAAGGGTAATTTTCCCTCCATTGATAGTAAACTGTTGGGTGCAAGATTACGGGGATATTCTTTTATCGCTAAATCCATTTTTACTTGTTGGGGCAGTAAAGCCAACATTAAACTGGTTTCGGCATCTCCCGCATGAATTCCCCACTCTTGTTCTTCTTCTGTTAGCAGTTCGTTTGTAATATTCGGAACTCTCCAAGTAAAAAAAGGAAAAACATCTAAATCGGGAAATTTTTGATGTAAATCACGGGCAACTATTTCCATAACTTGGGGTTGTCCACCGTGAGAATTCATTAAGATTAATTTTCTAAATCCAGCCTTGTAAATACTTTCTGCCATTTCTAGGATTAGAGAGTAAAGAGTTTGAGAACTAATAGTAATAGTTCCAGCAAATCCTTCATGTTCGTTAGATTTACCATAATAAAGGGTAGGTAAAGCAAAAGCAGGAATTTGATTAGATAGTAATGTCAACGCTTTCCCCAAAACTCCCTCACTAATTGCCGAATCTACCACTAAGGGTAAATGATAACCGTGTTGCTCGATCGCACCTATAGGTTGAATAATTACAGTGTTTTCCTTATTTGACATTATGTCAATTTCTTGCCACGTTAAATAGGCAAAAAAGCGATGGGGGGGGATAAAACCGTGAATCATTTTCTAAAAAAAATATTTTATTTTTCAGCTTTGTTATTAAGATAACATCACAGAATCACTTTTTTCGAGATAGAATAAAAACCTAAATAAGGATCATTAAAGGGATTAATTTCGGGACAAAAAAACAGTGGCATTATCAAACCAACTTATCGGAGAGGGTAGTAGATTACAAAGACACACTAGCGAAGTAGCTCAGGATGTACTACGCATGGGAGCTTTAGTCGAGGAGTCTTTTCGTTACAGTCATCAAGCCTTATTTGATGGAGACTTAGAGGCAGTTGTGTTAATCACAAACCAAGACATAGAAATTGACCGATACTATCGACATATAGAAATGAGGTGTGCAACAATTCTCACATTACAAGCACCAGTTGCTCAAGACTTAAGAATATTAAGTGCTTTTATGCAATTAGTCAGAGATTTAGAAAGAATTGGAGACTATGCCAAAGATTTAGGACAAATAGCCATAAAACTGGCTCTCTATCCGTCTCATTCCTGTATGCCCGAATTAGCCACTATGTCGAAACACGCTCAAATTATGTTAGCAAAAGCAATGGTTGCCCTAAGTGAGTTAGATTCTCAGGCAGGAGAAAAAATTAAACTCCTAGATGATACTGTCGATAATGCTTATGAGAGGCTCTATCACACTCTTGCACAACAAAAAGACATTAAGGGAGTGGTAGAACCCATTATCCTATTAGCTTTAGCAATTCGCCACATAGAAAGAATGGCAGATCATGCTACTAATATAGCTCAGAGAGTATCTTATATTGTCACGGGAGAAAGAAATTAAGGAAAAGTCATAATAACTTACAGAAAACTATTGTCTGTTGCTTATCTTAACCGACAAATTTATATTGAATTCAGCTAAATTAAACATTTGGGCTAAACAACTGAGGTTTATTTGACCCAAAGACCCGTAAATGATAATATAGCCTAGACATAAAACCTCGATCGCCCCTTGGAATATAGATAATTATGGGAAAAATTTGGGAGTTAGACTTTTATTCTCGTCCAATTATTGATGAAAACAACAAAAAACGTTGGGAAATTCTCATCTGCGAAAGTCCAACCACTATAGACACCGATACAAGTAAATTATTTCGCTATTCTCAATTTTGCACTAATACAGAAGTTAACTCCATTACTCTTCAAAATGCGATCGCAACTGCCATAGAAAAAGCAGGAGAAACTCCCAGTAAAATCCGCTTCTTTCGTCGTCAAATGAATAACATGATTCTGAAAGGGTGTGAAGATGCAGGAATTCCAGCCCTTGCTTCCCGTCACACTTATACTCTTAATCAATGGTTAGAACAGAGAATGACATCATTTTATCCCCTCCAAGAAGGCTATGACAAAAAAGCCACTATAGCCGCTTCTGTTCAATATCCCCAAACCAACCCAGTTAATCTTCCCGATGCTTTAAAAGGAGATAAAAAAGATAAATGGGCATTAGTTAGTTTGAATGGGAAAGATTTAGAAGAAATGCCCGAATGGGATATAGGTTTTAGAGAAGCGTTTCCCCTTGAAATAGCTAATATCTCACAAGATACCAAGATTCCGGGCTTAATCATCTTTTCCTCCCGTGCTTTACCTCTTGCAGGATGGATGTCAGGATTAGAATTAGGTTATTTAAGATTAGATAGAGGAAAATTCCCCAGTATTTGCTTAGAAACAGGGGTGAGTGATAGTTGGGTATTAGTTAACCTGACAGACAAAAACACTTTATCCGAGGCGGAAGGCTTTGAAAACGCAAAAAAACAAGCGAATGGAGTTCATTTTTTAGCCATTCAATCTTCTCCTGAGTCTCAATCCTTTGAGGCTTTCTGGTTACTCCTCGAACAATCGAATAACAATTAGTTTCTTATAAGGGTTGAATATACTTAACCCCAACACCCCAATCCTTCAAAATCTCTATCTCGCAAAACTCCTAACCAAAACTAACTTTGTTTTCTATTATGGCACAGTGCGATCGCCCATTCAATAGCAGAAAGCATACTTGAAGGATTAGCCACCCCTTGACCAGCAATATCAAAAGCAGTACCATGATCGGGGGAAGTTCTAACAAAAGGTAAGCCTACGGTAGTATTGACCGCTTGATCAAATGCCATAGCTTTTACGGGAATCAAACCTTGATCATGATATAGTGCAAGAAACGCATCAGGAGTATCTATATTACCATTTCTAAACCATGCCTGAGTTGGTTTAATCCACATAATATCAGGTGGAATCAAACCGATTAATTTAACTTGAGGGTATTTTTTCTGAGCATTGATTAACCAGTCTTGTAACCATTCTTTCTCCTCTGTACCTAATTTTCCATCCTCACCACTATGGGGGTTTAATCCTGCCACTGCTATGGTGCTTTTTTCAAGGTTAAAGTCTTGTTTTAAGTTTTCAATCAACAATTCTAGTTTAGAGTCTAAAATGGACGAATTAAGGTTATCTGAAACAGTTTTTAAGGGGATATGGGTAGTTGCCAAAATAGTACGTAAGACCCAATTAGTGTAAGGAGATAACCCAAGAAACATCATGGCAAATTTTTCCCGTCCGCTTTTTTGGGCTAAAACCTCTGTTTGTCCGGGGTAGTCATATCCTGCACTTTGCCAAAGAGATTTTGCAATGGGGGCGGTGACAATACCTTCAAACTGACCTTTTAAAGTAAGTGCGATCGCATTTTCTAAGTATAAAAAACTAGCTTTACCTGTCTCTTGATTTCCCTTGCCCCAAATAATATTTTCTGGGGTGTCCACTTCAATAATATTTAAACTATCTGGATGTATTAATTCTTGGGATGTAAAAGGTTGTAAATGATGATAAGTCTTTTCAAGATGCGATCGAGATCCAACAATCGTAATATTAGCACGATCATGTATAGAGGAGATGCTAAGGGCTTTTAAAATTATTTCCCCTCCTATACTAGCAGGATCACCCATAGTAATCACAAGGTTAACTTTTGAACCAGATTGGTTAATCATTGTCTTTGGTATTAATGATGAAAGGGTTAGGAGTTCGGGGTTCGGGGTTCGGAGAGTTCGCTACGCTCGTACACTCCTTTCAGTCGTGAACGGAGTTATTAACTATCAACTATTTACCTTTGCCTATTCCCTATTCCCGATTTAAACTAAAAATCATAACTTAATTCACCAACGCCACTAATTGCTAAATCAGATTAAACTTTTGTTGCTCGATTGCTACTGCCCATTTTTTCTCCTTCCCTTAAACTCTTACCACGCCAGAGCAATTTTAAGGGTGTACCGTGAAAGCCTAATTGTTGTCTAAATTGTTTTTCCATATAACGACGATAGCTATCATTAAAGCGTTTTGGATCATTCACAAATAAGGCAATAGTTGGGGGTTTGGATGTAACTTGAGTACCATAATAAATCTTACCCTGTTTACCTTGACGACTGGTAGGGGGTGAGTGCCAACGCACAGCATCTTCAATAACTTCATTAATTACAGAGGTACTGACTCGTTTTTGATGTCCTTCGGCGGCGATGTCAATTAATTCCAAAATTTTGTCAACTCTTTTGCCTGTCATCGCCGAGATAAAAACTCGATCTGCCCATTCCATAAAGTAGAGGCGATCGCCTATAATTTTCTGATATTCATAAATAGTATGGGTATCTTTTTCCACCGCATCCCATTTATTAACGACAATTACAGCCGCTTTACCCTCATCGATAATTCTTCCTGCTAACTTCAAATCCTGTTCAGTAACACCATCCAAAACATCGATTACAAATAACACCACATCAGCCCTTTTGATGGCTTTAAATGCCCGATTAATACTAAAAAATTCCGTACCATAATCAACATTTTTTTTCCTTCTGATACCCGCAGTATCAATTAAACGATAGGTTTTTCCATCTCGTTCTACTACCATATCAATGGCATCTCTGGTAGTACCAGAAATAGGACTAACGATCGCTCTTTTTTCTCCTGTCAAGGCATTTAAAAGACTTGATTTGCCGACATTAGGACGACCAACAATAGCAACCTTTGTTTCTTCTACCTCCTCCCACTCATCCATCGAAGGCACATATTCTGTTACCTTTTCTAATAAATCTCCTGTACCATTACCATGAATTGCCGAAATAGGGAAAGGTTCACCTAAGCCCAAATTCCAGAATTCTGCCGCTAGAGTTAACCCTTGAGTTTCTGACTCACATTTATTAACTGCCAACACAACGGGTACAGGTTGAGAGCGTAACCAAGAGGCAATTTCTTCATCTCCTGCGGTCAATCCTAATTTTCCATCCACCACAAATATAGCCACTACAGACTCACTTAAAGCCGCTTCTGCTTGTTCCCTAATCAAAGGCAAAAATTCTGTCTCGTCATCAAAAACTAATCCTCCCGTGTCCACCACCTGAAATTCTCGATCTTGCCAGAATGCTCGACGGTAGGTGCGATCGCGGGTTACACCGGGTTGATCAAAAACGATCGCATCTTGTTCACCGCATAAACGATTTACTAGGGCAGATTTACCGACATTGGGTCGTCCAATTATAGCAACGATGGGTAGCATGAGTTTGAGAATGAAGATTATACAGACCAAATCATCTATTATACCCTAAATTCTTTTTCATTTCAATCAATCGGAGTTCGGAAAGAGGTGTCAGGTGGCAGGTTTAGGGGAGTAATGAGTAATTATTAACTATTCACTATTCACCATTGCCTATTGCCTATTGCCTATTGCCTTGTTTTAATTACTAATTCCCAATTCCCAATCAATTCTTCCCTAAAAGAGATTTAAGTCCGTCACCGCACCGAGACTACTAGAAGAAACTAACTTAGCGTACTTCCCTAATACTCCTCTACTATAGTTAGGTTGACGAGGAGTCCAGTTTTGACGGCGTTTATTTAATTCCTCCTCAGAAATATTGATTTGCAACAGCTTATTATGAGCATCAATAGTAATGCTATCTCCTTCTTCCACTAGGGCAATATTGCCACCTACTGCCGCTTCTGGGGCAACGTGTCCCACTACCATACCATAAGTACCGCCTGAAAAGCGTCCGTCTGTAATTAAACCGACTTTATCTCCTAATCCAGCTCCAATAATTGCTGAGGTTGGTGCTAACATTTCTCTCATACCAGGTCCGCCGACAGGTCCTTCATAGCGTACAATAACCACATCTCCCGCTTGAATTTTTCCTGCCAAAATCGCATCTAAGCATTCTTCTTCAGATTCAAATACTCTTGCAGGTCCAGTGATTACAGGGTTTTTCACACCACTAATTTTAGCGACTGCTCCTTCTGTGGCTAAGTTACCTTTTAAGATGGCTAAATGTCCTTCTTGATATAAAGGATTGCCCCATTGACGAATTACGTCTTGGTTTTCGGGGGGATTGTCGGGAATGTCTGCTAATACTTCAGCAATAGTTTGTCCTGTGATAGTGAGGGCATCCCCATGAATTAAGCCATTGACTAATAATATTTTCATAACTTGAGGAATACCACCGGCTTTGTGTAAGTCAACGGTAACATAACGCCCTGATGGTTTTAAGTCACAAATTACAGGCACTTTTTGACGGATAGCTTCAAAGTCATCGAGGGTTAAAGGCACACCAATAGTGTTGGCAATAGCTAATAAGTGTAAAACAGAGTTGGTAGAGCCACCTACCGCCATGATAACTGCGATCGCATTTTCAAAGGCTTTACGGGTAAGAATATCACGGGGTAAAATTTGTTTGCGGATTGCCTCCACTAAAACTTCTGCGGATTTGCCTGTACTTTCTACTTTCTCTTGATCTTCGGCGGCCATAGTGGAAGAATAGGGTAAACTAATGCCCATCGCTTCAAAGGCAGAAGACATGGTGTTAGCTGTAAACATTCCCCCACAAGAACCTGCGCCCGGACAAGCCTTTTTCTCAATGGCAAGTAATTCCTCGTCGTCAATTTTTCCTGCACTATATTCCCCAACGGCTTCAAAGGCACTGACTACCGTTAAATCTTTACCGTTATGATGCCCCGGTTTGATTGTACCACCATAGACGAAAATCGAGGGAATATTCATCCGTGCGATCGCAATCATCGCTCCCGGCATATTTTTATCACAACCACCAATGGCAATTACCGCATCCATACTTTCGCCAGTACAAGCAGTTTCGATGGAATCAGCAATAACATCCCTAGAGACTAAAGAATATTTCATTCCTTCTGTACCCATAGAGATACCGTCACTGATGGTAATAGTACCAAACATTTGAGGCATTGCCCCTGCTTGACGTAAACTAGATTCTGCCTTTAATGCCAAGTCATTTAAACCCATATTACAGGGGGTGATGGTACTAAATCCATTGGCAATACCGACAATAGGCTTATTAAAATCATCATCTCCAAAACCCACCGCTCTTAACATGGCACGGTTAGGGGTTCTTTGTACTCCTTGAGTAATTGCTTTACTTTTTAAATTCTCGCTCATTTCGTTTTCAAATTGAATCATACTTTCTATTTTGTCATGAAAGTAGATCACAATGGTTATCCGAATTAGGGTATCAGAGAAATTGAGAATTAAGAATTACAAATTAAGCATTTTTCATGTTCCCCGACATCCTAAATCCTGACTTCTGATTTCTACTCATGACTTATTTTCTCCTCAAAACTCTGAACTCCTAGCGATGATGCTTTTAACCAGTTTAATATTAGAGGATTAACTATTTCTGGGGCTTCATCTTGGGGACAATGTCCTAAACCTTCTAATTCGACAAAATCTTCCACACAAGGATAATTTGCCAACTTTCTGCCCAATTCGATAGATTCCCAAGGGTCTTCAGTACCCCAAAAAAAAGTAATAGGACATGGTAGAATCGGCAATAAGTCTTCTGGAATCGGCCCTGATGAATAGCCTGTAAATGCTACAAATACATCCACTGCTCCTTTATCTTGAGAGGGTTTGTAGATAATTTCGATCAATTCATCGGTAATAGCCTCTTGTTTTTGATAGGCTTGGGTGAGAATTTTTCTGATTACTTTGGGTTTTGCTATTTGATTATAAAAGTAAGATGCGATCGCTCTATTGGTTAAAATTTTTTGCATTACTGTTGCCCCTAAATTACGATACCAAGGAAGAGTCAATCGTTTACGTTCATTTAACAATCGAAGAGAACAATTAAAAGCCGCAATTTTTGTTACTAAATCAGGATAATCAACGGCAGTTTGCATAGTGACAACACAACCAATGGAGTTACCTACCAATATAACAGGGGTTTTTACTACCTCCCGACAAAAATCTCCCACCTGTTTTGCCCAGGTTTCAAAAGTATAAGATAAGGGTTGATTTGGTAAAGGTTTATCAGAAGCACCAAAACCCAATAAATCAATGGCATAACAACGATAATTTTCTCCTATAACTTTAAGATTATGGCGCCAATGACCACTATTTGCTCCAAAGCCATGAATAAAAACTACAGAAGCCCCTTTTTCTCCACACTGTTGATAAGCGATATTAAATCCCTGCCATTGCCATTGTTGATAGTTATTCATCGAAAGATAATTTATCCGAAATTTGACCAATATAATAATTGTAAATATAACTAACTTGAATTCAGTTTCAGATTTAAGGATTAAGGGCTAGAGTGTTAAGGGATTTGAGAGAAGGGCGGATGAGAGGAAGAAACTTATTCTTAAATGACTAATTGCTTTTTGCTCACACTCCCCAGTAAACTAAAGTCCAGACTCGTTTATAACTCTCAAGTAAAATATCTCCGTGAATATACCTAATACCATTACTGCTATACGTATTGTTTTAGTGTTTCCCCTCATTTATTTTTTATATCAACCATCTATAAGTTTTCAGTGGTTAGCCTTTTCTGTTTTTATCGTGGCGGCTTTAACGGATTGGTTAGATGGTTATTTAGCTCGGAAATTAAATCAAATCACCGCCTTGGGAAAATTTTTAGATCCTCTTACGGATAAAATTTTGATTATTGCTCCCTTATTGATTTTAATTGAGCGTCAGCAATTGAGGGCATGGGCTGTTTTTATTATTATCATTAGAGAAATTGTTATTGCTGGATGGAGAGTTAATCCTCAACTTAGTTCTAATAATGATATTTCAGGGGCAAATATTTGGGGTAAACTGAAAACTGTAACTCAAATAGGTGCGATCGCACTTTTAATTATTCCTGTTCCTCAATTAACCAATATAGGTTTAATCTTATTTTGGATAGCCTTAGTTTTAACAGTTATTTCAGGTAGTATTTATTTAGGATTCCCTTCTTTTAGTTCGGGGAAAATAAAGGGTCAATAATAGTTCTGATGTTTTAATTTATCTTGTAAACAAATTAATGGAAAGAGTTGCCGTTATAGGATTAGATATAGGTTTAAGAAGAGTGGGAGTGGCAGGTTGTGATGGTTTAGGATTAATAGCCACGGAATTAACTACTGTTAATCGTCGTAGTTTTAAAGAAGATGTAGAAACATTTCGGAGAATTATTGAAGAAAGACAAGCCAATTTATTAGTAGCTGGTATTCCCTACACCATGAAAGGAGAAATTGGATTTCAGGCAAAGCAAGTAATTAAATATGCTAAAAGATTAAGTAACGCTCTTGAGCTACCATTAGAATTTGTAGATGAAAGACTCACTTCCCTAGAAGCAGAAGAGCAACTAAAAAGTAGCAAAAAATATTCTTCCCGTCAAAAAGGCTTAATTGATAAACGTGCGGCGGCGATTATTCTTCAACAATGGTTAGATATACGCAGATCTCAAGGTAATTAAATTGATTATGCTTAAACTTTACCGTATTTTTACTAAATTGTCTTAAAAATCCACAAAATTACAGAAAATAAATCGAAAAAAATTGAACAAATGATTATTGATAAGTTAGAATCAAAACCAAAATATAACAGGTTCGATCTTGAATACCAATTTAAAATATACTAATCAAACAACCAAAATATAAATGTAAGGCTCATCTAATTACTTACAAAATTAATCAAAGTAAATTAGGTTTAACCAAGTTGAGTATGATTGACAGGAAATTTTATGTTATACCTCCTCTTAGATGGATGTTTTGTCTGTGATGTTTAACTAACCTTGCATTCTTACCTAAAATTCTTCAACTGGATAATTCCTCAACTGGATACTTAGTGGATGAGTGAAATTAATTTTATGTTTAGGTTGTGAGAGGGATGGGCAATAGGGAATGGAGAGAATGTTTATTAATTTTAAAATCAACAATCTTTTTTGCCTAATTACTTATTTTTATCTTTAATTTTAGATCATCTGACTCCAACTTGTTTTAGGTAGCAATATTAATATAAACCTAGAAAAGAAGAGACATTAATGATACTTAAGTGATTGTTAAAACTTTTTTAAGTAAATTTATATACTTAATTCTGAGCTGAAAAATGTCAGATTTCAAAATAGTAAAAAATTATATTTTCGTCAAAACTTTAGTTTTAAGGAGGACAAAGCCATAAATACTTCCACTTCCAATTTAACCAATGAATCTCTCAAGACAACAGAGCAAATAGCCTTAGAAATAACTGGCAGAAAACCTTTGCAAGGAGAAGTCAAAATTAGCGGTGCTAAAAATTCTGCCCTTGCTATTATGGCTGGGACATTACTTTGTGAGGATGAATGTCGCTTAAACAATATGCCTTGCTTAGTAGATGTTAATACAATGGGTCAAGTATTGTCATCTTTAGGAGTCAAAATAGAGAAAAAAGGTACAACATGGGATTTCGACTGTCGTGATATAAAGGCGGTAAAAGCACCCTATGATTTAGTTTCCCAACTGAGGGCTAGTTTTTTCGTAATCGGACCTATCTTAACTCGCTTAGGGGTTGCTCAAGTACCCTTACCGGGAGGTTGTGCCATTGGTTCTCGTCCTGTAGATCTTCATGTTAGGGGTTTACAAGCCATGGGAGCTCATGTCACTATCGAACATGGAGTTGTTAATGCGTCTGTTAAGGGAGGGCGCTTAAAAGGGACAAAGATTTTCCTCGATTATCCCAGTGTTGGAGCGACTGAAACCATCATTATGGCGGCAACCCTAGCTGAAGGTGAAACTATTATTGAAAATGCGGCGAAAGAACCAGAAATAGTGGATTTAGCTAATTTCTGTAATAGTATGGGGGCAAAAATCAGAGGAGCGGGAACAGATTCTATCGTCATTGAAGGAGTCGATCGCCTCCACACAACCGACTATCATATCATACCCGATCGCATCGAAGCAGGAACATTCTTGGTGGCAGGAGCAATCACCCATTCTGAAATCCTCGTAACTTCCGTTAATCCTGAACATTTGATCCCCGTCATTTCCAAATTAGAAGAAATTGGCTGTCAGATTAAGCAAGAAAGTGCAACGGTTTTACGCACTATCCCCGGAGAGTTAAAAGCCAGTGATATTGAAACCTTACCTCATCCCGGATTCCCTACGGATATGCAGGCACAATTTATGGCACTACTCACCATTAGTGAGGGCAATAGTCTTGTAACAGAAACCGTTTTTGAAAATCGTCTTCGTCATGTTGCAGAATTACAGAGAATGGGGGCTAATATAAAAGTAAAAGGTAATTCGGCTCTAGTTAGTGGTGTGTCTCGTCTTTCGGGTGCACCAGTAATGGCAACAGACCTCAGAGCGTCCGCCGCCCTTGTCTTAGCAGGTTTAGCCGCCGATGGTAAAACCATCGTACAAGGTTTACAACACCTCGATCGAGGCTACGAAAATTTAGAGCAGAAATTCCAAAACTTGGGTGCTTCTATTCGCAGAATCTCCTATACAAGTTAATGATGATCAATTAAATCATCTCTATTACCCAATCCCCACCCTTAACTCCCTGAATAATAACTTTTACATTGTGTGAGGACAAAATATGGCAGTACAATTACAACAGGCGATCGCGGTCGGAACGTATATACTAAGACAAAAACTACAGGGGAAAAAACGCTTTCCTCTTGTCTTAATGTTAGAACCCTTATTTCGGTGTAATCTAGCTTGTCCGGGTTGTGGCAAAATTCAACATCCCCTAGAAATATTAAAACAATACTTAAGCCCAGAAGATTGTTTTCGAGCAGTCGAAGAATGTGGTGCTCCTATTGTCTCCATTCCGGGAGGAGAACCTTTATTACATCCTCAAATAGCCGAAATTGTCCAAGGTTTAGTCGAACGTCGCAAGTTTGTTTATCTTTGTACGAATGGAATCTTACTAGAGGAAAAACTTTCTTTATTTGAACCTTCTCCCTACTTAACTTTTAGCGTCCATCTTGACGGCTTAAAAGAGACCCATGATAAATGTGTTAACAGAGAGGGAGTTTTTGACACCGCAGTCAAAGCCATTAAGACAGCCAAAGCCCAAGGTTTTAGAGTATCAACCAATACGACAGTATTTGAAGGTACTGATCCCCAACAAATGCAGGAGTTTTTCGATTTTCTTGAAAGTCTTAACACCGATGGCATGATGATTTCTCCGGGTTACAGTTACGAATGGGCACCAGATCAAGAACACTTTTTAAAAAGAGAACAAACTAAAGCCCTTTTTAGACAAATTCTTAGTCCTTGGAAAAACGGTAAAAAACGTTGGAACTTCAACCATAATCCCCTCTTTCTCGATTTTCTCATGGGAGAAAAAGACTACGATTGCACTCCGTGGGGAAGTCCTAGTTATAGTGTATTAGGTTGGCAAAAACCATGTTATTTAATGAATGAAGGCTACTATCAAACTTTCCAAGAATTATTAGATAACACTAACTGGGAAAACTACGGACATAAAAGTGGCAATCCTAAATGTGCTGATTGTATGGTACATTGTGGCTATGAGCCTACCGCCGCTATGGATGCCCTCAATATGGAAAATACTGGTAGGGCAATTACCAGTCTATTTAGGTAAATTAATTCTAGGGGATTAGGGGTTTAGGGAATTGGGGTTTAGGGGTTTTAAAGAGAAACTAATTCTTAAAGTGCATCATCGTTACTAATTACTAATTGTTTGTTACCTTTGCCCCTTGCCCTTTGTCCTTTGCCCCTTACCCTTTACTTTTTTAACGAGCACCCTTTTAACTAAATAGATTTTTATTCTTATGAGTACAGTGTTACTTGTCGAAGACAGTATCCCGACAAGAAAAATGATTGCCGAAATATTAACCAAACAAGGTTTTAACGTAGAGGTAGCTACTGACGGGATTCAAGCCTTAGAGGTATTACCTAATCTTCGTCCTGATTTGGTCATATTAGATATTATCATGCCTAAAATGAACGGTTATGAAGTGTGTCGTAAAATAAAATCAGATCCCCAAACTAAAGATGTTCCCGTAATTATTTGCTCATCTAAAGGAGAAGATTTCGATCGCTATTGGGGTATAAAACAAGGAGCAGATGCTTACATAGCCAAACCTTTCAGAGAAAAAGAATTAATTGCTACTATTAAACAATTTTTAAAAAGATAAAGTTACAATGGGGGTATAAGACGAGGTATGATCAATTGCTCTCTTTACTCATAAGCAAAATTACAGCCTAATTCAAAAAAAATTTAGCGTTGATATTTGCCTAAAAATAAGAATTAATAATTGTTTGTTTTCCTAAAAATTTTCTTAGTTTTAATAGTTATATAATGACTATCGTAAAACTAATGCTCATATTCTATTATTTGATGATAATGGGATTATTAAAAATCAAAAGTAGCATCAAAAAAAATGGCAGAGAATCAATACTATCCAGAAGTAGTAAATAACAATGTTCCTCTAGGGGCGGAACAAACAGTTGAGCAGGTAGAAGCCCCAGAAGGTGAACTACATCTTCGCTTTGTACTGCCCTCTGGAGACGAGTTTGCCCTTTCCGCCGTAGGAATTAGGGAAGTAATGCAACAAGAATCTGAGCGAATTACTGCCGTGCCTAATGCTTCTCCTTTACTCTTAGGAACAATTAATCTTCGAGGTGAAATAATTTGGGTTGCAGATTTAGGTCAATTTTTGGGGTATCCTAATATCTTGAATACTGACAGAACGGAAATTCCCGTAATTGCAGTAGAAGAACAGGAAACTATTTTGGGATTAGCTGTTGATAAATTGGGAGCAATGGAATGGATTGATGTAGATACGTTGCAACTGCCACAAAATTTACCAGATCATATTGCTCCTTACATACAAGGGGAATGGATTGATGATAAAAATAAACGAATCAGATTACTTGATCAAATTGCTATTTTACGTTCCGCTCGTTGGGTAGCATAGAAATGAATAATCGATTTAACATTTAACATCAAATCAAGGAAATAGCAGAAGAAAAAGAGGGCAAAATGGTATCAGAAACCGATTATCAAGAAAGATTTAAACAAGCTCGTACCGCTTATTTAGAAGGAGATCTAGCAGAAGCGTCCTTAATTACTGATGGTATTATGGATGATTATCCAGATGATCCTAGTGCATTTCTACTGAAAGGTCATATTCACCTACGACAACAAGAATATGATTTAGCTCAAGTTAATTATCAAAAAGTCTTGGACTTAACAGATCATCAAGATTTGGTGACATTAGCTAAACAAGGATTAGCAGAAATAGAAGAAGATAGCGAAGATCAATCTTTGTATCCCCCAGAGGTAGAAGAGCCAGATTTTGATGATGAAGTGGAAGAAATCGGTGACGATGATGATGATAATTGGACAAGTAGTATTCAATTTGACAGTATTGATTGGGATATAGATGATTTAGAAGAAGAAGAAATAGAAGACCCCACTCTACAGCAAAATTCTCCCTTTGATCAAAGTTTTTCTAAAAATTCCAGTAATCCCTCCCCTACATTGGGTAAAAGCGAAAAACGTGCGGGGCAAAAATCAGGGGAAGATGATGAACAAGATGAAGATGATACCGCCGCTAATTTTATAGACTCCTCTTTAGATGAGCCTGATTTTGACGATGGTCTAAATTTAGATAGTGCATCCAATGACTTGTTGAGCTTTGATTTTGATAATGCGGACATAGATTATAGTCAATTTGAAAGTGATTCTAATGATGACGACCTCAATCAAGATGAAATGCAAGATACAGGGGCGCCCACTTTTGTGGTGTCTAGTGAAGATGAACCCGAATTGAGCGATTTAGAACAAATGTTGACGGGGGAGACAGGCTTCCTTAATGATTTAGATGATGACTTAGGAGATTACAGTTCCCAGTTAGAACCTTTAACTGCCGGTAGAACTTCGACAAATACGGGGTTAAATTTGGAGGATGAGAATATGCCTCTTGTACCCGAAGGAGAAGAAGATTTGTTTTTTGCTCCTGATGAGTTAGATGATATTCCTGACATCGACGCTGATGAGTTGCCTGTTTCTAGTATTTTCACAAAGGATAATAAATCAGATCAGGTTTTCCCCAACATCATAGAAACAGATGAGAATGTTTTTGATAGTGATTTTGATAATGAGATTACGGGGAGTTTTTCTTTTGACACAGATAAAATTAATTTAGATTTAGAAGAAGATATAAGTGTTTCTTCGTCTTTAGGGGATATTTCTGGCATATCTTCCTCTATTGCCATTAATCCAGAAGTAGAAGTTCCCCAAGGAAAACTTGCCAAATATTATAATTTTTCCCTATTCACTAAACAATTAGTACATGGTGGTGTTACAGGGGTTATCACTTTTGTGATAGTCTTGATGGTTAGTTTATTTCAGGGGGGAGTTAGGAATATAGACAATACAACTGTAACTACTACTGAATCGGGTGGTGAAACAACACAACAGACTCAAGAAACAAAGGAAACTCAAAAAATACCATTACCTTTTTCTCGGACATTGTTGTTAAGTTTAATCGCTGGTATTAGTGGGGGAGCTTGTACCATAGCAATGGGTTATTTGATGACTAACCATATTAAACGCTATACTAATGACTTGCAAAATCACTTTGAATCCATTTATCAGGGTGATTATGAGGTCAAAGCAACGGTTTATTCTCAAGACGAATTTGGTACTTTGGCCGCAGGTTTTAATCAGATGACGAAAATGATTTATACCACTACGACGGAGGCGAGAAAGAGGGCTGAAGAGACAGAAAGGGCAAGAGAAGATCTACAAAGGCAGGTTATTCGTCTTCTTGATGATGTGGAAGGAGCTTCTAGGGGTGATTTAACGGTACAAGCGGAGGTAACAGCAGACGTATTAGGGGCGGTAGCAGATGCTTTCAACGTGACTATTACTAACTTGCGGAAAATCGTTAAACAAGTACAACAGGCGGCGGTACAAGTGAACAAAGCGAGTACTGATAGTGAGGTGTTTGCTCGAAATCAATCGAGTGATGCGTTGCGAATGGCGGAAGAATTGGCGGTTACTTTAAATTCTGTTCAGATGATGACAGATTCAATTCAGAGGGTGGCAGAAAACGCAAGAGAAGCCGAAGAGGTGGCTCGTTCCTCTAGCGTTACGGCTTTAAAGGGTGGTGATGCGGTAGAAAGAACTGTTGCCGGTATTTTGCAGATTAGGGAAACAGTGTCAGAAACAACCCGTAAGGTAAAAAGATTGGCGGAGGCATCTCAACAAATTTCAACGATTGTTGCTGTAATCTCACAGATTTCTTCTCGTACTAACCTATTAGCTTTAAATGCTTCGATTCAGGCGGCAAGGGCAGGAGAGGCAGGAAGAGGATTTGCGATCGTTGCTGATGAAGTACGACAGTTAGCAGATAGGTCTGCAAAATCATTGCAAGAAATTGAACAAATTGTATTACAAATTCAAACAGAAACTGGTTCAGTTATGACAGCGATGGAAGAAGGTATTCAACAGGTAAGAGATGTAACCGAGAGGTCAGAACAGGCAAAACGAGCATTGGAAGATATTATTCAAGTATCTAATCGTATTGATGCCTTGGTGCGATCGATTACAGCAGATACTGATGAGCAGAGAGAAAATTCCAGAGGAGTAGCAAAAGTAATGCAGGCGGTAGAATTAACAGCTCAAGCAACTTCTCAAGAATCTCAGAGGGTGGCTGGTTCTCTGCAAAATTTGGTTGGCATTGCTAAAGATTTGATTTCTTCTGTAGAACGTTTTAGAGTTGATGATTAAATGATGATTTGGAGGTTGAGGAAAAAGTGAGGTAAAGTTGAAAAAATAATTATTTCAATGGTCAAGAGATTTTAGTGAAATTTATATATGAATAAACTATTAGACCGTTTGTTATCAGGTTTATTTCTGATGGGGCAAATTATTGTTCATATTTTGCAGGGCAAAATTTATCGCAATAATACTATGGAACAAATGGCATTTGTAGGCCCTGCTTCTTTAAGTATTGCTTTAATTACGGCAGTCTTTGTGGGCATGGTTTTTACGATTCAAGTGGCAAGGGAGTTTATTTATTTTGGGGCAACTAGCGCCGTTGGAGGAGTTCTTGCGATCGCACTTACAAGAGAATTAGCACCGGTTTTAACTGCTGTTGTTTTAGCGGGGAGAGTCGGAAGTGCTTTTGCCGCAGAAATTGGCACGATGAAAGTAACAGAACAAATAGACGCTCTGCAAATCCTTAAAACTGATCCAGTTGACTACTTGGTAACACCTAGGGTAATGGCTTGTTGCCTAATGTTACCGATTTTAACCATTATTTCTCTATTTATGGGCATGATGGGAGGGCTACTTATCGCCGATTCTCTTTACGATATTTCCAATACAGTTTTTTTGGATTCAATACGTAATTTTTTGAAACCATGGGACTTAATCGCTTCTATGCTTAAATCCTTAGTTTTTGGCATTATTATTGCAGTTATTGGCTGTAATTGGGGTTTAACCACCACTGGAGGGGCAAAAGGCGTTGGACAATCAACTACTGCGGCGGTGGTAATTTCTTTAATCACTATTTTTATTACTAATTTTATTTTGTCATGGCTAATGTTTCAGGGAACTGGTAGTGCTGTTATCGATTAAACTTTTTCCCAATCCGCTACCATAACTAAGAAAATTTATCCAGAACTAAATCTATTTACTGTTTTTGTCAAAATCTATTAATTGTAACTCCGAACTCAAGTGTTTTGCGTAAATAAGAGAGAATACAATACAAAATTCTACTACTTGAGATTAGAAAATAGTCTCTTATTTGAGTTGGCAATTTAAAAAAAAAGTGTTATAATTAATAGATGTGTCATCTTGGAGAGGTGGCCGAGCGGTTGAAGGCGCAGCACTGGAAATGCTGTTTGGGGGTAACTTCAACGAGGGTTCGAATCCCTCCCTCTCCGTTCAAAAAGGAATAAGCAAATATTTTTTGCTTAAATTATATTTTTGTTACTGGTCATGGTTTTGTATCTGCACCAGTATTTTTTTTGTTATTTTTAATTTTATGTTATGTTAAGGGAGTACGAGTGGGCGAAGTTGCCATAGATTTTTCTCCCCTATCTACGTTTGAAAGTACTTTTTAACTTTTGACAGTCAAATTTTATTGATTATGATTCTCAACGCCTTATTTTTCAATATTTTTTTCTCAAACTCTAGTTACATTTGTGATGAAAATTTATCGTTGATTGAACTGAATAAATGGCTATAAAAATCCACAGTAAATTTTATTTTTAATTATAAAATTGTTGGCTGTGAAAATCTGCATATCTTCCTTTTAGGGTGATTAACTCTTCATGAGTTCCTGATTCTACTATTTTACCTTTATCTAAAACTAAGATACGAGTTGCTTGTCTGACAGTAGCGAGACGATGAGCAATAACAAAAACCGTGCGCTCAGTCATAATTCTTTCTAGTGCCTGTTGTACTAAAACTTCTGATTCTGAATCTAGGGCGGATGTCGCTTCATCGAGAATTAATATTTTTGGTTCACAATAAATAGCCCGTGCGATCGCAATTCGCTGTCTTTGCCCTCCTGAAAGGCTCACACCTCTTTCTCCTACATAGCTATAGTAACCCTGACTTAAATCAGAGATAAATTCATGAGCATTGGCTATTTTTGCGGCTTTTTCCACTGCTTGTATATCAAAATTTTTTTCTCCAAAAGCGATATTTTCTGCTATAGTTCCTGAAAATAAATTTGTTTCTTGAGGCACAATCCCAATTTGTTTTCTCAGACTTTTTAAAGTGACATTTTTGATATTAATATTATCAATTAAAATTTCTCCTTCTGTAACGTCGTAAAAGCGGGGGAGTAAATTAACTAAAGTGCTTTTTCCTGCTCCTGATGACCCTACAAGGGCAATTATTTCTCCTTTCTTCGCTATTAAATTGATTTTTTCTAATACTTTTTGTTCATCATTATAAGTAAAAGAAACATCTTTATATTCTACTAATCCTTGAATATTCTTAAGCGCGATCGCATCTTTTTTTTCAGTGACTAAAGGAGGAATATTTAACAACTCAAAAACTCTTTCAACAGAAGCCTCTCCCTGCTTAAATTCATTATAATTATTCGTAGTAATAGAAATAGGATCAATTAGTAAAGCAACAGCAGTAATATAACTAATAAAATCCGCCCCAGTAAGATTATTAAGATAAATTTGCCATCCTCCTAAAAATAGAAGAAAAATAATACTCATTGCTTCTAAAAATCCAACTACCACAAACTGTAAGGCTTTAGTTTTTTCGGCGGCGAATCTTGCTCTCCTATTATTTTCTGCTTCTAAAACAAAGCGATTAATTTCGTATTCTTCCGCAGTAAATGCTTGAACTAATCTAATACCTGAAAAAACTTCAGTAATCAATGCAGATAAATTAGAAACTTTATTTTGGCTTTTTCTTGTTAAATTTAATAGCTTATTCCCAAACCAAGTTACTAAAAATGCCATCAATGGAGCAACAATAAAAGTAGCAATAGTTAACTGCCAATTAACATAAACCATATAGCCTAAAACGACAATTAATTGTAGAATACTTGGTATAAATTGGTGAAATATTTTATTAATAACTTCTCCGATGCGATCGACATCTTCTGTTAAACGATAGGCTAAATCCCCTGTTTTTGCTACTTGAAAATAGTTTAAACTTAGGGTTTGTAAATGACTATAAACTAATCTGCGTAAATCAAGGGTAATTTTTAGAGCCGCTTTTGCCATAAAAGTATCTTGCCCATATTGGGCGAAACCTCGCAATAAAAAAACAACTGCGGCAACCCCCGCCAAAGAAATTATCGAAGTTAAATCTCCTTTACCCACATAACCGCCAATACGCCCTGCTAACCATGCTAAGATAGGCCAAAATATAGTAAAAAAAATTGTGCATCCCATAGCAATGGAAATGGTTTTTCCTTCTTTACGAATATAAGGAATAAGTAATTTATAACTAGATTGAGAAAACAAGATTAGATATAGATAAATTAATATATTGACTGTTATGCAGTTTAGCGGAAAAAGGTAACAATCCCAATATCTACTCAGTTAGACAATGAAAGAAAAGGTTAAGGGGCAAAGGTAATTAAAAATAAGGAGAGCTTCAACTAAGTAATGTTAATCTTTGATTTATTAACGAATCGATCATTCCATTTACTCTAAATTTTGCAAATAGTCCCATTGTTAAATCCACCATTTCTTTTGATTTTGATACTACTTTTGTTTTTCTATGAAAGCGAGCAAACCAATGACGATTATCCGAATTATTTCTTTCTATGGCTACAGTTTCCCTTTTTGTCATCACATGATCAGCATCTGGATGTTGAGATAACGGTACTTTGAGAAATTTTTGTACAAAAATAGCCTAAAATACAGTCAGCGTAAGGGATTTAGGTAAACACGATAAAAATGGCTGAAACTCCTACTATCAAAGGAAAAGTTATCAATCGATGTAAAATCTTTGATTCATAAGGATTTGAGACTCATATTTTGATATTTTTAGTTTAACCTGAGTTTTGGATAAGCTGAAAGTATTATTGTCTCGTAGTCAGAGATATAGCTTATTAGAAATAACGATAAAATTGCCTTAAACCGAACTAACGTAAAATCAATTTATTCAGCTTTTTTGTCAATAATTATTGCTTTTAACTCCGAACTCCGAACTCCGAACTCCGAACTCAGGTGACACCTAACCTTATCGGATATTCTTAAACCAAACTGAGGTTAGTTTAAGTACCGATAATAACTCTTGGTACGGTTTCCAATTATCAGTACAGTAGACTGTTACATCCCATTTTCGTAATCTAATTAAAAGTTTTTTGAGGGTTTCACTATCACGGTTTCCCAATTCCCAGTCGATAAGTCTGTTAGTGTTACGGTCATAAGCTTTCCAGATCCATAACTTGTTTTTTTGACTCTATAAAATGCCAAAGTTCATCTAGTTCCACAACTACCCCTTCGCAGGGTTCAGGCTTTTCATAATTTTCTAGTGCCAAAGCTCTAATCCAATTTAAAATAGTCTGAGCAGAAACATTGAGGAGCTTTGCGATCGAAATTCATAGACATTCCACTGCAATACAGAATTACTGTTTCTAGTTTCATCCACATAGGTTTACCTCGCTCGATCTTATCAGTAGTGAACTGATAGTTACAGTGCTTACATTTAAACCTTTGTTGACCACGAGCAAAACCAAAATCGTTTTTGATGATTTTAGTATTATGACATCGAGGGCATTGATGAGACATGGTTAATTAATGATGATAGGGTCAGTCTATATCATAACATTACTTAATTGATACTCTATTTGCTTTTTAAGTAATTGGACTACCATTACGACTACCTCCGATTATTTCTTGACCTTATTATAATAATTTAGGTATTTAGGAATGGAGAGATGCGATCGAGTTTTGGGAATGGGGAGGTGCGATCGCTCTTTTGAGAATGAGGAGGATAGTTAAAATCGGAAACTGACAAAAGAGGGATAATTCTCTGTGAATCGCTCCTGATTCCCTATCTAAAATGGAAATTATAGCTTAATTAACCAAAGTTTTAGATCTATTTTTGGGAAAAATTAGTCATCACATCTGGTAACATTTCTGTGTTAATACTTGCTCCTGAAAGATGATGTTCATATACTTCCGAAACAGGTAAAATTTCCCCAGAAACATGACCTTGGGGGTCTTCATTAGGTAATAATTTTACTAAAGGTAAGGGTAGTAAAGTCGATAAATTTGTTATTAGTAAAAGTAACCAAAGACGATCGAAATTAGTTTCCGTTACCCCTAACCACTGGGTTAATAATGCCCCTAATTCATGGGAAAGTAAGCCCCCTAAATTCCAAATAGACATTAACAAAGCAAAGAAACTCGCCTCAATTCCTTCAGGGCATAATCTTGCGGATAAAACAAGTACGGGCATAAAGGCAATTTGCCCCATCACCGTTAAAACAAGACTATCTCCTAAACTAAACCAATGATCATCGATACCCCACTGGCGATTAAGATGAGTTACTAAAATTAGGCTAGTCATGCCGAGAAGAGAAGATAAAACCACACTCCAGCCAAGTATCACCCGAAAAGAAATTTGTTTAAGCCATTGTTGATAGCACCATATTCCAATTAATGAGGCTAAACTGGTTATCAGTCTGATTCTACCCAAAAACTCAGGGGTAAATCCTAGCTCATTAGTACTGAAAAAGAAAAATGCAGAATCAGCACTAGGAGTCATTTGCCAGAGAAAGACAAAGATAACAGGATATAAAATGGTTTTTTGTTTGAAAGTATGCCATATTTGCTTAATTTGTTCTTTAAAATCTCTTATATCCTTTTTTTCCACAACAGGTTGCTCAATAATTAATCCTGCAATCCCCACTACTAAAAGAGGAAAACAAGCGGTAATTAAAAACACCTGAGAATTACTAAAATGCTCTAGCAATAATCCACTAAAATAAGCAGTGATTAAACCCCCAATGGCAGAAAAACCCCATGTAACTGATTGTAGTGAACCTGCTTGAGCAACAGACTCAGATTTTGCCCTTTCCACTACTACCGAATCAACAATTACATCACTAATAGCCACCGACAAAGATGTACATAAAATTGCAATAATTGCTCCTGTTAGGTTATTCACAATGGTAGCTAAACTTAACCATGCGATCGCACCTAAAACTCCAGAAAGGAGTAAATAACTACGACGACGATAACCAAAAATAGGCTTACCATCACTTAAAAAACCAATAACAGGCTTTGTTATCCAAGGAATAGCGGCTATTCCCATTAAAGCTGACACTTGAGCAGGAGAAAGCAATAAATCATCCTTGAGAAAAAAACTAACCGCTAATCGTGCCAATCCCAAAATACCTTGGACAAAATAAACCGTTAGAATAGCAAATAATTCGGGTGTTAACTTATTTCCAAATAATATCTTCGACTCGATAAATTCTCTTAAATTTTTTAACCAATATGTGTTGATGAACATTAAGAATTATAACAGTATCTTGACATTTCTATGATAGGCTACTTTTTCATCATTCAGCAGAATTGAAGGACTAGGAGAAAAAGGCAATAATTTGAGTTCGGAGTTCGGAGTTCGGAGTTCGGTGTTAAGATGAAAAAGAAATTTCTCCCTAATACCCTAATCTTATTAGCTATTGACATCAAGAATACGAGAAGTGGTAAAACGATTCATCCATTGTTCAAGATATTGACGATTAGCTAATTTTTCTTTGGGATTTTCTGTGATTAAAGGATAAGGTGCTAATCCCTGCAATGCCGCCGTAGTTACGCAATACATTGATTTTTGAAAGCTAATACAGATTTTGACTAATAAATCATCTTCTTGCCGAGGGGTTTGACGATAAAATTCATGGAGATAATCGGGGATAAAATGACGCATATCTTGCATTAAAAGAGTGGGGGGAATACCTGCACTACCTACAGGGAGAGGATCGGCATAAAGTGCGCCATAATTAAAAGAACCTTGATCTGAGGGGATTTGATTGGCTTGAGCATTATAAGAAACTGTGCCTAAAAATGGTGTACCTCGGAAAAATACTGCTTCCACATAGGGTACTGCCGTATCCATCAAAAATGTTAATTCTGCGGATTCTGGAATTAATTGATAGGTTTTCCCTTTGATTTCCACTGCATAAGTAATGGGTTTATTTGCTGATTCTACTAACCCATCGAGAATATGTTTGACTACATCACCAATAGATTCTATCTCCCCATTATCATAACGATCTGATAAAGATAGGAACATATCACTCATTACTCGCCAAAACTGCCCTAAAGCAGAGTAATAGGCTAACATTTTCACTTGTTCGGGCAAAAATTCGGGAAAAAGACCATTAAGACTCGAAACTAATAGATTTCCTTTTATTTTAGCTGCGATCGCATCTTGACAGTAACGGTTAAACTCAGGAGAATCTAAATAATCATCTAACTTGCCCCCTCCATGCCATAACATTCCCCGCATACAATATTCTGCATATTCATAATTAATGCGATCGTGCCACCAATGACGAAAAAGTTTATTCCACGAAAATTGACCATCAAAGTATTTAAAAAAAGGAAATAAGACAAGAAATTGATTCTCTGCAATATAATTAAGATTAACAGAATAACGATCTAAAACCACTCCATAGGATTTGAGAATACCTACAACTTCAATTAAATTATCGGGGGAATTTTTTAATAAAGCCTTACCACTTTCTAAACGATGAATATAATTTGCCAAAGGATGTTTAGAGGGTTGAAGAGGTGTCGTTACCATAATTATAAGTTGGTTTGCATATAAGTTGACTGGTGAGCAAAGGGCAAGGGGCAAAGTAAAAGGGCAAAGGGCAAGGGGCAAGGGGCAAAGGTAAATAGTGTTGGGGTGAATAGTGAGTAGTTGATAATTACTCGTTACTTACTCATTACTTTCTTCTAAAACCTGAAACCTGAAACCTTATCTCTCTCTCCCCCTTATCTCCCCAACACCCTAAAACTCCTAACCCCGAACTCTGAACTTTGAACTCAAATATTGACCTTTTTTGCTTGTCTATTTTAGCTTACTTTAGACCTGTTGCAAAATTGAAAATTATTGAGAAAATAAAGACAGTCCTTGAATTTATCTTTATAAAGCAAATGAAACTTAACACTGATACAGTACAAATTCTTAACCAAGACTTGCTGATTTCTGCTTATTTAGCCCAACCCGATTCCAGTGAAAAATTACCTGCCGTTATTGTGGTTCAAGAGATTTTTGGAGTTAATGATCACATTCAAGACATTACCCGTCGTATTGCAAGTGAAGGATATATTGCCATTGCTCCTGCCATTTATCAACGTCAAGCCCCTAATTTCACCGCAGGTTATACTCCTGAAGATGTAAAAATCGGTCGAGAATACAAAAATCAAACTAAAGCTGATGAACTACTAAGCGATATTCAGGCAACCATTAATTTTCTCTATCAATTACCCAGAGTAAAAAAAACAGGAGTGGGGACAATTGGTTTTTGTTTTGGGGGTCATGTTACATATTTAACCACAATTCTTCCAGAAATTAAAGCTACAGCATCGTTTTATGGAGCGGGAATCACTAATTGGTGTCCGGCGGGGTCAAATGTGCCGACCATTGCCAGAACTAAGGATATTAAGGGGAAAATATACTGTTTCTTTGGCGAAAAAGATGCTAGTATCCCCCCTGAACAAGTAACACAAATTGAATCGGAATTACAAAAATATCAAATACCTCATCAAATTTTCCGCTATGGAGAAGCTGAACATGGCTTTATGTGCGATCGCCGCTCAAGTTATCATCAAGAATCAGCACAAGATGCTTGGGAAAAGGCATTGGAACTTTTTAAAACTACCTTATAATATAATCAATTTCACAATTCCTGATATAACACTCACTTCCGAAAGTTCAAGTTTAGCTGACACTCAGATAAGTATAATGTCTGACAAAAAAAAAGAGTCTCAACCTTTTCTACCTAAGATAGTCCGCCGTTTTCAGAAAACCCTCTCTTCTTTCATAAATGCGATCGCAGAGTCAATTACTTCCTCTGTCCATATACCTGAAATTGCGATCGGACCTATCATTGGGTCTTTAATAACAGCTATTACCACATTAATTATAGGATTAGTAACCATATCTAACATTTTCAGCGAACAGTTTTTATATCGCCCTCTGCAAATTCAGGATAATAACGCCAATTACACCCTAGAATTAGCCCGTTATCAACAAACTATTTTGACCGATTATCTAAATCACACCACCCAATTAACCCTTGATTATCCCCTCTGGAAATTACAGCAAAATCCTTACTTATTAAGAAGTTTAACTCAAACCGTATTAAAAGAAATTGATGGGGAAAGAAAGCGATATATTATTATGTTTTTAAAAGATAGTTTTTTTCTAAATTCTCCTTCTCAAGAACCTCCCTCATTGCTAAAAGAAGCAGACTTAACCGAAGCAAATTTAAGCAAATTAGATTTAACCGCTAGTAACTTTTCTGGTAGCAATCTGAGCAAAGCAAATTTAAGCCATATCAATTTTCATAAAAGTAATTTAAAAGATGCTAATTTAAACAATGCCAACCTTACCAATGCAGACTTAAGAGGTGCAAACCTAACCAATATAGAAGCTAATAACACCAATTTTACTAATGCTTGTTATGATGTTTTTACTAAATTTGACCCTGATTTTGATCCAATAAAAGCCAATATGCAACAGATAAACTCTTTTAAAAACTGCCCATATATTAATGATTTAAGCCCAGATAATAATAAAAAATCTATTACAAAAAATACGAAGATAAACTGATTAAATACCTTCTAAACAAAAAAGACAAAACTTTTACCTTTTGCTAACCACTTCAAAATATTTTTCAGCTAAAGATGAAAGTAAACACTTTAATTTATAAGTATTTATTATGAATTCTTAATCCTATCCCAAAACACTATTCATTAACTCCTAATTATTTATTTTCATCTTGCATAATTCTTGTTTTTTTTCTTTCAAAAAAGCAATCATTTTTAAGTCTTCTTTTTTAATATGATTAATTAACCAGTCCGTTAAAAAATGAGATACATCAATAGTTAATTTTGTTTTATTCACACTTTCTTTTTGGCTCAAAAATGAATCGACTTTTTTCCTTAGCAAATTATGTTTAAGATGATGATTCTCATAATCTTCGTAGTTGAATTTACGCATATATTCTTCTTCAGTTTCAAAATGAATCCTCGTATAATTACTTAATGCTTTTAAGGTGTTTTCTAATAATTGCTCTCCTCTTCCAGCTAACATGGCATTATTTAGAGCATTAATAGCATGAAATAAACTTTGATGTTGTGCATCAATAAGATGAAAGCCTGTTTCATAACGAGGTTGCCAATGGGCGACTTCAATTAAGTCTGAAGATTTTTTTTGATAAGATTTTTCACGGCAATAGAGAATCATTTTCATATCCTCTCCCTTAATGTGTTTTGTTAGCCACTCCGTGAGAAAGTAGGATAAAGGAATTGTCAGACGATGAGAGTCATGATTTAAAGTTTGTTCAAATTGTAGAACTTTTTGTTTTAGAGATTCATGGATTTTTTTATGTTCTTCATAACCCGGATACTGATGATGAAGCATATATTCTTCTTCTGTCTCAAAATGAATATTGGTATATTCTTTGAGGCTTTCAATCGTTTCTCTTAAAATTTTTGTTCCTTGCCCCTCTAACATGGCACTATTTAGAGAGTTAATAATACAAAACAAACTCTGATGTTGTTCATCAACTATACTATCTCCCGTATTATACTCTGATCTCCATTTTGCAATAGTAATATTCATATTGCCTCCTTTTGACTTTATGATCGATGTAATTAGGAATCATCAATATCAATTACTCAATTAATTAAAATATGTTTTTAATGAATAATTTTTTTCTTATTTATATTTTACTTTAAAATCAAAAACAAAACTCTTTTTGTACAAATTAAATAATAAAACTAAAAATAAAAGCACTTAAGTAAAATTACAAAAAAAATTAAAACACATAGATAATTATAACTAAGCATTAGAATTGATTATTGCTTTCTCATTTTTTCAGCAGACATTAAAATAGGAATTCTCTGAAAGTTATTCTTCATTCTCAACACAAAATTAGGAATTGAGCTAGGAAAAAAACAAACTTTACTGTAAAATAGAATATTTGGGTCTAAATATAAAAATATATATAAGGAGAAATTAGTAAATATGGCTCGATATACAGGTCCTCGTTTGAGGGTAGTACGTCGCTTGGGAGATTTACCCGGTTTAACTCGTAAAAATGCTCGTCGTTCTTATCCCCCCGGACAACACGGACAAAATCGCCGTAAACGCTCTGAATATGCCATTCGTTTGGAAGAAAAGCAAAAACTCCGCTATAACTATGGTGTAAGTGAGAAGCAGTTAGTTCGTTACGTGAAAAAAGCTCGTCGTGTAACTGGTTCTACTGGTTTAGTGTTGTTGCAATTATTAGAAATGCGTCTTGACAACACTGTTTTCCGTCTCGGTATGGCTCCAACTATTCCCTCTGCTCGTCAATTGGTTAATCATGGACATATCATGGTTAATGGTCAAGTAGTGGATATTGCTAGTTATCAATGTCGCTCCGGTGATGTAATTTCTGTGAGAAAAAGAGACAAGTCCACCAACATTGTTAAAACCAATTTACTTAACCCCGGTTTGGCGAATCTTCCCAGTCACTTAGAATTTGATAAAGATAATCTCACTGGTAAAGTTAATGGTGTGATTGAAAGAGAATGGGTGGCTTTAAATATTAATGAACTACTCGTTATTGAGTACTACTCTCGTAAGGCTTAATTTGTTTTGGTGTTGGTGTTTTAGCCCATCAACATTGAATGAATTAAATCTACTAGGTGAAAGGCAAATAGACAGATACTATTTCTAAGAAAACATCAGGCTAGAAGCCCAAATTATTAGCTGTCTTAATTTTTGCGTTGTTAAACTATTAACTCAAGCTAAATAGCCTCTCATCTAATTTCTTCCTCTCTTTAACTCTCCATATTTATTATCCCTTTTGACATTGAGGGCAAAAATGACTCGATCGCCCTCCCAATTTTATTTTTTCGATTATACTAGAACATATACGGCAGGGTTGCCCTTTACGACCATAAACCCATGCTTTACCGCCATAGTTACCGTTAACCCCAGTAATGTGGAGAAAATCACTAAATGTTGTTCCCCCAGATGCGATCGCACTTTCTAACACCTCCAAAATAGCAGAGTGTAACCTTTCTACTTGGGATAAAGATAAATCACAGGCAAGGGTTTGAGGATGAATCGTACTGACAAATAACGCCTCATCAGCATAAATATTACCAATACCTGCCACAATACCTTGATCTAAAAGCACCGTTTTAATCGGGCGACGACACCGTTTTAATTTATCCTGAAAATAAGTAACGGAAAATTGTGCGTCAAAAGGCTCATAACCTAACTTTTGCAAACCAGTGATAACAGAATCAGGAGCAATATCTCGATTAACTAACCACACCTTGCCAAAAGTCCTCGTATCCACAAAACGCAACTCTTGATTATCAGCAAAAAAGAATCTTACCCTTGTATGTTTCTGCAAAGGAGAATCCTGTTTTACCCATAATAACTGCCCCGTCATCCTCAAATGGACTCCTAAGTAACCCTCGGATAATTGGGCTAATAAATACTTTCCTCGTCGATGCCATTGCAAAATCTTTTGTGACTTAATTTCCCGTACAAATGTAGAGTCAGAATCAGGAAAAGCCACACTACGAGACAGTAAAACATCTGCCCCCACAATAACAAGTCCCGAGGTCACATAATTGAGACCCCGACACACAGTTTCTACTTCAGGTAATTCAGGCATGATAAGCGCCTTAGTAATTAAAAGAAAGAAAGCAACTAGCTTACTTTTTCGCAGGTGCGGCGACTTCTTCTAGTTCATGCTCGGCAAAATTATTGGTGTTAACTCCAGTAGCACTACCACTAAAGCCGTTATAGTTAACTTTATCAAAACGAACGATAACAGGGTAAAGAATACCGCTTTTATCAACACTTGCAACAGTACCTACATCTTTGTACCAGTAGGACTCTTTGCGTAAAATTCTTACTTTTGAACCACGTTGAATTGCCATAAAAATATTTTTTCTCAAAATTACTATTAAATAAAAGGTTACTACTTGTTTGTACCGATGACATCAATTTTTACTTTAAGTTTTGTTAAGAAAAAGACTATTCCATAAGGAATTAATGAAATATAAACCTCTAGCCTCTAGTGAGAGCTTAAGTTTATGCAATTTGTGACTTAAATTGAAAATAGATAAAGAATTCCTAGAAAACGAGAAAAATGTAATCAAATTTCACAAAAGTTGTATATAGACTTTCTGCTAATTGCAATATCTGAGTTAGAAGTAAAAAGTATTGCTAAAAGGATAAAACTATTGAAAAAAGCAAATCATACCATAGATAAAAATTAATATATAGATGATCTGATAAAGAATCTTCGTAGCAAAATAGCAATAAAAACTTGTACTTTTATTATGTTGAATAGGGTAAAAAAATAGTTGAAAAGAATAACAAATTTATGATTAGATTTAGAAGTAATCCACAATAATTAGACTCTATAAACAAGCCCGTTAACTTAGGCAATAAAAAGGAAAAGATAAATATTGAAAATGAGTGTAAATTCTCTATATTCCTCACTTCCCCTTTTCCCAATTAGCTAAATCTGCTCCTTAGGATGAAACAAAAGGTAAATAATTATTGACAATAGGAAAAAAGACTTAACAATTCTTTATAATGGAAAGAACAAAATAAATGGTTATTAAAAGAGTAACTCCCTGTATCAGTTGTCACGAAGTTTTATTCAAAACAACAGGGAATAGGGAATAAGGTTCAGCAGTGGTTGCAATACTTAGAAGATGATATTTAAAACATCTTAACTGTTGCCTCTTGACTGTTACCGATTGCCTCTGGTGAAGAGGGATAACCAACATGAGGTAATATAACGAATCTCAGTATGCAAGGTCAAGATACAATGACAAACTATAATGTTAATGATATGAATAATAACAACTTAACTATTTTTCAAGGGCAACCTTGGTTAGTAGAAGAAAGAGATGCTTGTGGTGTGGGTTTTATTGCCTATCAAGATGATCGAAAATCTCATAAATTAGTAAAACAGGCTTTAAATGCCTTACACTGCATGGAACATCGTGGGGGATGTAGTGCGGACAGAGATACTGGTGATGGTTCAGGGATTATGACTGGTATCCCTCATAAAATATTTCAACAATGGTTTGCAGAGAATGATATAGTAATGCCTCCTGTGGAAGAATGGGGGGTAGGAATGGTATTTTTACCTCAAGATGAGAAAGAGGCGGAAGAAGGGCGTAAATATGTCGAGGAAATGGTTGCAGTAGAAAGCCTTAAAACCCTCGGATGGCGTGAAGTTCCTATCAATCCTGATGTATTAGGACAACAAGCAAGGGAAAATCAACCCCGTATTGAGCAAATTATCGTTACTTCTGGTGAAAAACATTATAAAGGGGATGAACTCGATCGCCGCTTGTATGTAGCACGTTCCAGAGTTGGCAAAAAATTGAGTGATGATTTTTATATCTGTTCTTTCTCCTGCCGTACCATTGTTTATAAAGGCTTAGTGAGAGGAGAAGTATTAGGGCAATTTTATCAAGACTTAACTAATCTTGAATATGAAAGTCGTTTTGCGGTATATCATCGCCGCTTTAGTACCAATACTATGCCCAAATGGCCTTTCGCTCAACCCATGCGTATCTTAGGGCATAACGGAGAAATTAATACCCTCATCGGTAACATTAACTGGATGACGGTAAGGGAAGCCAATTTAGAATTACCCGGATGGACAAAGGAAGAGTTTGACGGGGTTACTCCCATTGTCAACATGGCTAATAGTGACTCCTATAACCTCGATAGTTCATTAGAATTATTAGTTCGTACAGGGCGCAGTATTCCTGAATCCTTGATGATTCTTGTACCCGAAGCCTACGAAAACCAACCAGAATTAGAAAAATATCCTCAGATTCTCGACTTCTATCGTTATTATAGCGGACTCAAAGAACCTTGGGACGGTCCTGCTTTACTGGCATTTAGTGAAGGTAAAACCGTTGGTGCTTGTCTCGATCGCAATGGCTTACGTCCTGCTCGTTATGCTATCACAAAAGATGGCTATGTGGTAGTAGGTTCAGAAACAGGAGTTGTTGACTTAGATGAATCAGAAATCATCGAAAAAGGCAAACTAGGACCTGGTCAGATGATTGTGGTGGATTTAGAGCATAATAAAATTCTCAAAAACTGGGAAATTAAACAAGAAATCGCCTCTCAAAAACCATACGGGCAGTGGTTGAAAGAATATCGCCTACACCTTGACAGAGAATCTCTCACCCCTCTTGCTAAGGGTGATTCTACCCCCCCAACCCCCCTTGTTAAGGGGGGAGACGTAGTCGGGGGGTTGTCAGATACTGAATTAGTGCAACAACAGACAGCCTTCGGTTATACCCTAGAAGATGTAGAAATGATCATTACCGCTATGGCACGGGATGGAAAAGAGCCTACATTCTGTATGGGTGACGATATTCCTTTAGCGGTGCTATCCGATAAGCCTCGTTTATTGTACGACTACTTTAAACAACGTTTCGCCCAAGTTACCAATCCCCCTATTGATCCTTTACGGGAAAGTTTGGTAATGTCATTACAGATGCACTTAGGAGAAAGAGGCAATCTATTACATATCGAACCGAAAAATGCCCATACTTTGGTAATTGATTCTCCTGTGTTGTCAGAATCTGATTTAGATTTCATCAAAAAATCCGACTTTGCTACCGTTGAATTATCTACCCTATTCGCTATCAGTGATGGACCAGAGGGGTTAAAATCAGCTTTAGAAAAATTATGTAATGAAGCCACCAAAGCAGTTAATGAAGGGCATCAAATCATCATTTTGAGCGATCGCACTCCCCCACAGATCCCTCCTAGCCCCCCTTCACAAGGGGGGAATAATACAGAAGAAGTCCCCCTTACTAAGGGGGATTTAGGGGGATCAATTTCCACTGAATATTCTTATATTCCTCCTCTATTGGCAATAGGTGCAGTGCATCAACATTTGATTAAAGAAGGATTAAGACTCAAAACATCTCTCATTGCTGATACGGCTCAGTGTTGGAGTACCCACCATTACGCTTGTCTCATTGGTTTTGGTGCATCCGCCGTTTGCCCCTATTTAACCCTCAATACAGTTTCTGCTTGGTGGCGTGATGAGAAAACTCAGAAATTGATGGATAATGAAAAAATTGAGCGTATTTCTGAGGAAGAAGCCTTAAATAACTATCGTAAGTCGGTAGAGGCTGGATTACTCAAAATATTGTCAAAAATGGGTATTTCTCTTTTAGCTTCCTATCACGGTGCGCAGATTTTTGAATGTATCGGTTTAGGTGCGGATGTGATGGAATTGGCTTTCAAAGGCACAACTAGCCGTGTCGGTGGTTTAAATCTCGCTGAAGTGGCTAACGAAATCATTTCTTTCCATCAAAAAGCCTTCCCTGAGTTACAAGCCAAAAAATTGGAAAATTACGGCTATGTGAACTATAAAAAAGGTGGCGAATATCACATGAATTCCCCCGAAATGGCGAAAACCTTACATAAAGCTGTATCGGCTTATGGTACTCAAGAGGGTTATGATCATTATGAATGGTATCGCAAATATTTGCAAGAGCGCCCCGTTACTGCGTTAAGAGATTTATTAGAGTTTAAGTCTGATAAAAATTCTATCTCTATCGATGATGTCGAGCCTGTAGAGGACATTGTCAAACGCTTTTGTACTGGGGGTATGTCTTTGGGTGCATTAAGCCAAGAAGCTCACGAAACCCTCGCTATAGCCATGAATCGCATCGGTGGTAAATCCAACTCTGGAGAAGGTGGAGAAGATCCTAACCGTTATAATATCATTGATGAAGTGGACGAAAACGGTAAAAGTGCGTTATTCCCTCATCTCAAAGGTTTGAAAAAGGGCGATCGAGTTGCTTCTGCTATTAAACAGATTGCTTCTGGTCGTTTTGGTGTCACTCCTGAGTATTTGATGAGTGGTGAACAACTGGAAATCAAGATGGCACAAGGGGCTAAACCCGGTGAAGGGGGACAATTACCCGGTAAGAAAGTGAGCCAGTATATTGCTATGCTACGTCGTTCTAAACCCGGTGTTACCCTCATTTCTCCCCCTCCTCACCACGACATTTATTCTATTGAGGATTTAGCCCAATTAATCCACGATTTACATCAGATTAACCCTTCTGCTAAGGTATCCGTGAAATTAGTAGCTGAAATCGGTATCGGCACGATCGCCGCAGGTGTAGCTAAAGCTAATGCAGATGTAATCCAAATTTCTGGTCATGATGGTGGTACAGGTGCATCTCCTTTAAGTTCCATTAAACACGCAGGTTGCCCTTGGGAATTGGGAGTAACTGAAGTGCATCGTACTTTATTAGAGAACCAATTGCGCGATCGAGTCTTACTCCGTGCCGATGGTGGTTTAAAAACAGGTTGGGATATTGTCATGGCGGCGTTAATGGGTGCTGAAGAATACGGTTTCGGTAGCATTGCCATGATTGCGGAAGGTTGTATTATGGCTCGTGTTTGCCACACCAATCAATGCCCTGTGGGGGTTGCCACTCAACAAGAGCGTTTACGTCAGCGTTTCTCTGGTGTGCCGGGGGATGTGGTTAATTTCTTCTACTTTGTAGCGGAGGAGGTTCGATCGATTCTCGCTAAATTGGGTTATCGTAACTTAGATGAAATTATCGGACGTGCGGACTTATTAACCTATCGTCATGATGCGAAACTCACTAAAACAAAAGCCTTGATTCTCGACTGTTTAACCAATCTTCCTGACACGAAAACTAACCGTGACTGGTTGAAACAGGTCGATACCCATACTAACGGTCATGTTTTAGATGATGAAATTTTAGCAGATTCTAACATCATAGATGCGATCGAATCTCATGGTAATATTACCAAAGAAATTAAGATTATTAACACTGATCGTTCCGTAGGGGCAAGAATTGCGGGATTTATCGCCAAAAAACACGGGGATTTAGGCTTTAAGGGTCAATTAAACCTCAATTTTAAAGGTTATGCAGGACAAAGTTTCGGTGCTTTCAACATTCAAGGCATGAATATTCGCCTCGAAGGGGAAGCAAACGACTACGTTGGTAAAGGTATGAACGGAGGTGCGATCGTTATCGTACCACCTTCTGAATGTACCTTTGATGCTTCTGATAACGTCATTTTAGGCAATACCTGCTTATACGGTGCTACGGGTGGTGAATTGTACGCCAATGGACGTGCTGGAGAGCGTTTTGGGGTGCGTAACTCTAAAGCAACAGCCGTAATCGAGGGTGCTGGAGATCACTGTTGCGAATACATGACAGGAGGCTTAATCGTTGTCTTAGGAAGCGTTGGGCGTAACGTGGGTGCTGGTATGACAGGGGGCTTAGGCTATTTCTTAGATGAAGAGGGCAATTTTGAGGCTAAAGTTAACCCTGAAATCGTCAAAATTCAGCGTATTTGCACCCCCGAAGGTGAGGCACAATTAAAAGAATTAATCACAATTCATGTGGCAAAAACAGGTAGTAAAAAAGGTCAATTAATCTTAGATAATTGGGCGAATTATGTCCCGACATTCTGGCAAGTTGTTCCTCCTTCGGAAGCGGAAACTCCTCAAGTTAAGGCTCAAAAAGAGTTAACAACGGTGTAATTTAATTTAATTTTGGTGGGCAATGCCCACCCTACTTTTTATTGATAATACATTTTGTAGAAATAATGATTAAAAGATTTTTTTTACTTTTTATAGTATCTCTTTTTTTTGCATCTGTTTTGATTATTTCTCAACACAATAGTTCTGTTGCAATTCCTGTTGATAAAGTAATTCTAAAAGCCACTGGAGAAATAGAATTTCTTGACTTAACCCCCAATACAAGATACAAAGTAAAAATTGCCAATAATAGCCCGGGTGTTAATGTCGGTGGAAATTCAAAATCCTATGGATGTGCTTTACACTTAATAGAATGGCCTTCTCAAGGTAACGTTAAATCGATCTATTTTGTACTAAATAATAAAAATAAAGAAATTAACTTTACTACTATTGCGAATCCTAAAGTTTTGTCGAGAATTCACTTTAGTATAATTGATAGTTATTATGGAGATAATTCTGGTTATCTCGAATTAAATGTCAATCGGTTTTAGAAGTTACTCAATTAAGTAATTTATAATTAAAGTGGTTTTAATACTCACCTTTTTTTGATCTTAAAATAATGAGTCATAATTTATCATATCCTTATGTATTAAAAGCATTATCTCTCGAAGATAGACCCGATTACTTAATTGAATTTCCTGATTTGCCCGGTTGTATGTCTGATTTTGAAATAAGCACAAATCAATCCTGACGAGTTTTGAAAAAGAAAATAATCACTAAATATGGAGTTTTTTATTATGAATATTAAAGAACAAATAAACGCAGAAATTGAGCAATTAAGTTATAAATAATTACAACAAGTTTATCAGTTGCTACAAGGTTTAAATAAATCAAATATATCATCTAAAAAACACTTACCTCGTTGTGCAGGAATTGGAAATAGTGGATTAGGTAATTTATCTGAAAAAGACGAAGAATTACTATGGCAAAAAGATTAAAAGTTTTAGCTGATACCAGTGGTATAATTGCTTTGTTAAATGCCAGTGATAAACATCATCAATCAGTTATTGAAGTGGTGGAAAATTATGATATTATAATCCCTTCAACTATTATCCCTGAAGTTGATTATTTAGCAACAAAATATTTAGGAGAATCGGCTTTTGCTATCTTTATAGAAGATTTATTTAATGGTTATTTTGAGTATATTTCCGTAAATATCGATGATTTGAAAAGAGCTTATATAATTATGCAAAAATATCAAGATATATATTTAGGAATAGTGGATACAAGTATTATTGCTTTAGCTAAATTATTTAAAAGAAAAGACACACTCGTAAAAATGTGGCGGTGGTCAACCCAGAAAAAAAGATATTACCGTTAACACCGACCTGTAACGGCAAGATACATGACAAAAAAATTCATGATCAGTTTGACATCATAGGGGGAATACCAGATATGGTAGAGGCACAAGGGGATTCAGGATTTCAAGGAGTACAAAAATTTGACGAAAATGTCTCCTTACCCCATAAAAAACTCAGAGGAGGAGAGTTAACAGCAGAGCAAAAAGAAGAAAATCGGCAATTATCCAGGGAAAGAGTCAGATGTGAAAATGCCCTTTCAGGAGTTTCAGCGATACAATGCAGTATCGTCAACTTATAGAAATAGAAAAGCGGATTTTGATGATAAATTAATGGTGACAGGGTGTGGATTATGGAATTTCTACTTAGAAGCAGCATAAAATAAAATCAGGAAGGGGAAAGATATTATCAATTTTATTCAATATTTAGAATTAAAACTTCATCTCTTTATTTTGCAACAACTCTATTAAGTCTAGATAGTTATTGGATTAGGTTAGAATTATATTTAGTTATCAAAGTTATCATCAAAACAAGAGAAATTCATGACCACAGTTTTCCCAGATAATAATCCGCAACAACATAAACATTCTCACAACAATAATAAACAACATCATCACGGTCATATTCACAGCGAAGAATCTCAGCGTAAAATAATCAATCGTTTGTCTCGCATCGAAGGTCATGTTAGAGGAATAAAAACCATGATTAATGAGGGTAGAGATTGCCCTGAAGTTTTAATCCAAATTGCGGCAATTCGTGGGGCATTAGATAGGGTGGCAAGATTAATTTTGGATGAACATTTAAGCGAATGTATTACTCGGGCGGCAGAAGAGGGAGGAATAGAAGAAGAAATAGCGGCTTTAAAGTCAGCACTCGATCGCTTTTTGCCTTCTTAAAGTTAATTAACCTCAGTTTGATTATAAAAGTATCTAATTGAGGCAAGTTTCAGGTGGCATATTTGGCGAAATAAATAAGTAGAAGTCAAGAGTTAGGGGGTTAGGATATTGGGGAGAAACGAATTAATTACTTACCTTTGCCCCTCGCCCTTTGCCCTTTTGTTCTTGACCTTTATTCAAAGTGCTTGAGCTCTTAACCATGCAACAGGAAGATATATTATCTTATTAGGAGTAGGCACAAAAGCTCGACGGTTAAACACATCGTAATTATTTTTGGCAATAACATCGAGAATTCCCTGATATAACATTAAAGCAGACCAAACAGGCCATCTTCCATCAGGATTCAGGGATTTAATTCCACTCTCTGCTTGTTGATAATACTCTTTAGCACGGTTGATTTGGAATTTCATTAAGTTATACCAACGCTCATCGATGACTTTGTTGAATAAATCCTCTTGAGTATAATTAAATCTATCTAAATCTTCCAACGGTAGATAAATTCTTCCCCTGCCAATATCTTCCCCAACGTCTCGGAGAATATTGGTTAATTGATTGGCGATACCAAGTGCGATCGCTTCTTTTTCGGGTATATAGACGGTTTTATCATACCAAGGAGCATTTTTATAAGAGTTATCAACCCCTAGTACAGAAGAAGACATGAGCCCTACAGTTCCAGCGACTCGGTAACAGTAGAGATATAAATCCTCAAAAGTTTCATAACGGTTACGATAAAGATCCATTCTTTGACCCGCAATCATATCCTTAAAAGGTTGAATATCCATCGGATAACGCTTTAGGGTATCCACCAAGGCCACATCTGGATCATCTATAGGTTGTCCCGCAAATACCGACTCTAGTTGTTGCTCCCACAAATCAAGAGTTTCGGGGGTTGTCAATTTGGCTTGAGGTCCATCTACCAGTTCATCTGTACGGCGACACCAAACATAAATAGCCCAAATAGCACTTCTTTTTTCTTTAGGCATTAGCAATGTACCCAAATAAAAAGTTTTAGAATATTTCGCCGTAACTTGACGACAATATTCATAAGATTCTTCCAAACTGGCAAGAGGTTGTTTTGGTTGTAATTTTTTAGGCAGTTGCAGCATTCATCCCTGCTGTGATAATTAGCTAAATTTAATATAAAAATAAGAATAATGACAATTCTCTAGTATTGTCTCATTTTCTGAGCAATTTTATTTAATTATTGAGAATCTATAACTAAGGTTCAATTATTAACCTTCAACTATCAACTGTCAACTTTTTTGGAGTTCGGGGTTGAGAGTTCGGAGTTCGGAGTTCGGAGTTCGGGGTTCGAGGTTGCGAGTTCGGGGTTAGGAATAAAAACTTCCCCATCTCCCCATGCTTCCCCTCCTTCCCACGCTTCCCCAACAATCCAACACCCCAATAGCCTAAACTAAAGAAGGCTCAGATTTAGATTTCGCTACAGTGGCTGGAAAGTCTTTACTGATAACTTGTGCCGCTTGTTTTCCTGATAAAACTGCACCCTCCATACTTCCTAAATATTTTTGCATGGTGAAATCCCCTGCTAAATAAAAGTTAGAAATAGGAGTTTTTTGATCTGGGCGATATGCTTGTCTTCCTGGTGTCGCTTTATATACAGAGCGTGGTGTTTTGACTACATGAGATTTTAGTAGTTTTGCTTGATTTTCCCCTGTGAAATGTTGGGGAAATAGTTGTCTTAATTCCTGCATGGTTGCTTCGATTATTTCTTCGTCAGACTTACTAATCCATTCGGCGGCAGGTGCTAAAACTAATTCTAACATGGAGCGATCGGGGTTACTGTATTCTTTACAGGTGTTGCTCATGTCTGCATAAACACTCAAAAGGGGCGATCGAGAAAATAATAAATGATCTATATCGGTTAATTTGCGATCGAACCACAGATGTAAATTAATTACAGGCACACCCTCTAAACCGTCTAATTTTTGGAAAAAGGACATTTCTTTCCAAGTAGAAGGTAAAATAACTTTGAGAGGATCAACGGGCATGGCAGAAACGTATAAATCAGCTTCAAATACCTCATCAGCCTCGCCGTTTAAACCTCTAATTAAAAACCCTTTAACACTACCATCTTCATTCAATAAAATCTCTTTCAAAGGAGCATTTAAACGTACTTCTCCCCCTCTTTCTGTAATATAGTCAACGATGGGCTGACAAAGTCTTTCTGTAGGTGAACCGTCTAAAAACGCCATTTTTGAACCGTTTTTCTCTTGTAAAAAGCGATTTAAGGCAGTTAAGAGAATTGTGGCGGAAATTTCATCAGGGTTGATAAAGTTTAAAGCCTTTGACATGGCTATAAATACTTCTTTTTCGATACGGGAAGGGATATTTTGTTTTGCCATCCACTCAGACCATGAGTATTTATCCATTTCTTCTACATAGTCTTGTCCCTGAATGATAGCAGGTAATAAACCCATACCAAACTTAATTTTTTCTCCCCAAGTTAACATATCGTTGTTACGCAAAATTGCTACTAAACCATTTAAGGGAGCGGGTATATCTGGAAAGTCAAATCTTGAATAAGTCCCCGGTTTTTCTGGTTGGTTAAAAATCATTGTATGCTCTTTCCACTGAAGGCGATCTTCAATACCTAACTCGTGAAATAATTGCAACATATTGGGATAAGCCCCAAAAAAAATATGAAGTCCAGTTTCGTACCAATCTCCATCTTCGTCTTTCCATGCCGCAACTTTTCCTCCCAATACGTCTCTACGTTCGAGTACAATGGGGGTGTGTCCTGCATCCGCTAAGTATTTAGCGCAAGAAAGTCCAGCTAATCCAGCACCTGCTATGGCTACTCGCATTTATTTTCCTTTTCTTCTACTTGATTTCTCTTTATCATTTTAGTAGCATTTCTTGACATTTCGTAACATTTTTCTAAAAAAAAGTCAAAAAGATGGACAAAAAAAAAGCCCAGTAGGTAACTAGGCATTTAAGTTTCTAAATTTAGTTAAAGGATTTATACTACTCCAACCCCTTTGTCTCCATCACTACTGTTAACCTCTTTCAATTCTTTTGCCCTTGCAACTTTCTCCGCTTCTTCTTTTTCTCTTAAGTCTCCGGGTTGATTAACATACATTTCAGGTTCTACGGCATAATTATTCACTAAACCTTCTCTGCTAACGGTATAACCACCAGTAGTGTCAGTGGAAGTATCAGACTCAGGAATTGATTTAAAGTTTTCTCCTTCTCTTCTAATACGTGCGGCAGTTTCTGCGGAGGTAATATTGCGATCGTAGTTTGCGGATTTTTCTCTTTTATTGTAATTCTGTTCAGGTTTTTCTCCTTCACCTTTCCAACCCACAACACGGTTAGAATTATACCATGCGATCGAGCCTATACCCACTGCGGCAATAAAACCTACAATTAAAACACTCACGGCAGTAACGGGAAAATGGCTGGTTTCGGCGGTAAGTTGTATTAATAATTCCATAAAAATTTGTTCCGTCTTTCTTGACTTCACTTACTAGCCTAGCCTTTAGATAAGTTCAATTACATCCCTCCATATAAGTATATTTACCTCTTCCTAAAGGAATAGATTAATAGTTATCAAATAAATATTATTTATGTCTTTTAGTAGATGACAATGAGTCTAAAATTCTCCTAAGATTAAAGTGAAGGGTTAAATTTTCAAACTAAAAATTAATCCATTATTTAAGTAAATCAAAGAATAGCAATAGATAAGAATATTATGGCAAATATCACAGAAAATAAACAGGCTTATCAAGAGAAAGTCAAAGCTCAAATTGATAAAATCAACGCTCAAATTGAGCAAATGAGTGCTAAAGCTAAAGAGGCAAAAGCAGACGTAGCAGTCGAATATAATAATCAATTGGAAAAATTATACGCTCAAAGAGATGCAGTACAATCCAAATTTAAAGAGCTTCAAGACGCTAGTGAAGAAGCATGGGGCGAAATTCAAAAAGGTTTTGATAAAGCATGGAATGAATTAAATGATTCCTTCAATCAAGCATGGTCTAAATTCCAATAAAAATAAAAGTCAATTCTGTTAAGGATTTTTTTCCTACCCCCCAGAAATTTTCTTTCTCAAAGTACATTATCGTACATTATCTCAACCAGAGGAGGAGAATCTGGGGTATTTTCATGCTATTTATCGCCCCCTCACTCAGACAAGAAGTCTAATAATTTATGACAAAACAATAAATGGTGAGCATAGCCCACCCTAAAAGATTTCTTAATTGAAAATAAAAACAACCTATAATTAAATGCTTAACGTTGAGTCGCTAATTCTCCTTGATTATCTGACTCAGTGCTACCACGACGACGGCGAGATGTGAGGGTGTTAAACAACATTTTACCAATAGCCATGATTAAGTTACCTTCTAATTCTTGGAACATTTTCATATTCATAGCAAAAGCATCATTAGCTTCATCCACAATTTTCTCTGCAGTTGCTTCATCCACAGGTAAATCATTTAAGGCTTGACGATACATATTTTTGAAGGCTTTTTCATCGCTGATGGTTTCAAACTCATAAAAAGCAGTACCTTCTCCATCCAAATTCATTGCTTTTTGGGCAATATTTTTCAATATTTGACCCCCAGAAAGGTCTCCTAAATAACGAGTGTAAGAATGTGCCGCAAACAATTCAGGTTGGTTATTTGCAATTTCATGGATGCGATCGACGTATGCTTGTCCTGCTGGAGTAATTTGAATTTCGTTTTTCCAGTTAGCTCCATAATAGAACTGTAAATCTTTAGCTAAACTAGGCTGACGATTTAACTCAGGAAAATAAATTTTACCAACAATGGGGTGGTCTTTTAAGCGTTCCATTTCTTCTTCCATTGCCCCATAAACGAAATAAAGATTTGCCGCTAACTTACGATAGGAATTTTTCTCAACTACCCCTTTAAGAAAGCACTTAATAAACCCCATATTTTCTGCCATAGAATGGGATTTTTTCGTACCTTCTTTTAACATTGTGGCTAGATTAACTGTCATGATATTTGATTCCCTAATATTTCTGAAAATATGTTTATAAAAATTAACAAAAGGTTTTTTATTGCTAGTTTTTAACCTTAAACCGAATCATGATCAGTTTATATTAAGAATTTTTACAATCAGATACTTGCTGAAAAATTAAGCTACGACCTTAAGAATAAAATCATGTATTAGATGGGCTTGAGCGGGTATGATTTCGTGACCAATGTCAAACTCATGATAAGTGAGATTAACTCCCACATTTTCTAGTTTTTTCCGTGCCACACGGGCAGATTCTATGGGAATAACCGCATCTTGTGTACCATGAGACATGAAAGTAGGAGGAAAAGGATTTCTGTCGCTGGTGGGTTCAAAATGTAGGTAGCCACTCAAACTAATAACTCCAGCTACGGGTAATTGTAAGCCCACATCTAAACTCATCGCTCCTCCTTGGGAAAAGCCTCCTACAAAGGTTTTGCTTAAAGGTAGATTAGTTGTATCTTCCAAAGACAATAACCATCGATAAAATTGATCTAAACTAGCAGAAATACCCTCATTATTGTTGTCTAATTCATACCAAGCCCTTCCTCCCGGCACTTGAGGATGAAGATAGGGAGCATTGGGAAAAAGAAATAAACAAGATGGTAAATTTAACATTGGAATGAGGGCTATTAAATCGTGATAATTAGCACCCCAGCCATGGAGTAAGACAAAAACAAACTCTGGAGATTTATTATTAGTAGGATTATGAGAAATTACGTCTAAAGTCATTTTTAAAGGCTCTATTACTATGAGTATGTTAAATTATTGGTTAGGGTAGGCAACAGGCAAAGTTAAAAGGGCAAGGGGCAAGGGGCAAAGGTGAATAGTGTTGGGGTGAATAGTTGATAATTAAAAATTAAGAATTAAAAACTCTGAACTCCGAACTCCGAACTCCGAACTCCGAACCCTTATTCGATATTCTTAAACTGAACTGAGATTTCTTCATCACTAACCAACGCTTCATAATTATTCGTCAAATAGATTAGTAAGACGTTCTACTTCAGATTGAGTGGTGTACATAGGCGTACCTGCTAAAATACCTGTTACATTACGGAAAGGATGACCTATGTGCATTCCTCTATTATCAATGGTAAACTCTCTAATATCTTTATCGTGCATTGAGCCACGCATTTTTAAAACAGTGATGCCTCGACGCATTTCCCCGTACATTTCCACATAGCGCAAAAGAATTATAGAGTCAGTGATAGTGGAAATATGGGCTTCTGTAATGGATGAACCACCTAAAAGTGTGGGAGTAGTAGAAGTGAATAAACCGCCGATTTCTTGTTGTTTGATAAAAGAGGTTAAACCAATAATAAATTCTCTAAATCCTTTTAGGGTAGATACCCTTTCTAAAGCACTGAGACTATCCACAGCAACCCGATTAGGTTTAAAGGTTTGGATAGTATCTTTCATATTGATGAGATGGTTTTCTAAACCAGTGGTTTCAGGGTAGCGACAGACAACTTTTAATTTGCCTTCTTTTTCCATTTTTTCAAAGTCCACTCCCCAACCAGTGGCATTTCTGAATAATTGTTCTCTACTTTCTTCAAAGGCAAATACTAAACAACGTTCATTATTTTCAACTCCACCTGCCATAAATTCCGTCACCATTAAGGTTTTGCCTGTACCTGTTGCCCCAGATACGAGAATAATAGAGTCACGGAAAAATCCACCACCGCACATTTTATCTAGTTCTTTACTACCCGATGTAATGCGTATGTTAGAAGAATGTTGCTCAAGTTCGATCGCGGATAAGGGTATGATTACCGCTCCTTTACCTTTAATGATGGTAAAAGGATATTCGCCTTTTTGGTGATCTGTACCTCTATATTTAAGAATTTCGATCGTACGACGACGTTTTTCATCATTCAACACATTGCGTAAAATCACCACATTATCGGCAACGAATTCCTCTACGCCAAAACGACTAATTTCTCCATATTCTTCTGTACGTTCAGCCGTCATAATAGCGGTTACTTCTAACTCTCTGAGTGCGGATGCTAAACGGAATAAATCACTTCTCACTTGGGCGCTATCGGCAAGATGACTAAAAATAGCTCCTAAAGAATCAAGAGAAACTCTTTGGGCAGAATATTTGCGAATAGCGTATTCTATACGAGCAATTAAAGCACCCAAATCATATTTTCCGCTTACCATAGGTGTTTCACCGGGTTGAGGAGAAGCGTCAACGAATGCCCATTGTCTATTTTCTTCCCACTCTTTGATATTCCAACCAAATCCCCGCATATTTTTTCTAATTGCTTTGGGTGATTCTTCAAAGGTGATAAATACTCCGTTTTCTCCTTTTTTTATGCCCTCGACTAAAAATTGACAAGCAAAGACCGTTTTTGCACTTCCTGCCGTACCTGAAATGAGAGTCGCCCTGCCTTTTGGCAGTCCACCTTCAGCTAAGAAGTCAAATCCGGGGATTCCTGTTTCTAGTTTTTCTATGTAGTCAGTCTCTAATTCTGCACCTTGACTCATTCATTTTCTCTCTAACACGTACCATAATATATTATCTATTTTGATTTAGTTCAATGCAAGTTTTTGTCTAGTTTGCTAACAGAGATGATTTTGATTAGTGATATAATCTCATCGTTTGACTATTAGTAATCATAAATATTTAGGTACTGTCATGGGTTGGTTAAGCAAGGTTTTAGTGTTGACATTTTTCCTGAGTGCGATCGATGCTTTTTCTCTCATTAAGCCTCAAGCAACGATGTGTTGGTTAAAAGTTTCTGCTAATCAAATTGTTGGTTTTGGGCAGAATGGGAAGGATGGAATTGACGGAAATAATGGAGATACGGGCAAAGATAGCGAATCGCTAACAATTTTTGCCGATGGTTCTCCTCTCAATCTCAATTTATCTGGACAAGATGGATTAACAGGAGAAAATGGAAGTGCGGGGGAAAATGCCATTTGTGAAAACCAACCCGTCAACGTTAACTATAATTTAGTCGGTGCTGATGGCGGTGATGGCGGCACTGGTGGAAATGGAGGTGATGGAGGAGGAGGGGGTTCTTTAACTATTTATAGTACTGATAAAAACTATCTAGAGCAGATTTATGTTCAAGCTGGAGGGGGTAAGGGAGGAGAAGCAGGAAGAGGTGGAAATGGAGGTCAAGGTTGTCAGTGTCCTCAGCCTTATTGGACTGTAGAATTTTGCAATGGTCGCCCCGGTAGTCCTGACTATAGTTGTGGCACAAAAGAATTTAGATGTTTAAATGGAGAAAATGGGAAAAATGGGCGATCGGGTCGAGATGGTAGAGATGGTAAACTAGGCACTTTAACTCTTATTAATAGCGATAAACCCTTACCCCCCGATCGCATCAGTGCTTCTGTCAAAATGAATGAATTAAAAAGTCGTGGTTTTAGTTTGTCAAAAAATGTATGGGAAGTTCGTAGTGGTGCAACTTCATTATTTGCCCCCAATTCTGTAATTGATGACCAATATTTGGAGTTAGTAGAAAGAATTGAAAATTCAGTGGTTTTAATTTGGAATGCCCCTCAATCTTTTGACTCTTTTGCCGATCGCACCCTTACCCTTGAACTAAAAGACGATCGCAGTGTTGATATAAAAGTACCGTCAGATATTTGGTTACAAACTAACACTATTCCCAAAAGAAATGTAACCGAATTATTTGTTTTTAATGCCATTAGGGCGGATGAAGCCACGAAGTTAAAAAGTGAAGGAATTTCTGGTTCAGGCTTAAGTGTACAATGGGAGTTAACAGACACAGCCCAACGCTCGGATTTAATTTCTAGTAGCTTTTATCTCAAATATAGTGTTTCCAATTCTGGAGAAGCTCGTTTTCGTCCTGTTAGTGACTATACTCTGCGTTTTGAAGGAGAAATCCCACCCCAAATGGTACGCTATAGCAATAATCGCTTTATTCTCGATATTGGACAACTTCCCATTGATCCTCGTTATTTAGAGCCAGACAGGGCGATACAATTAGATTTAACTGTTACTAGAACCTTTGGAGATAACTCCGCCACTCAAACTCTTACGGAGAGAACTATTTTAGGACCATTTAATTAATAAAAAGGCAAGAGGCAAAGTAAAAAGGGCAAAGGTAAATAGTTGATAATTAAAAATTAAGAATTAAAAACCTCGTTCACGACCGAAGGGAGTGTAAGAGCCAAAGGCGAACTCCCCGAACTCTCTCTTGTTAATCAAGATTATCCAATCGAATACGAGGATCAACAACAGTTAATAATATATCAGCGAAAAGATTACCAATGATCAGCATTGTTGCCCCCATCATCAGACTTGCCATGACTAAGTATAAGTCTTGAGCTTGTACTGCTTGTAAGATTAGGCGACCTAACCCAGGCCAATTAAAAAAGTATTCGGCAATGAATGAACCACTTAATAAACTGGCAAATTCAAACCCTAATAAAGTGATTAATGGATTGATAGCATTGCGTAACGCATGGACGTAAATAACTTTATTTTCTGGTAAACCCTTGGCTCTGGCTGTTTGAATGTAGTCTTGTCTTAAAACATCTAGGAGTTGCCCTCTAGTTAGTCTTTGTAATCCTGCAAAACTGGTTATACTTAAGGCAATGGTGGGTAATATCATGTGCCATGCTATGTCAAGAATTTTACCCCCTGTTGATAACTCGGCATGATTGATACTTGTCATACCTCCTACGGGAAATAAAGGGGAAAGATATTGAGCCAAAATTAGTAATAATAAGGCGGTGATAAAACTAGGAAATCCTTGACCAAAGTAACTGATAACTCTCAAAAATCGATCAGTAAATGTATTTTGTTTTACTGCACTAATAGTTCCGAGGGGAAGTGCGATCGCCCAAGTAATAATGATAGAAGAACAAGCCAACAGTAAAGTGGCGGGGATACGCTCTAAAATCAAACTCGAAACAGAACGGGAATAAACAAAACTTTCTCCAAAGTCAAAATGCGTAATCACTTGTTTAAACCATAACCAATACTGCTCAATCGCTGATTTATCTAATCCAAAACGAATTTTTAATTCTTCAATGGTTTCTTGAGATATGGTTGGATTCTGTCGTAAATTATCTAAATAGTCTCCGGGGGCTAGTTGAATAATTGCAAAACTTAGTATAGATGCTAACAATAAGGTTAATAATCCTTGCAGTAATCTTTTGATAATGTAAAACATTGTTTAAGAATTTGATAATTTAGGTAAATCTATGTTAAAAGTTTTTGTTTATGGCACATTAAAACCCTCTGGAAAATACTATAAAATTTATTGTCAAGGAAAAACCATTAATGAGGTGAAGTGTTGGACAAAAGGCAAATTGTATGATTTACCTGTAGGTTATCCTGCTATGGCTGAAGGAGAAGAAAAAGTTTATGGCTATCTACTATCTTTCGCTTCTTTTAAACACTTAAATAATCTTGATAAGTTGGAGGGTTATACAGGAATTGATAATTCCCCTTTGAATGAATATGAACGGCGAAAAATAATTGTTTATAGCGATGATAATCAACCCATAGATGAGGCTTGGTGCTACTTTATGAAAGAGAGTGCGATCGCATCTTTAAATGGTGTTTTTTTACCATCTGGATGGTGGGAATTTAATTAATGAGTGTATAGAGAAAGAAGAGTCACTCATAAGCCGGATTCTGTTCCTTTAAATAAATTAAAGGGGTAGTTATCTATCTGGGATGACTATTACTAATCACCTCAAGCGGTACACCAAAAACGGAATCGGAAAAAGACCAACCATAATTCCTTCGACCTTGCTCCCAACTGGGGTTTACCGAGCCAGTACCTCTCGATACTGCTGGTGGGCTCTTACCCTCACCTTTGCACCCTTACCTCTAATAATCGGAGGCGGTATTTTTCTGTGGCACTATCCTCACGCTCACGCGCACTGGGCGTTACCCAGCAGGTTTGGTCTTTCGGGAGTCCGGACTTTCCTCAAACTAAATCTTAAACCTCACAGGAAAAGTTTAGTTCGCAACTACCTCCATGACTCTTCTTGCTATTATTTTAATGACTTTTTTGTCTTTGAGTGATTTTAATTACCATCAGAACAGCGATCGCATCTACCATAAACCGTTACTTCAAAGCGATCAACTTTCAAGCCCTGACGTAAGTTATTGATATTGATACCCGTTAAACTATCCCAAGGAATATCCTCTATTTCCCCACAACACTCACAGAGAAAATGATGATGAGGAGCAACATTAGCATCATAACGACAAACACCCTCCTCTAATAAAACCTCTTTAACTAAACCGACATTTTGAAGAGTCTGTAAAGAAAGATATACCGTTGCCTGAGAAAGAGTTGGCACTTCTTGATTTAAGTCCGTAAGAATCTGTTCAGCAGTAGGATGATCACACCTATGAAGTAAATTGGAGTAAACCGCAAATCTTTGGGGTGTTACCCTCAATCCTTTTGATTTCAATGTTTTGATAATATTATCTTTGCTTATAACCATTTTTAATTGCGTTGAAATCTCGAAACTATATTTGCTTATATGATTTTTCTTTATTTCTTCTAAGGTAACAAAAATAAAATGATTATTGCCATTGACATATTCTTAAATAAGAGTTATTCTTAAATAAGAGCAGTAAAAAAGCTCGAAATATTGAAAACATTTAGATTGGAGAAATTAACCCATGGCAGTACTTGAAAGAGTTCCTGACGTAGTATTTAAAACCCGTGTCCGTGACGAATCTATTCAACCTAATCCTTATCGTTGGGAAGACAAAACCACTCAAGATATTTTCGGTGGTAAAAAAGTAGTAGTATTCTCTTTACCCGGTGCATTTACTCCTACTTGTTCTTCCAATCACCTTCCTCGTTACGAAGAATTATACGATGAGTTCAAGGCTTTAGGAGTAGATGAAATTATTTGCGTTTCTGTCAATGATGCCTTTGTTATGTTCAAATGGGGTAAAGAAATCGGAGCAAAAAATGTTTTCTTACTTCCCGATGGTAATGGTGAATTCACCCGTAAAATGGGGATGTTAGTTGATAAATCTAATCTCGGTTTTGGTTTAAGATCTTGGCGTTATTCTATGCTTGTTAACGACTGTAAGATCGAAAAAATCTTCGTTGAGCCTAATTTCTCTGATAACTGTCCTACTGATCCTTTTGAGGTTTCCGACGCTGACACCATGTTAGCTTACCTCAAAGGAGAACAACCTCAAGGAGTTTCTGAGCCTCGTAAAGAATTCGTAGGTTAATAACTATAGATTTTTCTATACAAGTGTTTTGGCGGCATAGTTTTTATTATGCCGTTTCTTTTCCCTATCATGATAAACCATACTCTGGAAGGGCATAACTCGATAATTATTCACTACAAAAAATAAATATTGTAATAGGCTAGATAATATTAAATTTTGATTATTATGTAGTTATAAAGTAATTTAGTTACAGGAGAGATAGCACATGAGATTATCCAGCAAAAATTTAGATACTCGTTTGGATACAGTTTATGATGTCATTGTGGTTGGTGGTGGCATGGGAGGTTTATCGGCGGCTATCTACTTAGCTAGGTATGGTTTGAAATGTCTAGTCATCGAAAAAGGTAAAGGGCGCTCAATATGGATGCAGGATTTACGTAATTATGTGGGTCTTGATCCTGATACCCCCGGTAGAGATATTGTTAATCATGGCACGAAACAAGCCGTTGACTGGGGTGCAGACCATTTAAGAGGTTACGTAGAAGATGTCACAGACGAGGGAGAAACTTTTGCTGTTAAGGTTAAGGTTGGCAAAAAAGACAGTATTTATCCAGTTTTCCGCAGTAAGTATTTAATTGCCGCTTCAGGGGTAATTGATGTTTTACCCCAATTAGATGATATGCAAAATGTTTATGATTATGCTGGATACACGCTCCATGTGTGCATGATTTGTGATGGTTTTGATATGTGGGATCAAAAGGCTGTCTTAATTGTTGGCAGAGAATCCCAGATAAATGCGGCATTTGTACTCAATTGGTTTACCCCTTACATTACTGTTTTAACTCATGGTTTATGCACTGTTAGCGACGAAATGAAACAGAAATTGGCAGAACATGGTTATCCCTTATATGAAAGTGCGATCGCACGTTTTGTGGGAGAAGACCATAAAATGCAAGGGGTAGAATTAGTTGACGGAACTTTTATTGAGGCAACAACAGGTTTAATTAATATGGGTTCAATTTATCATAATCACTATCTCAAAGGTATAGAAGGCTTAGAATGGGATGGAGAAAACCTTGTTACCAATGATATGGCACAAACAAGCCACGATCGCATCTTCGCTTTGGGAGACTTGAAAAAAGGCTTAAATCAGGTATCTGTTGCCGTAGCAGATGGAACTTTAGCCGCCACTCAAATTTGGCGTAACATTCGCCGTCAATCACCAGCAAGAAAATGGGAAGAGAATTTAGTTAAAATTTAACATTGCCTTTTCTCCTTGTCCTTTACCCTTGTAACTTTTCACTCTTATTTTTCAACTCTAAATAATACTTTTCCATTAAGTCTGGGCGTTTCTTTTTTGTTGCTTCCAACTGCTTTTCCTTTCGCCATTGGGCAATTTTTTTGTGATTTCCTGAACGTAGCACAGAGGGAACTTCCCATCCTCTAAAAACGGCAGGGCGAGTATAATGAGGATAATCCAATAAACCATCCTCAAAGCTATCTGCATAAAGGGATTCTACCTTACCCACAGTACCTGGTAATAGTCGAATAACCCCATTTATTAAAGCTAAAGCAGGTATTTCCCCACAGGTTAAAACAAAATCCCCTAAAGAAACTTCTCTGGTGATAATATTATGTACTCTCTCGTCAATGCCTTCGTAATGTCCGCAAATTAAGACTAATTGCTTAAAATTGGCTAATTCTCGTAAAAGAGGTTGATCCATAGTTTGCCCTTGAGGAGAAAGTAAAATTACCTCCCTCGATTCCAAAATCGGTAAAGATTCCACCGCCGCAAAAATAGGCTCTGGTTTTAATACCATACCAACACCCCCCCCATAGGGTTCATCATCAACTTGATGGTGTTTATCGGTGGTAAAGTCTCTGGGATTAACTAAATTTACGGAGGCAATGCCTTTATTTAAAGCCTTACCTAACAAGCCACAACTCAAAGAAGAGGAAAAAAAATCTGGAAATAAAGTAATAACGTCTATTTGCACAACTAAGAATTATATTTAAGGTAATTTAATCAGAGAAAAAGTAATAATGGTCAAAAAAATGACAGTTTAGCCCAAATTTTCATGATTATATGGGATAGCCATTAAAAATTGATAATTTTTGTTTAAAGTTCAATTTAATTATTTTAAGAGCTTGATATATCATTATTATTCATGATTTGCTATTTATGAGCAATTGTTGACCTTGATTAATCTTCAATGGTAGAGATTATGATAATCTGATCATGGGAAATATTAATCTTAGGTGAGTAAAAAAAAATCTGAATCCGACAGATGTTTTACTCGCTTTTACTGTTAATGGTATAAAAATCTCTTAGAATTTAATTTTAGTCTAAGCAGGGAATCATCTTAAGTTAAGTTAGAAAATAACATGAAGCAATATCAAAGAAGCTCAATCCTAGTTATAGGAGGTGCAGAAGATAAGGTACACGGAAAAGAAATTTTACAGAGTTTTTGGCATTGTGCAGGGGGAACATCTGCTATCATCGGTATTATTCCTTCCGCTTCAAGAGAACCTACTATCATCGGGGAACGCTACTTCAATATTTTCCGAGATATGGGTGCTAAAGATATAAGAGTGCTTGATGTGCGCGATCGCATTCATGGAGAAGATAAGGCTTATCAAGAATATGTAGAAGAGTGTACAGGTATATTTATGACTGGGGGAGATCAACTGCGACTGTGTGGATTATTGGCAGATACTCCTCTCATGGAAAGAATCCGTCAAAGAGTTAAACTAGGAGAAGTCTCCCTTGCAGGAACAAGCGCAGGAGCGGCGGTGATGGGTCATCATATGATAGCAGGGGGAAGTAGTGGAGAATCTCCGAATCGGGCTTTAGTGGACATGGCAATGGGGTTAGGTATTATTCCAGAAGTAATAGTAGATCAGCATTTTCATAATCGTAATCGTATGGCAAGATTATTAAGTGCTATTTCCAGTCATCCTGAAAGATTAGGTATCGGTATCGATGAAGACACTTGTGCTGTTTTCCATCACCATAACGAGTTTATAGAAGTATTGGGTAGAGGAACTGTTACAATTGTGGACGCTCAAGCCATGAGTTATACCAATCAAGGAGATGTAACGGCGGAAGCTCCTTTGGCTCTGCATAATTTAAGATTACATATTCTCGGTCATGGCGATCGCTACAATATCAAAAATCATCAACCCATTGCGGGAGTGGCAGAATAATTATGGCTTAAGATGTTAGAACGGAGTTTTGTTTAAGTAATGAGTAATGGGGTGTTAGGGTGTTAGGGAAAAATTAATTTAATAATCTTTGCTCTTTAACCTTTTGAAATCTATTTACTATTAACTAAATTGCCCCAAGGAAAAAAAATAATAAAATGTTCAAGTTGAACAGTTAAAAAGAGAATAAAAACGAGACACTAAAAATTGCGTCTGATAAATATGATTGAACCGTCGGGAAACTTATAGAAATCATGAAAATCCTCAAAACACAAACACTACGTGGCCCTAACTACTGGAGCATTAGGAGACAAAAACTAATTCAAATGCGTTTGGATTTGGAAGATGTAGCCGAAAAACCATCCAATCTCATTCCGGGCTTTTATGAAGGCTTGGTGGAAATTTTGCCCAGTTTAATCGAGCATTATTGTTCAAGGGATCATCGGGGGGGGTTTTTAGAAAGAGTACAAGAGGGAACTTATATGGGGCATATTGTGGAACACGTTGCCCTAGAATTGCAAGAATTGGCAGGAATGCCCGTCGGTTTTGGACGCACCAGAGAAACTTCTACGGCAGGAGTTTATAATGTCGTTTTTGAGTATGTGTATGAGGAAGCAGGGAGATATGCAGGAAGGGCGGCTGTAAGGCTGTGTAACTCTATTATCAGTAATGGTGTCTATGCCCCTGAAGAATTAGCTCAAGATTTAGCAGATTTAAGAGATTTACGGGCAAATTCGGCTTTAGGTCCTTCGACAGAAACTATTATCAAGGAAGCAGAAGCGAGAGATATTCCTTGGTGTTTATTGAGTGCAAGGGCAATGGTTCAGTTGGGTTATGGGGTGAATCAGCAACGTATTCAAGCCACCTTAAGCAGTAATTCCAGTATTTTGGGGGTTGAGTTGGCTTGTGATAAGGAAGGTACAAAAACAACCCTTGCAGAAGCTGGTATCCCTGTTCCTAGGGGTACGGTAATTCACTATCTGGATGAATTAGAAGATGCGATCGCAGATGTGGGTGGTTATCCAGTGGTAATTAAACCCCTTGACGGTAATCATGGTCGAGGTATTACCATTGATGTAGAAACACCGAAAGAAGCAGAAGAAGCCTACGATGTAGCTAGTGCCGCTTCCAAAAGCAGGTCTATAATTGTTGAGAAATACTATAAGGGTAATGATCATCGTATTTTAGTCGTAAATGGCAAACTGGTAGCCGTTGCCGAAAGAATACCTGCTCATGTTGTGGGAGATGGTTATTCTACTATTGAGGAATTAATAGAAAAAACAAATCAAGATCCTAATCGGGGAGACGGTCATGATAATGTTTTAACAAAAATAAGCGTCGATCGCACCTCTTTGGGGGTTTTGAAAAAACAAGGCTATGATATGGATACTCGCCTCAAAGAAGGAGAAATAGCCTATTTGAGAGCAACAGCAAATCTTAGCACAGGCGGTATAGCCATTGATCGCACCGATGATATACATCCTGAAAATGTTTGGATAGCTGAAAGGGTTGCAAAAATAATTGGTTTAGACATTGCAGGAATTGACGTAGTTACCCCCGACATTACCAAACCGTTGGGAGAAGTGGATGGAGTAATTGTGGAAGTAAACGCCGCCCCCGGTTTTAGAATGCACGTTGCTCCTAGTGTGGGACTTCCTCGTAATGTGGCTGCTCCCGTATTAGATATGCTTTTTCCTGAAGATAAGTCTAGTCGTATTCCTATCTTAGCTGTGACAGGCACAAATGGTAAAACCACTACCACAAGACTTTTAGCTCACATCTACCGTCAAACAGGAAAAGTGGTGGGTTACACTTCAACTGATGGTATTTACTTAGGAGAATATTTAGTTGAAAAAGGAGATAATACTGGCCCATTAAGTGCAGGAGTGATTTTGAAAGATCCTACGGTGGAAGTTGCAGTGTTAGAGTGTGCTAGAGGTGGTATTTTACGCTCAGGTTTAGCTTTTGATCGCTGTGATGTGGGTGTTGTGCTTAATGTTGCGGCTGATCACTTAGGATTAGGAGATATTGACACTATTGAGCAGATGGCAAAAGTTAAAGGGGTGATTGCCGAGGCCGTCAGTGCCGATGGTTATGCAATTTTAAATGCCGATGATCCTCTGGTATCACAAATGGCTCAAAATGTCAAGGGTAAAGTTGCTTATTTTTCCATGAATCCTGACAATCCCATTATTGCTGATCATTTAAGACGAGATGGTATGGCGGCAATATACGAGAACGGTTATGTATCTATCTATGAAGGAGAATGGACTCTCAGGGTAGAAAAAGCAGTTAATATGCCCGTCACCATGAAGGGAATGGCGCCTTTTATGATTGCCAACGCTTTAGCCGCTTGTTTAGCCGCTTTCGTTAATGGGGTTGATATAGAGTTAATTCGCCAAGGAGTAAGAACTTTTAACCCCGGCGCAAACCAAACCCCCGGCAGAATGAATTTATTTGATCTCAGAGATTTTTCTGTTTTGATTGACTATGCCCACAATCCTGCTGGTTATGAGGCAGTAGGGGAATTTGTCAAAAATTGGGAAGGCGATCGCCTCGGTGTTATTGGTGGTCCTGGAGATAGACGGGACGAGGATTTGATGCTTTTAGGGCAAATAGCCGCTCGGATTTTCAACTATATCATTATTAAAGAAGATGATGATAGAAGGGGTAGAGAAAAGGGTGAAGTTGCCGATTTAATCCTTAAAGGTATGCTTTCAGAAAATCCCAATCAAGAACATATAATCATTCTGGACGAAATTGAAGCGATAGAAACCGCTTTGAAAAAGGTAGATAAAGATGGTTTAGTGGTAATTTTCCCAGAAAGTGTTAGTCGTTCTATTGAGTTAGTGCAAAAGTATCAATAGGTTTCCATTGGGAATTGAGAAAGGGTAAGAGGCAAATAAAAAAGGTCAAAGGGCAAGGGGCAAGGGGCAAAGGTAAATAGTTGATAATTAACCTCAGTTCGGTTTAAGAATATCCGAGAAGGTTAGGTGTCAGGTTTCAGGTTGCAGGTTGCAGGTGTTGAATATATTTTTGAGAGTATCAATTAAGTAATGTTATGATATAGACTGATCCTATCATCATTAATTAACCATGTCTCATCAATGCCCTCGATGTCATAATACTAAAATCATCAAAAACGGTTTTGCTCGTGGTCAACAAAGGTTTAAATGTAAGCACTGTAACTATCAGTTCACCACTGATAAGATTGATCGAGGTAAACCTATGTGGATGAAACTAGAAACAGCAATTCTGTATTGCAGTGGAATGTCTATGAATTCGATCGCAAAGCTTCTCAATGTTTCTGCTCAGACTATTTTAAATTGGATTAGAGCTTTGGCACTAGAAAATTATGAAAAGCCTGAACCCTGCGAAGCGGTGGTTGTGGAACTAGATGAACTTTGGCATTTTATAGAGTCAAAAAAAACAAGTTATGGATCTGGAAAGCTTATGACCGTAATACTAACAGACTTATCGACTGGGAATTGGGAAAGCGTGATAGTGAAACCCTCAAAAAACTTTTAATTAGATTACTAAAATGGGATGTAACAGTCTACTGTACTGATGATTGGAAACCGTACCAAGAGTTATTATCTAAACATCCAGATGCGTATCATGTGATGACAAAAAGCGAAACTATAGCCATAGAAAGAAATAATTCCGATAATCGTCATTGGTTTGCTCGCTTTCATAGAAAAACAAAAGTAGTATCAAAATCAATAGAAATGGTGGATTTAACAATGGGACTATTTGCAAAATTTAGAGTAAATGGAACGATCGATTCGTTAATAAATCAAAGACTAACATTACTTAGTTGAAGCTCTCATATTTTTAACGTTAGTTCGGGTTAAGGCAATTTTATAGTTATTTCTAAGAAGCTATAAGATTTTCTGACTACGAGTTGGTTTCAGCTTTCAGCTTATCCAAAACTCAGGTTAATTAATAACTTCTAATTCTTAACTCTTAACACAATACCCCTAACTCGTCGTTACTTGTTTCTCCCTAATACCCCAAAACCCTAAGCCCCTTCCTCCCCAATCCGCTAACATCCGAAACTTTCCAAACTCCGAAATAATTATCACAACATTACTTGCTCCAGAGTCTAATCTCTAATCGGTTTTGCCGTTTTTGAATCATACCTTGATAATTACTTAAATTGAATGAGCGTAAATCTGTTTCATTATTCATTACTTGTGCGATCGCATCTTGCACTCCAGAGGTAATATTACCGTTGAGAGCTTTATTAACAGTAGCTATAATTGTTTCAATATTACTTTGAGGGGAAATAATTAACTCTACTTGAATCACTCTGTCTGTTTGATTATCGATGATATAGCTAATTTCTTGGATTTGAGAAGAGCCTCCATTGTAACTAACGACAGTATTACCTGAATCGGTTAAGTTTTTATTTAAAGGTTGTCCCCATCTTTGATTTAATTCACTAGTAGATGCCCCAATACTGGAGATGGCGAGAGGAGAAGCCGTTATTATGACGGGAGTTGAGTTAGGAGACACGGTGTCGGGTTTTTTCTCCGTAATATTACCTTGATTATTTTCTACCTCTGTTTGATTTGTCTGAGGTTGTTCATTATCAATGGTTTTATCAGTAGGATTATTGTTATCGGTGCTTTCTGGAATTTGGTTATCAGAGGTTTTGGGTTTATTAAAAGGGAAAGTTGAACGTTTATCTTGAGTTAAAGGATTATTTTCTTTTTCTCGTGGTAAATCTCCATCCACTGGATTTTCTAATCTGAGGTTATTAGATGTAGTATTATCATTAGTTGACCAGAAGAATTTATAACCAAAAAAGAAAGATGCGATCGCAACTAAAGACAGAAAAATTAAAGGTATAAAAGGATTAAGACTAAAAGTTGATTCGGATTTAGATATAACTCTTTGGGTTGAGTTACGAGAAAGGTGAGATGAATTACGATTTTGAACAACCGCCTTAGTTTTTAAAGAAGTAGGAGTTGATGTATTAGAATATTGAGGAGAAGCTACAGAGTTAGCCGTTAATTTGCGACCAAAAGCAACGGTTTTCGCTTCTGATGGATAAACAGGCGGTTTTAAAGCGGACAACATTTCTTCTGCACTAGCAAATCTTTCCCTCGGATTAAAACGAATGGCACGATCAATAACTCCCGCTAAATTAGAATGGAGAGAAGATATTTCCTGTCGCCAGAGAATTTCACCGCTACGAGAATCAGTTTGTAAATACTGAGGATTTTTCCCCGTCAATAAATAAATAGCCGTCAAACCTAGGCTATACAAATCACTGGAATAAATGGGGCGCCCTGCCGCTTGTTCTGAAGGCATATAACCCGGAGTACCAATTGCGATCGAACTGGTATAATGACTTTTATCATGGGCTAACTCTGTCATGGCTTCTTTAACCGCTCCAAAGTCAATTAAAACGGGTAATTGGTTATCATAACGACAAATAATATTATCTGGCTTTAAATCTCGGTGAATAATATTGCGTTCGTGGATGAATTGTAAAACAGGCAAAATCTGAATTAAAATCTTTTCTACTGCTTGGGAAGATAAAACCCCCTTCTGCTCAATCATTTCCTTTAAAGTTAAGCCATCAATCCATTCTTGCACTAAGAAAAAATTATTGTTTTCCTGAAAATAAGCATATAGTTGGGGTATTTGAGGATGATTTTCCCCCAAAGACTCTAAAATTCGGGCTTCCTGTAAAAAGCGATCGCACATCCAAGAAGGCAAATTTGGTTCATGAATAATCGGCTTTAACTGCTTGATAACACATTTTCTCGAGGAAGGTAAATGAGTATCCACCCCCAAAAAAGTTTCTCCAAAGCCCCCTCTGCCAAGACTTTTGATAATTTGATAGCGATTGTTTAATAGAGTTTGACTATTCATGTCCCCTAGGACTCTTTACAAAATAGAACTTATCTATCATAACCTCAGTTCAATCTAAAATTATTCAAGTGGATTTACTTAATCTAAATACATCCCCTACTTTACTTAATTTTCAGTTACACTAAATAACCATAACCTAATCTTAGTTAAAAGATTATGACGCAAAACTTTTCAGAACAAGAATCCCCAAATCAAATTAATCCTAAGCAAAATCAGGAAAATCCTTGGATAGAAATAGCTAAAACCTTTGCCATGGCGGCAGTATTATCTTTCGGAATTCGTACCTTTGTTGCTGAAGCTCGTTATATTCCATCCTCTTCTATGGAACCCACTCTACAAATAAATGACCGTCTAATTATCGAAAAAATGACCTATCGCTTCAGAAAGCCAGAAAGAGGAGATGTCATAGTATTTAACGCCACAGAAGCCCTACAAGCACAGAATTTTCATGACGCTTTCATTAAACGTATTATTGGTTTACCCGGAGATACCGTCATGGTGAGAAATGGAGAAGTTATGGTTAATGGCAAAGTTTTAAGAGAATTTTATATTAAAGAAGAACCAGAATACAATTATGGTCCGGTTACTGTTCCGGAAAACGAGTATTTAGTATTGGGAGATAACCGTAATAATAGCTATGATTCTCATTACTGGGGATTTGTACCTGATGATAAAATTATCGGCAGAGCATTTGTTCGCTTTTGGCCTCCTCAAAGAGTAGGTACTATAGATGAACATCCTGTATTTGCTGAAACAACTAATTAATCTGAATTCGATATAAAATTGTCGGTTAGGTTAGGCAAGAGACAAAAGGCAAACCTCTTTGTGTCCCCCCCTTAGAAGCAGGGCTGTTTCATTTTCAAATTTTTGCTTAAGAGGGAGTAATGAGTAACGAGTAATAAGTGAAGAGTCTTGATAATTTAAAATGAGTAATTGATTGTTTCAAGATTTTTTATTATTACTTAAAATCTGCAAGTCAAAAATCCCCCTAATCCTCTAATACCCTAACACCCCAAGATTTTAAACAGCTTACTTTGAAACAGCCTTGGGGATAAAAGGGGGTTTCTTAAAAGATGAGACACAGAGGGGTTTGCCCTTTGCTAATTGAATTTATAATCTAATGGCTGAGAAAAATAGCTTGTTGTTGCATCTTTTTGAAGATGTTAATAAAACCATTAGCACGAGAAGGGGTGAGACTAACTTGTAGTCCTGTTTCTTCGATAAAATCTGGGGTGAGGGTAATAATTTCTTGAGGGGTTAAACCATTCAAACCAGCAATTAAAAAAGCCACTAATCCTTTTACTAATTGTGCATCGGAATCTCCTTGATAAAATATTTTTCCCTCGTCAAGAGTAGAGGTAATATATACCTGAGAAACGCAACCAGATACCTTATTTTCTGGGGTTTTTTCCGTTTCTGGCATGGGTTCTAATTTTTGGGCATACCATAATAATTGCTCATATTTTTGCTTAGGATTATCACGGCGTTTGAATTTTTGTACAATTTTATCTAATTTCTCGGGTCGGCTATGAGTATTCGATGACATAAATAAAATTTAGTGGATAATTTATTGAACATTTGATCACTATATCTAGTCTATGGTAAAAAATATCTAGTTACCAAGAACTAAAGACGATGATTCTTAAATTTTCTCATCCTTTCTCTTACTTATGGTTAGCCACAATAGTTTGTTTTATCTATGGTGGAAATATGGCAGAGGTTCAGGCTCAAAATCAAGAAATAAAAGGGATGACAGGGGGAAATAAGAATAGTGGTGACTGTGGTTATGTCAGTGAGAAACCTAATTATGTTCTTCAATTAAATGAACAAGCCTATTCTTTGAATGTAATTTTAGAAACTCAAGCAGAAAAACCCAGTTTATTAATTTTAGGACCCGGAGAGAGCGATCGCTTCTGTATTCTGGGAGACACAAAATCAGGAAAAAAACCTCAAATGGGCGGGGTATGGGCGGCGGGAAAATATTTAATCTATGTGGGAGACTCTCAGGGAAGTCAAAATCCTTTTACTTTGAAAATTTCACGCTAATGCGGATGACCTAATAAATCAATTAAAATAGGGGATTATTCTCGTTTATTACTATATGTGGATGCGTGACGTTTTGCTATCGCTTTACGGCTCGCCCTGATTATCTTATATTAAATCTTAAAATTATGAACCAAGAAAAACGTCTATACAATATTACAACCTTTGGTTGTCAGATGAACAAAGCTGATTCAGAAAGAATGGCAGGAATACTGGAGAATATGGGTTTTGAGTTTACAGAAGATCCCCATCAAGCAAAAGTTGTAGTTTATAATACTTGCACCATTAGAGATAATGCGGAACAAAAAGTATATTCTTATTTAGGCAGACAGGCAAAGAGAAAACATCAAGAACCTGATTTAACTTTAGTTGTGGCTGGATGTGTGGCACAACAGGAAGGAGAGCAGTTATTAAGACGTGTACCTGAACTAGATTTAGTTATGGGACCTCAACACGCTAATCGTTTAGACAGTCTCTTAGAACAAGTGTTTGCAGGAAACCAAATTGTTGCCACCGAACCCATACATATTTATGAGGATATTACTAAACCCCGTCGAGAAAGTGAAGTTTCTGCGTGGGTAAATATTATTTATGGTTGTAATGAAAGATGTAGTTACTGTGTCGTTCCTAATGTTAGGGGTGTAGAGCAATCGAGAACTCCTGAAGCTATCAAAGCGGAGATTGAGGAGTTAGCCAAGCAAGGTTATAAGGAAATTACTCTTTTAGGTCAAAATATTGATGCTTATGGGCGTGATTTACCCGGAGTAACGGAAACGGGCAGACATAAACACACTTTGACAGATTTACTTTACTATATTCATGACATAGAAGGTATAGAGCGTATTCGTTTTGCAACTTCTCATCCTCGTTATTTTACGGAACGTTTAATTAAGGCTTGTTATGAATTGCCTAAAGTCTGTGAGCATTTCCATATTCCTTTTCAATCGGGAGATAACGAAATTCTTAAGGCGATGAAACGAGGTTATACCCATGAACGTTATCGGGATATTATCGCCAAAATTCGGGAATATATGCCTGATGCGGCAATTAGTGCAGATGCGATCGTTGGTTTCCCGGGTGAAACAGAGGAACAATTCCAAAATACTTTAAAATTGGTGGAAGATATTGGTTTTGATCAACTTAACACTGCGGCTTATTCTCCACGCCCTAATACTCCTGCGGCGGAATGGGAAAATCAGATTGATGAACAAGAAAAAAGCGATCGCCTCCAAAGATTAAATCATTTAGTAGCCATTAAAGCAGGGGAAAGATCCTTGAGATACCAAGATCGCATTGAAGAAGTATTGGTAGAGGATATAAACCCTAAAGATACCACTCAAGTGATGGGTAGAACTAGAGGTAATCGTTTGACCTTTTTTGCTGGAAATTTAGCAGAATTGAAAGGCAAAGTTGTATCGGTGAAAATTACAGAAGTTCGAGCTTTTAGTTTAACAGGTAATGCTTTATCTTTAGCTACTGTTTAACCCAAATTCAAAGGTAGGCAAGGGGCAAAAGTTAAAAGGGCAAGGGGCAAAAGTTAAAAGGGCAAGGGGCAAGGGGCAAAGGGCAAAGGTAAATAGTTGATAATTAATAACTTCTAATTCTTAACACAATACCCCTAACTCATTACTTGTTTCTCCCTAACACCACAATACCCTAAAACCCTACTTCCCCCTCATCTTTTCATCACCTCATCTCCCTATTTCCCAAAACATTACTTATTGAATTAGCCAAACCGTCAAACCTGTCGTTATTCGATACAATTGCATTGAACTTGGGTAAAAATTAATAATTATCTCCTCATTTACTAATATCAAAAAATTAATCTTTCGTTTTCGATTAATTATGGATAATGTAAGGTGAAGTTATGAATGAATAAAGATAATGTCTGAAATATCTACTTCATCAATTATTCCTGATGTCTCGAATTTATCCTTAGAGGAGGCGATTAAATCCTTAAATTCTTCTGCTACAGGTTTGAGTAGTGGAGAAGCAGAAAATCGCATTAGCCAATATGGCTACAATGAATTAGCGTCAAAAACCGTCAATCCCATTCTGCAATTTCTTTCTTATTTTTGGAATCCTATTTCATGGATGATTGAAGCCGCAGTTATTTTTTCCGCCGCCGTGGGAGATTGGGCAGATTTTATCATTATCTCTGTTTTACTATTGGGTAATGGTTTAATTGGCTTCTTTGAAGAAAAATCCGCAGGGGATGCCGTTGCCGCCTTAAAAGCACAATTAGCCCTAAATGCGATCGCACTTCGAGATCAAAAATGGACTTCCATACCCGCAAAAAACTTAGTACCGGGAGATGTCATTCGCATCAAAATCGGTGATGTTTTACCTGCTGATTGTATGTTACTTGAATGTGACCCTCTGAAAATAGATCAAGCGGCTTTGACAGGGGAATCTTTACCCGTCAATCGTAGCACAGGAGAAGTGGTCTATTCTGGTTCAGTATGTAAAAAAGGACAAGCGGAAGCTATTGTTACCGCCACTGGAGTAAATACTTTTTTCGGAAAAACCGCTAAATTAGTTGCCGATACAGAAAACAGCAGTCATTTTCAAAAAGCAGTGTTAAAAATCGGTAATTTCTTAATTATCATTGCGATGGTTTTAATCGCTGTAATTGTTATCGAAAGATTGCTGAGTGGTGAATTAGAAATAGTAAGATTACTGAAATTTTGTTTAGTCTTAACCGTCGCTTCCATACCAGTTGCCATGCCGACAGTATTATCTGTTAGTATGTCCGCCGGGGCGCAACAATTAGCAAAAAGAGATACGGTAGTAACAAGGTTGTCATCTATTGAAGAATTAGCAGGGATGAATCTACTATGTTCTGATAAAACAGGTACTTTGACCCTTAATCAATTAACTCTCGGTGAACCCTTTTTAATGCCCAATGTCAGCGAAGAAGACTTAATTCTAATGGCAACCCTTGCTTCTCAAAGTGATGATCCTGATCCTATTGATAGCGTTATCACTTCTAATTTAACTAACACTGAACAATTAAACAACTATCAAGTTACTCACTTTACTCCTTTTGATCCTATCAGTAAACGAACCGAAGCCCTTGTGCAAACTAAGGAAGGGAAAAAATTTGCTGTTAGTAAAGGTGCGCCCCAAGTTATTCTCGATTTAGCTATAGATAAAGGAAAAATAAAAGCGAAAGTCAATAATGCGATCGAATCTTATGCTAAAAAAGGTTATCGTGCGTTAGGGGTAGCCAAGACAAATGAGCAAGGAGAATGGCATTTACTAGGGGTTATTTCCTTGTTTGATCCCCCCCGCCCAGACTCTAAAATGACCATAGAAGAAGCGGGTAAACTAGGCGTACCAGTGAAAATGGTGACAGGGGATCAAGTATTAATCGGAAAGGAAACTAGCCGTCAACTAGGACTAGGTACAGACATATTAGATGCTAAAATCTTTCGGGAAACTCCAGCTACCATGATGGCTCAATTAGACGAGGAAATCTTACAAGCTGATGGATTTGGGCAAGTTTTCCCTGAAGACAAATACCACATTGTCGATACTTTTCAAAAACACGGTAATATTGTCGGGATGACGGGAGACGGAGTTAACGATGCACCAGCCTTGAAAAAAGCTGATGTGGGAATTGCGGTTTCTGGAGCAACGGATGCGGCACGGGCGGCGGCGGATATTGTCTTACTCTCTCCGGGGTTATCTGTCATTGTTGATGCCATTAAACTGAGTCGGCAAATTTTCGCCAGAATGACTAACTATACCCTATATCGCATTACCGCAACGGTGCAGATATTGGTATTTACTACCCTCGCAATTTTATTTTTCGACAGCTATCCCCTAACAGCAATCATGATTGTGTTACTCGCTTTGCTCAATGATGGTGCAATTATGACTATTGCCTTTGATAACGCTAAGATAGCACCAAAACCGCAACAGTGGAAAATGAGCGAGGTATTAACTACCGCCAGTGTTTTAGGGGCAATTAACGTCACCGCGACTTTTTTAATCTATTTCCTAGCGAAAAAATATTGGGCATTTTTTGAAGTTACCGACAAATTGCATCCTACGGCGGCAACTCCATTACAAACCCTAGTTTTCTTTAATATTGCTTTATTAGGAATGATGACGTTATATTCTGTACGTACAAGGGATGCTTTTTGGACTTTATCTCCTGCTAAACCCTTTTTATTGGCAACGGGAATTTCTGTCACCATTTCCACACTGTTAGCCATATTCGGCTTTTTCGATTTAATTAAACCTATCGGTTTTGCTTGGGCTTTATTCAATTGGGGTTATTGCTTCATTTGGTTTTTAATCCTCGATCGCACTAAAATAACAATTAAATCTTTATTCGACAAAAATAATCAGGGATTAGGTAATAAATATCTCAAACAGTGGGATAAATTGAAAATGAGAATGTAAAAAGAGTTGGGAGGAAGTAAAAAATTCACCTCCCTATTAATTTATACTCATTGTTGGGCATAATTCGATCTGGTTGAGGGTAGGCAAATTCACATCTGGCAGCAATTTTTTTCACATCAAATAGTAACCTTTGCCAGTATATTTATCAATCATTAAAACTTAAATAAGTATTAAGCTCAAACTATCTTCTTTTTTCGGGATTTAGAATAGAAATATATAAGGTTTTACTGTGTGGTAATTCAGTGAACCGAGGGGGCTTTATGGCTGATTTTCACTATACAATTCGTCAGTTAACCAACTCAAATATTCCTTTAGGGGCATCTTATCCCGTTATTTCAGGAAATAATGTTTTATGGCAACAATTTAACGATTATGCCAGTTTAGACGTTGGTTTATATCTTTATAAAGGCAGTGGTGAACCCATTGAAATCGCAACTAATACTTATGGAAGTAACTTTCCTGATATATATGAAAACAGAATAGCATGGGAAGCATTTGATGGCGATACTCAAGAGATTTATTTTTATAATGGAAATAGTGTTATCCAGTTAACGGATAATAACTTAGAGGATAATAAACCTCAAGTTTCTCCCAATTATGTTATCTGGACTCAATGGGATGGAGGAGATTTTAATAGCCACGAAATTGTTATTTATGATGGTAGTGTACGCAAATTAACTAATGATAATTATCCCGATTATGATTTGCGTGTTTTGGAAAATAATGCGGTTTGGATTAAGATGTATCGAGATAATGACCCCACTCCAGATGATCCTACTGATTTATTTTGGTTTAATGGTTCAAGTATCGTCAACATCACTGAAAATTTTGGGCATATTAGTGAGAATCCGCACATTTTCGGCAATACCATTGTTTGGACAGAAAAATTTTACCAGTATAATGGACCGGGGGATGTTGAAATTCAAAGAGAATTCTATCGTTACAATGGAAGCGATCGCACCTTAATCGATGTAAAAAATGCACGGGGATATGAACAGTTATCAAACATTAATGGGGTTGATATTGAATACATGATCGACGAAGATTTTATTCTTCATGATTATGGTAGAGGTGTTTATTTTTACGATACTAGCAGTAATATGATTACCCCAATTATTACTAGCAATGAGTTGGTTTTTTTCACGGTAGAAGGTTCAGAAGATAAAGTTCTCATTCATGCTAACTCAGGAATACCTAATAATCCTAGTCCTATTGATGGACTTTATATCTATCAAAACGGTAGTATAGGACAGTTAACTCAATTTACCAGTAGTGATACATCTATTGCTTTTGATCCGCATATTTCAGGTAATAAAGTAGTGTGGTGGACTTATCCAAATGCCAATCAAATGGATACTGCTCAAGTCTTTTTAGCAGAGTTTTCTAATTTAGAAGCTCCCATCTCTGAAACAATTAATTTAGACGGTGGAGGTGGAGTGTATAATTTTAGCGATCGCATTCAAAACTTGACTGTAATTGGAACAGAAAGCGATGAAGAAGTTACCACAGGTTACGGAGATGATATCTTTGATTTGAAAGGAGGCGATAACCGAGGTAATGGTTTAGGAGGTAATGATACCTTCATAGGTAATGGCATATCTGGATTTAATAATATTTTTGATGGAGGGGAAGGATTCGATCGAGCTTTGTATAATGGTCAGATGAGCAGTTATCCTATTAGGGTAGAAAATGGTTTGCTGAAAATAGGCTCAAATACAGACACTCTAATTAGTATAGAAGAAATACAATTTAGTGATCAAACAGTTTCAGCAGAAGAATTAATTAATAATAACAGTAACTTACTTGATGATCCTTTGTTCCGTTTCCAAAATAGCGATCGCTCTGGTACATATTTATTTGCAGGAGAGGAAGAAAGTATTAGTATTCGTAAAGATTACTCACCTCCTTTCGTAGAAGAAGGATTTGCTTTTAATATTTCCTATACACCCAAAGAAGGCTTAACACGCTTTAACCGTTTCCAAAATAAAATAATATCAGGGACTTATCTATTCGCTAGTGAAGAAGAAAGTGTTAGTATTCGCCAAAACTATTCAGAAACATTCAAAGAGGAAGGTATTGCTTTTTATGCTTTGGGTGCAAGTGCCAATCAAGGAGTTGATGTTTTCCGTTTTCGTAATACCCAAATCGAAGGTACTTATCTATTTGCCTTAGCAGAAGAAGCGACGAGTATTCGCCAAAACTATTCTCACACCTTTGTAGAAGAAGGAATTGCTTTTGAGGTATCAACCTAAGTGAACCTGAGTTTTGGTTAAGCAGATTGAGGTAAAATCCATTCTAAGGAAAGGTGGGGCTTTTTTGGTTGATGACAATATGCGATTAACCCACATAATATATTGACACAGAAATTTATTGGTGAACGATGACGAGAATGTTCTATTTGTGATATGTTTTTGAGCTGATCATTGATTGTTTCGACAATCGCTCGTTTCCGAGATAAAAGTTTGTCATGAAGTCTCATTAATTTGTTCTTCATATTGCGTCTGGGTTTAGCAAAAAACTCAATACCAAAATCTTTCAGTAGCTTTGTGGCTAATTTTTGTGAGACATAACCTCTATCACCAAAAACTTTTCCCCAAAGCTCTTTTAAAAGATCGACTACAGGTTTACGGTCATCGACATTACCTGGGGTTAAACTCATATTCACAATTTCCCCCAGTTCATTGACTACCAGATGGAGTTTAAAACCAAAAAACCAATCCACAGAGGTTTTGCCTCTTTGAGCTAAATTTTTAAATACTTTATGTTGGCGAATACGGCGATTATGACAAACTTGGATCTTAGTAGAATCAATAAAACTAATTCCGGTACAGTTACCAAAACAGTGCTTGAGGTAAACACACAAGGGAATAATCGTTGATGGAATCCATTGGACAAAACGTTGATAACTGGGAAGTTTGGGAAAAGCAGAAGTCCAATATTGTTGAACGTGATTAAGATAAAAATGTTTGAAATTACGGTAATGATTTTGGTGAAAAGCAATGAGAATAGTCATAATTTCACTTAAACAGAGACTTTTAGTACGAACACGTTGGACAGCACCATGAGAGATAAGTTTTTGTTGCCATTGAGGCTCAAATTGTTGGCAGAAATCATCGACATGACAAAATAAATAATCTAAATTAAACATAGGGCAGTAGTTAGTTGATGGTTTGTTATATTCAGCTTACTATCTGCCTGTTTTCTTATCCAAAACTGAGGTTAAGTGAGTGAGTAACCTCAATTCGGTTTAAGAATATCGGGTAGGTGTCAGGTTTTGGGGGATTGGGAAGGAACGAGAGTTCCCTGAGCACGTTCCGCAAAGCGGTACGGAGTTAAGAGTTAGAAGTTATTAATAACGGTACTTAAACTAAAAATATCAAACTATGAGTCTCAAATCCTTATGAATCAAAGATTTTACATCGATTGATAACTTTTCCTTTGATAGTAGGAGTTTCAGCCATTTTTATCGTGTTTACCTAAATCCCTTACCCTGACTGTATTTTAGGCTATCTTATTCTAAATAACTATAAATAACAACTAACTTCTCTCGAACAAATTGGCCATTATCATCAAGAAGCCAACTAAATATATCTGTGACCTTATTTTTCTGAACTGATAAAATTAAATAAGAATATACAGAATAAGCTATATCTCGATCGAAGTCTGAAGGAATAGCAGAATGATCGGGGTGAGAATGGTAAATGCCAACAATATTTAGATTTTCGTTTCTCGCTTCTTTTTGTATCTTCAATAAAGTAAGAGGATTAATGGCAAAACTATCTCTTAAATCTCTTTTTAAACCATCATATTTTTTAGTAAATAAATGCTTTTGATTTTCCCAATCATTCTTCACAGGAATAACTTTAATTGCCTTTTTTTCAGAATTATTAATAACTCCTAATAATAACCCACAACACTCATTAGGATAATTTTCAATTCCTTGTTGCCGAATAATATCTAAATTTCGTTCACTAATTATTACCGTCATTATCCAATAAGTTTAAAAATTTATTTCCAATTCAAAATTAGGTAAAACATCTTTTCCTAATAATAAACAACGCATGGAATAAATCTCAACTGTTCTTTCAGGTTGATAAACTTCTACTTCTCTATCTTGAGGATTAATTAACCACCCCAAACGCAAACCACTATCTAAATATTCTTGCATTTTCTCTTGTAAAGGTTTGATGCGATCGCTTTCTGAACGTAACTCAATTACAAAATCTGGACATAAAGGCGGAAACTTCTTTTTTTCTTCTATAGTTAAACTATCCCATTTTTCCCGTGATACCCAAGCAACATCAGGACTACGATCACCTCCTTTGGGTAACTTAAAAACCGTAGAAGAACTAAAAACTAGACCTAGATTGTACTTCAAATTCCAAACATTCAAATAAGTGATTAAATTTGCTTCTCGATTACCACTTTCAACGCCTACAGGGGACATAATAATTAATTCTCCTTGAGGACTTCTTTCCATTGATACATCAGGATTAGCAAGACATAGACGATAAAAAGCCTCGCTGGTTAATTTTGTCAAAGAATCGACATTGATTAATGTTGCCATAAAAACCCATATTTACTAAGTTTGCAACCATTCTAAATCAAATTATCAACTTCAATCATTTAAAACCCCCAAAAACAGTATTGCCCGAAAAAATCAACAAATACAACCATAAAAGCGTACTCGCTAATTCTCTCAGGCAATAACACTGATTTATTTCAACCTTGAACTAACAAGGATTTTCTTTTAAATTGAACACCGAATAAACGGCAATTACTCTGAAGTAGAAACAACAAAGAAGATTAGCTAAGAGCGTTGATAGCGTAATCGATGTAGGAATTAGCTTCAACAGCCGCATCACCACTTAAACCATGATTAGCTTTGATGAATTTTAAGGCTTCGATGTACCAGCTAGGAGATAACTCAAAGCTACGGTTAATTTCATCGATACCAGCGATTAAATATTCATCCATAGGACCGGTACCACCAGCTACACAGCAGTAAGTAACCATACGGAGGTAGTAACCGATGTCACGAGCACATTTTGCTTTACCTTCAGCAGTAGAAGCATACTGAGATCCGGGGGTGGTGGTGGTGTAAGGGAATTTGTTGTAAACAGCGTTAGCTGCACCATCAATTAAGCGTTGAGCATTTTCGGTTAAGGATTTAGCTGCTTGTAAACTAGCAGTTGCTTGACGAAAACGACCGAAAGCGGTTTGAATTTCGGTACTGCTTAAGAAACGACCTTGAGAATCTGCTGCGGATACTGCTTCAGTTAAAGGGGTTTTCATTGTAATTAATTTCTCCTAATTGTGTTGGTTTACGTTAATGAAATGGATTTTTTAATCTTGGTTTAAATTACGCTACTGCTGCAGCGGCACGGTCAAAGTAGCTAGCTACTTCTGCCATTAAAGCACTACAATCACCAAGAGTAATGTTGTTGGTATCATTAGCGATCGCTAAAGCTGCATCTTTCATTTTTTGAACACCAACTGCAACGGAAGCACCGGGAGTTCCTAAAGCTAAATAGGTTTCACGAAGTCCATTTAAACAACGATCTTCTAATACGGAAGCATCACCAGAGAAGATTGCGTAGGTGATATAACGTAAGATGATTTCCATGTCACGAAGACAAGCAGCCATACGACGGCTAGTGTAAGCATTTCCGCCAGGAGCGATTAATTGAGGCTGTTCAGCAAATAAAGAACGAGCAGCATTGGTAACAATAGCAGAAGCGTTGCTGGTGATACGGTTAACAGTATCCATACGTTTGTTGCTATCGCTAACCATTTGAGATAAAGCGTCGATTTGAGCAGAGCTTAAGAATTCGCCACGAGCGTCAGCCTGAGAAACAACTCTTGTGAATGCGTCGTACATTTTTAGTTAATCTCCTAATAGATTTAGTTTGTTTTGTTAAATTTGTTAAATTTTGGTTAAACAGAGTAGTTTTACTTAGATCTTTTTCTTCAAGATTTCCTTGTAAAACTTCTGCAAATTAGTCTCTCTTATTTTGTGCTTAAAACCAAGTTTTTGTTAAGCATTTGTAAAGAAACTTAATTTTTTGACAACTTTTTTACAAAAATCGTCTCAGAAAAGTGTTTTAACCTTTCATGTAAATTTATAACCCGTAGTGACACCTTTTTTTATTACGTGTTGTTAAATTTTTCTGATCTTTTCTTTAATATTTGTTTACATTTTTTCTCATGACAGATCTAACAGATCTATATGTTGTGAGTATAAATGGGTAAGGAAGGGGTAAGTTACAATAGGCGAGAGACAAACCCTTCTGTGTCTTTTCTTTTAAGAAACTCCCCTTTATCCGCCTTACAAGGGCTAGGTATTATCCCTAACCACCTCTTGCTAAGTAGAATCAATTAAATAAAAGAAAGTTTGTAGTTACCCCTTTAGGGGTTTTAAAAGTTCCTGAAATAAGGGCTGAAGCCCTCACTACTAACTGAGCCTAATTTTACCTTTAATTAAGTGGGACTACTTAACACCCTAATCCTCTAATACACCAACACTCTATAAAACGGATTTTTCAAGGTTAAAGGCTCTATAGCTCAAAATAATGATAAGATATTCCAGATTCAGTGTGTGCAATCTATTCGGGTATTGTTGGGAATTAATTTATGGCTGTAGATACCGCTACTTTATTAGTATCATGTCCAGATCAACAAGGTCTAGTGGCAAAAATTGCTAATTTTATTTATGCTAATGGGGGTAATATTATTCATGCGGATCATCACACGGATTTAGAGGCTGGTTTATTTCTTTCCCGTATTGAGTGGCAATTACAAGGTTTTAATTTACCTCGACATCTTATTAATGAAGCCTTTGGTGCGATCGCGTCTCCTCTACAAGCTCAATGGAAATTACATTTTTCTGATACAGTTCCTAAAGTTGCTATTTGGGTGAGCAAACAAGATCATTGCCTATATGATTTGTTATGGAGAATAAAAAGTAAAGAACTGAAAGCAGAAGTAGGTTTAATTATTAGTAATCATCCAGATTTAGCCCCTATTGCTCAACAATTTAATATTGAATATCATCATTTACCTATTACAAAAGAGAATAAACAAGAGCAAGAATCTAAACAATTAGAACTACTAAAAAATGCAGAAATAGACTTAGTTATATTAGCTAAATATATGCAGGTTTTAAGTTCAGACTTTATCAAAGAATTTCCCACAGTAATTAATATTCATCACTCTTTTTTACCAGCTTTTATCGGAGCAAAACCTTATCACCAAGCCTACTCAAGAGGTGTAAAAATTATTGGTGCTACTGCCCATTATGTAACTCAAGATTTAGATGCAGGGCCGATTATTGAGCAAGATGTGGTGAGAATTAGTCATCGAGATACAGTACAAGATTTAATTAGAAAAGGGAAAGATTTAGAAAAAATTGTTTTAGCTAGGGGGGTGAGATTACATTTACAAAATCGGGTTTTAGTTTATGGAAATCGTACCGTAGTTTTTGGATAATTCTTAACTTTTGGTTTGGAAAGATTTGATTTGTTTAATTGTTTTCGGGATATTTGTTGTGATAGAGTTTACCCCAATTTTTATAAATTGTTCAGCTATTTTTTCATTATCTATAGTCCATAAATGATATTCATATCCTTTTGAAATAAATTGATGAATATAAGTTTCATTGAGAAAATTGGAGAGAGAAGTACTTATTCCGTTTGCACTAATCTCGTCTAATTTATGTAATAATTTCTTAACTAAAAAATTTGATAATTTAATTCGATTAAAAGTTTTGAGACTAACTAAGAGTAATGTTTTTAACTCTGGTTTATACTGTTTTACAGTTCTTAAAATTCTACTATTAAAAGAAATAATTACTAACTGGTTTAAATTTATTTTACTATTAATTAATATGCTTAATAGGTAAGGTATAATATCAGAATCTGATTTTATTTCTAGGAATAACTTTTTATCTGAAGGTAATATTTCTAAAACTTCATTAAGAGTGGGAATTTTTTCGTTTTTAAAAGTTGAATTAAACCAATATCCGACATCAAGTTTTTTTAATTCTGCTAGGGTGGAATTTTTAATAATTAACTTAGTATTAGCAACTCTAGCAGTATTGGAATCGTGAATACAAACAACCTGCTTGTCTTTGGTTAAGTGAAAATCCCCTTCTATACCGTCTGCCCCTTGAGATATAGCCAATTTAAAAGCAGAAAGTGTATTTTCTGGGCTTTCTTTTGATGAACCTCGATGAGCTATTATCATTGGGGAAGTGATTTGAGGATCATCTTTGTTCATAATTAATCAAAATCAGCTAAAATGGCAGTTACTAAATTATAAGATGCCTTAGTTTAGTTCTCTATTTCTTTATCTTAACTAAGCGTAATTTTACTAACATCGCCTTTCCGTGAATTTGTGCGATCGCACAACACCACTTCGTGATTGCATCTATAAGTCTTTGGTCTGTGTATTGTTGTTACTTATGATAATAATTCCACATTGTGATTCTAACATTTAACTTAATGAAGCAGATTAAATTAATCAATGGGATGCGATCGGGATCGCACTTATGCCAAAAATAGACTAATTTTCTATAAATTATAAAATATACACTAATAAGTAAACCCATGAATCGTATTGAAAAAGATAGTATCGGTGAAATAGAAGTAAAAAGCGATCGCCTCTGGGGTGCGCAAACTCAACGCTCTCTCCATCATTTTTCTATCGGCGAAGATATAATGCCCATAGAGGTTATTCGGGCGTTTGCCATTGTCAAAAAAGCCTCGGCTATGGCTAATGAAGAATTAGGGAAATTACCTTCAGAAAAAGCGAAATTAATTATTCAAGTAGCCGATGAAATTTTGGAAGGCAAGTTAGATGAACATTTCCCCTTATATGTATGGATGACGGGAAGCGGTACACAAACTAACATGAATGTTAATGAGGTCATTTCCAATCGTGCCATTCAAATTGTGGGAGGTGAGTTGGGCAGTAAAAATCCTATTCATCCCAATGATGATGTCAATATGTCTCAATCATCTAATGATACTTTTCCTACCGCTATGAATGTAGCCAGTGCGATCGCAATTCAAGAAAGATTAATACCCAAGGTCAAAAAATTAAGAGACGCATTAGCAGAAAAAGCACAAGCATGGAAAGATATTATAAAAATTGGTAGAACTCATCTTCAAGATGCAGTACCCTTAAGCCTAGGACAAGAATTTTCAGGTTATGTGGGGATGTTGGATGATAACCTTACCCGTATTAACCAAGCCTTACCCCATGTCTATCAATTAGCTTTAGGAGGCACTGCTTTAGGTACAGGTATTAACGCCCCCATCGGTTTTGCAACAAAATCCGCTCATCATATTGCCAATATCACGGGTTTACCCTTTGTTAGCGCTCCGAACAAATTTACTGTCATGGGTTCTCATGATGCGATCGTATCTTTGAGCGGTACATTAAAAACCCTAGCCTGTTCACTATACAAAATTGCTAACGATATTCGCTTTCTTGCCTGTGGCCCTCGTGCAGGATTAAATGAGTTAGAATTACCAGCCAATGAACCGGGTTCATCAATTATGCCGGGGAAAGTCAATCCCACTCAGTGTGAGGCTTTAGCCATGGTTGCAGTACAAGTTATGGGTTATGATACCGCCGTTGGTTTTGCTGGAGCGAGTGGGATGTTAGATATGAATGTTTATAAGCCTATGATGATTTATAACATTTTGCAATCAATCAAGATACTTAGTGATAGTTGTAATAATTTTACTGACTTTACCGTCAAGGAAATGAAGCCTAATCGTCAACGTATCGAAGAATTAGTTAATCAATCCTTGATGTTAGTCACTGCATTAACTCCCAAAATTGGTTATGACAAAGCCTCAAAAATTGCCCATTTAGCATACGAAAAAAATATCACCTTAAAAGAGGCAACATTAGAATTAGGTTATTTAACCGCAACAGAATTTGATGATTGTATTGACTTACGCCAAATGGCTTACCCTCACGGCGAATAGATTTCAAAAGGGAAAGGGGTAAAAGGCAAAGAAAAAAGGTCAAAGGGCAAAGGTAAATAGTTGATAATTAATAACTTCTAACTCTTAACTCCGAACTCCGAACTCCGAACTCCTAATACCCCAACACCCTAATCTTAATGAAAAAATACCCTGAGTGGGCATTGAAAAAAAAGAAAAGTTGTTCGACTATGAAATAAGAATTCTGCACTTCGTGAGAAAAAAGGAAATGAAATTAAGAACATTATCCAGTTTAGGATTAGGGTTGGTATTAGCCAGTGTAATCCATCAGCCAAAAACTTCTGCTCATGGGGTGGCGATCGACTATCAAGCTACAGAAGCGATCGCAATTCAGGCTAAATATGATAGTGGAAAACCAATGAGCAATGCTCAAGTCGTGGTTTATGCTCCTAATAATCCTACTGAGGCTTGGCAAACAGGAGTTACAGATAATGATGGTAAATTTACTTTTGTCCCTGAACCGAATGTTAACGGTAATTGGACGATTAAAGTGCGATCGGCAGGTCATGGTAATGTAATTAATATACCCATCGAGTCATTACAGACAGAAAATGATCCTCAAATTCAGGAAGAAATATCAGAAAATCCTAATACTAATTTAGAACAAAGCTCCCATGCTAGTTCTTCCATGACAGGAGAATTATCAACCCCTCAAAAAATTTTAATGGCAATAACAGGTAGTTGGGGTTTTGTAGGTACAGCCCTATTTTTTTCTCGCAAAAAGCAGGACTCAGAAGTTAGTAATTAGTATTAATTTAGTATTAATTATTAATGGTTAAAACAATGATTGCCCCTCTCATCTTTAAATTTCTTATCTCTAATTTTTCTCCAGTTATTTTATGCACATACCTGATGGATTATTACCTCCTGCTGTCAGTATCTCCGGATATGCGATTACAGGGGGGGTAACTTGGTTTTCCTTAAGACAAATTAATAAACAGACTAACTATCAAGAAGAAATCCCCAAAGCATCTTTATTAACGGCGGCTTTCTTTGTTGCTTCTTTAATTCATATTCCCATTCCTCCTTTCAGTATCCATCTGGTTTTAAATGGAGTGATGGGTTTAGTTTTGGGTTATTATGCTTTCCCCGGAATTTTAATTGGCTTATTTTTTCAGGCTATGTTTTTTCAACATGGGGGGTTATCTACCCTCGGAATTAACGCTATTATTATGGGTGTTCCTGCTTTATTTGCTCATTATATATGGTCTTTTCGCACTATATCTTTTTTTCACAGTTCCTTTAGGAAGTCTATTTTAGCTTTCTTAGCAGGGGGGTTAAGTCTTTTCTTTTCTGCCCTAATTTTTGTCTTTATTACTATTAATAATATCTCTCCTGATTTGGATATTGACGCAGAAAAAACAGCTATTTTTACTTCTCTAATTGGTTATGGGGTTCAAGCCTTAATTGAAGGAATTTTAACTGTAATGTTAATTAGTTTTTTGGAGAAGGTCAAACCAGAATTAATCGGTCTTGAAAATTCGGAGGGGGGAAGTTAAAAGAGTTAATGGGATAAATATGCACTATTATAAGCATATAAACATAATTTTTATCCCTAACAGTTAATCAGGGGATTGCATCATTATGAATGAAATCTTGTGCGATCGCTATCAAATACTTAATCCTCTAGGTAGTGGGGGATTCGGTGAAACCTTTTTAGCAGTGGATTTACACAGCCCAACTCAACGAAAAGTAGTAGTAAAAGCCCTTAAATCCGTTAACCATAATACTAGCTCAGAAATTATCGAAAAATTATTTCTCAAAGAAGCCCAAGTATTAGAAGAATTAGGACAAAACTGTCCGCAAATTCCCACCCTTTACGCCTACTTCTGTCAAGACGAAAAATATTATTTAGTACAGGAATACATAGAAGGAAAAAACCTCAGTCAATCAGGGATTCTATCTTCTGATCGTTGTTTAACTATCCTAACATCTCTTCTGGAAACCCTCAAATATGTTCACAGCAAAAACATCATTCATCGAGACATAAAGCCTGAAAACATCATTATCCGAGACTCTGACGGGCTTCCCGTGTTGATCGATTTTGGTGCGGTAAAAGAGACAATGGGGAGTTTTATCACTTCTTCAGGTTCAAAACTTTCCTCGGTAGTCATTGGCACGAGAGGATTTATCGCTCCTGAACAAAGTATGGGAAGAAGTGTATTTAGTACAGATTTATTTGCTCTAGGGTTGACCATGATATACAGTTTAACGGGAAAATACCCCATTGAGCTTCCTTCTAATAATTTAACAGGGGAGTTAGAATGGCAAAATTTAGTGGTGAATCTCCATCCTTCCCTCGCAAGAGTATTGGAAAAAGCGATCAAAATGGAAATTTCTAATCGTTATCTCACCGCCGAAGCGATGCAAGAGGATTTATATTTAAGTCAGTTTCAAACCGTTGCAGTTGTTCCTCCGAAAGGCGAGAATATCAAAACTTCTGGCATTAATTTTGAAAAAAATACCGATCCTATTCCCGTAGTTCAACCTCCTGTAAATCCGCCAACATATCCACAGCCAGAAATTCATCCTTCTACCAATATTTCTCCGAAGCAAAATGATCAATCTTCCTCAAATATTGTGGTTATTTTATTAGTTTTCATATTGGCTTTATTAGGTTCTATAGTTGGATTTTTTATTATTCAAAATATCAATCAAACTCAACAGAAAATAGCTGAAATTGAGCAAGAAAAAGAGCAAATAAAATCACAATTATCAGAAGGTAATACTAATCAAGAAAAAGAGGAATTAGAGGCTTTAAAACAGGAAGTTGAACAACAACGCTTAGAAGCTGAAAGACTTTATCAACAGGCTCAAAGGGAAAAAGAACAAGCCCAATCAGAAAGTAACAATACAAGAGAAATTGACGCAACAATAGACTATTCTAACAACACTAATATTCAGCCTATTGGATGGATAAGAATTGGTGCAATAAGAGGAGACGGAGATGCTTTTACAGGACAACCAATGATTAAAACGACACAACCTGTTACTATTGCACCGACAAAAGTTCCACAAATAGGAGATAAAGTGACTATTATTACTAATGTTAATTTAAGAGAATCTTTTCCCCAACCTCCTGAATATAGATTAGCTAATTCTTTAAGCCCATTAGCTCCCAATCAAGATTTTTATATTCTTGATATAAAGACTTTTGTTGATTATAATATTTCTCACCATAGAGTTATTTGGGCGCAAATTGGAAGATAAATAATATCAATAATCAGTTGGTAAAATCTTCATTAGTCCAGATGAAAAAGCTCGTTATATTTTCGTTATTTTAGGGGATGATCCTGCTTTTTATGAAGATAAAACTTTTTATCCTGAAGTGTCAGCAATGGTTTATAAACAGATGACGAATGAAAATCCTAATCTTCCCTAAAAAATTTGTTTTAAAAAGCTCCTATATTGAGCTAATTATTATTTACCAAATAGTATTAATAGAATAATTATGGAAGATAGAATCGATGGTGAGAATTGGGATTTTTTCTATGATAGCTTGAGCAATGAGTATTCTGTCAAAAGGATCTTTATGATGTAAAGGCAAATTTTTTAACTCCCAAATATGCTCTAATTCTATGGACAAAATTTGAATATTATTAATATTTCGTTGCTTAGTAATTATTTGAGACAATGGATTATCAAAATGTAGTTTATTGATAGATATTTTAATCTGCATTTCCCACACACTAGCAATACTCAAGTAAATAATATTTTCTTTATCTTCTATTAAGTTTAATCCATTTAAAGATAATTTTTCGGGAGTTAAATTCCACCAAATAAAAGCATGAGTATCTAACAATATTTTCATATAATATCCCCTAATATTTCAGGTGATAAAGGCTCATTAAAATCATCACTTATCCAACCTTTACCCTTAAATAAACCTGCAACTCTTTTTCCATTTGATTTATTTTTTTCCTCTGAATTTTTGGTATATTTATGAGTAATGAATTCAGTAAAATCTAAAATTTCTTGTTGTTGCTCTAAGGGTAAATCTTTTATTTTCGTTAAAATCATCTCGGTTAAATCAATCGTTTGAGTAGTCATAGGTTTAAGATTATTTATAGTTAACATATTTATTTTATAAAAACTTAAGACGGTTTTTGCAGAATTTTTACTTTCATGAGAGTTTGAGGAAAATAAGGTAATAGTATTAGTTCTAAAATACTAATTAATCTCATGGGAAAATCTTTTAAACATAGTTGAATTGCTTTCTGCTTCTACTAAAGGATGTCTTTTAAGTAGATATTTTGCTTTTATACCCACGTTTATTAAACTCGTTTTTTATTTTTTCTAAATCTATTTCCTCATCTAAATTATCAACAACAATCCATTGATTATCTTCTGTATTAGAGTTTATTTTTTGCCATGCCTTTACTTCAGGCGATAAATGATCACCGTGAGAATTTATTTCTTTTCTGATTAATTGAGATGCTATTTCGATCACTTCTAATCTTTCACTATTGGTCATTTTTTGAAGTGATTTAATAATTTCAGTTTGCAACATAAAGTTAGATAAAATTTAATTACTATTACATATTTTATTAGTTCAATTTATTGAACGAAAACTGTTAGCGTAATGAATTTCATTACTTCTAGTGCGATCGCGCTGTGATCTGCTTTGTGGCTCGTTAAATCAATTTAACTTAATTTTCAAAATTCATTTCTCCCGACTCTAATAAACTCCATTGATTATTATTAATTTTAGTTAATTTTGCGGGTTTTATTACTTTTAAATCTTTCCCTAAAGATGCGATCGGAATTTCTCCATGAGTTATAAATAGATTAGCTAAACGGGTTAAAATTAAACTATTTTTATCAAATATTCCTAAAGGATCAGGAAATAAATATAATCCTTTTTCTCCTTGCTTTAATAAATATTGACCGAGAGAATTAGCCTCTAAATAAATATCTTTAGTAGAGCTTTGTAGCAATTTATTAACAGTTGTTTCAGTGAGTTTTAGTTTAGTATTTCCTCCAGCCAAAGTAGCAAATTTTTCTGGTTCAAGATGATATAATTCTACCCATTTTATTTCTTCTGGTTCTAATTTTTGAATACGTTTTTCTAAAGAATTTAGTTTTATTTTTAAATCATTATTATTTTTATTTAGCTTTTCCAACACATTTAATAAGCCTTGAAGACTTGAAGGCATTGTTTCTTGATTTTCTGTTAACTTTTCTAATTCTTCCGTTAACTTTTGAGTGGGTGATGTTTTGCCTAAATAAAGTATTCCTTTTTCGACTATTTCCCATTCTTTTCCACTGGGAATCATATTTAATAGGGCTGGTTTAGTTATTATGTAGTTATCATTATTTGTGTCTTTTTCTCCTTGTATTTTAAACATATTTTGCAGACTTCTTAATCTACTTATTCTTAATTTTTTGCTCTGATTAGGTAACAAATAATATTTTTTCTCATTGAAATTTTCTAATAAAATTACCCAATAATTACCACCAATACTCTTTTCTACTCTTGTCTTATCCTCAGAGTGCGATCGCCAACTTTGTGCGGTGATAGAAACTTCTGCCACATATTCTTCTAAAATGGAAGGAACATCATTATAAATATCAATTAATTTTTCAGGAGAAATTTTTAACGGTTTTGGTTGTATATCCTTGGGAACAGACTTTAAGATAATTGCATCTTTTGATTCAAGTTTTTTTACTCTTTTTTCTAATTTTTGTACATATTTAATTATTTGTTGAATGTCTGATTCTGAATTGCTCATAATCTTATTTACTTCAGTGAAAATGAAGAATTTAAAAAATCCGAACTCCGAACTAATCTAATTTTAATTTTTTTGAATTCCAATACAAAAACGTCCAATTACTGCATCACCATTTTCATTTTCTAGTGTTTCCAGACTCAAACTTTTTAACTTATTCATAAAAATAGATAAATTCTGAGTTTTTGAACCATCACCGACTTCTCCAGCATTTACACTCCAATCATTCCACCAGTCCAAACTTGTTACATCATCTAATATTAAATCAACTTCAAATAAATAAATTTGTGGATTAGATAAATTATTAAGATTGAGATTAGTAACAAATTCTAAATTTTGTTTTTGTTCATCCAGTTTCAGATTATCAATGATTAAAGCTTGACGCAAAGTATTACTAGAGTTTTCAATAAAGTTTTGTTTTTCTTGGGTATTTTCTAAAGGAGTATTATTTTCTTGATTATTAGCTGTTGATTTTTGGGATTCTTCTTTAGCTTGTGTTGATTCTGTGTCGGTTTCTTCTTCTTTTTCTTCTAATTCAGGTTCTTCTATATTCTGATTGTTTTTACCATAGGTAAAGACTTTAGTTTGAGTGATCAAATTATTTTCATTAATAAATAAAGAATAGTTATTATTATCATTCGTAGCTAACTGGGGAAAAGCAACAGAGTAATTAATTTTAGGTTGCATTTCAGTGGGGTTAATCACTTCAATTAAGTCATAAGTATCTTGATTTTGATCTTTAGGAATCACTACCACATTATCATCAGTAAGGCTATAAATTCTTTGTAAATCGCCTGTTTCTGGCAAAACAGAATTGCGTTCTATGGTTGAAAAATTCCCTAAATTGACTGCTTCCTTGAGAATATTTTGACTAGGAAAAATAAACATTTCACTATAGCTTTGAAGTTGAGAATCTAGCTTTTTTATCTCATTAAAAGAGTCGGTTATTTTATCATATTCTCCTATGAACAAAACATAAAAAGGTCGATAGGCTTCGGAGGATTTACCCTGAGTATTATAAATAAATTTGGCACTGCCCGTATTGGGATTAAAGACTGTACCATTAAACTGACTTTTTACCGCCCAGACTCCAATGGTGTAGTTTTTTCTTCCTTCATTGAGATAGTTCTTACTTAAGGCTTCGGCGATTCTACCAGCGTCATCCCCTTCTAAATCTGTAACAATAACCGTTAATTTTTCTTTACCCTGTGGGGGGGGAGTAATAGCGGATTGAATAGGACTAGATACGGGTTTATAAGTACCGTCATTGCTATCATAGAAAGTGGTTGACTTCGCAATTTTACGAAAATCATCTCTGGTGATATTTTTTTCGTCCCCGATGCGATGATATGTTACATTTACATTGCTAGTACCGATAATACTGTTTGATAAAACTTCAATGGTTCTGGTATAGTTGCTATTGGGAATCGTGACATAACCTAACATAGAATCACTACCGTCAACATGGACAGCTATGTCTAGTGTGGAGTTACTCGCATAGTTAGAAGTTTCACTCGCCCATTCTGGCATTGCACAGGAGATTTCTTCTACAGGTTTTTTTTGACAACCAATGAGAAAAGATAGAGATAGAGTCAGGGGGATAAGATATTTGATAGTTTTTACACGCAGGTTGCCCATGAATTCTTTGTTCTATTGTCGATGTCAATTTTAAGTATAAGCCATACCAATCCGATTTGAATTTGGAAAAAATTAGGATCAAGTTTTTGGATTACCGTAGATTTTTGCTTAGATATGAAAGAAAACTTAATAAGTCTTATATATTGAATGAGTGTAAAATACACCTAATGAGTTTTGATATTTACATTCACTTAATTAATGGTTTGTTAATCGATGAAAGTCGGAGAAATTATTAGGATTATTGTATTTACTTTAGTGGGTTTCATCATCATGATGTGGTTGCAACCCTTCTTATATGAGCAGAGATTTTTTGGAGTAATTAAAAGTATCCCTATCCGTGATTGGATTCAACAATATTATGTCGCCGCTTGGATTGTGTTTGGTTTTTCTGTCCTATTTACAGTTTTATGGTACGTCATTTTACTGAAAAATCAGGGAGGAAGTGCTAGTTCATTTAAGCTACTTTGGTATATTGGGTTATTTATTTTGACGGTGGTAGTATTTTTGGCGATGTACTTTAATAATCAAGATGAGAATGGAGAGTTAATCCAAGAAACAGTAGTTTCTATGACGGGTTTATTCTTGTTTGACTCTCTTTTCCTTTTATATTGGTTGCCCACAGTTACGAGTACTCCCGGATTATTAAAGCGTAAAACAGTACCTTTTGCCATTCCTGTAAATGATTTAATGAATCGGAATTGATATTGATATTGAGGAAAATTTTATGAGTTTTTATGTTATCGGTATTGGTGGCACGGGGGCTAAATGTATAGAGGCGATCGCGCACTTGGCTTCTGTGGGTTTAATTCCTACCAATATGTTAAAAGTTTTATATATAGATGCAGATGAAACTAACGGTAATTTACAGCGATCGCAACGTACGGTTAGTACCTATCAAAGATGTTTTCAGCTACTTAAAGGGAAACATCAAGAATGTGCATGGATGACTACAAACCTTGATTCTTATGGAGTTTGGTCGCCTTTTACTAACAATAACGCCGATCGCAAATTAGGGTCATTTTTTTCCTACGAAACCTTAAAACAGACTTCTCCCCCATTGGGTAACTTATTCGATGTACTTTACACCGAAGATGAAAGACAAGTTTCCCTAGAAGTGGGCTTTAGGGGCAGACCTGCGATCGGATCTAGTATTATGACCCAAATTAACCTCGAAAGCCTAGAACAAGAGCCTTGGCGTAGCTTAATCAACGAAATCGAAAACAATGCAGGGGGAGGTTCTCAAACGAAAGTCTTACTCTGTGGGTCAATTTTTGGCGGTACAGGTGCATCAGGCTTACCCACCATTGGAAGGTTAATTGCCAATAAACTGGAAAAAGACGGAGTTAGAGATAGCGTCAAAATCGGCTGTATCTTTGGCTTACCCTACTTTAATTTTCCTAAAAATAGTAATACAAATGAACAGGTTTACGCCAGTTCCGATCTCTTTTTACTAAATACTGAAGCCGCTTTAAGATATTACAAAGAACAAGCCCACCAATTTGACACCAAATATCTCATCGGCAATCAGAGTATGGAAAAACTAGGGGATTTTAGCGTTGGCAAAGACACCCAAGTCAATCGCCCTCACTTTGTGGAATTTTACGCTGGTTTAGCCGCCCGTCATTTCTTTTGTGACAATCCCCCTGAAGGTGTCCATGTTATGAGTCGCAATGAAGCGGGGATTTTACAGTGGGATGATATACCCCAAGTAGAAGAAGTGAAAGCCAAGCTAGTCAACGCCGCCCGTTTCGCCTTTATCTGGTTAGCAGATTTTGAAGACCAATTACAGAAAGCGAAAACTGCTGGTATTAAAGAATTAAACGGTTTAGCATGGTTCGATAAATTCTTTCAGGGAGTAGGAATGTTTGGGGTAAAAACGAGAAAACACCTACCCGATTTAAGCGAATCAGATCAACAGGATGCCATTAAAAATGTTACCGCTTGGTGTGAGGACTTTTTACGATGGTTAAGAGATATTCACTACTGCGATAACGAAAGGGTACAACTGTTCAAGGCAAGAGAATATTTCGGTAATCCCAAGAGTTTGAAAGGGGAAAAATTCTCAGATTTATTGTGGGATGATTCTCGCTCCAAAGAACTATTGCAAGATGATAACGCTATCACTCTCAAAAATAAAATAGGGGAATTAGATACCCGTGATTTTGGCGAACCGAATCAGGGAGTGGCAGGATTAGCAAAAGCGGTTTATGTCTGTTGCAAAGTGTGAATGAATTAAAAATCAAAGTGAAGAATGAAGAATTAACCTAAGTTCGGGATAAATTTTCATCCATAAGTGATAGCGAAAAGAGCAATTAATAAATTAGTAATTGGTAATAAGTAATTAAGACAAGGCAAGAGGGAAATCCCTCTGTGTCGCCCCTTAAAAGAAACCCCCCTTTATCCCCCCTCTCGAGGGGGGAGGGCAAAAGTTTTTAATTAACCTCCCCCTCATCTGATTATTCCCTAAATACCTGAAACCTGAAACCTCTTTCCGAACCCCGAACCCCGAACTCCGAACTCCCCTAACCCAATTATTCAGAAATTATTAACTAACAACTATGGCTGATTTACTTTTATCCAAACTAAAAGAAGATACTACCATCACCAGAGGACAACCCGGACAATGGGATAGTAAAGGCGATGTGGCTTTCCGTGATGTTGCTGATAGCCTTGATTATCAAGCACCGGGGGCGATGAAAAGCGTCAGTTCCGTTCCCACTATCTGGGCTAGACCTCTAATTACAGAAATGGCTCTCTATGATACTAAGCACCCTATCCATAAGGTAATGGTGGATCAATGGCGGGGAATGATAGCTGCGATCGCACTGGCGGAGGTAGAGGGATTTGATTTAAAAGCCCAGTTTTTAGACTTATCTCAATATCGCTATCAACCCTTTGGGGATGCCTTATATCAACTGATGCCTGAACCTGTTAACGCCCTCTACACCAGAGATAATAAAAACCCTTGGGAAGAAATTTATGTATTTTTGTGGAAGGGTAAACCCGTTGGTATGAGCAGCCCTAGCACTCTTGTTTGTCCTTCGGAAGAAGGTAACTGGAATGGATTACGATGGTATCAAAATGGGATGTTAGTTAGCCCTGAACCTTATTTAAACCAAGAATCAAAAGAGTTATTGTGGCGTTGGTTAGAGAATTTACAGGCACAAATAGTTAACTATCAAGGTTCGCCCACTGCTTTAAATAGCATGATTCGTCTAATTACTCAATTTCGCAACGATTTACAATTAGATGAACAAGGCTTAAACCCTTTACAATTAAGCAGTAATCCGACTTATTTTGGTGAACCCATCAACCGAGGAGCGTTAATTTTACTCAATCAACCTCTAAAAATTCCTCCGAAACCTTCTAACGTCAGAGTGATTCCCAGTGCCGTTAAAACTGCTCAAAAACCTTTAATCATAATTGATCAAAACATTTCTGAATATTGGGGGGTTGCACCACAAAATATCTGGATACACCGTGACAAAACCCTTGCTTCTCTCAATATCAATGATCTCAAAAATGGTACTTTGGTTTGGGATGATGTGAACTGGATCGCATCTCAAGATTTATTTTTAGAGGAATTAGCCTTTGTGGATTTAGAAGGGGCTTTCCCCGGTGCGATCTCACCTAAATCTCAGTTACCGATTACTTTTAACGGAAATAAAGTCTCTCCTCTGTTACCTCTTAATGAAATTTTATTAGAATATTTTACTCCTGAAGATTTACTCAAAAACATCGAATTAGAGCCATTTGTGAATGTTAACGGGCAGGGGATTCGCTTAACTCTAACTATCCCCTTATCGGGCATCGGAGAGGGTAATCAGAGGCAATTTAACAGTCTCCGTCTGCAAAAAGATTATATCCTCAAGGAAGAAAATGCCATTAAATATGTTCCAGTATTAACGGTATGGCCTAATTTCCGTGCGAAAAACTGGAAAAATTATTATACATTTTATTACGATGGCGACTATGGAGACGAAACTTTCCAAGTCTATTTTCCCAATCCTACCCAACAACCACGCAGTTTCAAAGATCCTAACGGTACAGGGGCTTACCAACTCTCTACCCTAGAGGAAATGCCCACCCATGTGATTTGTAAAAATTCCTATGGCCATGATATGGGCTTAATTTTACTGCCGACTGTACCTGAAATAAATTCCAGAGGCACATGGCGAGTAGGGGTTGACTTTGGTACTTCCTTTACCAATGTTTATGTCAGAGGCGATAATACAGGAGATTCATTATTAGACATCAACAGGGATTTACAGCTTAATGTGACTGAAAGTCCTCTCGGTACTCGTTTACCTGCCCTCATCGAAAATTTTGTCCCTGATACATTTTTACCATCAGAAGATCCTTTGCCCTTATGCACGGTATTAACTACCAAAAATAGCGATCGCAACGTTGATGAATTACAACCAATTTTAGACGGACGTATATACATTCCCGATCCTGCGGAATTTGACCCCAATAAACAATGGATTCGCTTAGATTTAAAATGGTCTAATATCAAAGATTCTAAGGCATTTTTACGTCATCTTGCTCTACACATAAGCGCGATCGCAGCTTCTGAAGGGATGGACGCAATTCAATGGTGTGTTTCTTATCCCAGTGCCTTTTCTTACATCAATAAAATGACCTTTCATCGTAACTGGCAAGACATCGCCACCGAGCTACAACCGAAAACAGGCATTGACTATTCCACTCCCCAAATAGACGATAACCAACGTTTTTGCACCGAAAGTGTCGCTTTAGCCCAATATTTCAACGACAAAGAAAAACATCCCCTTGTGCGCACTACTTGTATTGATATTGGTGGCGGTACTTCTGATATATCCATCTGGGAAAATCGTCGCATTGTTTATCAATGTTCTGTTTTATTAGCAGGAAGAAACATTTTCAGCGAAGTTTTAGCACAAAATCCTCGCTATGCCGAAAAATTGATGCAGGAATTTATCAGTGGTAATTGGGGAAGCACGAGCGAAATGTCTATCATGACAAAAATCGATGTTTGTCTTCGTCACAAAGCCCAAGAATGGCTTAATAATAAACGAGTTTACAAAAACGAAGATCCCTATTTCCAAAGGCTAATAACCATAACTGCGATCGGTGTTGCAGGACTTTATTACTATGTTGGCTTAATTCTCAAAACCCTTCACCAAGAAGGTAAATACAGCCAAGCCCAAATTACTCCCGTTTATGTTGGCGGTAATGCCTCTCGTTTCTTCCATTGGTTATCCCCTACAGGAAAATACGACAAAAATGCTGACTTTAATAAACTCTTAAGTTATATCCTAAGTAAAGCCTCTGAATTTAATGACACCCAAGAAAAAACCGTTCTGAGTGAAAGACCAAAACATGAAGTAGCCTGTGGTTTAGTTCTCAATGGTACTGAATTAACAGGGCTTACAGACAATACCGAAATAGATCCGATCGCAGGGGAAAAATATTACGTTGAATACCAAGACGACGACCAAATATTCAAAGAAGAAAAAGACTGGCAATCAAGACTTCACCTTGAAGGTACAATCACCAAATTCGACATCCCCGAATTAACCCACCTCGAAAAGTTCCTCTATGAATTTAATGCAGGATTACAGTCTCTCAAAATTCAAACCATCCAACCCCTACCCAAATCCGATTATAAGCCTCAAAAACCCGACTATTCCAACGGAGAAAACTCAGAAGAAAGCGAAGACAAAAACGCCCAACTCTGGAAGGAAGTCAAATATCACCTAGAAAACGAACTCCTAGACATCAAAGGAGACGCCAAAATGATACGGGAAAAAACCCCCTTTATCATGGGCTTAAAATCCTTACTCCACGTCTTGGGCAGAAGATGGGCAGACGCATACCGAGACTAATCACCTCAAATCATTAAATTCCCCCCTTATTAAGGGGGTTAGGGGGGATCAAAATACTTTATTCAAGGGAAAGAGAGATTAAAGGAATTGAAAAAATCAACTTATGAAAAGAAACTTAAAAATTAAGTGAAACCTAAATATCCGATTTAGACAAATTTTAGATAAAAAATTAAAGACAAGTTTAGAGGCAAAGGCAAACAAAATTTTCCTAGTTCAAAATTATCAAAATCACTATGTAACCATGTTTTCCAAACACGAAAATAAATGTCCCGTCTGTGGCACAAAATATCAAACAAATCAGGAAAAGTGTTCTATATGTCATTGGGATTTAGGAGTTTACTTAAACTATAAAAAACAATCACCAGAGAAACTAATTAAAACGGCAGAACAATGGTCAAGAATAGCTTTTAGTAAAATTAAAAAATACCGTAAAGAGAGAAATGAGTTAAGAAAAAAAATGGAAGAGTCACCCAACTTTACACAAGAATTATTTGAGATAAAATTAAGACTTTCAGACATAGAAAGAAAACTAGAAAATCTATCCCAAGAACAATTTTTATCAACAGACATAAAAGAGGAATTAAAACAAGAAATAATTTCCGAAGTAAAAGCAGAGATTAGAGAAATTATCCAAGAATCATCGAAGAAATTACCTATAAATAATACCAGCAATCAAAACAATCAATTTGACAATTCTTCCTATACTATTGAAACAGAATTTATCGAAAATAAAGAAAACTACCCAGAAAAATCTCCTAATTTAGAAAAAATACCCAGTATAGAAATTAATCAATATGAACAATATATTCTCGAACAATATTATAATAATCCTGAATTTTTAGAACAATATGCTTATAAAGTAAATGCCACGAAAAAAACCTTAGAAGACATTTATCTTAACAAAGCTAATCAAATAGTTTTTCAAGAGTCTCACCAAAGTGACTATTGGATAGTGGAATTAAAAAATGGGGGATATTGTTTGCTACCAGACTTAAACCTTAAAATTAACACTAACTTAAAAGCAATTAAAACTATTTTTGAATTAAATAATTATCAGGATAATGTCTCAAAAAATTTTCGAGTATTAAAAACTGCTAAAGTAATGGAAATTAACAACCAATGGCAGTTAACAGAAAAAGGAGTCTTACAATTTTAATTATTATAATCAAGAGGTGAACCATGAAAAATCAAATCCTTAAATCAATAATTTTATCGTCTCTTATTCCTACTATTATCACTAATTTTAGCTACCCCATTTTTGCTCAAAGTGAATCTAACAATTCTCCATCATCTCCTAATTTTCAAGGCTTATTAATAGATATAAAAAATAGTTATGATAATTTTAAAAATAGTAATAAATCCCTCTTAAATAAATTGGAGGAAGAAAGTAAAAAAGACCCACCTACTACAGATATTGAAGGAATAGATACTAAAATCAAAGAAAACTATGATAAATTAGTCACCAGTGTTAGCAATTTAAAAAATCAATTATCAGAAGAAGAAAAAACAGAATTAGACAATTTATTATCATTACTACAAACAGAAGAAGAAAAGGGATTAAGTGTAGAAGCATTGACCAAATTATTGGAAGATGGAAGATTAGATAAAACAGAAATTTGTGAAAGCATACAAATACCTCTAGGGCTTTTTTCTTCTAATAGTGAGGCTAATTGTGGCAATTTTAATGATGAAACCTATGGCAAATTATCAGGATTTATTAATACTCAAATAAAAGCGATTGATAAACAAATACAAACCATAGAAAAGCTACCTCGTTTTATTAATGATTCAGGGGAAACTTCAGGACAAAATAATTCATCCCAAGAAGATAATAGTAAATTTTTAATTTTTTGGATTATTAATTCTATTCTTACTTTCGGATTAATTGGAGCGTTTATTGGGATTTACTTGCTAAACAAAAAAATAGAAAAAGAAAATCACAAATTATATAATCATATTGAAAAAGCAGAAAATAAAATAGAAGAATTATCTGAGAGAAATCAGAATCAAAGTAAACAAGTTACTAAGCAAGATGCTCAGATTAAAAATTTAAAAAATAAGAATGATTCTTTGCAAAAAGAAATAGAAAATTTAACATCTCAAATAAATAACATTTTATTAAAAGTTAATCCTCTTGAAAAGCAGTATAGCAGTAATCAGACTCGATCGCACAATGAGATTTTTACTGATGAAAATAAAGAATTAAAGCCTAAAATAGAAGAAAAACCCAAGCCCGAACCTGAATATGTCCGATTAGCTCGATCTTATCAAGAAAATCCCCATAATTTAGTTCAAAATGCCATTAGAGTAAGCATGACGAAGGAAACCTTAAACAAAATCTTAGCAGGTACATGGGAAGGTATTGTTGAATTAGAAGAAAATAATCGTCAAGGGGAATTTTATATTGTTAATAATAATAGTGGTCAATTTTATCTATTTTTAGACCCAGATACTAAGTTTAATGTACCTACTTTACAGAATATTAATAAATCTCAATTATTTATTTGTAAAGGAAATATGTCTCAAGGTTTTAAGGGTAATGAAATTCATATTATTAAACCTGCGGTTGTTCAAGGAAATAATAACAATTGGCGCTTAGTAGAATCAGGAGAAATTCAAATAGGTTAAACTATACTCATCAGGGGCATAATTTGATGTTACATAAAAGGAGGATATAATTAAGGTCGCTGATGTACCGCAATAGCGATTAGGAAATCACTTTCTATCAAGGAAAAAGAAAAAATCCCCTTTGAGAATTAAAAACAAATATCATTAGTTATCAATTAGACAACATTAGTTTTTTATCCTCAAGACAAATGTTGCCAATATAGTAATCGTTTAAAAAGAACGGGACTGACGGGACTCGAACCCGCGACACCCTGCGTGACAGGCAGGTACTCTAACCAACTGAGCTACAATCCCATTTGATTGACATATTCAATGTTAACGAAAGAAAAAAAAAAAGTCAAGGCTAAATAACAAAAAAATTTTGAGACAAAAATAGACAAATCTTGACTTGCAATTGGGGTTGGGATGCTCTTATTGGTACAATAAGCACTTAGTCCTATGTTGGGTTATATATAAAAAATATGAGTCGTGCCAATAAAGTAGTTTTAGCTTATTCTGGGGGCGTTGACACCTCCGTTTGTATTCCTTACCTCAAAAATGAATGGGGTGTAAAAGAAGTTATCACCCTAGCGGCGGATTTAGGGCAAGGAGAAGAATTAGCTCCTATTCAAGAAAAAGCTCTTAAGTGTGGTGCTGTTGAATCTTTAGTTGAAAACGCAACGGAAGAGTTTGTTACTAATTATGCTTTCCCTGCTATTAAAGCTAATGCGTTGTATGAAAACCGTTATCCTCTATCTACTGCTTTAGCTCGTCCTTTAATTGCAAAATTATTAGTTGAAGCGGCTGAAAAATATGGAGCAGATGCCGTTGCTCATGGTTGTACTGGTAAAGGAAATGATCAAGTTAGATTTGACTTAGGAATTACTGCTTTAAATCCTAATTTGAAAATTTTAGCCCCCGCTAGGGAGTGGGGAATGAGTAGAGAAGAAACTATTGCCTATGGAGAAAAATTCGGCATTGAGTCTCCTGTTAAAAAATCTTCTCCCTATAGCATCGATCGCAACTTATTAGGACGTAGTATAGAAGCAGGACCTTTAGAAGATCCGATGACAGAACCTCCAGAAGAAATCTATGCCTTAACCAAATCCATTATGGATGCCCCCAATGAGCCTCAATACGTAGAAATTACTTTTGAAAAAGGTACTCCTGTTGCTGTAGATGGAGAAGCCTTATCCCCTGTGGCACTGATTACTAAATTAAATGAAATTGCTGGTAATCACGGGGTTGGCAGATTAGATATGATTGAAAATAGAGTTGTAGGCATCAAGTCGAGAGAAATTTATGAGGCCCCTGCACTGTTGGTGTTAATTAAAGCCCATGAAGATTTAGAAAGCCTCACTTTAACCAGCGATGTTACCCATTATAAACGTTCTCAAGTTGATTTAATGTACACCCGTTTGGTTTATGAAGGTTTATGGTATAACCCTCTTAAATCGGCTTTAGATGCTTTTATTGATCAAACTCAAGATAGAGTAAGCGGCGTTGTCAGAATTAAATTTTTCAAGGGTAATGCCACCATTGTGGGCAGAAAATCTCATAACTCTCTTTATAGTTCTGATTTGTCAACTTATGGCAGTGACGACAAATTTGACCATAAAGCCGCCGAGGGATTCATTTATATTTGGGGATTATCCTCCCGTGTTTGGGCGGAAAAAACTAGACTTTAAATTAGAGTTGTTAAATAAGCCAAGACGCATTAATTTCAATTTTTATTAATTCCACAAAATGTGTAAAACTCTCACCCATTGCCCTTCACCTCACCTGAGTTCGATATAGAATTTTCGGTTTTGGAAAGGTATCAGGTATCAGGTTAAAGAATTGACAAAAAACACATCTTTATTGATTTTATTATTTTCAATCTTTAGATTAACTAAACAATTTGATTAGAAAATTAAACCTAAAACCTGCAACCTGCACCCTGAAACCTAACCATAGCAGTAATTTTTAAATCGAACTGAGGTTCACCTGTTGCCTAACTTAATTGATAATTTTAGATCAAACTCAGGTTGTAATAGAAAAAGATGGCGAATAATTTGCTCCAACACTCGCCATTTGATGTTTTCCTTCTCTACCTAAATCCTCTAACTCTGTAATCAAATTCTCTCAATCTAACTAATCATATTTTTTGAGCAGTACAATAGTTTCATCTAACCACAAAGAATCATCACCTCATATAATTCTCTTAAGTCAATATTTTTTACGCAACCATTAATTACCTTTTTTTAATTGCTCTATTACTTAATCTGAATTTAGTTGATTGACTATTGGTCAATGTTAAAAGATAAAACTCTAAAAAAATGAGTATCAATTTCTTCATCCTCAAGCATTAGTAAAAAAATTTTTAATAAAGTTCCGTATAAATACTAAGATTTAATAGAAAAAATAAAGTTATTATAAAAATAGATTTACTATTATTGTAACTATATAAAAATACATTAAGAATTGATACAAAACATGAATAAAAGGGGTGAAGTATCAAAATGAAAAACTCAAAACAAGAATTATTAAATTTGTGGCTTTGGGTTAATAAAATAAATAAAAATAACCAAGAAAAGGGAAATACATTAATTCTTGCCATCGGCATCGGTTTAGTTCTGATTATTACCACTAGCCTAGCTTTATTTAACTCTTCCAAAGATAAAACAAATGTTCAGGCAGGTGAGTTCTCCAAAAAAACCATGGCGGTTGCTGAATTAGGTGTTACAAGGGTGCATAATTTTTTAGCTAAAAATTCCAAATTAGCAGAATATCCCCTTGCGGACTGGGATTCCCAAGCAGGGACAACACAACAACAAGGAACATTTACTAATACTTCTAGCACTAATTCAACTTGCTCTGCTTTGACTGGTGCTGGGGGTGGTGGTACAACGGTTAGTACGATTGTTGGCAAATTTAAAACTAATGGAGATACTGTTATCGAAAGTCCCGCTAGTGCCACTGATTTTCGTCAGGGTGCTTTTAAAGTCGTTGACTATCAATTAGCAGATGCTAGTTTGAATCCTGTATCTAGTGTTGATGCTAATTCTGTGGCTGTAGGACAAATTTATGGTCATGGTATTTTAACTATAGAAAGTGAAATTAACCCTAGTGCTAATTCTGCTAGTGATTTATTTACAAGCACAAATAGTTCGCAAAGCAATGTGCAAGTAACTATACCCTTAAGAAGAGCAACTGTATCAACTCCATTTCCCGGAGTTTGGATTAGTGATCAGCAAATAGGTTCTCCTACTAATAGTATCATTGATGCAACGCTCCTTGTTCCTGATTGCGACAATATGGACTTAAATATTGCTCCGGGTAATAATGTTATTATCTCTACTATGGGATTCCCCTCATTACCAACACCACCTGCCGACACAAATCCGAAATATTACAATCTAGGAAATATTACTAACTCTATTACTCTCCCAAGAACCACAGATTTACCGATCGAGATTCAACAAATTACTGATAATGGTACTACCTATGATGTGCAGGTATATAAATATAAAGTCAATAATATCAATTTGAATGGAGGAGAGAAAATAACTATAGTTCCGGGCAGAAAAGTAGTGTTGAATCTATACGGTAATATAGATATTGGAGGTAGTCAAGTTATAGACAACAGTTGCACTTCCGTTACTAATAAATATACTTGCAATACGACTACTAAGGTTGTAACTTATCCTTCTGGTAATCCGAGTATTTTTAGACGGGAAAACTTGAATATATTTGGATATGGTGTCAATACAGGAGGGGTAACTAGCCAAGAACCTCATATTTGTCTAGCAGGAGGTGCTGAGGTATTTGGTTTTGTCTTTGCTCCCGATTATGCGGTTGGAGCGGCTGGTACTGGTGGCGGTAATGGTTTTACTGGGGCAGTTTGGGCAAGAATGTTCAATCCTCCTAGCACTTGTGGCTCTAATACTGGTCAGGTAGTTGTGGTTCAAGATATTACTGATTGGGATGCGATCGGATTAGTTCCGACAAATATACCTCCACAAATTGGTTCAATCACTCAATGGCAAAGAATAGGAGGTTAATTAATGTCAAGTTCATTCATTTTTACATTGATAAAAAATCTGAAAAATATCCATTCCCATAAATTATCTCAAGATTATACTGTTTGCCCCAAAAATGAGAAGTGGGAAGAAGGTTTTTCCATTCTTGAAGTATTAGTAACCATTCTCGTGATTACTGGTTTTATTTTAGCTTCTCTCCAAGCTACTGTCTTAGCAACTTTACTTAGAGTTCAAGCACAGGATAAACAAGAAGCAACAAACTTAGTACAAGAGGATTTAGAGCTTATACGCTATCACGCTTTTATGCTGACTTCAACACCAGCTAATTGTGGAAGTTATGGAACAACACTCCAAGCTGATTTAGAGGGAAAAGGATATACTGATGCAGTGCAAACCATTAGCGTGAATGGCAGATCTTATGATATAGATCGCACTTATAATCCTTCTGAAAATATATTGCAAATTAGCTATAGCGTTTCCTATGATGACAATCAACCTCACCCTCGATATACGAGTACTGGGGATAACGTCGTGACAACTTTATCAACGGAGGTTTTACCCAATGCGGCACTTAGTTGTAATTAACTTATTGTTTAATAAATACAGTAAAGATAAAGGGTTTAGCTTATTTGAGGTTGTTGTAGTTACTGTCATTGTAGGCATAATGGCGGCTATAAGTGTTCCGAATCTTTTAGAAGAACAAAGACAGCAAAGAGTTAATGAGGCTTTTAGTAAAATTAGGGGGGCATTAGTAGAAGCACAGATTAATGCTAATCGTAAAAGCCAGAATTGTACAGTAACTATTTCAGAGACAGGTGTTACTGGTTCTCCATCAGGATGTGTTTTAGAAAATATCACTTATGATAATAATATTGTTGAAGTTCGCTCTACTGCGGGAACGTTACCACAAACTATTGCATTTGAGTATGACGGGAGTTTAACGGGTACACTTTTGCAAACCATACACATAAAAAGAAAAAATGGGGCAAATGAAACTGGTAAATGTATAGTGATTGCTAATCAGTTAGGCATGATTCGTACTGGAATTTATGATAGTACTGTGACCTCTAGCAACTGTAACAATGTGGAAAATAAGCGATATGACTTGAATAATCCTTAGATTTATGGAATTTATCTCAAAAAATGAAAACGGACTCTATTTTCTCTTAATTATTTACTAATTTGTTTGAAACTCTCTTTGCTTTACTAAATTTATCTAAAAATTTGGTTTAAGAACATTAATTTTGCTCTCAGGAATTAAAACAATTAGCAAAAAGAATTTATGGAGTTTTTCTTTCAGATAGTTTAAAAGGTTTCCTGCGATCGCACCCAGTGATATTAAATATTATTGAATATGATAAAAAACTATGAATCAATATCAATTATTAAAACTATTTTTAAGCCTTAAAAAATCTCAAGAGAAAGGTATTTCTTTAATTGAATTAATTGTTGCCCTTGTTATTAGTGGTATCGTCTTAGCAATGGCGGCAAGTGGTTTCGTCAATATATTAAGAGCAAATCAAGATGTAGAATCAAAAACCGTCAGGAGTTCCAATCTACAAAAAACCTTAGCCTTTATACAAGATGAGATGAAAAGTGCGAGAGCGATTACCAGAACATCTACCAGTTGCGCAGGTTCAGATTCTGCCAGTTGTTTAGTTTTAACCTATCCTGATGGTTCAACCATTGATGGTACGACGTGTACCATAACAAATCCACGTATTGAATACGGTTATGAAGATATTTCGGCTTCCACTGCTACTCAGTGGTTAAAACCAGGTCTTTTAAAAAGAAAAGTTTTTTGTGATAGCACCAGTGGTGGAAACTGGCAAGTTATTGCAGATGGTTTGGTAAGCGGAAATGAAACTAATCAGCCTACCACGAATTGTCATGCAGAACTTAACGCAACAGTTTATGGTACAGATAGCAATGGTAAAGGAGGATTTAGATTTTGTCTCGACACCGATGATACAGACCCCACCACTGCCCCGAATAATCGTTTAGCACAAATCTTTTTGTATGGTCACATAGATAATAATACCAATATTCCTATTAGTGTGATTACTTTTGCTAGATCTGAGTAAATTAAGATTTTCCTGATTATCTCTGTTTGTAAACCTTAATTTATTGAGTTTTGATGGATATATCACTTTGAGGGTTTAGAAAATTTCATTGTTGAGGGTGAGACAATCAGATATAATGAGCCGTGAATAGAGTTCTTGAAAACAAGGGGATAATATTGGTGGTAAATACAGTTAGTAAACCAAAAACCAACGTAAGTTTAGAGCAATGGTTAACGGATTTAAGCAATAAAATTGTTGCAGGGTATCGTATTACAAAAGAAGAAGCCCTCAAATTAACGGAAATAGAAGGAGAAGAGAATATATTATTGTTGTGTGAAAGAGCCGATCGCATCCGTCAAGAATGTTGTGGTAACGTAGTCGATTTGTGTAGTATTATTAATATTAAATCTGGTAACTGTTCAGAAAATTGCAGTTTTTGTTCTCAATCTGTTCATCATCAGGGAAAAGACTCCCCCATTTATGGCTTAAAAACCAGAGAAGAAATTTTAGAATATGCCAAAGCCGCCGATGAGGCAGGAGCAAAAAGATTTTGTTTAGTGTCCCAAGGAAGAGGTATTAAGTATAATAGCCCGAAAAATAGCGAATTTGAAGAAATTTTAGCCACTGTTAAACAAATTATCGCTGAAACAAATGTTAAACCTTGTTGTGCATTAGGTGAAATTACCCTTGAACAAGCTCAAGCATTGAAAGAAGCAGGTGTTACTCGCTACAATCATAATTTAGAATCTTCCGCTAATTTCTACGATCGCATCGTTACTACTCACACATGGCAAGATAGAGTAGATACCGTCAAAAATCTTAAAGCAGTAGGAATTCAGGCCTGTACAGGTGGTATTATGGGAATGGGCGAATCATGGACAGATAGAATTGACCTCGCTTTATCCTTAAGAGAATTAGAAGTTGAATCCGTACCAATTAACTTTCTTAATCCCCGTGAAGGCACACCATTAGGAGAACAAATTAAATTAACTCCCCTTGAAGCAGTAAAAGCGATCGCAATTTTTAGATTTATCCTACCAACCCAAATACTTCGTTATGCAGGGGGTAGAGAGGCAGTATTAGGAGAATGGCAAAAACAAGGTCTAAAATCTGGAATTAATGCCATGCTAATCGGAAATTATCTTACCACTTTAGGGCAATCCCCAGAACAAGATCACGCCATGTTAGCAGAATTGGGCTTAGAAGGCGGAGAAACTCCTGTTAAATAAACCAAAGTATAGCAAATTAAGACATTTTACATCTTTCATTGTAATTCTGAACGATAGTCAAAAATCTCAGTAAGTCTTAAATAACTTGCCCAATGCTATGTCATAAGCTAAAAGACAAATACTTAGTCAAAGCTCGACAATTTTTCTGTGTTTCCAGAGGGGCTTAAGCCCCTTATCCTAACAATTCTTAATTAAATGAAACATTCCTCCTTAATTTAATTTGTGAATAATAACGGCTTACCTCCACAACCTATATCCCCAGTCAACGAGTTTTTTTGGGCATTAATTGGCTTAATGCTCACTATTTTTGGTACTTTTGTCGAAGTTTTTTTTGTTATCCCTACTAACGCAACAAACCTAGAAAATATAGACACCACATCTTTAGGAATCACTTATCAACTAGCTGGAGTATTTTTAACTGGAATGGTAGGAGGGAGAAATGCCGCCGCCTATGCCCAAATTGCTTATGTAATTATGGGATTATTCAAACTACCCATATTTTATCAAGGAGGAAGTTTTGACTATATCCAATATCCTAGTTTTGGTTATATTTTAGGTTTTATTCCTGGTGCATGGTTATGTGGTTTTTTAGTTTTGCCCGGTAAGCGTCGCCTTGAATTATTTACCATAAGTGCATTTTTAGGCTTATTAGTTATTCATCTGTTCGGCATTCTTTATTTAATCTTATATACATATCTAACACCTTTTCTTGGTAATCAATTAACCCCTACTTACTTGTGGGATGCCATTAACTTATATACCATCACTCCCTTTCCTTCACAACTAGCCTTAATTTGTGCGATTTCAGTTATAGCCTTTATAATTCGTTTAATTTTACTTTATTGATTTTTACTTTATTGATAGTGTCGGGCTTATATCAAACTTGAGTTCGATGAAAAAAGTATCGAAAAATAAAGCGTTGAGAGTTATCATCGAGCCAATTTTGGAATAAAAAATTATTAAATTTAGGAAAAACTCATTTAAAATCAATTTATTCAGCTTTTTTGTCAATAATTATTACTTTTATAGTTATTTAGAATAAGAATGAAACAGTTTAATAATCTAAATGTTTATCCCAAAATGCTTATTGGTGGGCAATGCCCACCCTACAAATTTTATTGAATGGTCTCAATCTTAATCGAAACGACTATAACTCCGAACTCCGAACTCCGAACTCCGAACTCAGGTATATCAATGATTCTATTTCTATTTGTTTTGATTGTATTTCTACTTAATCAGATAGGCTATTTCTTACTTATCTCGGTGATTACAAACTTTTTTCTCTCCATTGCCCACTATTTATCCTTTGCCTTATTACTTATTATCATTGGTTTTATTGCTTGGTGCTTCAGTGAAACTTAAAGATTTATTTTTCTTCGCTCTTGCTTTTTGTCCGTATTTCCCCAACAAATCTATTATCGCTATTAGAAGCATAAACACTGTTAACAAAATCTGCCAATACTTGACCATGACAAGGATTAGGATAACACCAACATCCTAAAGCCTTACCTGTCAACTCTTTTAGGGCTTCTATCTGTAACTTCTTACTCTTGAAAAAATCCTTAGCAAACTTTTCACAGGCTACTTTATTATTCTTTTCACCCGTATAGTCACCGTAAATGCTATTTTCTGTCCACTCAAAATCAGTTTTTTTATTAACATAAACCCACTTATCATTACTAATACTTTTCTCGGGATTAAATTGAATATACTCTTTTATTTTTTCATCTATACCGCCAGTGCAATTAAAAACTACTGCCTTACCCTGTTTAAGTAATGATATTCTCTCATCTTCTGTTAATATTCTCTCTTCTATATCACTTTCAATAACCATTGACCCCATATTTTTAGCTAATATATCTCCATAAAAACTATCTTTATTTATTTCGATATTACTATTCTCTCCAAGATTAACCGAGCTATAAATGTTGTTTTTATTATTACCCTGCTTTTCTGGCTTATCTTCCATTAATGTCTTAATTTTGTTCTCCACTAATTTATCAACAAAAGTTTCTAACTCACTGAGTTTAATTAATCTATCTTCTGTTTCTAATAGAGGATTATTATGTTTATCCCACATTTCCAGTAATAACCCAAAAACCCTTGCTTTACTTATTGAATGATCATTGAGAAACTTTTTGAGAATTTTCTCTTGATGTGGCTCTAAAAGTCCAGAATATCTAGCTAATTTTGAGGGCATAAATTTCAGTCTTTAATAGTTAATAACAATATTAATACCTAAATTCATAATTATCACAAGCCATTTTTTCTGTAAATTTTGAGATGAAGGGTTTTAATTATTCCCAACAGCCTTAATAAGTGGGATTTATGGGGAGCTAAAACTTTTCAAACAACTTCTCAGTTGGGTATAAAAATATCGGATAAGAGCGAGTTGTAGAAACTCAGTAAAAGTCTCTTAAAATAGCCATTCCCAAAAAAAATTGTCAACAGAGTCAAATTAGTCAAAAAAATTTTGCTGAAATTGCATAAATCGGAAAAAAGATACTGATAAGTAGATAAGGAAACCCTTATGGTGAAAAACCATTGGAAATCTACTTTTATGAAAATGCAAAAACGCACTAACCTTGTGATGCAGTTTTCTTCCTTTCTCTGTTTGAAAGAAGAATCATCTTCTCTGATTACCTACTGGAAAATTACCCCAGAATTAGAGCAAAATATGAGGCAATTATTAGATCAGCAACAAATTTTAGCTGAGGAAGATGACCTCATTGCCCAAGAATTCTTGGAGTGGCTACGAGATAACCAAGATAATTTAAAGAAAAAGCATTTGATTGCTTATTTACAAGAATCTTGTTTCTTTGCCACAAAAAAAGTTTATCAACGATTTAAAAATTGTTGGAATATATTTACTTGGCAGGATTACTTCCAATGGGCTAATTTACTGTTGGCATCTCCCACAAAATTATTAGCTAAATATAATCAAAGTCTTCGGTATAAGTTAACTACCTACGCACGAAGCAAAATAGAATCCCAATTAATAGATAGAGCATATCAATATATGGGGTGGGAAAGAGCTTCTGATTGGGGACTGTTAAGACAATTAAAATCTGGGACTCGGAAAAAATGTTTACAGATAATGGGAGGTTTAAAAGATAATGATTTAGAAAAATACCTATTGGTGTGGGAATGTTTTAATGTGGTTTATTCATCGACAACTCTTAAAAAGAATCAAAAACTGCCACCTCCTTCTGCTAATCATTTTTTGAAAATAACTCAAGAGTACAATTTTATTGTAAAAAATAAAGGAGCTAATTTACCCAATATTAATCAAGAAGAATGTAATTTAATTATTAATAATTGTGTTGAGTTTGCTCGGCAATATTGTAATCCTAAAATTTTAAATAGTGGAGAATACACAGAAAATTTAGTTGATGAAGTTGGTGTCAATGTTCAAGAAGAAAAAGAACTTCAAAAAGAAGAATATAATCAGGTGGATACCATCTTAACTAATGCCTTTTCTGAACTAGATTTAAGCCAGAAAATCCTATTTGAATTATGGAAAGGTTTACAGTTAACTCAAACAGAAGTAGCTGAAATTATGGGAGTTAATTATGGTGAGTTTGTTAGAGAACAATATCAAGTTACCCGTCAAATTAATTCTACTCGACAAGAATTATTGGAAAAATTGATCGGAGAAATTTTACCAGATTCTCAAACCACTATAACCAAGCAAAAATTTAAAGAGCTGAAAAATCCCTTAGATCAATGGCTACAGGAATATTGTAAAGAGGTTTTATCTCAAAAAATTACGGAAATTTATCAATTATTATCTGATGATGAAAAGTCAACAATTATGGATAATTTTCAAGAAAAAAATTTCACTGATAGTGATACATTGAACCATGATTTGCATCTTTTAGCGAAAAAATTGAAAACAAAATTAACGGAAGATTACCAATTATTTTTCCCAGAAACTAATCATATTAACCTTTGCTTTATTCATATAGTAGAAGATTGGTTGATTAATAATTATTCTACTTTTATCTAATTATTTTTTACTTTTGCAATGATTTTTACCAATATAAATTCAATAAATATCATGTCTTTAGACCTATTTACTGCTTTTAATTCTGAAGATTTGTGGCTGAAATTTTCTGATAAAGAATATGATATAGCCATGGAAAAAGCCAAAAAATTTGCATCTTTAGCGGAGCAACATCAGGCTTTAATCAATTTTCTTGCTAGTAATTGTCTGATTAAATGGTTAAACATGACCTACGGTGATTTGATCAGTCAAGTTAATTTCGAGTTTGAGGAAAAAGAATTATTTAGTATCTGGCAATTTGTTAATGGAACACCTCTGATTATTAATAATTTATCTCGTCGTTTAATTATATTGCCTGAAGAATGTGAAGATTTTAGCGAATTTAATATCCCTCAAGAATGGTTAGATATTCCTCAATTTAGAGGGGATTATTTTTTGCCAGTACAAGTTAATTTGGAGACTGGTTGGTTAAGATTTTATGGTTTTACAACCTATGAATATATAAAAAAATATAGTTATTACAATAGTTATTTTTCTTACTATATTTTGCCTGAAAATTTTTTAGAGGATGATCTTAACTTACTATTTCTTTTTGAGAAATATCAATTATTTAATCACGCTGAATATCAAGCTCTACCACAATTTTCCAGTGCGGAAAAAGGGCAGTTTATGGAACAATTGAATAATATTGATGCTTCAAGCGTTCGTCATCATTTGAATTTTGTCCACTGGGCGGCTTTATTTGCAGATAAATCTTGTCGTTTATCTCTTTATAAAAAATATCAACCAATTAGTTTGGGATCTTGGTTAGAGCATAATTTTTATGAGGCTTATAGTCAAGGATGGCAAAATTTGACTGATTTGGTGGATAGCTTAAATTTTATTACTTCTCCTCCTTCTGTTAGTAGTAACGGGATTGTAATGCGTTCTGGTAATGTCAATTTAGAATATATCTATCAAATAAATGATGAGAAGCAGTTGAAGGTTGCGGCACAAAAATTAAGTGTTTTACCTACTAATAGTGTGCATAAAAATCAAGTTTTACAGGCTCTGAATTATATTATGAGTCGCTCCCACGATGATGAAACAAGATGGCACGCCGCCGAAGGGATTTGGCGTTTAGAACCGAATAACCCTAATGCGGGTTTATGGTGTGGAAAACGTTTAAATTTGGGTGTGGAAATGGGGGATTTATCTTTGGCTTTAGTGATAGGAGTATTGCCAAAATCTAACAGTCAAAATAGTATCTTTTTCCGTCTTTATCCTACTAATAATCATTTATTACCTGCTAATTTGAAAGTACAAATTATGGATGAGGAGACTAAGGTGTTTAAACAATTAACTTCCAGAGAAGACGATCGCATCTTACAATATAAATTCTGGGGTAATAAGGGAGAGTTTTTCTGGATACAAATTAATTATCACTCTACCCAACTTAGTGAAGCCTTTATTATTTAAACGTTAGGGGTTTTTATAGTTTGGGGTATTAGGAAAGAGGTGTCAGGTATCAGGTTGCAGGTGTCAAGAAGTTGGGGGATGGGAGGATGAGGGGAGAAGGAGAAGCAAGTAATGAGTTAGGGGTATTGTGTTAGAAGTTATTAATTATCAACTATTTACCTTTGCCCTTTTAACTTTGCCCTTTGCCCTTTGAACTGCATTTAATACTTAATTTTCTTCCTTCTCTTTTTCTTGCTTTGTCATTAAACCAAATTTGACTTCATCAATAGCGTGGTTGAGTTGATTAATTTTTTCTTCCAAACTTAATCTTGCATTCTCCATAGCAAATTCATCTTCGAGGCTAGAATAAGAAGTTTTTTTCTGGTTTAAATTATCAGAATCCTTGCTTTGTTGACTTTTACTTGCTACTAAACTACCCACAACACCGCCTACTAATCCTCCGACAATTGTACCGATAATAAATCCACTACCGAAATTATCTTTGTTACTCATAATAAATAATCAAATACCTTTGTTAAGAAAATCAGTAATTATCTTTAACTCAAGAAAATACACCGTAAACTTAATTTTACACTACAAAAAAAATAACTGATCAAAATAGTCTTTTTTAGGTTATCATCTCTTTTCACCGCTCTTTTTTATTTGTATAGCATGGTTAATTTTCCTAAAGTCTTATCTTATCCTTTAGCTATTTCTCTTTGTTTTTTCATCTCTAGTTGTGATACGGGAGAAAATTCTTTATCTCAAGCACAAAATGAGGAAAATATATCAACTCTTTCCATCGCCGATGTTTCCTCATCCCAAAATCTTCCCGTTAATGCCATTTTATCCATCAATGATCAACAAATAGAGTTGGAAGTGGCACAAACTCCCGAACAACAACAGTTAGGCTTAATGTTTCGCACAGACTTACCTGCTGATAGGGGAATGCTTTTTCCTTTTGAGCCGCCAATGATTGTCAATTTTTGGATGAAAAATGTTTTTATCTCTTTAGATATGCTATTTATCCGAGATGGAGTTGTGCAAAATATCGCTCATAATGTCCCCCCTTGTACGAAAGAGCCTTGTCCTTTATATAACTCTGAGGTAGAAATTGATCAAGTGATAGAGTTAGCTGGAGGAAGAGCAAAAGAATTAAATATACAAAAAGGCGATCGCATCTCAGTGGAATTTTTATCTTCAGAAAACTCTGTTCAAAAATAAGTAGTGCAAATTTTTTTTTAATGGTGTATAATCATTTACTCAAATGTTAATCTCATACTCAACCTTTTAGACTAAGCTCAATAAAGAGAATTTATTTAGAAGAAAAATAAAATAAATAATCTGAAGGGAAAAGTTCTAATTTAGTCCATATACCATTTTTCCATTTGTCAGGTACGAGCAGAAGAGTTGAAGCCCTCTATCAACAAAGAGTCCATGTACCTCACTATTCAGAATGATGGCTATGGGCAGACTCATTATTATTAATTACACAAACTTTTTCAGCCTAACTGGAAATTTTTTTATTAGACTATTTTAATTGGCAAAATATCAAGAATGTTTTTATATCAATATAATCTGTTAATGATGAATAATCGATGGAATATTGGTAGCTATCTAAGCAAAATGGCTTAATTTTTTGTGAGAGTGATAATAAATAAATTCAGCAATTTTTCAGCATATAAAGTGATTCTTCCATTTCTAAACAAATCCAACCATGAGTTTTTGTTTTTAACCACTTCTATCTATATATTTTTAGTCTAAATTTTTTAATCTTTTTGAATTTTTAAGAAATAAATATTATGCCTACTATTACTTACACACGTTTTATTAAATTTTTGCAAGATGAAATAAATTTATCTCAAGATTCCATTGCTATGGCTCAAAAAACAGTAGATCAAAATTTGGGACTTATGCCCGTAGTGCTATGGCAATATGGATTAGTGGATTTAGATCAACTCAATAAAATCTATGAATGGTTAGAAACCGCCTAACACAAAACTGGTATAATTGTTGGTTTGAACAGTCTATAAGAAGTTTATAAACTAAATGATTTACGATATATTTATGCCAGCCCTCAGTTCTACGATGACAGAAGGGAAGATAGTTTCATGGGAAAAACAACCCGGCGATAAAGTTGAAAAAGGAGAAACTGTTGTTGTCGTTGAATCCGACAAGGCTGATATGGATGTAGAATCTTTCTACTCTGGTTATTTAGCTACTATTCTTGTCCCTGCTGGTTCTCAAGCCCCCGTAGGAGATGCGATCGCATATATTGCTGAAACCGAAGCAGAAATCGAAGAAGCCAAGAAAAAAGCAAGTAAAGCACAAGGGGGAAATAATGTCACTTCAACCCCTGCAACTACTCCTGAAGTCAAAAAAGAGGTAGCAACTGCCCCTCAACCTGTGGCAACAACTGCTAACACAGAAACCACTCCCTCAAATACCTCTGAAAGTAACGGTAGAATTATCGCCTCCCCCAGAGCGAAAAAATTAGCCAAAGAATTTAAAGTTGATTTAGCCACTATTAAGGGTAGCGGTGTCAACGGTAGAATTACCGCCGAAGATGTAGAAAAATCAGTCGGAAAAGCACCTAGCGTAACCGCATCTACTCCTTCATTGCCTACTATTACCTCCTCTACACCTCCTCAAATTACTCCCACTCCTGCCCTCGGTAATGCCGCTCCTATTAATAACTTAGTAGGGGAAACCGTACCCTTTAACACCTTACAACAAGCAGTTGTTCGTAATATGGTGGCTAGTTTACACGTTCCGACTTTCCAAGTTAGCTATGATATTACCACTGATGCTTTAGATGGTTTATATCGTAAGATCAAAACTAAAGGCGTTACTATGACTGCATTATTAGCCAAAGCTGTTGCAGTTACCCTACAAAAACATCCCGTCATGAGTGCTACTTATACAGAAGGTGGCATTAAATACAACGACTCTATCAACATCGCTGTTGCTGTTGCTATGCCCGATGGCGGTTTAATTACCCCTGTGATTAAAAATGCGGCTCAAATAGATATTTATTCCCTTGCCCGTAGCTGGAAAGATTTAGTAGATCGTGCTAGAGCAAAACAACTACAACCTGATGAGTACAGTACAGGTACATTTACCCTTTCTAATTTAGGGATGTTTGGTGTAAGTAGCTTTACCGCTATTTTACCTCCCGGACAAGGTTCAATATTAGCTATTGGTGGTACTCGCCCTGCCGTAGTAGCTAGTAAAGACGGTTTATTTGGGGTTAAAAATCAAATGACAGTTACTATCACCTGTGATCACCGTATCATCTATGGTGCAGATGCGGCATCATTCCTCAAAGATTTAGCTAATTTAATTGAAAATGATCCCCATTCTTTGACATTGTAGGTAATGAATAATGGGTTAGGAGTTCGGAGTTCGGGGTTAGGTTTCAGGTGTCAGGGTGTTTAGGGGATGGGGGGATGAGGGGAGAGGGAGAAACAAGTAATGATTAATGAGTGTTCAGAGTTTTTAATTCTTAATTATCAACTATTTACCTTTGCCCTCCCCCCTCTTGAGGGGGGATAAAGGGGGGTTTGCTCATTGCCTATTGCCCATTACCCATTGCCCATTGCCCTTTATTATTAAGTTAAATTATGTATGATTGTATAGTTGTTGGTGCTGGTCCTGCAGGGGCTACTTCTGCTTATCATTTAGCAAAAAAAGGATATTCCGTATTGATTCTGGAAAAGGCTAGTTTACCTCGTTATAAGCCTTGTGGGGGGGGAGTTTCTCCTTTGATTCAATCATGGTTTGATTTTGATTTATCTCCTGCTATTTCTCTTAAAAGTCATACCGTTTATTGTACTTGGGAGCATAAAGATGCGATCGCAGTTGATTTAGGAAATAACCCCATTTGGATGGTAAGAAGAGATATTTTTGACTATTTTTTGGTAACACAAGCAGTTAAACAAGGAGCAACCCTAAAAGATACAACGGAAGTAAAAGGGGTTGAATTTGCTAGTAATGGTTGGATAGTGAAAACCGAAAATGAGTCATTTAAAGGACGTTATCTCATTGGTGCAGATGGGGCAAAAGGCTCAATGGCTAAATGGTTAGGCTTTGGAAAGCAGAAAAAATCTGTAGTGGGTGCATTGGAGTTAGAAATTCCTGCACAGAAGGTAGAGAATAAAGAAACCTATTTAGAATTTGGCTTAGTACAACATGGCTATGCTTGGAATTTTCCCAAAGCTGATGGTTATTCTATTGGTGCTGGAGGTTTTGCTAAAAATAGAAAAGCTCAAAGTTTTCACAAAATTATCGAAAATTATACAGGTTTGTTCAATCTTAATGCTAAAGATGGTTGCGAACATGGACACCCCCTTGCTCTTTGGAATGGAGTACAAAAATTACATACGGAAAATGCCGTTTTAGCAGGGGAATCAGCTTGTGTAGTTGATCCTTTCACTGCCGAGGGAATCCGCCCTTCTATCTATAGCGGTTTAAAGGCATCTGAAGCGGTGGCTAATGCTTTAGCAGGAGAGGTAAATGCTTTAGCAAAATATAGTGACATTATGGCTGAAGAATGGGGAAAAGAGATGTTATGGGCGCAAAGATTGGCTTCTATTTTTTATCGTTTTCCTCGTCTTAGTTACCAATTAGGGGTTAAACATCCTTCTGGGGGAAAAACTATGATGAAAATATTTGCAGGGGAAAAAACTTATTCTCAGGTGGCGCAAAGGGGGATTAAATTATTAACTAGGGGTTAATGAAAAAGTGGTGTTGCCGAGGGTAGGCTATTTCTCATTGGGCGAAGGTATTGTCAGTAGAGAATATTTGATAATAAACTATAAAAAACTTCTGATTTCTCACTTCTACCTATTACTCATTACTTCCCCCTAATACCTCAACACCTCAATACCCTAACATCTGACTTTCACTCATTACCTATTATTTTCATGTTTATTATCACTAACGATGACGGCATTAACGCTGAAGGAATTAAGGCTTTAAAAGAAATTATTACTGAAGATAAGGTAATTATAGCACCCGATCGCGCTTTATCTGGTTGTGGACATCAGGTGACGACAAAAGACGGAATTACCGTCACAGAAACAAAACCTCAAGAATATGCTATTAGTGGTACACCTGCCGATTGTGTTAGGCTCGGTATCAGTAAGATTTTCCCCTCCGCCACATGGGTGCTTTCTGGAATCAATGCAGGAGGAAATTTAGGGAGTGATATTCATATTTCTGGCACTGTCGCCGCCGTCAGAGAAGCCGCTATTCATGGTTTAAGTGCGATCGCAATTTCCCATGTTATTAAATATCCTCAACCCATTAATTGGGATATTGCCAAAAAATTAAGCAAAAAAGTGCTAAGGGAATTATTAAATAAAGAGTTACCTAAAGGTTGCTTTTGGAATGTAAATTTACCCCCCCTTGATTCTGTGTCCAATCCAGATATAGTATTTTGTAGTCCTAGTGTTGATCCCTTACCTTTAAACTTCAAACAAGAAGGAAATCAATATTTTTATCGAGGAGAATATTGGCAAAGAAAAAGAGCTATAGACACAGATGTAGATGTTTGTTTTTCAGGTAATATCGCCGTCAGTTTAATCAGCATTAATGGCTCTCCTACTTTGGATATGATAAATTATTCCTGAAAAAAGGTGTCAGGTTTTAGGTTGAATTTTCAGAAAATTAATTAGTAGAGAAAAGAATTGAAAATAAGAACATCAATTTATTTACTTATAGTTATTTAAAATAGCAATGATACAGTTTTGCATTAAAAATAATTAATCCAAAGCCTTTAATGGTGAGCATTGCCTACCCTACAAAATTTTTAAATTTGTCTCAATCTTAATTAAAATGACTATACTTTTCTTATGAGAATCTGTTAATTTTAACTCCTAACTCCTAATTCAGTTTAATACCTGACATCTTTACACAAAAAAACTAAGCAATAAGCTATGAATTTGTGATTAAGGCTAATTCAATTTCATTTTCTCCTGCTAAGGAAATTTTTGCATCAATTCCGGGTCCAAAAAATTTCGTGATTTTTTCCTGTTTTTCTTGCCAAGTTTCTAGTTTAATTAAAGGTGAATCAAAATACAAAATCAAAGCATAATGATCATTGATTTTATCTTCTTGAATTTTTGTTAAAATAGGTCTTTCATCATCGGTGGGACTTAAACCTAAACGTTGTAAGGCTTCATCTAAATGGGCTTCTTGTCCATAACGATAACGAGTAACATCTAATCTTAACTGATTTTGAGTGGCAGTGGCTTTTTCTTTTCTTAAAGCTAAAACTTCAGGGGTAGTCTCTTTCAGGAAGGGAATCGGTTTTAATTCGGCGGCTTTTAATGCTAATCCTCCCAACAAAAGGGGAATACCATAGAAAAAACCAGCTAAATTAAGGGTAGAGTTTCCCGTGCCATAAGCAATAAAACCCATGACAGTGAGAATTGAACCAACCGTTAAACCAACTAATGCTAAGGGAATTTTTCGCAACATGATCAATAAAAATAATTTCTATTATTTCGAGTAGATATAGATAATGTATCAAAATACGTCCCTTTAGTTTAATCTCCATTCGATTCAAGAATATCGGGTAAGGGTGGGTTTCAGGTTTTAGGGGATTAGGGGTATTGGGGGATTAGGGTTTGAAGCAGAGACGGAAACAACTACCCTGATTTTTTTCGCTTTCAACTACTATTTCTGCATCTAATTGTTGGGCTAAAAGTCTGACAAGGCGTAAACCTAATGAGTTTGTCTGTTCTATATTTAGGTTATCGGGTAAACCAATACCATTATCTTTGACTTCTAATTCAATGTCTTTTTCTTTGGCAATTAAGTTAATGGTTACTTCCCCTTCTCCTTTGGGAAAAGCGTGTTTAAAAGCATTGGTTACTAACTCATTGATTAATAATCCTGCGGGGATAGCTGTTTCAATATTTAGACGACATTCTTGTAAATAGGTGACGGGTTTAATACCTGTATGATAGTGGTTGTAGGAAAGGAAAAGATTGGAAACAAGACGATTGATATAGTCGGCAAAGTTGATTTGTGATAAGTCATCAGATTGATATAATTGCTCATGGATAACTGCCATAGTTTGAATACGGTTTTGGCTATCATCGAATAAACTTCGCACTTGTTCATCTTCTATATAGCTAGATTGTAGGTTTAATAAACCTGAAATGACGTAAAGATTATTTTTAACTCGATGGTGAATTTCTTTGAGGAGAATTTCTTTTTCTTGTAAGGATTTAAACAGTTTTTCTTCAGCCTCATGTCTTTCTGTGACATCGGTGGAAATACCATCAATGCTTACTGCTCTACCATATTGGTCATACACAATGTGCGATCGTTCTCTTATCCAACGATGAAGTCCATTTGATAATTGAATTTTATACTCGATTTCCCAATTCATCTCTTTTTGATTTTGTAAGACTCCGAGATGATAGTTTTCCATAATATTTTTCCATGTTGACTCTACTTCCTGACGATATTCGGGTATAACCATTTCTAAGAGAATCCCCCGATTTGCTAATATGTCTGCAGGAGAATGCCCATATAGTATCTGACAAGCAGGGTTAATATATCTCAGTTTTAAGTCTGGTAAAGACATTGACCAAACTACATCTTGCAGTGAACTTAACACACTGTTTAAACGGGCTTCGCTTTCCTGTAGGGATTCCTCTGCTTTTTTGCGATCGCTAATATCATTGATTACAGCAATAAAGTAAGATGGTTCAACGGCAACCCACACCACTGACATATTTAAGTTAATCCAGAGAAAACAATCATGACTGTTACTGTTGCAACGAATACGCACTTCTCTTTCAAAGGTGGCTTGATTAGCATTTAAAAGATGGGATAAATCTGTGAGGGTAGCAGAAACATCATCGGGATGAATCAAAGAATGAAAATCCACATCCACTAAATCGTTGCGATCGAATCCTAATAGTTGGATAAACTTATCATTAGCTAAGACTAATTTACCAGGTAAACTAACCTGCACAATACCAACGGCGGCCTGATTGAAAATACTGCGGAATCTTTCCTCACTTAATTTCCATCTCAGTTGTGCCAGTCTTACCTCTTCGATGTCTTGCCCACAGGCAATAATACCAATACCTTGCCCATGATTATCTGTAAAACGATTAATATTCCATAATAATGTTCTTTCATTACCATCGGCTGTTAGTATTTTAGTTTCCAAATTTCTTTGCACTTGCCCTTGATTTAGGGTTTGATTGAATATATCTTTTAAGTCTTCCCGATTACTGGGTGCTACAAAAAGTAATAAATAATCTTCCCCTAAAACAGAGTCTCTTTGCCATCCAAATATTTTTTCCGCTTCTTCATTCCATTCCACAATACGATATTCTTGATTTAAGACCACTAAAATTGTCCCCGCAGTTTGAACAAAAGTCCTTAATCTTGTTGTAGTTTGTTCTAATTCTTCCGTGCGATCCCTAACTCTAATTTCTAATTCTTCATTAAGACTACGAAGTTGAGATTCTGCTTGTTTTGCAAGGGTTATATCTCTAGCTACTGCATAAATTAAGCCTTCTTCATAGGGTAAACTTTTCCATGCTAACCAACGATACTGCCCGTCTTTAGTTAACCAACGATTTTCAAAATTAACACTTTTAAAACCCCTACTTAATTTTTCTAATTCTGCTTTAGTAATATCTAAATCATCAGGATGAATAAAAGATAGGATATTACCTTTAATAATTTCTTTCTCTTCATAGCCTAATGTGGTTAAAAAACTAGAATTAATCCGTTTAAAAGAACCATCAACTCCCGTAATACAAAACATATCTAAAGAAAGATTAAAAAAGTAATCTAACTGCATTTGAGTCTTATTCTTATCAATAGCAGTAGCTAAAACATTAGCAAGAGTTTGTAAAAAATTGATTTCCACCTTGGTAAATTTACGAGATACCTTACTATAAACTCCCATCACTCCAAAATAATTATCCTCTCCACCAATATTCACCGTTGCACCGCTTAAAATTCCTGTATTGTGTAAAAATGGGGATGGACTAAAACGAGTTTCCACTAATAAATCATCTGTAACGACTGGTTGCATTACCTTCAGAGTATAGCCCGGCATCCAACGGGGAGATGAACCTACTTGGGCGCTACCAATCCATTCCGATGACCATCCTTTTCCTGCTTTGACTAAAAATGAGGCTTGATTAGCTTGTAATTCCAAAATATCGCAATATTCCACCTTCAAGGTATCGCTCACAATTTCTACCGTGTCATCAATCAGGGTTTGAATATCATTATTCAGTAAAGCCGTATTACCCAAAGATGCGATCGCAGTTTGATATTTAGCAATTTCTAGGGCTTTTTGGGCATATTCTGACTGTTGAATAGCAATAGCTACTTGAGAACCCAATTTTTGCAATAAAATAATTTCTTCTTCTAGCCAGTGCCGAGGTTGGCAACAATTTTGAGCCGCTAATAAACCCCATAAACCATCATGATAGATAATTGGTACAACTAAATTCGCCCGTATTTGAATGCCTAAGAGCAAATCTAGGTGACAAGGAGACAAATTTCCCTGAAAAACATCATCAACCGCCTGAATTCTACCATTGATATAGGGTTGAATAAAATCCTTAGCAAAACAGTGATCTTGTACTACTCTTCCATAAATAGACATTACTCCTTCTACCACAGACTCCGCAATAATTACTCCATCCCCATCAGGATAAAGTTGATAAACTATGACGCGATCGCAATCTAAAAATTGTCTAACCTCATTAACAGTACTATGTAAAATAGTGTCTAATTGTAGAGATTTACGAATACGATAACTAAGTTGGGAAAGAATTTTTTCCTGCTCAACCTGTTTTTGTTCTATTTTAAAAGCAGTTTTGACAGTATCTATTTCCTGTTGTTTCCGTTTTAAATATTGAAATTGCCAAGAAGGAGTTAACACTTTTAATAACTGTTTAGAAGTTACTAAAAAAAGACGACTACAAACTCCACAAGAAAAATTTTTAACATCTTCTGATGATAAATTATCAACTAAATCACAAGTATAATTACTTGATTTTCCTTGGAAATTATTACTTACTAATAAGAGAGAATCATTGATAATTAAGTTACTAATAATGCTTATTTTTTCAGTACTAATAAAACAAGATAAATCTTCTGGCTCTAAATCTTCAACTTTTTTAACTTTCCAATCAGGCTCTAAAATAGCTTGTAAAATAGTACGATAACTGAAAATATCACACCTTGAATCCCCCTCTATAATAAGTCCATCGTTAGATAAATCTTCATTTAAAATCTTGATTATATGAGTTAATGATTGATGAGGATGAACAGTGGTTAAATTGGGCTTTATAATTTCATTAACAGAAATTTTTTGATAAACATATTCGGTATTAAAATATTGACATATACTCTTAGGAGTAATAATTCCCTTTAAAACACCATGCTCATTTAAACATCCATAAAGTTGATATTTATTCAAGTAAAGGTTATTCGCAATAGTAAAAATATCAGGAAGATTATCAATAGAAATATAAGGAAAAGATTGACAAAAATTTTTAGCCCTCAGAGAATAAAGATTAATATTCTCTGCCACAATTTTAATAATTATATGAGGAGAAATATAACCGAGAGGAAATGAGTTGTTAGCAACAATTAAAAAATCATGACCCATTAACAACTTTTTTAAGACATCAACAAAAGAAGTCTCAGGAGAAATGAGAAAAGGACAATAATCAATAATGATACTATTTATATGAGTTTCATGATTCATAAGCACAAGCATGAAGATTTTTATCAAGAGAATCTATCACTGCTTTTATATTTCTAGTTTACACGATTATTTGGAAGTACATAACACCTCTCAATAATTTGTTATGACTCGTCAACAAATAAATTATATATAAATCTATTTAGGATTAATCAATAAAAATATACATGAATGCAAAATTTAAAATTATATAAAACTTGAATAATTTAGAAGGAGTTTTACTCATTTTTCCTCTTTCTCTGACTTCTGCAAGAAATATCATGATTATCTAACAAAAATAATATCTTTTTCAGAAAATTATTCCTCAACAATTTTTTTGAGTTCTTGAAGATTATTGCTACACAATACAGGGATATATTTTGTAAGTTTTTCCAAAGACCAATCCCACCATTTTAACTTTAATAAAAAACTAATTATGTCATCATCAAAACGTTTTCTAATAATTTGAGCAGGATTACCGCCAACAATATGATAAGCAGGAATATCTCTTGTCACCACAGAATTAGTAGCCACAATAGCACCATCCCCGATTTTAACACCAGGCATAATTGTTGCATTGTAACCTAGCCACACATCATTTCCAATGATAATATCCCCTTTTGATGTTGCTTCCACAGACATTTTTTCTTCCCATCCATTACCGAAAATAGCGAAAGGATAGGTAGTAAAATTATTTAAAGGATGATTTGCACCGTTCATAATAAATCTAACATTACTAGCAATAGCACAAAATTTACCGATAATTAATTTATCACCAATAAAATCAAAGTGATACAATACGTTTTTTTCAAAATTTAAAGGATTTTCAAAATCATCATAGTAAGTAAAATCACCGACAATTATATTCGGATTTTTGATGATATTTTTTAAGAAACAAAGACGATTATAGTTAGTTAAAGGATATGTTTGCTCTGGATTCGGATAAGTCATTTGACCTTGGTAAATTAAGCTATTATTTTAGTTTATCTCAGCAATAGGTCATGATAAGAATATTTTTAGTATTTATTTTTAGAATAATTAATAATGTTTAATATCACTATTAAGCAACCTTATTATTTTTATTTAGAAAATAAAGAGATTTTTAGGAATAAACAAATTATTTTAATGCCATAGATTTTCTATTTCTTGTAATTGGTTTTGCTCATTAAAATTTTCCCAAATAATACCATTTACATCTATTTCTTGACTAAATGTTGTTGCTTCGGAATCTTCCCAGCCTAAATGTCTTAAACTTCCCTGTTTTACACTTTTATCTTGTCTGACAGAAAAATTGACAGTTTCTGTTTTCCACAAAGCATATTCGTTCTCAATAATTATAATTGGCGATGCTGATAAACGTTTACTATATTCTTCAATACTTTCTTTTAAATTATGGGTAGATAAAGCAATATGTATTCTCTTCATCGGGTGAATTTATTATCCTGATTAATGTTTACTTTTCCATTGTAGAATTTAGTTATATAACAATTATAAATTCTACTCAAAAATTTTTTTACAAAAAAAATCAGATACTACCACTATTGCTTATTGCTTTTTTGATAGCATTTTTTTATACAAATGATTTGGCACTACTGTAATGCGATAATTCATATAATTTCAAGTTAATTAAAGGGATATGATAAATTCCTTTAAATTATCAAAAGCTGAGTTATTAAAATCAAAGTAACCTACTTCAGATGCTTCGGCTAATCGTTTATCTGAAATTTCTCTACTTGCTAACCAAGCGTGAATTTTAGCTTTATCTATGTTTTTGGGGAAAATATCTGATTTTTGTCTTATACAATCAAAATATTTATCAACACAATTCATTGATATATCATTCTTTAATGATTTTAAGCATAAAGTTTCTAGCATTCCCGAATTTTGATTATCTGGCAGAATAAATATATTAATTTTCGGTGTTCCTTTGCTTGATTTCGATAAATTATAATTATTCGGATTTGATAAATTTGCTCTTTTTAGTGCAGAGCAAATACTCTTAAAAAGGTCATCAATGGGTTTATTATCAGCATCTCTAGTAATTCCAATAGAAACCAATTGAGAAAAATTTGGTCTCAATACTAATGTTTTTAGATAAGAATATAAGTTATCCTTGCCATTGTAAGACTCTACCATCATGTCACAAATGTTTAAATATTTAAGAAAACTTTGAAAGAATCTAATTTCATCTTTACCTTCTCCAATTAATAATTTTGGTTTATTAATTTGTTTAATTTCTTGGGACATTATCTCATTTCAAAATTCATTTCAACAGAGGTATTAATTGTTTCTTTATCATAAGAAAATACTTGAATAAAATCATTAACTCTTTCTAATCGATGGTAAGTAAAATCGTAATTACTATCATTATTAAATGCTTGGTGGGCTGATGTTATACATTCAAAACTGTGGGTAGTAGCAAATATTTGGGTATTAGTTTGACGAGAAATTAAATCTATTCCTTTCCATATATCAGTTATTTTCGAATAATGTAACCCATTTTCAATTTCGTCAATTAAAACTACTCCATTTTCTGTTGTAGCTATAGCTAATATTATCGATAGTAAGCGGGAAATTCCTTCACCCATGTAAGCAATTGGGATTAATTCTCCTATTCCAATATCTCCTGCAATCATAGGCAAACCTCCTTCAATCAAAACTGCTAAACGCTCCAATCTAGGTTCTAATAACTGTAGGATATTAACTATTTTATCTTGACGATTTTTCTTTTCCAAATTACTAAATCTTTCTGTATCTTCTCTATTGGAGCGAAGTTTAGAGGAAATAAAAATTCCTGGTTTTAAATAAATAGGTTCTCTTTTTCCAGTTATTAAGCCTTCCGGAGTAACCATTAAGTTGGAATCTACTTTTAAATCACCTTTTTTGTAAGTTAGATTGAGTTTATTTGGAATTAATTCTGTCGTTAATGAGCTAAGTGATTTCGGTTTATCTTGCATATTTTGCTGTGGAGATAAAGAAAAATTTTCTGAACTTAAGTTAATTGTTAAAATTTCAGGTTTAGTTTCATTTTTATTTTCTGCAATCAATTCAATAATATTATCTATCTTTTTATTATTAAATAGCCATCCCCACATTGTTTCATAATTATTTGTGAATTGTTCAATACCCCTAAACATATTAATTCTGAGTGATAAATCAGGAATATTTGCACCTAACAAAAGGAATATTGCTTCTAATAAGGATGTTTTACCTACATTATTCATCCCCCCAATTAGATTTAATCTTGATATATTGTTTAAAGTTAAATTTTGGAAACAACGGAAGTTTTTAACTGTTAAATTTGTAAACATAGATTATGTATAACAAAAAATAAATAATTTTTATAATAATTCTTGAAGTACTAAAAACTTATTTTTATAAACTTTAATTATTCTAACGGAATTTTCTTTTAATCTTTTAGTTATATCTTGTTTTGCACATACACTTTCAGCGATCGCATCTTTTATTTTCAGAATACAATAAATTATCAAGAGAATTTATATGGAAAAAAGCTACAAAAATTAATAGTTTGTGACCCCAAAATGAGTTAGTTTGGAGTTTTGATCTACATTTTAAAGATAATAAAAGTTTATCTATGTCTCAACCAACTATTGAATCGATACTTAAAGAAAAACGTACTTTTGCCCCCTCATCGGAATTTTCGGAAAAAGCCTCTATTAAAAGTTGGGAGCAATATCAAGAACTATACAACAAATCAGTACAAGATCCTGTTAAGTTTTGGGAAGAATTAGCAGAAAAAGAGTTACACTGGTTTCAAAAATGGGATCAGGTTCTCGATTGGAGTAATCCCCCCTTTGCTAAGTGGTTTGTCAATGGAAAGATAAATATTTCTTATAACTGCCTCGATCGCCACTTAACTACCCCAAGACGTAACAAAGCCGCGATTATCTGGGAAGGAGAGCCGGGGGATAGCCGTACTTTAACATACGCTCAACTCCATCGGGAAGTGTGTCAATGCGCCAACGTGATGAAGCAATTAGGAGTGAAAAAAGGGGATGTGGTTGCTATCTATATGCCCATGATTCCCGAAGCTGCGATCGCAATGTTAGCCTGTGCCAGAATTGGGGCGGTGCATAGTGTGGTATTTGGCGGATTCAGTGCCGAAGCCCTCAGAGACAGAATTAACGCCGCTCAAGCAAAATTAGTAGTAACTGCTGACGGTGGTTTCCGTAAAGATAAAGTGGTAGCTCTAAAAGAACAAGTTGACTTAGCCATTGCTGATAACCATGCCCCTAGCGTTGAGAATGTGTTGGTGGTAGAACGCACCAAAGAAAAAGTACAAATGGAAGCAGGTAGAGATCATTGGTGGCATGACTTACAAGCAGGAGTATCCGCCCATTGTGAACCCGAAATGATGGATAGTGAGGATATGCTATTTATTCTCTATACCAGTGGTAGCACGGGCAAACCGAAGGGGGTAGTTCACACCACAGGAGGGTATAACCTTTACTCTCACATGACGAGCAAATGGATTTTTGACCTCAGAGACAACGATGTTTACTGGTGTACTGCGGACGTTGGTTGGATTACAGGACACAGTTATATTGTCTATGGACCTCTTTCCAATGGTGCTACTAGCGTTATGTATGAAGGTGTACCTCGTCCTTCTAACCTCGGTTGTTTCTGGGATGTAATAGAGAAATACGGAGTAAATATTTTCTATACTGCACCCACTGCTATCCGTGCGTTTATCAAAATGGGAGAACATCATCCCAATGCCCGTGACTTATCTTCTTTAAGACTTTTAGGTACTGTGGGTGAACCTATTAACCCAGAGGCGTGGATGTGGTATCACAAGGTAATAGGGAAGGAAAAATGTCCCATTGTGGATACTTGGTGGCAAACGGAAACGGGAGGCGTTATGATTACTCCTCTCCCCGGTGCTACTCCTACTAAACCGGGTTCTGCTACTCATCCTTTCCCCGGTATTATTGCTGATGTGGTGGATTTAGACGGTAATCCCGTTGGTGATAATGAGGGGGGTTATTTGGTGGTTAAGCATCCTTGGCCTGGTATGATGAGGACAGTATATGGAGATCCCGATCGCTTCCGTAATACCTATTGGGAACATATTGCACCGAAAGATGGACAATATCTCTATTTTGCTGGAGATGGTGCGAGACGGGATGAGGATGGTTATTTCTGGGTAATGGGTCGTGTGGATGATGTAATAAATGTTTCTGGACACCGTTTAGGTACGATGGAAGTGGAATCGGCTTTGGTGTCTCATCCTGCGGTGGCTGAGGCGGCGGTTGTGGGTAAACCTGATGAAATTAAAGGGGAAGAAATCTTTGCTTTTATTACCCTCGAAGATGGTTTTACTCCTAGTGATGAGTTAGCAAATGAATTGAAAGCCCATGTTGTCCAAGAAATAGGTGCGATCGCACGTCCGGGAGAAATCAAATTTACAGAGGGAATGCCGAAGACGCGATCGGGCAAGATTATGCGTCGATTATTGCGTAGTTTAGCTTCTGGGCAAGAGATTGCAGGAGATACTTCTACTTTAGAAGATCGTAGCGTCTTAGATAAATTAAGAGAAGGAGCATAAATTCTGCCAGTGGTGGGCTTTTTAGCTCACCATCATTTTTTCTACTAAAATTAATTTAGGTTAATTGATGCTAACTTCTGAACTATTGTAAAGGTCTTTTATGGAAAATACTCTAGCCAAACCAAAGAATCTACAAGAAGAAATTGATCAAAGAAGACAAGAAATTCGTACCGATGGATATTCTATGTCAATTGGAGAATTAATGAGCTTATATGAAAATAAAGAGATTAATATTTATCCTGATTTTCAAAGGTTTTTTCGTTGGACTGAGTATCAAAAATCAACTTTTATAGAATCAATTTTATTAGGTATTCCAATTCCTGCCATTTTTGTTAGCCAAAGAGATGATGGTGTTTGGGATGTAGTTGATGGGGTGCAAAGATTGTCAACTATTTATGAATTTGCGGGTATTTTAAATAAACAAAAAGACGATGAAATTGAAGAATTAATAGCCTTACAAAAAACAATTTATTTACCTTCTTTACAAGGTAAAAAATGGAATGATCCCAATGATCCTAAAAATTCCCTAACTCCAACACAACGCTTATTAATAAAAAGAGCAAAAATTGCTGTAAATATAGTTCAAAAAGAAAGTGATCCCATGATTAAATATGAACTATTTCAAAGACTTAATATGGGTGGTTCGATCGCCAAACCTCAAGAGGTAAGAAATTGTATTCTAGTAATGCTCAATAAAAAACTATTTGAATTGATACGAAACTTAGCAAATTATGAACCATTTAAAAATTGTGTTGCTTTAAGCGATCGATTGTATGAAGAACAATACGATATGGAATTAGTTTTACGTTTTGTACTTCTTTTTGATAGAGATGAAACAAAGATCAATGAATTAAGTAGTGAAGTTAGTGAGTTTTTGACGAATGAAATGCGAGAGATGGCTTTAAAAGAAAATTTAGACTACGAAAAAATAGAAAGAGCTTTCAAAACAACATTTCATTTTATTGATAAAACCACTGGAGAGGATACTTTTAAAAAATACAAAGTTGAGCAAGAGAGATTTTTAGGCGGATTTCTTTTATCTCCGTTTGAGGTGATCGCATTAGGTATTGGATATAACTACAAACAATTACCAGCTGAAAATAAAATGTATGATTTAATTAAACAAATGTGGTTAGATTCTACTTATCTCAAAAATTATGGTGCAGGTATAAATGCAAAAACACGTTTCCGTAATCTTATTCCTCTTGGGAGAAAATTGTTTGCATCCTCATGAAAATCAGAACCATAGAACAATTAAGCGATATACTAGCTGAAGATTTGGCATGGAGAAAAAAAGAATTATCAGAAGTTAAATCTTTAATTGAATTAAAGGATATTTCTGAGCAAAAACATAAACTCTTTCTTCGTAGTGGTATTTGTATATTGTATGCTCATTGGGAAGGGTTTGTTAAGTTAGCGTCTAATTCTTATTTAGAATTTGTCAGAATGCAGAAACTTTCTTATGATCAACTTGCTAGTAATTTTGTTGCTTTAGCAATGAAAGAAAAATTAAAAGAGACGAAAGATACAAATAAACCTTCTTTGTATATACCTGTATGTGATTTTTTTTTGTTTGAATTAAATAAAAAAAGTAATTTACCGAAAGAGGCTATTTCAACTGCGTCTAATCTTTCCTCAGAAATGTTGAAGGAGATAATGTCAATTTTAGGATTAAATTTTGCTGATTATTCCACTAAGTCTAAATTAATCGATGAAAAATTGTTAAAATCAAGAAATGAAATTGCACACGGAAATTATTTGTTAATTGATCGAGAAGAATATTTAGAGTTACATATAGAAATAATCAATTTACTAAACATATTTAAAAATCAAGTAGAAAATGCTTGTCTTCAGGAAAAATATAAAAGGTATTAAATTAGAGTCATAATGAATATTAATGCCGAGAAAAATTAGAGAATTAAAAGTACAAATTGCAAAAGACGGTTTTGTCTATTTCGCAAAAAGAATTAGAAAAAATTAAGAAGAAAAATAACTAATGAGTCAATATACTATGGTAATTGAATGGTCACAAGAAGATCAACTTTTTTTAGTAACAATACCTGAATTTGCGGATAAAGTAATGATGCCTTATTGTCACGGTAAAACTCGTCAAGAAGCCATCGAAAATGGAGAGGAAGTGATCGAAATGTATTTAGAAATATGGCAAGAAAAAGGGGATATGATTCCTCAACCTAAAAGTTTACAAGTTGCTTAATTATTTTATTAATGGGATAGACTGCAAACGGTTATCTAATTTAGTTTAAAATACAGAGATAAATTTAAACCATCAACAATGCAACAGTTAAGGAATAATCCAACCATTCGGGAATTGATCGAAAAAATAGAGGCTATGCCTAAACCTCCTACTGAAGAATCAATCCTTTTTCGCACATTGGTACAAATAATGGTAATAGTGGGCATCATTGCCACAGACGTTGCGGCTCAAAGTCTTTATCCGATGAGTATTTGGGCTATTCCTTTAAGCATTGTGGGAGCAGTAGTTAGTTGGCGTCGTAGAAAAAAGAAAAATATTGCCCTTAAGTTTGCTCTTGCTATGGGAATGATTATCACTTTAATGATTTTTTTAGGAAATCTAATTCAAAGTCTTAATGATACCCGTTTAGTCTTAGCTGAATTTTTAGTACAATTACAGGTTTTACACAGCTTTGATTTACCTCGTCGTAAAGATTTAGGTTACTCCATGATTATCGGTTTAATATTAATTGGAGTATCTGCAACTTTATCTCAAACTTTAGCTTTTGCACCGTGGTTATTAGCTTTATTATTATTAGGTATTCCTACTCTTGTTTTAGACTATCGTTCACGCATGGGGTTAAATGTTTGGGAAGAGAATTTTAGACAACTCAAACAGGAAAAAAACTTATTTCGGCAAAAACAATTATGGCAAAGTTCGCCTTTATCCCCTAAAAAAATTCTTTCTCTTTCTCTTATAATCCTTTCTTTGGGCTTATTCATTTTTGCGATTATGCCCCGTTACCCTAGTTATCAAATTCAATCATTTCCTGTTAGTGCCCCAGAAGGTTTTGAAAATCGTGATTTTCAGGGAGGAGATAGAAGCATTGTTAACCCCGGGTATAATCCTGATGGTACTTTAAGGGGGGATATAATGGGTGATGGGCAAGGAGGCACTGGAGCTGATGATAGTGGTTATTATGGTTTTAACACGACCATTAATCAAAATACCAATAACCTTATCACCGAAAGAAAAATCCTCTTCAGAATTCGCTCTCAAGCCCCCGGTTTTTGGCGTGTACTATCTTTTGATCGCTATACAGGGCAAGGATGGGAAATATCTAGGGAAGAGCAAACCATTGATGTTAAGCGCAATTTTTGGAATTATCAATTTAATATCTCTTTACCAGCTATCACCGCCGAAACAAAAAAAATAATTCAGACTTATACTGTTGTTAGAGATCTTCCTAATATTATTCCTGCTCTATCTTATCCTCAATATCTTTATTTTCCCGCCGCCGCAATTGCTCTTGATACAGAAGGAAGTATGCGATCGCCTGCTGGATTAATTGAAGGTTTAACTTATACGGTTATTTCCAGAGTTCCCTATCGTAGTCAAACAGATTTACAATTAGCAGGAGATAATTATCCTGATGCGATCGCAAAATATTACTTGGATATTCCACTTTCTACTAAAAAGAATTTAAGGGAAAAAGCAGAAGAGTTGATGACAAAAGCAGGTAGAGAGTTACCTTCTAATTATGATAAAGCCTTATATCTTGCTCAAGCTCTCAAACAAAATTATCAAGTAAAAACAGATAATCCGTTACTAGAAGAAGGAGAAGATATTATTACCGCATTCTTAGCCAATGGGGGAGGATTTCCTGATCAATTTGCCACAGTTTACACCATGATGTTAAGGGCTTTAGATATTCCTGCCCGTTTTACCGTTGGTTTTGCTAGTGGGCAATTTAACCCTTTTACGGGCTACTATATTGTACATAATACCGATGCTCATGCTTTGACAGAAGTTTATTTTCCTAGCTATGGTTGGTTTTATTTTGATCCTTTACCCGGTCATGAAATTATACCACCTTCTTTTCAAGACGATAATCCTTTCGGTGTTTTAGGAATTTTCTGGAAATGGATTGCAGGTTGGTTGCCTCCCCCTATTACGGCATTTATTACCGCTTTATTTAGTAAAATTACTGATTCTATTTTGAATATTTTTCGTGCAGGTTGGCTAGGAAAATTATGGCAGTTTTTAACTGGTAGTTTTTTGGGTATTTTGGTGGGGATATTAGGATTAATTATGGTTGCTTTTTTAGGTTGGTTAGGATTTTTGGCAGTGAAAAAATTTCTATATCACAATTATTTATCTCGCCTTAATCCTACAGAGAAATTGTACAGAGAAATGTTAGATTTATTAAAAGAAAAAGGCTATCCGAAACTTCCTTCTCAAACTCCTAAAGAATATTGTGAAAGTTTACGAGATTTTTTAATATTAGAGCAATGGGAAATAGTATTTTTAATTAGTAATAATTATGTGCAATGGCGTTATGGTGATATAACTCCAAACATGGACTATTTAACATCTCAATATCAACTTTTAAAGAAAAGTTTTGCCCAACTTTCTCCTCTTAAATAATTAATAGAGTTGTTGCGAAATAAAGAGATAAAGTTTTAATTTTAAATTGTTAACAATAATTGATTTAATGTGAATGGTTGTGAATTATTAATTAGCCCAATTTATTACTTACTACTTACTACTTACTACTTATTACTTAATTTCAAGAGGTTAACCGACTACACTAAAGGCAACCACGAAACCTAGAACAGCTCCGAAAACAATGAGAGCGTAAAATTGTACTCTACCATTTTCTAAGTATTTTAAGCCCTCACCGCTAATGATGGTTACTAATCCTGTTAAGTTAACTGCACCATCAACGACTTTATAATCCACTTCCATAATGGCACGAGCAACACGACGACTACCTTTAACAAAGATTTTGTCGTAAATATCGTCAAAGTACCATTTATTTAAGGATAAGTTATACAAACTAGGAAACTTAGATGCGATCGCACTTGGGTCAATTTTACCTTGAAGATACATTAAAGAAGCGATGGTGATACCGATTAAAGCGATACCAACGGAATTACCACCCATGATTAAAAACTCGGTTAAGTCAAAATGATGGGCAACTTCTTCCACTTCATTGGGAGAGAAAATAAAGGCTTCAAAACGGTTATTCCAAGGAAAACCAATCAAACCAATAAACACAGAAGGAATTGCTAACATGACCAAAGCAAAAGTCATAGTTGCAGGGGATTCATGGGGTTTTTCTCCGTGATGACCACCTTCAGAAACGCTCATTCCTGCCGCTTGGAGTAAATCGGCTTTAATTTTTTCATTTTTACCCCTAAAGTCTCCTTCAAAGGTCATAAAGTACATTCTGAACATATAAAATGCGGTCATACCAGCCGTTAACCAACCCACTAACCAGAGAGCAGGATTGGCTTCAAAGGCTAAACCGAGAATCTCGTCTTTAGACCAAAATCCAGCAAAAGGAGGAATACCACAAATCGCCAAAGTACCGATTAAAAAACAGGTGGAGGTAATGGGCATATACTTACGCAAATTTCCCATCAAACGCATATCTTGAGCTAAAACGGGTTCATGGCCAACTACTTCTTCCATGCCGTGAATAACTGAACCAGAGCATAAGAATAACATCGCTTTAAAATAAGCATGAGTCATGAGGTGAAATAAACCTGCACTATAACCGCCAATGCCCATGGCCATCACCATATAACCTAACTGGGAGATGGTGGAATAAGCTAAACCTTTTTTGATGTCATTTTGAGTTAAGGCAATAGTTGCCCCCAAAAAAGCAGTAAAGCAACCTGTCCAAGCAATCACCGTCATCACTTCAGGAATCGGCTCAAATACAGGGTACATTCTAGCGATTAAAAATACACCAGCCGCAACCATCGTCGCCGCATGAATTAACGCAGAAATGGGGGTAGGACCTTCCATCGCATCAGGAAGCCACACATGGAGAGGAAATTGGGCAGATTTAGCCACAGGTCCTAAAAAGACGAGAATACCGAATAAAATCGCTAACCAACTGCCAATATTACCCGAAATCACTAATTCTTGGAGGCGATCGCCCATTACACCAAAATCAAAGCTACCAGTTGCCCAATATAAACCAAGCATACCGAGGAGTAAGCCAAAATCACCCACACGGTTGGTAACAAAAGCCTTTTGACAAGCATCCGCCGCCGCTTTGCGATCGTACCAAAAACCGATGAGGAGATAAGAAGCCATCCCCACCAATTCCCAGAAAATATAGACTTGTACTAAATTAGGACTAATAACTAAGCCCAACATGGAAGAAGCAAAGATGCTCAGATAGGCGTAAAAACGCACATAACCAGCATCATGAGCCATATAACCATCAGTGTAGATCATGACCAGAAGGGCAACAGTACAGACAATTACCATCATCAAACTGCTGAGGTGGTCAATGGTATAACCCATACTGAGGGTGAAATCTCCTGCTGATGCCCATTCAAACATTTTAGTAAAGGCTTCATGACCTTGCCACTGACTCCAAAAAAGTCCGATGGATAAAGCTAGAGAAACTCCTGTGGTAGAGATTATAAAAATAGAGTTAACTTGTCGTAATTTATTAGTAAACTGGTTAAAAGAAATTAATCCCAGACCCACTACCATTGCAGAGAGTAGGGGTAAAACGGGTACTAACCATGCGTACTCGTATAATTTCAAACTATCCATGCTAGTTATTGTTCAATTTATTTATATCGTCTTCATTGTGACATAGCTTGATCGTCTATGGATCAAAAAATTATTCTTATCTTCAGTTCGATATAAAATTGTCGGTTAAGGTAGGCAAGAGGCAAAAGTGTTTAATTAACACGCTTCCTTAACACCTGAAACCCAACACCTACCTGAGTTCGATGAAAAAAGTATCGAAAAATAAAGCGTTGAGAGTTATCATCGAGCCAATTTTGGAATAAAAAATTATTAAATTTAGGAAAAACTCATTTAAAATCAATTTATTCAGCTTTTTTGTCAATAATTATTACTTTTAACTCCGAACTCCGAACTCCGAACTCAGGTAACACCTCTATCCCATTTATGACCAATTACTTAAATGACTAATATGCTTTTGAACGCCATTTATTGAGGAATTGTTCTCCAATGGATGCAAAACTTTCTAATTCAGCAATTCTTTTTTCTAAGTGTTCAATTATAGTTTTTTGTTTTTCGTTAGTTAGGGTAAGGTGATTTTGAATGCCACTATCATAACTGTTTCTAGTAGAAGAAATAGCGTTATTTTTTGCTTGTTCTAAGTCGTGTATTTGTCTATTTTGTGATTCTATTTGAGATTTTAGTTGCTCAACAAGGTCTTGTTGTAAAGATAAATTATCAGATTCTTCTGACTTCTTAACTTCCTGTTCTAAGTGACCGATTTTTGCTTCTAAAGATGCGATCGCACTGTTTTTCTCATCTATAATTTTCTGTAATTCAGTAACCTTTGCTTCAAAACTATGATTATTTTTTGCTTTTTCTACCGTACTTAAATTCTTGATTTGTTCCCCTAAACTTTGAATTTCAGAAGATTTTTTAATTAATTCCTGTTCAAGAGAATTATTTTTTTCCTCTTGCACTTTTATCTCTTTTTCTAAATGACTAATTTTATTTTTATAATCTTCTAAATTTTCAGAAACGGAGCTTTTTTTTTCCTCTTGATTATTAATATTTTCTCCATCTAAAATATTGATTTGAGAAATAGTTTCTCCCTCAGATTTATCCTCATTAAAACTAATATCAATATTCTTTTCTGAGTTTTGGCTAGAAAGAGAAATAGACCCATTTAAAAGCCCCTCAAATAAAGCAGATCTGGTTAACCCCATTTCTTTGGTGATAACATCTAAAGCACTTTTAGCTTCAGGAGTTATAGTCAAATTTACTTTAGATTTAGGATTACTTAAACCTGTTGTTGCTTTGGTTTTTCTTCTAGCCATAGTTATTTTATTCCTTAAATATATTATAATGAGATTTTACTATTCAGATTATGGTATTATAGATTACAATTTTTCGGGAAATAATGCAATAAAACTTTATATATATAACTGTGAGAATACTTGTAGATAATTGATTGTGAAGAATAATACTTGATATATAATCCATCTTCCTAACTATTTTTTAGAACTCTTGTAACATTAAAATTAAAATCTATTTATCTAAGGGAATAGTTAAATTTTTCGGCTTTTCCCTGAATTTCTTAAAAGTATTTTGCTGAACTACTCAACAAAAATGTAATTATTGATGAGACTATTCTCAATTAACAATTTTGATTTAATTCTTAAAAACGATTCAAACTGTTACTTGTTGCCTGTTATCCGTTGTCTTTTGCCCAGCGCATCCCGATGATTTATATGCTTCCTAGCTTATTCTCTGATAGGATTATAGCGATAATAAGCATTATATTGAAAGATTAAAGGATTAATGGATAAAGATTGGTCTGATTTACTCAAACAACTATTAGAGAAACAATCCCTCACCGAAACTCAAGCAGGAGAGTTAATGACGGGATGGCTTAAAGAAGAAATCTCTCCTGCCCTTTCTGGGGCGATTTTAACCGCTATTCAAGCAAAAGGTGTCTGTGCAGAAGAATTAGCAGGTATGGCAAGAATTTTACAAAATCAATCCCTACAATCAGAGAAAATTGATTATTCAGAGGCTGTGATTGATACTTGTGGCACAGGAGGAGATGGTGCATCTACTTTTAATATTTCCACAGCTGTTGCTTTTGTGGCATCTGCGGCAGGAGTTAAGGTAGCAAAACATGGTAATCGCTCTGCTTCTAGTAAAGTAGGATCTGCGGATGTATTAGAATATTTAGGAATTAAACTGAATGTTAGTGACAAAATAGCAAAAGAAGCCCTTTCAGAAGTTGGAATAACTTTTCTATTTGCCCCCGGATGGCATCCTGCGATGAAATCCGTTGCACCAATACGAAAAGAGTTAAAAATTAGGACTATATTTAATCTATTAGGTCCTTTAGTTAATCCTTTATATCCCACAGGGCAAGTTATTGGAGTTTATGATTCTCAATTTATCAATCCTGTGGCTGAAGCCTTAAAATTACTATCGATAAATAGAGGCGTTGTTTTACACGGTAGAGAAAAATTAGATGAGGCAGGTTTAGGAGATATTACTGACATAGCATTACTAAATGAAGGTGAAATTACCACAACAACGATTAATCCTCAAGAGTTAAATTTGCACCGTGAGTCTTTAGCGGCTTTGAAAGGTGGTAATGTCGAAGAAAATGCGGCTATTTTAAGCTCTGTATTGCAAGGAAAGGGAACAAAAGCACAAACCGAAGTCGTGGCTTTAAATGCTTCTCTAGCGTTGCAGGTGGCGGGAGTAATTCCTTTTGGAAAACATCTTCAGGGTATTGAAAAATGTCTCGATATAATTGCTAGTGGAAAAGCGTGGGATAAATTAACTGAATTGGTAAATTTCTATAAGTAGAGGTTGCTGAAAAAGATTTTAGTGAGCAAAAGGACAAGGGGCAAGGGCAAAGATGTATAGTGAATAATTAACCTCAGTTTGGTTTAAGAATATCCGATAAGGTTAGGTGTCACCTGAGTTCGGAGTTCGGAGTTCGGAGTTAAAAGCAATAATTATTGACAAAAAAGCTGAATAAATTGATTTTACGTTAGTTCGGGTTAAGGCAATTTTATCGTTATTTCTAAGAAGCTATAAGGTTTTCTGACTACGAGTTGGTTTCAGCTTTCAGCTTATCCAAAACTCAGGTTAATTAATAATTTCTAAGTCTTAACTCCTAACCCCTAACCCCTAACCCCTAACTCATCTTCCCTAACGGCTCATTAATTGATTGATAACCATTACTACCCATTCTAAGTCTTCTTTAGTGGTAGTGCGATCGCAACTTATTCTAATTCCTCGGAGGGCTTCAGTTTCTGAGTATCCCATGGCTAAAAGAGTGGGAGATGGTAAAGATTTACCACTACTACAAGCTGAACCAGCACTGATACCTATACCAGCTAGGTTTAAATCCCTCACCATTTTTCGCCCTGTAATTTCTCTATGAGGATGGTTAATGATAAAACTGGCATGATGGGGCAAACGATAATATCTATCTCCTGTTAGTTGTAAATAAGGGCATTCTTCCTCTACTAAGTCAATGAAATAGTCTCTTAATTCCCTTAACCTTAAACTCTCGCTTTCTAAATTTTTTTGGGCTAATTGGGATGCTAATCCCAAAGCTGCGATCGCACATAGTGCTTGTGTACCTGAACGTAACCCTAATTCTTGTCCCCCACCGCCTATAAGAGGTTGCAACTTAACGCCTTCTCTAATATATAATGCCCCCGCTCCTTGCATACCATAAAATTTATGTCCAGACAGAGACAATAAATCAACATTTAAAGCCGATACATCAACAAAAGTGCGCCCCATTACCTGCACTGCATCAGTATGAAATAAAGCCTTACTGTAGGTTTTTGTTATATTAGCTAACTCCGTAATAGGCTGAATCGTGCCGACTTCACTTTGTCCATAAATGATGGATACTAATACCGTATTATCCTGTAAATTTTTTCTTAAATCATCAGGATTGACTCTACCTTCTCTATTCACTGGTAATCTTGTTACCTGCCATCCCTGCTTTTCCAACATGGTAACAGGAGATGCGATCGCAGAATGTTCTACACTAGAAATAATTATGTGTTGTGGTTGAGAATAGTGATAAACCGTGCCAAAAACCGCTAAATTGTCAGCCTCCGTGCCACCAGAAGTAAAAATAATATTATCTCCAGAATCAGCATTAAGCAAAGAAGCCACAGAAAAACGAGCCTTTTCTAAAACCATAGCAGATCTTTCCCCCCAAAAGTGTAAACTAGAGGGATTACCCCAATTATCTTCCATTATTTCTTGCACCAATTTAACAACCTTCGGATGAGGTGCAGTGGTGGCACAAGAATCAAGATATATTTGCATGATAGTTTTAGCTTTCAGGTGTCAAAGACTTATAAGAATTTAGAATTGGGGATTAGATTTAGAAGTAATATTAGTTATTAACAATTTGATTAAAATCTTTTCCCTATGAATAGTATAGACTTTGAAATGCTTTTAATCATTATTTTTGTTTCAGTTGGCAGGGCAAACCCATACTAAAAATTCATGAAAAAGTGATATGGTAAATATCATTGAGAAAGTTAATTATCGTGAGGTTTCAAGAACATATTGAAAACCCTAGAACCATTTATTTGATTGAAGATAAATCCAATGAAATTATGGCAATTCGCAAATTATTGGTAGTTTTAGAACTTAATGGTTGTATCATTACCTTTGATGCAATGGGATGTCAAAAGGAGATAGCTAAAGTGATTAAGTGTGTAGAAATAAAACAGTAAAAGCATAAGATTTTAGGGTACAAAAACTTTTAAAGCATGGGGAATAACTTTAAATTTGGCAGGAGTAATAGTGGTAATTTCACCGTCGGTGTTGACACTATAAGACTTATAAGTATGAATTTCTATCTCTTTGCCTTCTATTGTCCTTACCCATTGTAGTTGATGATGTTCTCCTTTTGGTAGATGCCAAATTAAAGGAAATATTTGCCACCAGTGTTGTAGCTCAATGCTATATAAATCAAGCCTTTGATCATCTATCGCCGCATCGTTTGCGATCGCCATCCCACCTCCGTAATATCTACCATTACCGATCGCAATTTGGACAGTTTTAACGGGTAAAGTTTCATTATCCACCTTAATAGTTGCAGAAAAACGCCTAGCAGTGCTGATAACCTGTAATGCTGTGATGGCATAGGCAAAAACTCCCCAACGACGCTTAACACCACGAGACAACTTTTTTGTAATATCAACACTTAAACCCATACTGGCGACATTAAAAAAATATTTGCCGTTAACCCACCCTAAATCAATAGACTTTAGTTTACCGTTACCAATAACATTACAAGCCTCTCTCATAGCTAAAGGAATATTTAAGGTTCGAGCTAAATCATTTGCCGTTCCTAGTGGTAGAATACCTAAAGGTAAATTTGTTTCTACTAAGCTATCAACGACCGCATTCAAAGTTCCATCACCACCACCTACAATGACAAAATCAATTTGATGATGGTATTCTCTGACTACAATTCCCAACTCTTGGGCATCTTTGACTGGTTTAATAATCAATTCCAAGTCATGGGCATAAAAATACTCTACAGCTAAAGGTAAAGACTTTTCACCCTTACGGGAATGGCGATTAATCAATAATAATGCTTTGCGACCCATTTTTGTTAATCAGGTTTATTATTTAGCTTAGTTATATCAGTTATATGACAGATTTGGGAGATAAATAGGCAGTGATTAAAAGTCAGCAGTTTTTATAATCTCAGTTTGATGACAAGAATGTTTAACTGGGGTAGGTTTTAGGTGTCAGGTTGCAGGTTTAAGGCTTTAATTAACTAAAAATTACTGATTGCTAATTGACCAGATAAAACAAATTCTAACAGTTAATCTTGATTAGATCATAAGTTAAAGAAAAGATTAAGATTACTTTTTCAGTCTGGTAAAAGTATTTTTATCTGAGATAATGAGTAATAATCCTCTAACTTTTTGTTCAATAGTTTTTTGTTCAGAAGTTAGATAAGAAGATATATTTGAGAAATTATCACCAGAATTTTTACAGCTTTTTTAGTAAAAATTGATTGTTTTTATATATGTTTTCAGTGAACCTAGTTGATTAAGAATAATCTATTAATTATTAATTATCTTATATTATCAAAAGGGATTATTTCTATTATTGATAAATATTAATCAATTTTAATTTATACGTGATAGTTTGCCAGATAAATTCTCTTGGAATTGTATTGAAATAGATGTTATTAATGGGATAAAATTATGAGTGTTAAAACCATTTATTCTGTGGGTATTATTAAACAAAAAGCAAAAGAATTAGTCTCAAAAGGACTAATTAGCAGACAACAACCTATCTATACCCTATGTAATTTTATTCCTGCGGGAGAATGGCACACAATTGAAATAGAATTAGAATTTAATGGTTATTTATTGAGAGATCATATTATTGATTTAATTCAACCTGAAACTTGGGAAGATTAAAAAATTGTGGACTCATATTTTGACTTAGTAATTTTATCAAATGGCCCAGGAGAAATTACAACATGGGTTTTACCTATTGTGAAGCAAATTCGTTCTTTATCCACTATTAATCAAGAAAATTTGCGTATTTCTTTAATTTTATCTCCTTGCCCTCATGCAACGGGTAATGAGGTTAATATTGCCCGTAAATTACCTGAAATTAATCGCATTTTGGGAGCGGAAAATTTTTTTCCATTTTTATTATGGGGAAAGACAAGAGATAATTGGGATTGGTATCAACGAGGATTGGTTTTATTTTTAGGAGGAGATCAATTTTTTACTGTTGTTATTGCCAAAAGATTAGGTTTTTTAAGTTTGGTTTATGCAGAATGGGATGCAAGATGGTATAGATATATTGATTATTTTGCTTTAATGCAACAATCTGTTTTAGATAAAATACCCAGTTATTTTCATAGTAAATGCCATTTAGTTGGGGATTTAATGGCAGATATAACATCTGATAATATACAAAATATAGGAAATAATGAAATAGTTAAAATTGGACTGTTACCTGGTTCTAAATCGGCAAAATTAACCCAAGGTGTACCTTTTTTAATGGCGATCGCATCTTATCTATATAAATATAATCATAATGTAGAATTTATCATCCCTGTTGCTCCTACTATTACGACAGAAATATTAGCAAGTTACGGAAAAAAAGAGGATAATAATTTGATTGAACAATTAGGTAATATTACAGGGGAATTAGTTACTATTAATAATCAACTTTATTTACAAACATCTGACGGAATAAAAATAAAATTAATTACTAAATTTCCTTGTTATGAAGAAATAACACAATGTCAATTATGCTTAACAACCGTAGGGGCAAACACTGCACAATTAGGCTCACTAACTATGCCGATGATTGTTTTAATTCCCACCTATCAACTAACAGCAATGAAATCATGGGATGGAATCTTAGGGTTATTGGCAAACTTACCAATTATTGGCGATTATTTTGCTAAATTAATTAATTGGATAGTTATTCAATATACGGTGAAAAATAAAAAACTTTATGCCTGGCCTAATATCTGGGCAAAAAAAGAAATTGTCCCTGAATTAATAGGACATTTGAAAGTAGAAGAAGTGGGTAATTTAGTTTTAGATTTGTTGAATAATGAGGATAAATTGAAAAAAATAAAATCCGATTTACAAAAACTCAGAGGAAGTGCTGGTGCTAGTGAAAAAATAAGTCAAATTGTTGCTAACATTATTAACAATAAATAAGGCAATTTATCAATGATAGAGCGTATTTTAGAACCTGAAGTCATGGACGATGACTTAGAAGCCCAAGAATATGATCAAATGGACTTCACAGAAGTTAACACAGATTTTGCCCTTCTTGCTAGTAAATTAGGAAAAGAACAAAGTAAAGTGCTTGACGTTGGTACTGGTACAGCCAGAATACCTCTAATACTAGCTGATTTTTGTCCTCAATGGCACATTACGGCTATTGATTTAGCTTCATCTATGTTAAAAATAGCAGAAACAAATATTCAGGAGAAAAATAAATCGTCTCAAATTTCGTTACAGTTAGTGGATGGAAAAAAAATGCCCTATCCTGACAATAGTTTTGATTTAATTATTTCTAACAGTTTGATTCATCATATACCCCAACCTTTGGAATTGTTAAAAGAAATTAATCGGGTTGTGAAAAAAAATGGGGTTATTTTAATTAGAGATTTATTCCGCCCCAAATCAGAGGATGATATAGAAAAAATTGTTCAAAAAGCTAACTTAGATTATAGTCCTCGACAGAAACAACTATTTAAAGATTCCTTAAGGGCGGCATTAACTGTTGATGAAATAAAAGATTTAGCCCATGAAATGGAATGGTATTCGGCTCAAGTATATCATTCTTCTCCTCGCCATTGGACGTTAAGACATAGTCTAAACTGATTTCGTGGTTAGGAATTATAAAATAGGTTTCAGGTTTTAGGTGTCAGGTTTCAGGTTTTCATTAATTACTAATTACTAATTTTTAATTACCATTGCCTTTTGCCTCTTGCCTCTTGCCTTGTCTTCATCAATATTTTTTATTCTCTCGCCGAGTATAAGTTAATTCATTAATAATCATATCTGCGATCGCACTTGCACTATTTTTATCGGCTAATTGTTGAGCATGAAAACTCATTTTCATCAATTTATCTTGGTTATTTAACAAATCTAATACTGTTTCTGTTAATAGTTCTGAGGATAAATGTTCTTGCCTAAACATCAAAGAAGCCTCAGCGTTAGTAAATTCTTGACCGTTAAAAAATTGATGGTCTTCTGCGGCAAAAGGATAAGGAATCAAAATGGAAGGAGTTTTAGTAATGGCTAATTCGGTTAAACTTCCAGCACCTGAGCGACTAATGGCCAGATTTGCCCTTTGTAATAATGCACCCATCTTATCATAAAAAGGCATTTCTAAATAATGAGGATGGGTCAAAGTTCCGATTTCATCGTCTTGATTGCCCGTTAAATGGACTATATAAGCCCCTGTTTCTAGTATTTGAGGTGCTGATTGTCTGACCAATTTATTTAGGGCTACTGCTCCTTGTGAACCCCCCATAGCGACAATTAGAGGAACATCGTCGGGAATATCTAATGGCAAAGTTTGGGGTTGTAAAAATTCCTCTCTAACGGGTGTACTTACCCATTGGGTT